>CADCII010000001.1 GCA_902801515.1 uncultured Lachnospiraceae bacterium
AACAGCAACAGGAGGTACCGCCATGCTGAAGATCGGAGAATTTTCAAAACTGTCCAGAGTCAGCGTCAGAATGCTCCGCCACTATGATGAGATCGGCCTGTTGAAACCAGCGAAGATCGATCGCTCCACGGATTATCGGTATTACAGAGAGGATCAGCTCCCTATAGCGGGCCGCATTGCCGCCCTGAAGGATATGGGCTTTTCCCTTGCGGATATCGTCAGGATCCTTGAAGTCTATGATGATCGCGAGAAACTGGAACCGTTCTTTTCTGCCAGACAGGAAGAACTGGAGGCCTTATCAAAGGATACAGCATATAAGCTGACGCTTCTGGACGCAGCCCGGAAAAGGCTGAGAAAGGAAGAAGACATGAGTTATAACGTAACCCTCAAGACCATCCCTGAACGCTATGCCGCGACTGTTCATATGACCATTCCCCGCTACGAAGATGAAGGAATCATTTGGGGAAAGATGACAGAAGAAACCTGCCGGATGAACCTCGTGGAGGATGATCCCTGCCTGTGCGCGGTGACCTATCTCGACGGCGAGTACAAGGAAGAAAACGTGGAGATGATGGCCTGGAAGACCGTAAAGGGCAGTTGTCCCGACACGGAGCACGTGAAGTTCCGCACACTTCCGGAGGTAACGGTGGCCAGCTGCACCTACCAGGGAAGCTATACCCAGATTACGGACGTCTACGCTGCTGTCATCGCATGGATGGAAGCCAACGGCTATGAACCCGCAGAGCCGATGTTCAACATCTATCACGTCAGTCCGCATGAACAGTGGCTCTTTGGCGGAGAGCAGTATACCGCTCCGGTGCTGAAGGCAATCGATGAGTTTATGGGAGTGACCGATCCGGTATCATAAGGAAATCATTATGGTTTGCATATAAGCAGATGAAAATGGGATTTGCTTCAGGCTTTTTCAGAGGATTAAATATGACTCGAAAAGAACAGATTAAAGGCGCATATAAGATGACGGGCGGTCATGCCAGCTTCTACGACGGGATGATGACATATTCCACCTTTGCAGGAAAGTTGATCTGCCGGATCATATGGAACATGGACGGAGAAAAGAACCTTCGGTATCTGGAGAAAGCACTGTCCGGGATTCCGGAGGACTTCTCAGGGAAACTTTTAGAGGTCCCTGTCGGGACCGGCATACTTACCATGCCGGTCTACCGCGATCTTCCGGATGCGGACATCACATGCCTGGACTATTCAGAGAATATGATGGCCTCAGCACAGGAAAAAGCGAAAAACGCAGGAATCAAAAATATCACCTTCCTGCAGGGTGATGTCGGTGCTTTGCCATTCGAAGATGAGAGCTTTGATATTGTGCTGTCTCTCAACGGTTTTCATGCTTTCCCGGATAAGGAAGCCGCTTACCGCGAAACCTGGCGGGTGCTGAAACCGGGCGGAATCTTCTGCGGCTGTTTCTATGTGCAGGGCGGTCATAAGCGGACAGATTGGTTCATCAGACACCTGTATCAGCCGAAGGGATTTTTCACACCGCCTTATGAAACCAGGCAGAGCCTTCGCACCCGGCTATCCGGGCTTTACAAGAAAGCGGAAGTCACGATGGTGGAAGGGATCGGATGTTTTAGATGCAGGAAATAAAACAGAAGTATAATGGTTAAAAAGTTTACGGGAGAATATGATGATTGTTAAAAATGAGATTCCGATTCTGGAATATGATGACAGTTCACCGGAGATTATACCACCCGATCATGACTGGACCGCAGGCAGATTGCCTGAGAAATGTCTATTCGCTTTTCTCGGAGACATTGTCCATAAATATGCGAAGGAACAGAATGCTGAGGTGGTTGAGATCTTTCAAACGGTTTCATACGACATAGAGATCTATGTGCTGCACGAAGAGAAAGAAGACATATGTCTGGTTCAGTCTCCTATCGGAGCAGCAGCTTCAGCCCAGGTTCTGGATACTCTGATCAGCTGCGGCTGCAAAAAGATAATTGCTGTCGGATCCTGCGGAGTCCTGGCAGACCTTGAGGAAAATGCATTTATGGTTCCGACAAAGGCGCTCAGGGCGGAAGGTACATCGTATCACTACCTACCTGCATCAAGATATATAGAACTTGATGAAGAACCGATTGCTGTAATGGAAGAAACCTTCAGGAAACACAATCTTCCTTTTGTGACATGCATCACCTGGTCAACAGACGGTTTCTTCCGCGAGACAAAAGACATGGTCAGGTACCGGCTGGAAGAGGGCTGTTCTGTAGTTGAGATGGAATGTGCTGCGCTTGCTGCATGCAGCAGGAAACGCGGTGCTAAGTTCGGCCAGTTTTTATTTACTGCAGATACTCTGGCGAATGTCCATGAATATGATGCAAGAGACTTTGGGGTGGGATCGCATGAAAAAGCTCTTCTGCTCGGGCTGGACATACTGAGAAATTACAGCCTAAATGGCAGCATCTGCAAAGATTGAACGGCATTTTGAACGGTTTTTTGCTCTGTGACATTAATGTGACATTCCTCCTGTTAAGATGTGTTCATCAAAAGAAAAAAACAAATTTCGAATAGATCGAAAACATCAAGGAGGAAATGAAAATGAAAAAGTCACTTAGAAATCTTGTAGTCGGAGCAGTTATGGCAGCAACCGTTATCACAGCATCTGCAACCGCATTCGCAGGACAGTATGTACAGACAGATATGAACTTCCGCAGCGGAGCGAGCAAGACCTGCGCAAGCATCGGCAGCGTACCGGCAGGCGCAGAGGTCGAGGTTCTCGGATCCACCAACGGCTGGGATTTGATCCGCTACAACGGCAAGACCGGATACATCCACGGCGGGAACCTGGGAAGCACATTCGTAGCTAAGCAGCAGGCAAAGCCGGCGGCACAGACTCAGAATTACAGCTCCACCCAGAGCTACTTCGATAACAACTGGACCGGAACCGCAGCAAACATGAACAACCAGACCGGCGCATGGAAGACGGTCAAGGTTGACTCCGGATATCTGGCACTGAGAAGGGATTGCACTTATGACCAGTCGAACGAGATTGGCCAGCTGCATACCGGTGACCAGGTCGAGATCCAGGGCAGCGGAGCAGCAGGAAGCTACGTATTCGTCTACAGCCCGAAGTACGGCTGCAACGGATGGGTCAACGCAGGATTCCTTCGCTGATTAACATAGATTTTAATTAAATACAACCTCCGACGGGCGAAAAGCCCGCGGGTCTCCCTCCCAATACAGTATCCTGTATCGCAGTGATCACATATCGCTGGCGGTGCAGGATTTTTGCTTGTAAGGAGCAGCGTACGATATGAGACGGTGACAGTTTTTGGTATGAAGAGTATAATTATTTAATATTATTTCCAAATCCCAAACCTTATGCCTTGACAGACAATGTGGTTACACATGTCAGGATACAACAGCATAGAGGGTTAGTTTTTTCAATAAAAGGAAATGAAAAATGGTCAGATATCAAAAACTCACGGAGAATGAATTAGATACCTTTATAGAGATGCGCATCCAGCAGCTTCGGGAAGAAGGCGCGACAGAAGACATTGATCTGGTTCCGGCTCTGCATGATTACTACAGTCGCCATATGGCAGACGGGACATTTGTCTCGTGGCTGGCGATGGACGGTGACAGGATCGTAGGGACCAGCGGCATGTCATTTGTAGAGAAACCGCCATATTTCGGCTGCCCGAATGGGAGGATCGGACTGTTATCAAGTATGTTTACAGATCCGGATTACCGCCGTATGGGGATTGCGAAGGAACTTTTATCCAGAGTAATAGACGAAGCCAGAGACTATGGATGCGGTACAGTACAGATTACTGCATCGGATATGGGCGTACTGCTGTACACGGATTTTGGGTTTGTTAAGAACAATAACTTCATGCATTATAAACTGCAGTAAATAAAATTAAGGAGTTGGAAGCAAAGCGAGAATCAGGGCATGAATGATTATTTGCGTGAGAGCCTGAGTTACTTCGGACTTTACAGAAAGATGTTTCAGGTTAAGAAAAAGGTCACGCCTGTATCGGTTTCATATGGAAAAAACAGGGACCAGTATTTCCTGTATTATGAACCGGACAGGATTATCAGTAACAAGATCATCATATGGGTTCATGGCGGCGGCTGGAATGCAGGCAATCCCAGGTTCTTTGATTACGTGGGGCAGTGTGTCTGCGGTCAGGGATATCGCTTTATTTCTCTGGGCTACAGATTATCTCCGAAGTATAAGTATCCCTGCCAGATTAAGG
The DNA here is from genome assembly GCA_902801515.1 of uncultured Lachnospiraceae bacterium. Taxonomy (GTDB): domain Bacteria; phylum Bacillota; class Clostridia; order Lachnospirales; family Lachnospiraceae; genus Porcincola. The sequence goes on from CADCII010000001.1 coordinate 4,239, forward strand.
ACGTTTGTAAGGCATACAATACCGCGATCAGCTATCTGAAAGAGAAAGGGATTGATGTGTCAGAGATTATCGTCGCCGGTCCGTCGGCCGGCGCCCACCTGACATCCATCATGTGTTACTGCCGAAAGGTTCAGGAAAAATATGATGTTGATGTTTCAAACATTATCGGGTTTATCGGTTCCGGCGGACCATATAGTTTCAGAGAAGATCAGGGCCTGACGATTAAGCTTCTGCTGGGACAGCTCTTTAAAAAGGATTATGACAGACGAAACGGTGAGCCGGCTGCTTTAATGGGTAAGAGCCATATTCCCATGCTGCTGATTCAGAGTAAGCATGACGGATTGATCGAATACGCCTGTGCTGAAGATTATGCAAAGAGGGCTGAGGAGCTGGGCAACGACTGTGAACTGTACAGCGTGACAGATAAGAAAAACACACATTCATGGTATACGGCCGGGATGTTTCTGGAGACCAGAGAAGAGAACAGGGGACTGGATAAATTCTTTTCATGGATAGAGGAGCGGCAGAAGACAGGTTCGGGTTAATGATACAGAAGGGGAATCGCATGGATTATTCGATCAGGAAAGTTACAATTGATGACTACGATGCCATCTATGAACTGTGGAACGCTGCAGAACAAAGCCGGAGAGCGTTAAACCCGGTGGATGATTCCCGCGAGGGCATCGCCAGGTATCTGAAGAGGAATCCTGACACCTGTTTTGCAGCTGTAAAGAATGGAAAGATCATCGGAGTGATCCTGACCGGCCATGACGGGCGGCGGGCGATCATACATCATATGTGTGTGCATCCTGATTACCGGCGCATGGGGATCGCTGGACATCTGGTATCTCTTGCGGAAGATGCTCTTAAAAAGGAGGGCATTCAGAAGATATTCGGACTGGTTTTCAAAGATAATGAACCTGCCAACGCCTTTTGGGAGCAGCAGGGGTATTCTCTCAGGACGAACCTGAACTATCGCAATAAAAGCCTCAATGATGAGATCCCGACAGGGGAATGACAGTCCGGGAAGAAGACAATGTACAGGAAAAGGCTGAAGCAGGCGCAGGTGAAAACATTATGATCGTGTATGAGGGCGTGAAGTCGGATTTTCTCCAAAGTGTTGAGAGTGACAGGATCGCGATGGAGATCGAAGAGAATATATTCATGAAAATGGGACGGCATACCGGTAAGAGTGAATTCCGTTCGTGGGAGAACTCGCTCACTTATATGTATAAGGTCCTGAATGATAATGAGATACCGACGGACGCTGGTATTGCGATCGAATACAATATCCCACAGACATCAAAGCGTGTGGACTTCCTGATTTCCGGTTATGATAACGCTGATAAACATGGCGCTGTTATCGTTGAATTGAAACAGTGGGATGCCATAGAAGCAGTGGACGGAGTAGACGCTCTGGTGCGCACGGTGGTTGGCGGCGGCATGCGGGAACTGGTGCATCCTTCTTATCAGTCATGGTCCTATGCGCAGCTGATCCGTGATTACAACGCAACGGTTCAGGACAATGAGATCGGCCTGTACCCTTGCGTCTGCATGCACAATTATATCCGGCACAAAGATGATCCGATCGATGCCAGGCAGTATGAACCGTACTATATGGAGGCTCCGGTATATACCAAAGGACAGCTTGCGATGCTGCGCGATTTCATCAAGAAGGCAGTTGTCCATGGCGATAACCGGCAAGTGCTCTACGAGATTGAGCACGGAAAGATCAGACCATCCAGGAGCCTGCAGAATACGATCGCTTCCATGCTGGCAGGCAACCGGGAATTCATCATGATCGATGAGCAGAAGGTCGTATATGAAAAGATCCTGCAGGCAGCCCTGCAGTGCCAGAAAGACTATAAAAAGAGGACGATCATTGTGCAGGGCGGTCCCGGAACCGGTAAGTCCGTAATCGCTGTGAATCTGCTTGCGGAGCTGACCCAGCGGGACCAGCTGGTGCAGTATGTCTCCAAGAACAGTGCTCCTAGAAATGTTTACAAGCGAAAACTCAAAGGATCCTACAGAATGTCGAGCATTGACAATCTGTTTAAAGGCTCCGGCTCTTATACAGAGACAGGCAGCAATATGATCCATACCCTTCTTGTGGATGAAGCGCACCGTTTAAATGAGAAGTCGGGAATGTTCCATAATATGGGTGAGAACCAGATCAAAGAGATCATTCACGCTGCATACTGCTCGGTCTTTTTCATCGATGAATCACAGAAGGTAACAATGGATGATATCGGATCAGTTGATGAGATCCTGAAATGGGCACAGGAGGAAGGATCTGAAGTGACCCGGATGGAACTGCTGTCGCAGTTTCGCTGCAACGGATCGGACGGGTATCTTGCATGGCTTGATGATGTGCTGGAGATTCGTGAAACAGCAAATTACGATCTGGAAGGGATCGATTTTGACATCCGGCTCTGCGATTCGCCAAATGAAATGAGAACGCTGATCGAAGAGAAGAACCAGATCGCGGGCCATTCGCGTATACTTGCCGGATACTGCTGGGAGTGGGACAAAAAGCAGCAGAACAACACAGACCATCATGACATCCGGATCGGTGATTTTGAGATGAGCTGGAACCTCGCTTCCGGAGAACCATTTGCAGTCAGCGAGACATCGATTCATGAAGTAGGCTGCATCCATACATCGCAGGGGCTGGAATTTGATTATGTCGGCGTCATTGTTGGAGATGATATCCGGTATGAGAACGGCCATGTGATCACTGATTTTACGAAGCGGGCAAAGACAGATCAGTCGTTAAAAGGGATTAAAAAGCTCTATAAAGAGAACCCTGATCTTGCAAATAAACGGGCGGATGAGATCATCCGCAATACATACCGGACTCTTCTGACACGTGGTATGAAGGGCTGCTATGTATACTGCACGGACCCGGGAATGAAAGCATATCTGAGGCAGAGGCTGTCTGCCTATGAGGAGAGAATTAAAAAACTGCACAGGGGGACTCCGGATGAGACAGGAAACCATTGAACGCATACGAAGATTCACCAAAGACCGGAACTGGGAGCAGTTCCACTCACCGGCAAACCTCGCGAAGTCCATTTCGATTGAGGCAAATGAACTGCTGGAATGCTTCCAGTGGAGCGATGACGAGTATGACCTGGACCATGTGAAAGAGGAACTGGCAGATGTGATCGTTTACTGTCAGGATATGCTGGACAGGCTTAGCCTGGATGCGGATGAGATCGTGAATCGCAAGATGGATCAGAATGAAGCGAAATATCCGGTCGAAAAAGCCAGGGGGAATGCGGCGAAATATAATCAGTTATAACCTGTCACAGAGAAATATCTGTAATCTGTGCTGAATTGTTTAAGAAGGAGAGGACTATGAAACTGTGTATCGACCATGCGGATACCATACAGATCCGGCGGATATACGAGAATTATCCGATCGATGGTGTATCAACGAATCCATCTATTCTGGCGAAATGTTCCAGACCGCCGTATGAGGTGCTGCGGGAGATCAGAGATATTATCGGACCGGAAGGAGAACTGTTTGTTCAGATCATATCCCCGGATGAAGAGGCAGCCCTGCAGGAAGCGGATCGGATTCTGAAAGAGACTGGAGAGCAGACACTGATCAAGGTTCCTTCCACTGCAGAGGGATTCCGGATCATGAAGCGTCTGAAAACAGAAGGAATCCGCTTTATCGGAACTGCTGTATACACAGTCATGCAGGGATTTCTCGCTGCCAAGTGCGGCGCCGAGTATGTAGCTCCATATGTCAACCGGATCGACAACATGGGTCTGGATGGTGTACAGGTGTCGAAGGACATTCATGATGCAATCTGCAGAAATGGTCTGGACAGTGGTCTGCTGGCTGCGAGTTTTCGCAATACACAGCAGGTCCTGGAACTGATCAAGTATGGAGTCAAAGCCGTGACCGTCTCTCCGGACGTGATTGACAGTTTTGTAAGGAACGCGGAGGTAGACAATGCAGTGATACGGTTCACCCGGGATTTCGAAGGATTGTGCGGAGAAGGCAAAACCATGCTGGACTGCTGAAGGAAGTCGGGGCATAATAGCAGTATGAATAAAGTGAAGCCCTATAAGCAGAAGGAGGCGGCAATGAAGGTACTGAATTACGGATCATTAAATGTAGACTACACATACAGCGTCCCGCATATCATTGTGGGCGGAGAGACCATGGCGTCCTTTGAACTGCATGAATACTGTGGCGGCAAGGGGCTGAACCAGTCGGTGGCACTTGCAAAAGCGGGTCTCGATGTATGGCATGCAGGCATCATCGGCAATGACGGGCAGATGCTTCTGGATGCGTGCGCAGATGCAGGTGTACATACGGATTTTATCAAGAAGATGGATGTGCGCGGCGGCCATACGGTGATCCAGGTGGATGAGAACGGAGAACGGACAGAACAGCATTATCCTCTACGGCGGAACCAACCAGATGCAGACGGCTGATTTTGTGGATGAAGTACTTTCTCATTTTGAAGAAGGGGATTATCTGGTACTTCAGAATGAAGTCAATATGCTGGACTACATCATTGACAAGGCGTATGAGCGTGGGATGAAGATCATACTGAATCCGTCACCGTACAATGAAGCGCTGGATGCATGTGACTTGAACAAGGTGTCTCTGTTCCTGGTAAATGAGATCGAGGCTTCCCAGATCACGGGCAATAACGACGCGGAGCATGCGCTGGATGCGCTGCATGAGACATTTCCGAATGCGGCGTTCGTGCTGACGCTTGGTTCAGACGGAGCCTGGTACTATGACGGAAAGCAGAAGGTATTCCAGGATATCTTCAAGGTCAAGGCAGTCGATACGACAGCAGCAGGCGATACCTTCACCGGATTCTTTGTGAAGAAGCTGGCGGAAGGTGCGGATATCCAGACTGCACTGAGAACTGCTGCGAAGGCATCCTCCATCGCTGTCACAAGGGTAGGCGCAGCGCCTTCGATCCCGACGATGGAAGAAGTGGAAGCTTCTTTGAAGGAAGGATGAGAAGAACCGCGGGCGAACTGACATAGGATCATGATGTGATCAGCCAGCTCCGGACAGCCGGCTGTACAGATGATATAAGTGAGAGCCGACGTGTGAGATGAATAAAAAGGGAGCAGACCGTGTACCGGATCTGCTCCCTGATCATTTTTATTTTATTTGGAGAGTCTCTTCATATCCATATACCGTATGAAGGATCTCCGCAGAATCACTCTTACATTTCCTCAAAAGAGTCCATCAGCAGTTCTTTGGTCTGAGTACTGTCCATTCCCAGAACAACAGAGAATTCCTCGATCAGTTTCTCAGTTGCTGCTTTGAAATACCGGTCATCGGTAGCTGTTACCTTCTTGCCCTTTTCCCTTCGAACGGCGATGCGCTGGTTCAGAGTCTTGACAAGGCTCAGCCATTCGCGGCAATTACCGGAATGAAGTGCCTTGGAGTAAGAGAGCTCCTGCTGACGAGCGCTTTGTTCCGGAAGCGTTTCAATCTGAGGGATATCTTCCAGCAGCTGTCTTGTTTCTTCAGGAGAGATCAGATCGCGCATGGTCACCTTCGGATTGTCCACCGGGGTCATGATCTTACAGGACTGATCATGAAGAGGACGAAGAATGTAGCAGATCCGTCCGACTGCTGTCCCAATGGATGAATCCATCACTTCTGTGCCCATAACTTCGCAAACGCCACTGTTGCCGTATGAAATATAATCGCCAACGCTATACAATTCGACTCTCCTTTCTTTCAGTCTCGTGAATCATTCATTCAGAAACGAATAAACTGCAAATATCTATTGACATATCATGTGTACTCTGCTATTATACCCTACTTTATTTCGAAATGATATGAATCGAAACGGACAAATTATCAGGCAAATTTGAACTTTCACTGGCAAAATTTTACAACGGTCAATGCGGCACGGAGCGGCTTTGACAGAAGCAGTGACCGCTAATATACTGAAATGGCGGCTGTACAAAAACTCAGGGATGGTGATTCTGCCAGCCAGGAAGTTTAGTGTCAGAAAGACAGGTAACATATGGACGGATTACAGAAGATCGCAGTCATACGGAGTGATTTCCCCGAGAAGTTCGGGATTCCGAGACAGAGCGGGATCATAGAGGAACTGAAGGCTGAGATAATATTTGAGAAGCCTTTTCGTGATCCCAACTGTGTGCTGGGACTGGAGGAGTTCTCACATATCTGGCTGCTCTGGGAGTTTTCGGGCAATCTGAAGGCAGGATGGTCGCCCACTGTCATTCCGCCGAGGCTTGGCGGGAAGATCCATAAGGGTGTGTTTGCAACCAGGTCTCCGTTCCGTCCGAATCCGGTCGGTCTGTCCTGCGTGAAACTTGATTCTGTCGAGATTCGGCCGGGCACCGGCCCTGTGCTTCATGTCTCAGGGGCAGACCTGAGGGACGGCACTCCCATATATGACATAAAACCTTATATCCGCTACACGGATTGTCATCCGGACGCAGTATGCGGATTTGCCGATGAGGTGGGGGAATACCATCTGGAAGTTGAGTTTCCCGAAGAACTTCTTGTGAAGCTCCCTGAGGAGAAGAGAGAGGCAGCTGTGAAGATCCTCTCGGAGGATCCGCGCCCTGCTTACCAGAATGATCCGGAGCGCCGGTATGGAACAGCGTTTGCAGGATGGGATATCCGTTATCATGTGCGTGACGGTGTGCTTAGTGTGTGTGAGGTCGTTCCCTACAGGAAGGCAGACATTGGGAAGGATTAAAGCAGAGAATAACACTCTGCGTAAGAGATGCCCATGGAGTATGTCAAATATATCGATAGAAATGAATATGTAATCCTTTACCGGATGTATGCTCCCGGTACGATCGCGGAGATTCCTTCCATGGTAGCGGGAAAACCGGTGAAGATGCTTGCGGACCACCTGTTTGCGGCTGAGCCTTCCGAACTTTATAAACCTTTTGAGATCAGTACAGCTGTTCTGCAGGGAGAGGAGTACCTGCCTGTGCAGGGTACGCCGGGAGAGACGGAACCTTTTCCGGGGTCCGGAGAAGAGGCGCTTGCGGGAGTGTCTGTTGAGATCATCCGTATACCGGAAGGTGTGGAAGGCATCGGCAACTATGCCTTTTATGGCTGCTACCGGCTGAGAGAGATCTCATTTCCGTCGACCATGCAGCGGATCGCATATGGGATGTTTAACGGATGCCGGCAGGTGGAGCGGCTTTATTTCTGCCTGGGCGAAGATGCGGATGGAAAAGGCGGGGCGGATACGAATCCGCCGGTGATGAAGGAAGTGCTTGACGCAGTTACGAACCGGGTCGAAGCAATCGTCAGAAGAGGCGGCGCTGAGCAGTGGAGACTTACCTTTCCCGATTACTATGAGGAGGGAAAAGAGAACACGCCTGCCCGGATCATTGAGATCATCTATCACGGAACCGGATATCAGTACAGGAACTGCTTCCTGAACCGCAGGATCCAGTTTGAAAAGTACGATGAAGTATTTCCGTTTGCGGCTGCGCAGGAGAGTACGGATACCTGTATCTCGATCATAAGGAACCGGTTGAGACGAGGTCCGGCACCAAAGGAAGAATGGATGCATCGATATATCGAGTATATTCGATCTGAGAGTTCTGCCCTGATTGAAAGCATTCTTGCAGACACAGAGACCGATCCGGTCAGCGAGCTGGAGATACTTGACAGAAACGGATATTTCACATCGGATATTATCGATATGTTTATCGCCTGTTCTTCTGAAAGAAAGAGGTCGGATGCCGTCAGTTATCTGATGGATGTAAAAAGGAGAAGGTTTGCGCCTTCCCGGAAGTCGAAGTATGAGCTGTAAGAAGCATGAGATGCAGTAAAGCTGAGTGAAACCAGGGGCTGCAGTATAAACTGTATTGATATATAACAGGCCGGGATAGCCATGGATGTAAGAGAAGATATCGGCCGCAGGTTTAAGGAGGTCTCCATGCAGATCCTTACCGCGAGCCGCAATGAACTATATATGGATCAGCATTACCTGGCTCTTGCCTTGGGCGGCCTTGAGTTCGCGGTAACGACGCAGTTGGAGGGGATCGGAACGGATGGAGCAAGTATTGTCGTTCATCCGAAGATCCTGGCGGATCTGTATGAGAAGAACCGCCTCCTGGTGAACCGCATCTATCTTCATCAGGTGTACCACTGTCTGTTTCGCCATATATTCAAGCGGATCCGTCCCCGGAAGGAACTATGGATGCTTGCGTGTGACATCGCGGTGGAACTACTGATCGACAGCCAGAATATGCGCTCTGTCAGGATCCCGAGGAACCGCTTCCGTGAGAATGTCAGGGAAGAACTGTCACGTGAACTCAAAGTCCTGAATGCGGAGGGGATCTATCGCATCCTGTCTGAAAATGAACCGGACCCGGGCAGGCTGCTTCGGATGCAGCAGGAATTCTGTATGGATGACCACAGCCTGTGGCCGGCGTGGAAGCTTGATGAGAAACATCCGAAACTTCCGCCCAGAAGTGTGATCCTGAAAAACAAGTGGGATGATATCTCTTCCAAAACACAGACGGACATGGAGTCATTTTCCTCGGAAGCATCTTCAGGAGGCGGGGACCTTCTGGAGGAGACGAGGGTGGAAAACAGGGAACGGTATGAGTACCGGTCCTTCCTTCGGAAGTTTGCCGCGATCCGGGAAGAGATGCATATCGATATGGATTCCTGGGACAGTATCCTGTATTCACTCGGCCTGCAGATGTACGGCAATATGCCGCTGATCGAGCCGGTGGAATCCAGAGAGGTCAAAAAGATCGATGAATTTGTCATCGTGATCGACACATCCATGTCCGTTTCGGGTAGACTGGTGCACAGTTTCCTGGAGCAGACCTACAGCGTTCTCAGTGAGTCTGAGAGCTATCTGCATAAGGTGAATATCCGCATCCTCCAGTGTGACGAGCAGGTTCTCTCTGACGAGAAGATCACATCGCGGCAGGAACTTGAGGATTATATGGAACATTTCCGTCTTCTGGGAGAGGGCGGGACTGATTTCAGGCCTGCGTTTGAATATGTGGAGAAGCTGATACTGGAAAACCAGTTTCAGGATCTTCGCGGCCTTCTTTATTTTACGGACGGAAAAGGAATCTATCCGAAGAAGAGGCCGCCGTTTGAGACAGCATTCATTTTCTGTGAAGAAAGCTGCGAGACGACACAGGTCCCGCCGTGGGCGATCAGGCTGATACTGCCGAGGGAAGACCTGGAAGTGGATGCGAAGGATATGAAGGATGCCCGGTTTGTATGGGCGGAAGATGAGGTTTGACTATGAATATCAGACGGGCAAAGAAAGAGATCATGGACACTGTCTCGGCTTATCTTGAGAAGGATGAGTTCGGTGATTACAGGATTCCTGAGATCCGTCAGAGACCGGTGCTGCTGATGGGGCCTCCGGGAATCGGCAAGACACAGATCATGGAGCAGATCGCAGGAGAGTGCGACCTTGCCCTGGTCGCGTATACGATCACCCATCATACCAGACAGAGTGCTGTAGGCCTTCCGTTCATCACGCAGAAAGAATACGGGGGCAGGACGTTCCAGGTGACGGAATATACCATGAGCGAGATCATTGCTTCTGTATATGACCGGATGGAGGCGTCCGGCAAGACGGAGGGAATTTTATTTATCGATGAGATCAACTGTGTCTCGGAGACACTGGCACCGACCATGCTCCAGTTCCTGCAGCAGAAGACTTTCGGGAACCAGAAGGTTCCCGGAGGATGGATCATTGTCGCTGCAGGCAATCCGCCGGAATATAATAAGTCGGTCCGGGATTTCGATGTGGTCACGCTGGACCGTGTCAAGGTAATTGACGTAGAACCGGATTTTGAGGTCTGGAAAGAGTATGCTTATGATGCCGGGATCCACAATGCGGTGATCTCATACCTGGATATTCACAGGGAGAATTTCTTCCGGTGCGAGACTACTGTGGACGGAAAACGGTTTGTCACCGCAAGAGGCTGGGAGGATCTGTCTGAGATCATCTATGCCTATGAAGGTCTTGACAGGAAAGTGGATATGGAGGTGGCAGTGCAGTATCTCCAGTATCCGAAGATCGCGCAGGACTTTTCAAATTATCTCGAACTGTTCTATAAATACCGCAAGGACTACCAGGTAGACAGTATCCTGTTCGGGACGATCCCTGAAGATACACTGGTGAAACTTCGATATGCTCCGTTTGACGAACGTCTGCAGATCGTATCACTGCTCCTGTCCAGACTTGGAGGACGTTTCCGCGAGGTGAAGGCGCAGGATACAGAAACAGCCCATATCTTTGAATTCCTGAAGGACTTCAGGACAGCGAAGGATGATACGCTCCAACCGGCAGTTCTCTATGAAAAACAGCTGGAAGAGATCCGCGCTCAGGTCCGCCGTCGGATCGATGCCGGGCAGAATGAGAAGGAGCTGAAGGAGGAGTACCGCGGCGTATTCCGGACGCTTCAGTCATGGATGCCTGATGTGAAGGCTTTCGGCGGTGATGTGTGGGAAATGCTCCGGGAAAAGTTTGGCACTGTGCGTTCAGATCTTGAGGCGGAGGAACAGAAGACATCGGAAATGCTTGAATATGCCTTTGATTTCATGGAGGCTGCGTTTGGGGAGAGTCAGGAGATGGTCTTCTTTATCACGGAGCTGTCGGCGAATGCCGGAGCGATGTGGTTTATCGGTGAAAATGAATGTTCCCGTTATTACCGGTATAATAAATCGCTTCTCTTCGAAGACAGAGGTGCGGACGTCAGGAAACAGCTTGACGAGATCCGCGGCGAGATGATCGGTGAGGGTGGTATCTACCGCAGGTAGTGGGAGACAGGACTTAAATATTAATGCATAAAAAAGCTGCTGAACATCCGGTATCATATCCGGGCGTTCAGCAGTTTTTTGCACAGATCGATTTTCTCAGGGAGGCTCTCATCGAAAGTGATCGAACCTTTCGATGTGCGGTCTGTCAGGAGACCTTCCTGCGTCAGGCGCCTCTGAAGCTCTCTTGCGGTACCGGGGCCTCCGTCAAAGATGCGGACATTCTCGCCTGCGATCTGGCGGATAAGCGGTTTGACAAACGGATAATGGGTACAGCCAAGGACGATAGCGTCTGGAGAACATTTGTCCAGATACGGCCTCAGGAGCTCCTGCAGGTAGTTTCTCAGCCTTGGAGTATCCAGACTGCCGTCTTCCACAAACTCCATCAGTCCGGGACAGCCCAGCGGTATCACATCTGCCTTGTCGCTGTAATGACCGAGAAGATCATTGAACTTGGCGGCACTGACAGTCAGAGGGGTCGCCATGACGATCACAGTCGGATGCTCTGACATCAGTGCGGCCGGCTTCAGGGCCGGTTCGATGCCGATGACGGGGATATCCGTGTGGATTTCGCGAAGAGAACTGATCGCTGCGCTTGTGGCTGTGTTGCAGGCGATCACGAGGGCTTTTGTTCCCTGCCTGCGGAAACGTTCTGCGTGAGAAAGCGTGAGCGAGCGGATCTCATCGACACTCTTAGTACCGTAGGGGGCGTTGGCTGAGTCCCCGAAATAACTGAAGTTTTCACGGGGCATCAGTGCGACTGCTTCTCTCAGTACGCTGATCCCGCCTACTCCGGAATCAAAGAATGTAATCGGCAGGTTTCGTTTATCCATCTGACAGTCTGACCTCGTAAGTTTATAGATTATATCACAGCATCGAAGTATACTCTTCGCCCAGAATGACCGGCTGGCCTTCTGAGATGGCATACCGCAGAGCTTCTTCCGCGATAAAGAGAGCTTTCGCGTTGGTCTTCTCTGTGATCTCTGACTTCAGTGAGCCGAGAGATTCTGCAGGGACCATGGTTTCGATCTCGACCATATCTGTGTAGGCAGTATCTGTGACCGGAAGGCCTCTCTGTCCCAGGACATACTGGAGTTTGCCGATCCCGTTATAATCCGTCCGTACACGCAGGCGGAAACCGTCGATGCTGTCAGCGACCGTGCAGGCGTTCAATCCTTCCTGGACAGCCCTGGAGTAGGCGCGGACCAGACCTCCGGTACCCAGCAGCACGCCGCCGAAATAGCGGGTCACCACCACGCAGATATTGGTGATTCCTGCCCCGGACAGTACCGCAAGCATCGGCCGTCCGGCTGTTCCGGCAGGTTCTCCGTCGTCGGAGCAGCGGCTGAATTCACCGCGCTCGCCGATGATCATTGCGCTGCAGTTATGCCGCGCATCCCAGTACTGTTTCCTGAGAGCGGCGATCATCTCATTTGCCTCCTGAGCGGAGCGGACAAGGGAAACGGTCGCGATGAACCTCGATTTTTTTTCTGTGATCTCGGCGCTTCCGCCTTTAAGCAGTATCTTCACGTTTACAAAAACCTTAAGGAATTTCCAACACAGTTCCAACGATATGGTTATACAATAATCAGGGTAATACAGTCAACTTGACAGCCCGCTGCAGTCCGCCGGTGGCAGACTTGAATTTGCGGCGGCAGGGCTGTTGCGTGAAAGGCAGCGCATATATGTACGATTACACGAGATACGGCATTGAGAAAAAGATGCGTCCCCATACCGGCAGGAAAGTGACACGCAAGATCATATCATCCGTTCTGAAACTGATACTTCTTGTGATCATTGTTGCTATGATCGGGACCGGGATCTATGCGTATATGAAGATCTCGGGGATTATTAAACGCGCTCCGGATATCTCAGGCATGACACTTGGCCCGACATCGGCGGCAACTTACATCTATAACCGGGATGGGGAGAGGGTACAGAAACTGACGCTTCCCGAGGCCAACAGAGACCTGGTGAAACTCTCCGATGTCCCGGTGGACCTCCAGCATGCCGTGGTTGCGATCGAGGATGAGCGTTTTTATGTGCATCACGGCATTGATCCGAAGGGAATCCTCAGGGCAGCCTATGAAGGACTGACGAGCGGTTCATTTTCACAGGGAGCAAGTACGATCACCCAGCAGCTTCTTAAGAACAGTGTGTTTACGGGCTGGATGTCGGAATCGTCTTTTGAACAGAGACTGGAGCGAAAGGTGCAGGAACAGTATCTGGCTCTTAAACTGGAAAAGACGATGAGCAAGGACAGTATCCTGGAGAACTATCTCAATATGATCAATCTGGGAGCCGGATGCTACGGCGTTCAGGCGGCGGCGTACCGGTATTTCGGAAAATCCGTCAGCGACCTGACGCTGTCAGAGGATGCGGTGATCGCGGGTATCACGCAGAATCCGACTGCCTACAATCCTATCGTATATCCGGAGAATAATGAGAAACGGCGCAAAATGGTGCTTAACGCCATGCTCAGGCAGGGATATATCACTCAGGCTCAGTATGATGAAGCACTTGCCGACAATGTCTATGAGCGCATATTGAACAATGAGCAGACGGTCGATACGACCAGTTCCATCTATACTTTCTATCAGGACGCGCTGATCGACCAGGTCATGGACGACCTTCAGGAAGAACTGGCGTATACGTACCAGCAGGCTTATGAGGCGGTGTACTCCGGCGGACTGAGGATCTATTCGGCTCAGGATGACGAAGTGCAGAAGATCTGTGATGAGGAGTTCGAGAATCCTGCGAACTTCCCGGCAGGGACCAGAGTGGGTATTGACTATGCGCTGAGTATCCAGGATGCAGACAAGGTCGTGACTGATTACGGGAACAGCGACCTGAGGGCATGGGTGAGAAACACGACAGATCCTTCATTTAATCTGATGTTTGCGTCATCGGATGAAGCAAAGGCAAGCGCGGCTGCCTTCCGGGAATCAGTGGTGAAGGAAGGCGATACGGTCCTTGGCGAGAGGATTACAGTCACGCCTCAGCCTCAGGCATCCTGTGTCGTGATCGATCAGTCAACGGGACTAGTGAAAGCACTGGTCGGCGGCAGAGGAGCGAAGGAAGCAAGCCTGACTCTGAACAGGGCTTCCTATACTATGCGTCAGCCGGGTTCGACATTCAAGATTCTGACTGCATATGCTCCTGCGATCGACAGCAGGAAAATGACTCTCTCTTCGACTGTTGTCGATGAACCGTATAATTACGAGTTTGGAACGGCAGTCAACAATGCAGGAGGCAGTTATCAGGGAGAAGTGACCCTGCGTGACGCGATCATTCAGTCGATCAATGTTGTGGCGGTCAAGGTCCTGACGGAAATCTCTCCGCAGACCGGCTTCGACTATGCGAAGAAATTCGGGATCACGACATTGACAGATCACCTGGAAACGGATGCGGGAATACTGACAGACGTAGGACAGACACTGGCTCTGGGCGGAATCACGAGAGGCGTGACGAATCTGGAGCTTACAGGAGCTTACGCAGCGATCGCGAACATGGGTCATTACATCGAGCCGAAGTTCTACACGGAGGTAGTGGACCAGTACGGAGAGGTGCTTCTTGACAATACGGATCCGAAGAGCCGTACAGCGATCAGCGAAGGTGCTGCTCAGGTACTTACCAGTGCGATGGAAGATGTTATCAAGGATGAGAAGGGGACAGCACACGAACTGATCAATCTTGGTGAGATGCCTGTGGCAGGAAAGACAGGAACGACATCTGACTGGAGAGACAGCTGGTTCGTAGGATATACACCGTATTATACCTGTGGGATCTGGGCGGGCTATGACAATAATGAACAGATGCCTGATGAGGACATCTATCACACATACAGCAAGGTTCTCTGGAACTCGATCATGACACGGCTGAACGCGGGACAGACGATCCGTACCTTCAGAACGACCGGAGACGCTGCAAAGATAATGGTCTGCGCTCAGAGCCATATGGCTGCCGCTCCGAACTGCCCGAACAAATATGAGGAGACGTATGTGCAGGGGACCCAGCCGCAGTACTACTGCAATATTCACGGAAACGGAGCGTCTGTGAACGGACAGGGAACACTTCCTCAAGGGAACGGATCAGACATCACGATCCTGACATCGGATCAGGCGTCTGTGGTAACGTCTGACCAGCAGGACCAGAACATACAGCAGGATCAGAATACGCAGCAGGACCCGGTCATACAGCAGGAAGAGCCAGCGATTCCGGAAGCATCAGCGGATCCCTTTACAGATATGGCAGCCGGTCAGGGTCTTCCGGACGAGATACCCGACCTGGAGGTTACGACGCAGGACTCTGCTGTGATAACGATTCTGAATTAAGGTTCGCCGTGCCCTCAGCAATCAGATAAAAAACGCACCGTGCATATCCTGCACAGTGCGTTATCTTCCTTGATAATAAATATTGTATGAAGGATCAGCTCTTTTTAAAACGCTGATACCACTTTTTCTTCTGGGGCGGCGCTTCAAGTTTGCCGCGGATCGCCTTGACATCCATAATATAGATTCCGCTGACAGTCGCCTTGACTTCTTTGCCGACCGGAATCAGTGGGAAGACCTTCTGGTCCGCCACTAATGTCATGATCCTGCCCTGTACGCGGGCTTTGACGATTGGCATCTTCGAACGGCGCATCAGCTTCGGTGTCTGATCGATCACGATCTGTGGGAGACCTGATTGTTTCAGCGGGAGCATCTTCTTGTCGATGACGAAGATTTGAACCGTCTGCTTGGTGGCCTCCATCTGAGCCTGAGATTCATCCTGTCTTTTCTGCAGCTTCTTACCCCAGAAATACAGAACGATCAGAACAACGATGAGGACCGCCAGAATAATAAGAAGCGTAATCATTAACGGTGACAGTCGCATGTTGTTTTCCTCCGAATTATTATCCTGATGCCGCATATGCGGCATTCGACGGAATTTTATCATTTTCTGTACGAAAGTGCAAGAAGTATGGTATATTAAACGAGATATGCATTCAGAGGAGTGCAGTAAAAAAACAGGCAGGACAGCATTGCCGGTCCTGCAGACATATGAGAAAGGATTTATTATGATGAAGAAGCATGTTCTTACAGCTCTTGTGATCGTATCCGCAGTGACTCTTGCAGGCTGCAGCAGCAAGAAGAAGGAGACTGAGGCTCCGGCGCCGGAGACACAGGCAGCGGCAGCCGTACAGACGGAAGCAGCGGAGGCAGCAGTTGAGACCGAAGCTGCGGCGGCAGAGACTGAGTCGGAAGATGAGATGGATTTTTTCATCGACGCTCTGGACGGTGAGACGGAAGAAGATTTCTGGGAAACCGAGGATGAGTATGGCTTCTGGGAGACCGAGAGTGAATATGAGTATTTCTTCGATGAGACTGAGACAGAAGCTGAGATCATTCCGAGACCGGAATACAATGTCAGTGATTACCTCAAGATCGATGATGACGAATATCTGAACGTGACGGTCCAGGTGGCACCTGCCCAGCAGGTTACCGATGAAGAGATTGAATCGGAGATCTCAGACAGTTTCTATTATCTGGAAGACTATGATGATCTTGTCGTCAAGAAGGAAGAAGGAACTGTTGAGAACGGCGATAATGTCAACATTGACTATGTAGGTAAAAAAGACGGAGAGGCTTTTGAAGGCGGCACTGCTGAAGGCCAGGACCTGGTCATCGGCTCCGGCTCCTTTATCGATGGCTTTGAAGAAGGACTGATCGGCAAGGAGATCGGAAGTACTGTCGATCTGAACCTTACATTCCCTGAGGATTATGGAGTAGAAGAACTTAACGGGGCTGACGTTGTATTTACAGTCACCATCAATTATGTGTCTCAGATGCCTGAGATCACTGATGAGATTGCAGAGAAGCTTTCTGACGGGGAGTATAAGACCGCCGTGGATTACAGAGAATCCATCCGCCAGGAGATTCAGTCAGGATACGATGAGGATCAGAAGAATCAGATCGCTAATGAAGTGATGCAGAAACTGACCGAACTGTATCCGGTCGAGGAGTATCCGCAGGCTAATGTAGACTACGGCGTGAACATGATCCTCTCCCAGTATATTACCCCCTATGCTTCCATGTACGGCATGAGCACGGAGGATTTCGTTCAGGCTGCATATGGCATGACCTATGATGATTTCATGGAGCAGCAGATCGTTCCGTCCGCGCAGCAGTCCGTCGCACAGGAGATCATCCTTGGTGCGATTGCTGAGAAGGAAGGCATAACCATGACCGATGAAGAACTGCAGGAGCGCCTGCAGGGATATGCGGATCAGTATGGCGTTACGGTCGATGATGTGACCCAGGGACAGGATATGGGATTTATCCGTGTGAATGAACTGAATCAGAAGGTCATGGACTGGCTCAGGGAGAAGGTGACAATAGAGGAAGTCGCTGAAACCGAGGCCGGCACTGAAGCGGAATTATTCTCTGCGCAGACTGAGGCAGAGACGGATGCCGCACAGACTGAGACTGAGGCATAAGATCAAGAACGGAAGATTCAGAAATTCGGAGGACTTCATAATATGAAGAGAAAACTGGCAGCCGGATTAACGGCAGTATTCCTTTCATCTGTTTTGCTTCTTCAGCCTGCTGCAGCGCAGGAGCAGGATACAGAGATCGCTCCGGCGCAGGAGACGGCTGAGACTGAAGGAGCCGGAGAAGCTCCTGCGATGGAACAGATTGAGGTTCCCGCGGCAAGACCTGAGTACAGTGCGCTGGATTATGTGAAGATTGAGGATGAAAAGTACAAAGAGATCGAATTCAGTATCTATCCTCCTGCAGATGATTCCGAGGAGACTCAGACTGCCTGGAAAACGGAAGTTGATACAGAGATCATGACACAGCTCTTTGGCCTGTATCCGATAACAGATTATCCGGAAGATCTGATGAATTATGTCGCAGGAAATCTGATCCAGACTTATCAGCAGTACGCGGATATGTATGGTATGGATTTTGCCGCTTTCCTGCAGACTTACATGAAGATGGATCAGAACACCTTCAGCAGACAGGTTCAGACAGCGGCGCAGCAGACTCTGAAGGAAGAGATGCTCCTGAAAGCAGTCGCGGAGAAGGAGAATATCACAGTTTCGGATGAGGAGTATGAGAAGGGTTGTGAGAGTTATGCGGCGCAGTACGGATATGATTCCGCGGATGCGCTGAAGGCGGCATTTGACGAGCCTACAATCCGGATCAGCCTGCTGATGGATAAGACCTTTGATTACCTGGAGAAGACCGTGAAGATCAATCTGATCATCGAGACTGAGACAGAGAGCGAATCAGAGATGACTGAGGCGGAGACCGTTCCGCAGGCTGCTGAGACCGAAGCAGGCTGAACCGAAGGGCATAAAAGATTGTTATCCTATGCGAAAATGTGTCTGGTTGACACGGGTTTGCAGTTTGAATAGAATAATGCACGGGCAGAACAATGACAGGTTTTGTGACCTGTCATTGTTTATGTCTGAAAACTGACAGTTGGTTTTTTATAAGGAGAAGAGTATGAGCGAAAATGATGGAGTGATCCGGGACGCCCGGCTGCTGGGCACCCCGAAGATGCTTATCCTTGGTCTGCAGCATATGTTTGCAATGTTTGGTGCGACGATACTGGTCCCGATCCTGATCGGAAGCTTTTTCCGTGACGCAGTGGGAGAGGCACCGACTACCGCACTGACAGTTGCTGTCACCCTGTTTTGCGCCGGTGTGGGAACACTAATCTTCCACGTGTGCGGAAAACTGCGTGTTCCGGCTTTCCTCGGAAGTTCCTTTGCTTTCCTGGGCGGCTTTTCCACGATTGCCGGACTGAAGAGCGGTATCTATGAAGGGATGGGTGCTAATGAGAAGGCTGCCTATGCATGCGGCGGCATTATGGTCGCAGGTCTTCTGTACCTGGTACTTGCACTGATCATCAGACTTGTCGGCGTAAAGCGGGTTATGCGTTTTCTTCCGCCTGTAGTGACCGGCCCTGTTATCATCTGCATCGGTCTGTCTCTTGCGGGTTCCGCTATCAGCAATGCCCAGACGAACTGGTTCCTGGCCCTTGTCGCCCTGATAACGATAATCGTGTTTAATATCTGGGGGAAGGGAATGTTCCGCATCATACCGATCCTGATGGGCGTTGTCATCGCTTATGCCTGCGCGCTTATCATGCATGCGATTGGTATGACAAATCCGGACGGGTCAGCGATCCTTGTATTTGACGCTGTGACCAAGGCAAAGTTTATCGGAATGCCTCAGTTCCAGCTGGCAAAGTTTGATATTACGGCGATTCTGGTTATGGCTCCGATCTCCATTGCTACCATGATGGAACATGTCGGGGACATCTCCGCGATCTCAGCGACAACGGGTAATAACTTCCTTGCAGATCCGGGACTTCACCGTACACTTCTCGGAGATGGTCTCGCGACTTCATTTGCCGGCTTGATCGGTGGTCCTGCCAACACCACTTACGGTGAGAATACCGGTGTCCTGGAACTGTCCAAGGTCCATGACCCGCGCGTGATCCGTATCGCGGCTGCTTTCGCGATCGCCATCAGCTTTATTCCGAAGCTCTCCGAGCTGATCGGAACCATGCCGAGTTCCATAATCGGCGGCGTATCATTTATGCTGTATGGAATGATCTCAGCGATCGGCGTGCGCAACATCGTTGAGAATAAGGTCGATCTGACAAAATCGAGAAACCTGATCATCGCAGCGGTCATCTTTGTCTGCGGCCTGGGATTCTCTGACGGGATCACTTTCCATGTCGGAGGCGCTACCGTTACGCTGACAGCTCTTGCGATCGCAGCTATCGCAGGGATCCTTCTGAATGCGATCCTTCCTGGCAATGATTATGAGTTTGGCGTAAATGAAAAGGGCGATCAGCACCGCGGCGTCCATGCCTGACAAAAAGGATGAAAAGTTCTGAATTAAATATATAGTTCATTTTCGAGAGGATCCTGCCGGGGATTATACGGGCCGGATCCTCTTGATGTCATATATGAATCTTGAATTATGAATCGCTAGCGTTTATATTTTTAGCAGATAGATATTGTCAAATTACAGACTGGAGGAATAAAGATATGGTTGCATGGAAAAATCTTGATACGCTTGAAAGTTACCAGGCGCTGCAGGAGACAAAGGGAAGAGTAAATCTCGTCCAGGCGATGGAAGGTGAAAGCGGCGCGGAGCGTGTGAGAAAGTATGCAGTTCCCATGGCTGAGGGACTTACATACCACTATGCGGCAAAGACAGTTGATGATGACATTCTTGGAAAACTTGCGGCACTTGCCGATGAAGCGCAGCTTTGCGGGAAGTTTGAGGAGCTCTATAACGGCGCAGTTATCAACCTGACAGAGAACAGACTTGTACTGCATCATCTCTGCAGAGGACAGTTGGGTAAGCAGGTCGTCGCAGACGGTGTGGATAAGAGAGAGTTCTACAAGGGTGAGCAGGCAAAGATCGCGGACTTTGCGAATAAAGTCCATGCAGGCGAGATCACAAATGAAAAGGGTGAAAAGTTCAATACCGTAGTTCAGATCGGTATCGGCGGAAGCGACCTTGGCCCCCGTGCCATCTATCTTGCTCTGGAGAACTGGGCTGCTGCCAATGGTACGCTGAAAATGGAAGCGAAGTTCATCAGCAACGTAGATCCGGATGATCCGGTTGGAGTACTTCGCGGTGTGGATGTGGAACATGCTCTCTTTATCGTAGTTTCGAAATCCGGAACGACTCTGGAGACGCTGACCAATGAATCTTTTGTAAAAGATGCTCTTGAGAAAGCAGGGCTGGATGTCTCGAAACATATGCTGGCAGTCACCAGCGAGACGTCTCCGATGGCGAAGAACAGCGGCTATCTGGCAGCTTTCTTCATGGATGATTACATCGGCGGACGCTATTCATCCTCATCTGCGGTAGGCGGAGCGGTTCTGTCTCTGGCCTTTGGACCGGATGTCTTCGCCAGATTCCTGGACGGTATGGCGGCGGAAGACAAGATCTCGGCAGGAAGCGATCCGATGAAGAATCCAGCGATGCTCGATGCACTGATCAGTGTTTATGAGCGCAATGTGCTGGGCTATCCTTCAACGGCGCTTCTTCCGTATTCACAGGCACTGTCCCGCTTCCCGGCCCATCTGCAGCAGGCGAGCATGGAATCAAACGGTAAGAGTGTCAACCGTTTCGGCGAGCCGGTGAACTACGTCACCGGAGAGGCGATCTTCGGAGAACCCGGAACAAACGGGCAGCATTCATTTTACCAGCTGCTCCATCAGGGAACAGATATCATCCCGCTTCAGTTCATCGGTTTCAGAAAGAGCCAGAATGAGAAGGACGTAGAGGTGAAGGGAAGCACCAGTCAGACTAAACTGAATGCGAATGTCGCGGCCCAGATGGTTGCTTTTGCCTGCGGCAAGACGGACGAGAACCCGGCGAAGTGCTTTGACGGCGGAAGACCGTCCAGCATCATCATCGGCGACCAGCTCACTCCGGAGACATGCGGCGCACTTCTGTCACATTATGAGAACAAGTTCATGTTCCAGGGCTTCCTCTGGAATGTCAACAGCTTTGACCAGGAGGGCGTACAGCTTGGAAAGATCCTTGCAAATCGTGTGCTGGATCATAATACCGACGGAGCACTGAAAGAATTCGCCAGCCTGTTCGGGATCTGACGATAAGAGATGCTGCAATACGATGCAGTGTCAGGATATGAGATAAGGTTCTGTCACATAGAAGGCGGTGAATTGCCGCCTTCTTTTTTTTCTGCTTTACCTGACTGTAGATAATCGTGTAGAATGAAGCGAGGATTTGTTTATACCACATTGTTCAGGCAGGAGGATGCTATGGATAAAACATATGATGTTGTGGCACTTGGAGAACTGTTGATCGATTTCACGGAGACAGGAAACAGCCCGCAGGGGAATCCGCTTCTCGAGGTAAACCCGGGCGGAGCGCCGGGCAATGTACTTTCAATGCTTCAGAACTATGGCGAGAAGACCGCGTTCATCGGAAAGGTCGGAGAGGATATGTTCGGGCGTATTCTCCTGGACGCAGTCGGAAGCTGCGGGATCGATACCAGTGGAATTGTTGTGGACAAGGAAGTACGCACGACATTGGCTTTCGTCCATACCTATGAGGACGGCGACCGTGATTTCTCCTTTTACCGCAATCCCGGCGCAGATATGATGCTGTCGAAGGATGAAGTGAACACAGACCTGATCAAAAATGCGAAAGTGTTTCATTTCGGAACCCTTTCATCCACCGATCCAATCGTAAGAGAGGCTACCAGATATGCGATCGATGTGGCGAAAGAAGCAGGCGCCATGATTTCATTTGACCCGAATCTGAGAGAGCCGCTGTGGAAATCCCTGGATGACGCAAAGACCGAGATCGCCTATGGCCTTGGAAAATGCGACCTGCTGAAGATCTCCGACAACGAAGTGGAATTCATGTGCGGGACCGACGACTATGACAAAGGCGCTCAGATGCTGATCGACCAGTACAACATTCCTCTGATCCTTGTCACCATGGGCAAGGCGGGAAGCAGGGCATATTATAAGGGAATGCGCGTGGAGGCACAGCCGTTCCTCAATGAGAATACCATCGAGACAACCGGCGCCGGTGACACCTTCTGCGCAAGCTCGATCCATTTCGCACTGAAGTACGGCCTGGACAATTTCACGGAGGAGAGACTGAAGGAACTGCTGACTTACGCCAATGCGGCAGCGTCCATTATCACGACCCGCAAGGGAGCCCTGAGAGTTATGCCGAAACTGGATGAGGTAGAGGCGCTCGCAAAGACACGGCTGTAAAGACATACCTGTAAAAGCCGCGGAAGTAAAAAACACGTCTGCAGAAGCCTCTCTGCAGAAGAGATCCTGATTATTCATATTTAAGATTAGATCAGACCAATGGAGCATATGCTGCCGGAGGTCTGATTTTTTGTATCCAGATATTGTGAAAAAACTGTGATTAATCACAAGATAGGGGAATAGGGGGTTGATTTATTAACTAAAATGTGATATTTCTTAACAAATCTGTAATATGTTCTATATTTCAGATTTCCGTACAGTGTTTGAAATTCGTAACATCCGCCTGGGATGGCTGGCTAGGGGAACAACCATCAACAAGGAGGTAAATGAAAAATGAACAGTAGGCTAGTGAAGGGAACAGTATTTGCGGCTGTTGCCGCACTGAGCATCCGGGGAGCGTCTTTTACGGTATATGCCGCAGAAGATGTGGATGTGGAAGGAACTCTTGGTTTTGCAAGGCTAGAAGATGAGAGTGCTTTTGTAAATGTGCGTGCCGCTGCGAGTACAGAGACAGGAGAGGTCGTCGGAATTTTGGAGAACGGCGACAGCGCCGTGATCGAAAGCGTGGAGGACGATGGCTGGTACAGGATCCGGTCGGGAGAGGTGGAAGGATATGTTGCTTCCAGACTGATCGCGACTGGAGAAGAAGCAGAAGCGATCGCAGCAGAGTCTGCCTATACGTACGCAAAGGTCAATGCTGAATTGCTGAATGTGCGTACTGAGGGAAAGGAAGATGCGCCTGTAATCGGGGCTCTTGAAGAAGGAGACCAGGCAGAGGTCATAGAGGACTATGACGGAGGAGCGTTTGTCAGGGTCTGTGTAGACGCTGACACCTACGGATATGTGTCAGCAGATTATGTGGAGCTGGCAACAGAGTATCCGACAGGCAGGACGCTGGAGCAGATAGCGGCAGAGGAAGAAGATGCGCAGAGTTCTGCTTCTGAAGACTGGGCAGAAAGTGCGCCGGAGACGGCGGCAGCAGATCCGTCAGCAGATACCGGAACAGAACCGTCGTATACGGATACATCTTATACAGACACAGACAGCGGTACGGTTTATACGGATACTTCTTCTGAAACATATACCGATACCACTTCGCAGCAGAGTGCAGATACTACGCAGACGGATCAGTCACAGACACAGACGTCTGCTCAGACACAGACATCTGCGCAGACAGAAACCACGGCGCCGGCAGCGTCAGCGTCCGGCTCAGCGATCGCATCCTATGCGTGCCAGTTTGTCGGAATTCCTTATGTCTGGGGAGGCTCCAGCCTGTCAAGCGGAGTTGACTGCTCCGGATTTACCATGGCAGTTTTCTCTCATTTCGGAATATCACTGCCTCATTTCGCCGCTTCTCAGTATGGCTGCGGTACACCCGTCAGCCTCTCGAATCTTGCGGCGGGCGACCTGGTATTCTATAACGGCTCCAGCGGATCGATCGAACATGTCGCGATCTATGTCGGAGGCGGCAGCATCGTTCACGCGAGAGGAACCGGTTACGGCGTCTGCTACAGTTCACTGAACTATGATACGCCGGACTACGCCTGCAGGATCGTGTAACATGATAAGAGTTTAACCAAGTGCCAAACCAAGTGCCTATACAAGTGCCTGTCACTCGTTCATGAACGAGTGACAGGCACTTGTTCAATTTGTTCGGGAATCAGGCACTTGATGAAAGTTGTGTGAAATTAGCACTCGACTCTTTACAGTGCTAACAATCCGTGTTATAACTGGATTCAGGACAGAAATATGAAGGATACTGCCTGTCCGGAACAGGAGGTAAACGGAATGAATATACAGAAATTTACGCAGAAGTCCATCGAAGCTGTGAATATGCTGGAGAAGGCTGCTTCTGATTATGGTAATCAGGAAATAGAACAGGAACATCTTATGTATGCGCTGGTGCACCAGGAGGATTCTCTTATTGCCAGGCTGATCGAGAAGATGGGGATTCAGAAAGAGTATTTTGAAAATGCTCTGGACACTGCCCTGAACAGACGCCCCAAGGTTTCGGGAGCAGGGCAGGCTTATATCGGCCAGTACCTGAACAAGGCACTGATCAATGCTGAAGATGAAGCGAAGAAGATGGGGGATGAGTATGTCTCGGTAGAGCATCTGTTCCTGGCCATGCTGGATAACGCATCTCCTTCCATGAGTTCGTTTTTCAGGGAATTCGGGATCACAAGAGACCGTTTTCTCCAGGTACTCTCGACGGTCAGGGGAAACCAGAAGGTGACTACGGACAGTCCGGAGGATACCTATGATTCCCTTACGAAGTACGGGACGGAACTGGTACAGAAGGCCAGAGAGCAGAAAATGGATCCGATCATCGGCCGCGATGAGGAGATCCGTAATGTGATCAGGATCCTGTCCAGAAAGACTAAGAATAACCCGGTGCTGATCGGTGAGCCGGGCGTCGGCAAGACTGCTGTCACCGAGGGACTGGCGCAGAGGATTGCCAAGGGGGATGTCCCGGATGCGCTTAAGGATAAGAAGGTTTTCTCGCTGGATATGGGTGCCTTGGTGGCAGGTGCCAAGTACAGAGGTGAATTCGAAGAGAGGCTGAAGGCGGTTCTGCAGGAAGTCTCCAAGAGTGAAGGACAGATCCTGCTCTTTATCGATGAGCTGCATCTGATCGTCGGCGCAGGCAAGACCGACGGTGCGATGGACGCGGGCAATATGCTCAAACCCATGCTGGCCAGAGGGGAGCTTCACTGCATCGGCGCAACGACGCTGGACGAATACCGGAAGTATATTGAAAAGGATGCTGCCCTTGCCAGAAGATTCCAGCCTGTCATGGTGGATGAACCAACAGTGGAGGATACGATTTCGATCCTGAGAGGTCTGAAGGAGCGCTATGAGGTGTATCACGGTGTGAAGATCGCCGACGGTGCACTGGTGGCTGCAGCTACACTTTCTCACAGATATATCTCTGACCGGTTCCTGCCGGACAAGGCGATCGATCTTGTGGATGAAGCGTGTGCGCAGATCAAGACGGAACTGGATTCCATGCCTTCGGAACTGGATGAAATGAACCGTAAGATCATGCAGCTTCAGATTGAGGAGACTGCTCTGAAGAAGGAAACAGACCCGGCATCAAAGGAAAGACTTGAGAATCTGCAGAAGGAGCTGGCAGATCTGAATGAGCAGTTCTCAGCCAGAAAGGCACAGTGGGACAACGAGAAGAATGCGGTCAGCAATCTCAGTGCCCTGAGGGAGCAGATCGATGAGATCAACCGTCAGATCGAAGCGGCAAAACAGAAGAGTGATCTCAATGAGGCTGCACGACTTCAGTACGGTGAACTGCCCAGGCTTCAGCAGCAGCTGGCAGGTGAGGAGGCGGCGCTTCGCAGCAAGGACCTGTCTCTGGTCCATGAGTCTGTGACCGAGGAAGAGATTGCGAGGGTCGTCAGCCGCTGGACCGGGATACCGGTCTCCAGGCTGAATGAGGGTGAGCGTCAGAAGATCCTTGCCTTGGGCGATAAGCTTCATGAGAGAGTGATTGGACAGGATGAAGCGGTAGAGCGCACGGTGGAGGCAATTCTTCGCTCTAAGGCCGGCATCAAGGATCCGTCAAGACCCATCGGGTCGTTCCTGTTCCTTGGACCGACCGGCGTTGGCAAGACGGAACTGGCAAAGGCGCTGGCACAGAATCTGTTTGACGATGAGAACAACATGGTCCGCATCGACATGAGTGAGTATATGGAGAAGTTCTCCGTATCCAGACTCATCGGAGCTCCTCCGGGATATGTAGGCTATGATGAAGGCGGCCAGCTGACGGAAGCAGTCCGCCGCAAACCGTATTCGGTCGTACTGTTTGACGAGATTGAGAAAGCACACCCGGATGTGTTCAATATTCTGCTTCAGGTTCTGGATGACGGACGCATTACGGATTCTCAGGGGAGGACGGTAGACTTCAAGAACACGATCCTGATCATGACTTCCAATATCGGATCCCAGTATCTGCTGGAAGGCATCAGGGATGACGGAACGATCAGCCAGGAGGCATCCGACGCGGTTACAGCTGACCTGAAGGCTCATTTCCGTCCGGAATTCCTCAACAGGCTGGATGAGATCATTCTCTTCCACCCGCTGACAAAGGAGAACATCGGGCATATTGTGGATCTGCTGATCAGTGAACTCAATGAGCGTCTGGCAGGACAGCAGATAAAGATCGAACTGACCCCGGAGGCCAGAGATTCAGTCGTTGATGGTGGCTATGACCCCACATTCGGCGCACGTCCTCTGAAGCGTTATATCCAGAAGAATGTGGAGACTCTTGCCGCGAGGAAGATCCTGGAGGGCAGCGTCCTGCAGGGACAGACGATCGTGATCGGCTGCAGCGGAGGATCTCTTACGGCTGAAGTTCGATAAAAATTTGTTTTATTGACGAAGGGTTGCAGCAGTGCTAACATAGGTTTAGCGATTGACATGTTCACATAAGTGAGGAACTTGTATGGCGACCCTGAAGGATGTTGCGCGGGAAGCTGGTCTCTCAGTCGGAACAGTATCCCGCGTTCTGAATAATCGTGGATACATCAGTGATGAGACCCGGCAGAGCGTTAACCGCGCCATGAAAAAACTGAATTATCAGCCAAATGAAATGGCACGGTCTCTGTCAAAGCAGAGGAGCAGTATGATCGGCGTGATCGTCCCGAGCATATCTCATCCTTATTTCTCAAAACTGGTGGAGTCACTGGAGAGCTCAGCGCATCATGAGGAGTATGAGATCCTTCTCTTTGTGTCTCAGGGAAGACCGGACCGGGAAGAGGAATATGTCAGGGCATGCATCAGCAACAGGGTTGCAGGACTTATCCTGTGTACCGGATCGGTCAGGACTGCGCGCTTAAAGAATCTCGGATTTCCCGTAGTCGCGTATGAGAGGCTTCTCAATGACGCGGATGCGGGGGTTGAATGTGACAACTACGAAGGAGGAAGCCTGGCAGCAGAAGAACTGATACGGTGCGGATGCAGGAACCTTCTGTGTATCAGCGGGATCGGCGAAGTGTCCATGCCTGCCGACGTACGCAGGGACGGATTTCTGGAAACCTGTGCCCGGCATGAGGGTATCAGTGTCAGGAGCTTTGCATGCAGTGAGGAGAGCATATCGGATCTTAAATATAAGACGCAGCTGCAGACCTGTATGGACCAGAATCTGGGGGTGGACGGCGTGTTCGCCAGTTCTGATGTGATTGCGGCCGAACTTCTGGGGGTGCTTCGCGCAAGAGGTCAGCGTATCCCTGAGGATGTGAAGGTCATCGGCTATGATGATGTGTTTGTTTCTGAACTGACGACGCCAGAACTGACGACAATCCACCAGCCGGTGAAGGAGATGGCTCAGACCTGTATAGATATCATCAGACGGGCCGCAGCAGGGGAGGCGTATCCGGCAAGAACCGTGCTGCGGGTAAACCTGGTACAGCGGGGGAGTACGCGGATGCTGCGGGGGGACTGACCTGAAAAGAATGCAGGCAGCGGTTGCCTGCAGCAGATCAATATTACACATGGTTACAGTAACAGGTGGTTTCATATTGATGAAACCACCTGTTTTATACTGTAAAAGCAAATATATATTTTGCAACTAAGAATAAAAACTCGCCGTCGGTGATTGTGCACAAAAAACGGAAAGAATGTTTGTAGAAAACAACCAAACATGGTGATTAAACATGTTAACCGATTGACATAGGTACCTCAAAATGCTAAAGTCTACATATCTGACAACAGTCTATTTTCTTAGGAGGGAAAATCAGATGAGAAAATTAGGTTTGGCAATCGCAACTCTCGCAGTAGCAGCTATGACTGTAACTCCGGTTCTGGCAGCTACCGAGCTCACCGTCTTCAACTCCAAGTCTGAGATCCAGACTCAGTTTGAAGAGGAAGCAACCGCTTACTCTGATGCAGCAGGCGTTGATATGACCGTCACCATGTCCAATGACCCGGTCATCACCCATATGGGAACCAAGTATTCGTCCAACGATCCTTATGTTCTCTCCATGGTTGACGCAAAGGATATCTATTCTCTGACTCCGGAACACGGCATTGACCTTGCTGACCTGGATGCAGCAGCTGACACCGACTATGCGATCGAGATCGATGGCAAGGTTGCAGCTCTTCCGTTCTGTGTTGAGGCCCGCGGCGTAATGTACAACAAGACCGCGATCGAAGACATCACCGGCGAAGAGTTTGATCCGGCAAGCGTTGCTACTCTGGATGATTTCAAGGCACTCCTTGACAAACTGGTCGAGGGCGGCATGGAAGCTCCGGTAGCGATCATGTCTGAGGACTGGTCACTGGCAGCTCATTACATTGCACAGGTCGTTGAAGAGCAGGAAGATCCGGAAGCTTATGTCCAGGCACTGTGTGCAGGCGAAGGCGACATCATCAACAACGAGAAGTTCAATTCTCTGATGGATACCTTTGATGTTCTTATGGAGTACAACTATGCGAAGGATGCAGCTGCTACCGCAGACCGCAACACTTCCGAGGATATGCTGGCATGGGGCGATGTCGCGTTCATGTTCGGCGGCAACTGGGACTGGTCTCTGATCGTTCAGTCCGAGTCTGATTCCGAGATGGGCATGATGCCGGTTCCGCAGAATACGGATGACGGCACCAATGAAAAGCTTGTCGGCGGCGGCTCCAAGTATTTCTTCATCGACAGTTCTGTATCTGAAGAGCAGCAGCAGGCAGCAAAAGATTTCCTGAACTGGATGGCAAAGGATGCAGACGGACAGGATTTCATCACCAACAAATGCGCACTGATTTCCCCGTACAAGAGCAATACTCTTGATGTTGCAGATCCGCTTTCTGTCTGTGTCAAGGCATATGCAGATGCCGGCAGCCTGATCGACAACTACCTGTTCTTCCCGGATGATCACATCACCATGGTAGGTGCTTCCATGCAGAAGTATCTGGGCGGCAAGATCGACAGACAGGGTCTGGCTGATGAGCTGACCGAATACTGGAAAGGTGCAACACCGATTGCACACTGAGTTTATGAACTATAGATCCTGAATCGGATCTGAAACCGGGAAGGGGGTATCGGCAGATACCGGTGCCTCCTTCCCGCTCTTATGTATATTAGTAGGGAGACTGACATGAAAAGAAATACTATGTCTTACAAGGTCAGACAGTACCTCATGTTTGCCGGTCCCGCGACGCTTTTATTCTGTGGTGTTGTTGTCATTCCTCTGATCTATGGTCTGTATCTGACCTTTACCAGCTGGGACGGCATCTCCACAACAAAACCGTTTGTAGGATTTGCCAACTATGCAGCGGCATTCGGCGATGGGGACTTCTGGGTTGCTTTGGGCAGAACACTGATCTACTCAGCGATCGCAGTCATACTGGTAAACGTAGTAGCATTCCTTCTGGCTTACATGGTCACAAGAGGAATCAAGGGACAGAACTTCTTCCGCGCAGGTTTCTTCATTCCGAACCTGATCGGCGGTATCGTTCTCGGTTATATCTGGCAGTTTGTTTTCAATAAGGCGTTCACCGCAATCGGTGCAAACCTGAACATCGGCTTCCTGAAGAACTCATGGCTCAGTACGCCTCACGGCGCAATGGCATGTATGATCATCGTAGCTGTCTGGCAGTATGCAGGCTACATGATGCTGATCTATGTCGCAGGGTTCATGAGTGTATCCAAGAGCCTGATCGAGGCTGCTCAGATTGACGGGTGCACACAGTCACAGGCGACCTGGAAGGTCATTGTACCTCTGATGAGAGCTTCCTTCGTACAGTGCCTGTTCCTGACCATCACAAGATGCTTCATGGTCTACGATGTCAACCTGTCTTTGACAAACGGCGAACCTTACAATTCGTCAGTCATGGCAGCAATGCATGTCTACCGCACCGCATTCACCAACCGTGCGTTTGGTACCGGTCAGGCGGAGGCATTGATCCTGTTCATTGTCTGCGCGATCGTAGGAGTCACGCAGGTCTACATCGGACGTAAAGGGGAGGTGGCTGCGTAATGTATGAACTTGAAAATGCAAAGGCGGCTCGCCACAGAAAGATTGTTAATGTAATCATGTGGGTTGTCCTTCTGGTTCTGTTTATCGCATTTATCTTTCCGTTCATTATCGCACTGCTGAACGTGTTCAAGGCAAATGCGGATATCAACCGTTTCCCGCTCGCTCTTGTCGGACCGCGTAAAGGATTTATCCTCAGCAACTTCCCGACTGCCATGACCAAGATGCATTTCTGGAGAGTGTTCGGAAACTCTGCGATCATCACGGTGACTTCAACGGTGCTCACCTTGCTCTTCGCAGGCATGTGCGCATTCGTCGTTACCCGTAATGACTGGGTGGCGTGCCGGCTGATCTTTGCCCTTATGATCGCGTCCATGGTCATTCCGTTCCAGGTTCTGATGATCCCGATCGTCTCCATCTATGGCGGCACGCTGAATCTGCTGAACCACAGACTGACACTGATCCTGATGCATACTGGATTCTCTGTATCGATGGCTACATTCATGTACAGTGGTGCAATCAAGACAAACATTCCTCTGGAACTTGAGGAAGCGGCTCTGATCGATGGCTGTACCAGATGGCAGACCTACTGGAAGGTAGTGTATCCGCTGCTTGGGCCGACGACCGCAACCGTTGCGATCATCGATGCCATGGCATTCTGGAATGACTATCTGCTTCCGAGCCTGATCCTGACCAAGCAGAATCTGTACACGATCCCGATCGCAACACAGATGTTCTACGGTGCTTATGCATCTGACATGGGCTGCATCCTTGCGGCACTGATCCTTGCGATGCTGCCGATCCTGATCCTGTATCTGGTCATGCAGAAGTACATCGTCGAGGGTGTCACCTCCGGCGCTGTCAAGGGCTGATGTTTCCGGAAAAATACCGGTAACAGAAAGTAACGACAGTATATGAAGCGCGGGTGCAGCGGGTTGTTTTATACAGATCCGCTGCACCCGTTTTCTCTCTTAGTGAGGGAGTCCCGCCTTTTGGGGCAGTGGGCAGCTTGAATTTGCGATAGATTCTGCATGGGAGAGAAAGATGAAGACCAGCGATAAACTGCTTAAAGTCAGAGAATATGAAGAGGAAATGGGAAACCGTATCCCTAAGGAAGACAGGCCGGCATTTCATCTGTCCAGCCGGGTGGGCTGGATGAATGATCCCAACGGGTTCTCATTTTATCAGGGAAAATACCACCTCTTTTATCAGTACTACCCCTACAATACAGTGTGGGGACCCTGTCACTGGGGACATGCCGTGTCGGAGGATCTTATTCACTGGGAGTATCTGCCGGCTGCACTGGCTCCGGATGAGGAATATGACGCGGACGGATGTTTTTCGGGTTCGGCAGTCACCCTTCCTGACGGAAGCCAGATGCTGATCTATACCGGTGTAGTGCGCAAAGAGCTGGAGGACGGAGGCATCCGTGAGATCCAGCATCAGTGCCTTGCCTTCGGGGACGGCATGCATTACGAGAAATACGAAGGCAATCCGATCCTCACAAAGCAGGATCTGCCTGAGGACTGCAGTCCCTATGATTTCCGTGATCCGAGCATCTCCGTAGCGGATGACGGAACCTACCAGATCGTCACCTGCTGCGGTACACCGAACCGTGACGCGAGGATCGTCAGGTTTACAAGTCCGGACGCGATCAACTGGAGCCGCGGCAAGACTGTGATCCAGAACAACGAGCGGTTCGGGAAGGTATGGGAGTGCCCGGATCTGTTCAGGATGGGGGATAAATGGGTCCTCCTGTGCAGTCCCATGGACATGCTTCCGGAGGGATTTGAGTACCATAACGGGAACGGGACACTGTGCCTGATCGGCGACTATGATGAATCTGCTGAAGTGTTCACTCCCCAGCATGATCAGTCCATTGACTACGGGATCGATTTCTACGCGACGCAGACGATCGTCACGCCGGACGGAAGGCGGATCATGATGGCGTGGATGCAGAACTGGGATACGACCCCGGGATACCGTCTGGATCCGACTACGTGGTTCGGACAGATGACCGTTCCAAGAGAACTGTCGGTCAGGGACGGCAGGCTCTATCAGTGGCCGGTGCGTGAACTGGAAGAGATACGGCAGAACCGGATCAGCTTTGAAAATGTGTACGTCAGCGGTGAGATGGAGCTGGAAGGCGTCCGGGGAAGGATGGTTGACCTCGAGATCAGCATCCGTTCTGCGGATCCTGAACAGGTATATGAGAAGTTCACCATCAAGTTTGCGGCAGGCGGCCGTTATTATACGATGCTGAGCTATCATCCCAGAGATCAGATCATGAAGATCGACAGGAAGTTCTCAGGTTCCAGAAGGGCGATCATCCACCAGAGAAGGGCGTTGGTACCGTCTCAGAACGGGGAGATCAGGATCCGGCTGCTTCTGGACCGCTACAGTGCGGAAGCATTCTTAAATGAAGGTGCCCAGACGATCACTGCGAATCTGTATACCGATATGGGTGCTCAGAGAATCACTTTTACCGCACAGGGAGCGGTATCCATGGATCTGGTGAAATATGACCTTGTTCCGTGACAAAGACATATCCAGGCAACGGTATAAACCTGCAGCCTGAACATCCAACATGAGCTTACAGCCAGAAACTGCAGCCTCTGACATCGCCGCAAACGGTGTCAGGGGCTCATTTTTATGTTATACTGTGCGGAGTGCGCAGTTGAAGTCAGGCGGTTTAAGCTGCCGCGCTCAGGCGCAATTGTGTCAGGGTATAATTGACAATCGGGAAAAACGAGAAAGGGTATATCTGTATGGGTCCAGCAGGAACACAGGTCAGGGACAGAGAGCAGTTTGAACGTACACGCCTTCTGTTCGGGGACGCGGGTATGGAGCGCCTGTATGCAGCGAAGGTCGCAATCTTCGGTATCGGCGGAGTCGGAGGCTATGTGGCGGAGGCGCTTGCAAGATGCGGCGTCGGCTTTCTGGTGCTGGTGGATCACGATACGGTATCTGTGACAAACCTGAACCGCCAGATCATAGCGCTGCACAGTACCATCGGAAGAAATAAAGTGGACGTGATGGCTGAGAGGATCGCGGATATCAATCCCTGTGCGAAGGTGGAGGCGAGGTGCTGTTTTTATCTGCCTGAGAATGCGGATGAGTTTGATTTTTCCTCCTATTCCTATGTGGTGGACGCTGTAGATACGGTCACAGCGAAACTGGAGATTATACAGAGAGCAAAAGACTGCGGCATACCGGTGATCAGCAGTATGGGTGCAGGCAACAAGACAGATCCTTCCCTGTTCCGGGTTTCAGACATCTATAAGACTTCGGTCTGCCCTCTTGCGAAGGTAATGCGCAGAGAATGCAGGAAGAGGGGGATACAGGATCTTAAAGTGGTATGGTCTCCGGAAGAGCCGTTGCTTCCGCTGGAGGAACTCAGAGACGGACGGGGAGTAAAAGTGATTCCTGGAAGCACTGCTTTTGTGCCTTCAGCAGCCGGCCTGGTCCTGGCGTCGGAAGTGGTGAAAGACCTGGTAAAGGGGATATGAATGAAGATTACGGCTGCTGCAGCCATGACATCTATGGAGAGGCTTTATGATCGTTTCTGAATTATTAGTCTTATTTATTTTCTACAGTTTTCTGGGGTGGATCTGGGAGACTGTCTACTGTACGGTCCAGAATGGTCATTTCCAGAGCAGAGGGTTTCTGTTCGGACCAGTCTGCCCGATCTATGGATTCAGCATACTGACAGTACAGCTGATATGCCGCTACGGGCGCGGAGTGATCAGTCCGGAGACGCCTGCCTGGAAGGTGTTCCTTATCTGCGCTGCGGGAAGTGCGGTGGTGGAGTATTCGACAAGCTGGTATCTGGAGAAGCGTTTTCACGCCAGATGGTGGGATTACGGCAATCTGCCGCTGAATCTGAACGGAAGGATCTGTCTGCCGGTTACGCTGTGTTTCGGCGCAGGCGGAGTGGTGATCGTCCGCTATATCCTTCCTGTGTTTGAAAAGACAGGCAGCAGGATTCCGCCGCTTGCGTGGGAAACTCTGTCACTGATATTGATGGCGTTGTTTGCGGCGGACTTCGCGCTGACTGAAGCAGAACTGAACAGTCTTCTTCAGAGGATCGAGTCTGTTGAAAATGAATTCAGCAGCCGCGCAGAGAATCTCTATACTGCTGTCGCCGGAACGCCGCAGCAGGTCGGCTCGAAACTGAAAGGGCTTGAGGAAGAATTCCGGTCAAGGCTGTACAGTGCGGCAAGCGGCCTGAATGTAAGGCAGAAGCATATTATGAAGAACATCCGGTCGTTCAGGCCGGGTAAGGTTTACCGCTATTCTCTGCATGCCGGACAGAAACTGAAGGAGGCTCTTGCCCAGATCAGACGCCCGGGCAGAAGGTAGTGCTGTGCCGCGGAGAATCTCCTTGATTCTTACAGTGGAAAACGATAAGATATGGGATGGCCATCAGACCTGATTCATGGCCTGAAATTGACAGTAAAATGAATGCTCTGAGGCATTAACAAGGAGGAGCTGAAATGCTCGAGTTAAAGAATGTTTCATTTGCGGTTGACGGGGATGACGGGGAGAAAGAGATCGTCCGCAATCTGAGTATGACCGTAGATGACGGAAAGTTTGTTGTGATCACCGGGCCCAACGGGGGCGGAAAATCAACACTTGCAAAGCTGATCGCCGGTATCGAGAAGCCCTCTGAGGGGCAGATCCTTTTGGACGGAAAGGATATCACAGACCTCGGGATCACTGAGAGAGCGAACCTGGGAATCGGTTACGCGTTCCAGCAGCCTGTGAAGTTTAAGGGAATCCGTGTGTTTGACCTGCTGAAGATCGCTTCGGGACAGACGATCACGATCAAGGAAGCGTGTTCCTTCCTCTCTGAAGTGGGACTGTGCGCCAAGGATTATATTGAGCGTGACGTAAACGCGTCTCTGTCCGGCGGAGAACTTAAGAGGATTGAGATCGCAACGGTGCTGGCGAGGAAGACACGCCTGTCGGTTTTTGACGAGCCGGAAGCGGGAATCGATCTGTGGAGTTTTCAGAACCTGGTGCGGATCTTTGAGAAGATGCAGACGGAGACCAGGGACAGCGCGATCCTTGTGATCTCTCACCAGGAGAGGATCCTGAATATCGCAGATGAGATCATAGTGCTCAGCGGGGGCAGGATCGAGCATCAGGGCAGCAGGGATGAGGTTCTGCCGAAGATCCTCGGAACAGAAGCCGCGGTTGACGCATGCTCCAGACTGAATGGACAGGAGGTGATCTGATATGCTGCAGATGGATGAGATACAGAAGAGACTCCTGGATGAAGTTGCAGGTCTGCATGATGTTCCGACAGGCGCCTACAATCTGCGGGCGAACGGAACTTCCGTGGGAAGACAGAGTACCGCAAGCATTGACATCGAATCAAAAGAAGACGGAAGCGGACTTGAGATCACCGTGAAGGACGGGACTAAGAACGAGAGTATCCACATTCCGGTCGTGCTGAGCGCAAGCGGCCTGACAGAGACGGTCTACAATGATTTCCATGTGGGCGACGACTGCGACGTACTGATCATAGCCGGCTGCGGCATTGACAACTGCGGCAGGCAGGATTCCGAACATGACGGAATCCACCGTTTCTGGGTCGGAAAGAATTCAAAAGTTAAATATGTAGAGAAGCACTATGGCTCCGGTGACGGAGAGGGCAAACGCATCCTCAATCCGGTGACGGAAGTGTATATGGATGACGGAAGCTCCATGGAGATGGAGATGGTACAGATCAAAGGCGTGGACTCCACTGAGAGGAAAACCGTAGCGGAACTTGGGGCGGACTGCCATCTTGTAGTCAGGGAGCGCCTGATGACCCACGGAGTCCAGGAAGCGATCAGTGACTATGACGTCAGGCTGAACGGGGATGGCTCCAGTGCGGATATCGTATCCAGAGGCGTAGCAAGAGACCACTCCTATCAGAAACTGGACCTGAAGATCGTCGGCAACGCCGAGTGCAGCGGACATACCGAGTGTGATTCCATTATCATGGATGACGGCCGCATCCTTGCGGTCCCGTCGCTTGAAGCGAACAGCACGGAAGCTGCTCTGATCCACGAGGCTGCCATCGGCAAGATCGCCGGAGAACAGCTTACGAAACTGATGACACTGGGACTTACCCAGGCTGAGGCAGAGGAACAGATCATCAACGGTTTCCTGAGATAACAGAGTGATGAAGATAACAGTTTTGACCATATTCCCTGAGATGTTCGGGGACTTTCTGAAAGAGCCTGTGATCGCGCGGGCTCTTTCGCGCAATATAGTGCAGATAGAAATCACAGACATCAGAGAGTATGCAGGAGGGAGTTTCCGTCATATCGATGATGATCCATATGGCGGCGGAGCAGGAATGGTCATGCGGTGCGGGCCGGTCCTGGATGCTCTGGAGAGTGTCCGTACTGAAGGCAGCTATACGGCCGTCATGACTCCGTCAGGCAGGAAGTACACGCAGAAGACCGCCCATGAGTTTGCATCTCTTAAGCACCTGATCCTGATCTGCGGACATTATGAGGGACTGGATGAGAGAATCCTGAACCATGCGGACGGAGTCTATACGATCGGTGACTATGTCCTGACGGGCGGGGAACTTCCGGCAAAGGTGGTGATGGATTCAGTGATCCGTCTGCTCCCGGGAGTCCTGCGGAAGGAAGCCACCCAGGAGGAATCCTTCGAAAACGGACTGCTGGAGCATCCTCAGTATACGAAGCCCTCTGACTGGAAGGGCGAGCGAATTCCTCAGGTTCTTCTGTCGGGAGACCACGCAAGGATCGAGGCTTTCAGGAAACAGGAAGCACTGAGGATCACACAGGAGAGAAGGCCCGATCTTCTCACACAGAGCGATCCGGACTAAGAGAATTGATTAAATATGAAGATGTGTAAGGAGATATATGGCAGATACGATTGAACTGCGCGCGGAGGCTGAAGAAATGAGCCGTGCGCTTCTGGTCGGAGTATGCACGGGAAGAGAGCATGCTTTCGAAGTCAGCATGAGAGAACTCGGGGAACTTGCCCTTTCCTGCGGGATCGATCCGGTACGTCAGATGACGCAGAATCTTCCCTGGGAAGACCGGGCAACCTGTGTGGGACCGGGAAAGGTCGCTGAGATCCGGGAGATGGCAGACGCCGAAGAGACGGATCTTGTTATATTCAACAATACGCTTTCTCCTTCCCAGATCGTCAATCTGTCGAAGGCACTGGATACAGAAGTGATTGACAGGACGGGTCTTATCCTGAGGATATTTGCAGATCACGCAAGATCCAGGGAGGCGCGCATACAGGTTGAATATGCCAGACTGAAGTATATGCTTCCCCGCCTCGCCGGGCTCCGGCAGAATCTGTCAAGACAGGGCGGAGGCACCGGAGCCAGATCCAACAGAGGTGCCGGTGAGATGCAGATCGAACTGGACCGCCGTCATATTGAGCGGAAGATGAGCGTTCTTCGCAGGGAACTGGAACAGATAGCCAGGAACCGGGAGGTGCAGCGAAGACAGAGAAGCAGGAATTCTCTTCCGCTGGTATCTCTGGTCGGGTATACCAACGCAGGGAAGTCTACTCTGATGAACCGCCTGATCGATTCTTCAGCCGGATGGCAGAACGTGCCGGATGAAGAGAACCACCGCCATGTGTATGTGGAGGATATGGTCTTTGCCACGCTTGACACGACTGTCCGCAGGATATCGCCTGAGGGCAGGAGAGAATTCCTGCTGTCTGATACAGTAGGACTGATAAATGACCTTCCTACCGCGCTCGTCGAAGCATTTCATTCCACACTGGAAGAAGTGCTGAAGGCAGATCTGATCCTTGAAGTCGTTGACGCCTCGGATCCGGAACACGCTATGCACATGGAGGTCACGAAACAGACTCTCGCTGAACTCGGGGCAGGGGATATTCCTCTGATCGAAGTAATGAATAAATCCGATCTCTCGGATGACCCGGACAGGGCCGGCAGAGTGACCGGAGGAAACCGTATCTATATATCGGCTGCCGACGGATCGGGGGTTGACGAACTGTTCAGCCTGATAGATGAGAAATTGTGCGGAGAGCGCATCTGCATGGAACTTCTGATCCCCTATGCGAGGATGGCGGATGCTGATCTGATCCGGAGACAGGGAATGATCGAGAAAGAAGAGTATACGGAAGAGGGACTGCGCCTGAAAGCATATCTTGACATGGACCTGCTTCGCAGATGCAGAGAGTATGTGGCAGACGACAGGCGTTGAGAACCAGGGCTTCTCAGACTTGTGCGCGGGACTTTATAAACTGAATAAAATCCTGAAGATCATCCTGCATGATGTGGCCGGTCCGGTAGACCAGGTACAGACTGCGGGATGATATTGTTTCGGGGAATTCGAACGCGATCAGGCGCCTTGCATCCAGATAGTCTTCGGCGGCGAGCCTGGAGATCATGGACACGCCCAGACCGCCGGCAACCATGTTTTTGATCGCTTCCTGGTCATTGGCACGGGCAGTCACCTGAAGCTGCTGCTCACTGAGGCCGGCGTGCGTGAGGATCTCATCGGCCTTCTTCCCGCTTCCGCTTCCGGATTCGCGAAGGATGACCGGCTCAGATTTCAGGATACTGAATGCGTCAGTGCCTGATTCTTTCAGAGACAGAAAGTGTTCATTTACCGGAGTGATCAGTATGATACGGTCTGTGCACAGAAGCTCTGAGGAGAGTGAATCCCGGGAAGGTTCCATGCCGATGATGCCCAGGTCGTAGATCCCGTCGAGAAGTCCGTTCATGACTCCGGCGCTGTCCGACTGATGGATGACAAAATAGGATTCCGGATACTTTTCTGCAAATGAAGGAAGCAGCCTGGGGAGCAGGTAGGCGGACGGTATTGTTGACGCGCCAAGGGACAGGATGTGTCGGTTCTTCAGTGAACAGTTTGCCACCATGCGGTCGCGCATGGACAGGATATTGACAGCATACTCATAGAGGTGTCTGCCGATCGGAGTGACCTCTATGCTTTTGGTCGTCCTGACGATCAGCTGAACCCCCAGCTCGGATTCCAGCTGGTGGATGTGCATGCTGACGGTAGGCTGTGAGATATAAAGTTCCCTGGATGCTTTGGTGAAACTGAGATTGCGGACGACTTCAACAAAAGACTGAAGCTGTTTGAATTCCATATTGTATACTCCCGTGGATGAACGCTGAAAGCGTTCCCGAATCTGAATTCAGAAGGACTGTTCTCTTCCGAGAATAAGCCCGAGGACGACTGCTGCAGCCGCGTATGCTGCCATCATCCACAGAGGCTGTACTGAGTGGATGGACTTCAGATAGAGATAAGTCGGAAGAAGCATCTGGACCGGTTCCAGGATTACCAGGTCTATAAAGACAGGCGTCAGGAACAGACACGCGCACAGTATGATCGGGACACAGGCTGCAATCAGATTCATTCTGCGGAGGATTACCCTGAGCAGATTGGCAAATCCTGCTGCGCACAGTCCAAACAGCAGCATGGCCGGAAGTTCCTTGCGCCATGAGGTAAAGTTGCCGCTCAGATACAGGGCAGCGTAGGCTGCAAGCCCCAGATCTGCTATCGGAAGCAGGATACATCCAAAGTAGAACAGTGGCTTTTTCTGAGGACTGATCCATATGAACCGGCCCTTGCGGATATCATCACACAGATAGAGGACAGCTGCCAGCGCTGTCAGGGTCAGAAGGACTGCGAGCAGTCCCCTCATCGGAGATGCTATATATCTGCCTGCCTCTTCATCGGTGATCGTCTCACCATCCAGATACTGCAGTTCAAAGAAATTGAAATCTTCTATATCTCCGCTGCGGATCTGCTCGGCGAATTCATCTCGCTGTGTATCCGTATAATCACCGACTT
This sequence comes from uncultured Lachnospiraceae bacterium, assembly GCA_902801515.1. Classification (GTDB taxonomy): domain Bacteria; phylum Bacillota; class Clostridia; order Lachnospirales; family Lachnospiraceae; genus Porcincola. The sequence goes on from CADCII010000001.1 coordinate 44,625, forward strand.
CAGGATGAGAGCGCAGCCACACCTTGACGACTGCTGTTTCCATATCCCGGTACATCTTGCCGAATAACTGTTCTCTTGTCATCTTCGCGACGATATCATTCGTAGCGGTATAACAGATGATCTGGTGCTCCTTCATACTATTCGAACCGCTGCCGAACAGGGAGCCAAGCATGGCAAGAGCACCTGCGTCAAGGTCGGCGGTCTCCTGGGCACCGTATGCGGCAAAGAGTTCGTCCAGGTCGGGCGGAAAAACGATCCCAAGCCTGGCCTCCCCGGACGCCACTGCTTTTTGGGCTGCTTCGTCATCGCGGCAGGATATGTACCTGACAGCGGGAGATGGATGATGCACCAGTGTGCTGATCAGGGCACGGGCAGAACTGTCGTCGCGACTCCCCGGTGCGACAGCAACCGTAACAAGGCTGCCCGTCTCGAAGGAGATCAGATTCACGCCCAGTACCAGCATCGGTACAAGAGCCAGCAGAATAAGGAATACTGGCTGTTTCAGGATCCTTTTATTCAGGAGGAAGGCCTGTGTAATGGCATGACGGATGTGTCTCATCAGGCACCTCCCTTCGAAGTCAGCTTCCTGCGCCGGATCAGCACCGTCACAGCCACAAAGACAGCAGTCCACAGAATAAAGCGGATCAGCTGACCTGCATAGGCGTTCTCATGTCTGGCTGAAAGCTGAAGGTACTTCAGGGCCTGTCCTGTGGGAAGGCAGGATGAGATCTTCTTCAGGGTCTTCGGCATGGTCTGAACTGTATAGAAGACTCCCGATGCGTAAGCCAGAGCGATCATGACCAGGAACTGCATAAGAACTCCGGTGATCAGATTCGGCGAGATCTCGTAGAGCATGATATCGATAGAACATGCAAGCAGGATCACCGGAAGAAAATGAGGACTGTACTTGATGAAGCCGCGGATCAGCATATTGCCGGATATTCCGAATGCGGAAAATGAGATCGGCATCCTGCTCAGCGCAACGGCGATTAGCGGGATAAAGAGCACGCAGACTGCCGTCAGGAGCGTCACCAAACTGATATATTCAGCCAGTACCTGAAGTCCTGAACCCAGATGGTGCACTCTGAGAAGCCTGCCGAGAGTGTGGTCGGAGCGGACATAGGACGCCGCGCACATGATCCCCAGGAGAAGGATGAGCAGAAAGACCATCGATATCAGATAAAAACTCTCGATGGAGAGCTGTCCGGAATTCCTGACATATTTGACACGGAACATCCGGTTGCGGTGCAGCATGTTCTGCAGCGACGTCAGCAGAAGATCGGTCTGGGCATCGGCAATTATATCCGGGTCAGAGGTTCCGCTTGCCTGGTAATACTCCGCCAGGACGTTCGAGCCGCTGTTCATGGAGGAGAGTATGGAAGACACTGCGCCAGACAGTTCCTTGATCAGAAGGACAACAATTCCGCTGTCGCTTGCAGGGAGAAGCAGAGTCATCTGTCCGGTCTCTCCCGCCAGAAGTGTGCTTACAAGCCCCTCCGGGATGATGATCGCGCCGTACAGTTCACCGGAACGGATCTTTTTAACAGCGCTCTTGCGGTCTTTACAGGATACGAACCTGACTTCTTCCGAAGAGGAATCAAAATTCTTCAGCATGGAGAATGCTGTATCCAGATATCCGGAGGTAGCGATCCCGACGATTCCGATACTCACCCTCGCGTCCTCATCACCCGCAGTCAGGTCTTCGGTAAATGAAGACTGCATATAAAGCATGCCCCCCAGAGAGAGACACAGCAGCAGTGTCATGACACACATGGAGGGATATACTTTCATAACTGCCTTGATGCGCAGGCGTGTATAAGTCAGAAAACGGATCATTTTGAATAGAGCACTCCTAGTTCAGCTGTGACGCAAGCTTCTTCATATCATTATCAAACTGATACTCACATGCGATTCCGTTCTTCAGGATATAGGTCCGGGTGCAGGCTTCGATCTCCGCCTTCTCGTGAGTGGCGATCAGAACAATGCCTCCGTTTTCACAGAACAGCTGGAGATAGCGGATGATCAGCTCTTTGGCGGACAGGTCCAGTGCCGCGCCGGGTTCATCAAGAAGAAGGACTGACGGATGGTGGGCAAGGGCACAGGCAATGGATAATCTTTTTTTCATTCCGCCGGACAGATTACGGACATTCTTGTTAAGGAACCCGGTGATCTGCAGTTCGGCCAGTATGCCTTCTTCAAGCTCTTTTTTCAGCATACTGTGTCCGCCGGTATACCAGAGTCTGAGGTTATCCAGAGCTGTGAGTTCTTCCAGAAGAGGGGTCGACTGAGGAACATAGCCGATCAGGCGGGAAGAGAGGGCATGGTTCTTCAGCAGGTCCGATTTTTTCCCGTTATCACCTTCATACAGAAAGGAACCGCGGTCTGAACGCAGAGTGCCGGCAAGGATCGACAGGAGAGTTGATTTCCCACATCCGTTCTGTCCGAGGATGCCGACCATCATACCCTGCCCGGCCTCAAAACTGACCCCGGACAGGACCTGAGCCCTGCGGTATTGTTTTCTGATCCCGTCTATCTTGATTTTCATGAGATGCCTTTCATCAGTCACTGAGAGTATACGTCCGATTCATTTCAGACAGTAACACTGTACCACATTACATGATTGCGCGAAAGTAATGTTTTTGTTATATTGTGCTCATAGCAGCAATGTTGATACGCTGTTAGAGACAGACAGTGATCATTCAGAATAAAGTTGCAAGAGGAGGTACAGACTATGATTAAAAAGGAGCATATGCTGCGCAGAACCGCAGCTGTTACGCTTGCAGTCATGCTGGCGGCATCACCTGCTGCAATGGCGGGTGATTCGACAGTGGGTATTGGAGCAATCGCCTCAGCTTCAGGAGAAGCGATCGGATCTGCAATGGAGCAGATTCAGGGTGCTCATGAAGGATATATCCGTATAGAAGCTGAAGACCCGATGCGTGCCGCAATCTCGGAGTATGCAGGCAATATGGATGACATGGCCTGGATCGAGAACGCAGAACTGCTGATGCAGGCAGACCGGAATGAGAGTGACGGAGAAGACATCGAGTTTACGCTGTTTTTCAATGATGCGGAACTGTATCATCTGCAGCTTTCCTATGATGGACAGGAAAATGTTCTCTATGCTCTGTGCCCTGAGCTTCTGGACCAGCCTATGGCGCTTCCCTTTAAGCAGAAATCGGGCGGAGACGACCAGTCATCTTCTATTCAGATCCCGCCGGAAGTTCTGGAGGAAGCAGGGACACTGCTGACAGAACTGAGCGAGTTTGTCGATACGATTCCGCCTGAAACCATCCAGCAGTCCATTATCAGCTATGTCGGTACTCTGGCAAGCTATATCACTGCTGAACAGGGAATCGCTACGGTCACAGCAGGTACTTTGTCCGCTGAGACGAACACTGTAACATATAAGGTCTCTGCCGAAGATATGAAGACGATGCTGCCGCAGCTGCTCAAGCTTCTGTCAGAGGACCAGGTCCTCAAGCAGGCTCTGGAGAGTGACCTGGTGAATCACCTGCTCTCACTTGCGATGAAGCAGAGCGGAGCGAATATGCAGCTGACCGGGTCCGATATCTACGCTATGATCCAGCCACAGATCGCCAGGATGGCAGAGTCTGATTTCTCCGGAGCATTCGGGTGTGCTCTGACAGTCGGAACGGACAATCAGGGACAGCCTGCAAGCCTCAGTCTGGCAATCGAGACCAGCGGCGTTACGGCAGAACTGTTCAGTATCAGCAAGGTCGTGAGCGGAGCCGATCATGCTGTCGAGTTCAAACTCGGCCCGGTATTTGCCAGTGCTCTGGGACTTGATACAAACTCAGTCAGCGGACTTGTCATTCAGGGATCGGCTGATCAGCAGACTCTGAATGAAACGGTAAGCCTTAATGTCAACGGATCCTCCGTACCTGTCTTCCAGCTTGAAGACCTGGATCTGGCCCAGCTTCAGGAAGGCAAGGTTTCCGGCAAGGTCTCATTCGCTATGGGAGCAAAGATGGTTTCCCTGGATCTGTATGAGGCTGAAGACGGAAGTAAGGTAGAGGATGTGTACGTCAATGACGATCTCTGGTGCACGATCGCGTCAGATCTGTACGCTGTGGATGCTATCGAGTTCGACGAGATGGATATCTCTGAAGCGGTTGAAGTAACAGATGAGGAAAGTTTCGCAGCATATATGAGAGGCGCGAAGGTGACCAGGATGATAGAGAAACTTGCGGACGCAGGCGTACCGCAGGAATACATCGATAAACTCAACAGCGGAGAGGCTTCCACGGAATCCTCACGCGAGAATGTCGAAGAGACCGACGCCGCTTCATGAGCAGCTGACAAAGTGAGATTAAAAGCGCCCGCAGTTCAATCTGCGGGCGTTTTGCTGTTCCTTAATAATTCCAAGTCCGGACTATGGTTTTCACACGAATTTGTTCAGGTCCGGATCATAAGTGTAATCAATAGCAGCGAGTTTTTCCTCGACATCATCCCGGTCTGCATTGAAAAAAATGCATAACTCATCCAGCGATGAGAATTCATCTCTCAGCTGTGTGTTTACCACGCTGAGAAGCATCATGGGATTGTTGGGAAGCAGACTTGCCATGGCATTACTCTCTTTCAGCAGGATCAGACAGGACCCTGCGTTTCATTTTCAGATTCAAGAACGCCATTATAGGCTTATCCGACAACGCTTGTCAATGCGGACCTAAACTGATATTATTTCTGATGAATATTTTTTATTATTAGAGTTAAGGAGTGGACGGATATGCTGGATAAGCTTAAGAATATGGAACCGCTGAGCCCGCAGGAAGAAAACCGGATCATGCGAAAGCTGAGGGCGGTGGTTCTTGTAATGGCGGGACTGGTACTGGCGTTTGCCATCTGGTCGATCGTTAAGAAGCGTGATTTTTCAGCTGTATACTATGTGATCGTCAGTGTCTTCCTGTTCTGCAACTGGTTCCTGATCGATGTCGCACCGGCGTTTCTGTGCAGGGCTCTTGCCGGAAGAAGCGATAAGAAGGTGAGTGCGTTTCTGAAGATGGCAGGACTCGGGCTGCTTGGAAACATCGGCCTTGGCTGGTTCCTGATGTCCATGCAGAACCAGACCATGTACGGCGCTCTTGTATATCTGGTCAGTGTTATCATGGCAAGGAAACAGAGAGAGATCTACTATGGTCCGGATGACGAAGATGAAGATGTGCAGAAGCAGGAGCAGGTTAAGAAGGAAGAGGCACGGAAAACCCCGGAGCACCTTCCGACAGCCGCAGACCGGCTGAAGAGACTTAATGAGATCAGTGCTGCACTGGATGCTGATGAGTCCGGCGTGAATGCAGAGGAGAACGATGGATCTGTTTGAATATGCGGCAGGTATGAAGAAAGAGACCGGAGCGCCGCTGGCTTCCAGAATGAGACCAAAGAGTCTTGAGGAAGTGGTCGGTCAGCAGCATATCATTGGAAGAGGCTGCATGCTGGAGCGCGCGATCCGTGCGGACAAGCTTACGTCCGTCATCTTCTACGGACCTCCGGGAACCGGGAAGACTACGCTTGCCAGGGTCATCGCGAATACGACATCCGCCGGTTTCCGGCAGATCAACGCGACCGCTTCGGGCAAGAAGGATATGGAAGAAGTTGTTGCCCGGGCTAAGGAAGACCTGGGTATGTACGGCCATAAGACGATCCTGTTTATCGATGAGATCCACAGGTTCAACAAGGCGCAGCAGGATTACCTGCTTCCCTTTGTGGAGGACGGGACCATCATCCTGATCGGAGCCACTACGGAGAATCCGTATTTTGAGGTGAATGGGGCTCTGCTCTCCAGATCGGTGATCTTTGAGCTGCACCCGCTCACATCACAGGATATCGAGGTTCTTCTTGACAGGGCGGTCTTGGACCGGGAGAGGGGCATGGGTGCCTTTGATGCTGTCCTGGATAATGACGCGAAGCGTTTCCTTGCAGATGTGAGCAACGGCGACGCGAGGTCTGCGCTGAATGCGCTGGAACTTGGCGTTATGACTACGGACAGGAGCGGGGACGGGAAGATCCACATTACCCTGGACGTCGCTTCGGAATGTATTCAGAAGCGGGTCAACCGCTACGACCGGGACGGAGACCAGCACTATGATACGATCTCTGCCTTTATAAAAAGCATGAGGGGCTCGGACCCGGACGCCGCTGTTTTCTATCTGGCACGGATGCTGAAGGCAGGAGAGGATATCCGGTTCATTTCCCGGAGGATCATGATCTGTGCCGCGGAAGATGTCGGCATGGCGAATCCCCAGGCACTGGTCGTTGCCTCGGCTGCCGCCCAGGCAGTTGAGAGAGTCGGGATGCCGGAAGCACAGCTTATCCTGTCAGAGGCCGCGGTCTGTGTGGCGGTAAGTCCCAAGAGCAATTCCTGCACGAACGCGATCTATGACGCATATTCGGCAGTGGAGAAGCACAGATTTACGATCCCGCCCTATCTTCAGGATGCCCACTACAAGGGCAGTACCAGCCTGGGAAGAGGAATCGGATACGAATATGCTCACGATTATCCCAAACATTTCTCGAAGCAGAGATACCTGCCTCCGGAACTGGGGGATACTAAGTTCTACAAACCTTCGGAAAACGGGTATGAGAAAGAGGTCCAGAGGTACCTGGACTGGATCCATTCCGACGAAGAATGACCGGGCCGGCTGTTCCGGCAGATCTGATACAAATTGACAAGAGAGGACATACATACATGGAACAGATTCTTGATGTGATCGGCAGCTATGTCGCGGATGCTTTTGAAACAGCAGGTTATGATGCGAAACTTGGAAAGGTAACCATCTCCAACCGTCCTGACCTGTGTGAATACCAGTGCAACGGTGCGATGGCGGGGGCAAAGCAGTATCATAAGGCTCCGCTGGAGATCGCGGAGAATGTTGCGAACGTGCTTGACGGATGCGATGCTTTTGAGAGTGTGGACGCAGTCCGCCCGGGCTTCCTGAACCTGAAGCTGTCCGCGGAATTTCTTGCCGGATACCTGGCAGAGATGGCTGCTGACGAGAGGCTTGGAGTGCCCGAGGCAGATACGCCGAAGAAGATCATCATTGACTACGGCGGAGCCAATGTGGCCAAGCCTCTTCATGTCGGACATCTGCGCTCGGCTGTCATCGGGGAGAGCGTGAAGAGGATCCTTCATTTTCTCGGAAATGAGACTATCGGAGATGTGCACCTGGGAGACTGGGGACTTCAGATGGGTCTGATTATCACAGAACTGCGCCTCAGAAAGCCGGATCTGCCTTATTTCGACGAGTCCTATGAGGGAGAGTATCCGGAGGAGGCTCCTTTCACCATCAGTGAACTGGAGGAGATCTACCCGGCTGCGAGCGCAAAGTCGAAAGAGGACGAGGAATACAAGAAGGCAGCGCTGGAGGCGACAAACCAGCTTCAGCAGGGAAGGCGCGGGTATCATGCACTGTGGGAGCATATCCTGAATGTTTCCGTTGCCGACCTTAAGAAGAATTATGACAGCCTGAATGTATTCTTTGAACTTTGGAAGAAGGAATCGGACGCCCAGCCATATATCCCGCCGCTGGTGGAGTATCTCAAAAAAGAGGGATATGCACACCTGGACCAGGGTGCTCTGGTGGTGGATGTGGCCGAGGAGAGCGATACCAAGAAGATCCCTCCGTGCATGATCCTGAAATCCGACGGCGCATCCCTGTACAACACTACGGACCTGGCGACCATCGTCATGCGGATGGAGAACTGGAAGCCGGACGATATCATCTATGTCGTTGACAAGAGGCAGGACCTGTATTTCACCCAGGTATTCCGCTGTGCGCGCAAGACGAAGCTGGTAAATGAAGACACGGGGCTTTATTTTCTCGGATTCGGAACCATGAACGGCAAGGACGGCAAGCCTTTCAAGACCAGGCAGGGCGGCGTCATGCGGCTGGAGAACCTGATCGCGGACATCAATGAAGAGATGTATACCAAGATCATGGAGAATCATGAGACGGATCCTGAAGAGGCAAGAGAGACCGCCCGGATCGTGGCCCTGTCCGCGATCAAGTACGGAGATCTGTCCAACCAGGCGTCCAAGGATTATATCTTTGACGTGGACAAGTTCACTTCATTTGAAGGAAACACCGGTCCCTACCTGCTGTACACCATGGTAAGGATCAAGTCCATCCTGAGAAGATATATGGAAGAGACGGGGCGCAGTGCCGAAGAGATAGCCGCTCTGAAGCTTCTTCCTGCAGCGGGCGAGAGCGAGAAGGCTCTGGCACTGGCGCTGACGGGATTTGCGCCTGCAGTCCTGCTGGCAGGGGCAGAACTTGCGCCGCATAAGATCTGCGGATATATCTATGAGCTGGCAAACCAGTTCAACAGATTCTATCATGAGACGAAGATCATGAGCGAGGAGAAGGAAGCACAGAGAGATTCCTATATAGCGCTGCTCAGCCTGACTCTGAGAGTCATGGAATGCGGGATCAGCCTGCTGGGATTCACTGCGCCTGAAAAGATGTAATATGTCTGTTAGCAAGGAAAACGCCATATCACAGGATGAACGGATCTTCCGCGACATGCCTGTGCAGAAGGCTGTTCTGACCATGGCGGTGCCTACGGTCATCGGACAGCTGATCGTACTGTTTTATAATCTGGCAGATACCTTTTTTATCGGGAGGACCGGCAATCCTTATATGGTTGCCGGCGCTTCTCTGATACTGCCGGTCTTCAATATCGCAAGTGCCCTGGCGGCGATCGTCGGCCTGGGCGGAGGGACTCTGATCTCGAGGCTTCTCGGAAGAAATGAGCGGGAAGAAGCGTCGAGGGTGAGTTCCTTTACTTTTTATGCGGCAGCCCTGATCGGGCTGTGCTGGGCAGTGTTTACGCTTCTGTTCATGAACCGCATCCTGATGCTTCTGGGAGCGAGTGAGAATACTTTTTCATATGCCAGGCAGTATGCTCTGTGTGTGGTCGCGGCGGGAGCCGTTCCTACTATCCTGCAGCTTACATGCGCCCAGCTGCTGAGGGCAGTCGGATGTTCCGGCCAGGCGGGCTTCGGAGTTTCCATGGGCGGGATTCTCAATGTCATTCTGGACCCCCTGTTCATGTTCGTGCTCTTTCCGAAGGGGTATGAGATCCTCGGTGCAGGCATTGCGACCCTTTTGTCCAATGTCATCACACTGATCTATTTCCTGGCAGTGATCCGTAGCGTCCGGAAGACGACTGTACTCACACTGTCGCCGGCTGTCGGGCTTCCCTCTAAGGAACATATACGGTCCATATTTATAAATGGGCTTCCGGGAGGAACATCCAACCTCCTGTTTGACCTGTCTCAGATCATGATCAACAAGCTGATGTCCGGCTATGGTGATATCCCGCTTGCAGCCATCGGCATCATCCTGAAGGCAGAAAGAATCCCGCTGAACACAGGTGTCGGAATCTGTCAGGGAATCATACCGATCATCGCATATAATTATGCGGCAAGAAACAAGAAGAGGATGATGGATACCATCTGGTTCTCGCGGCTTCTGGGGCTTGCGGTCGCAGCCGTCAGCATCGCAATGTATGAACTCTTCGCCCCCCAGATTATGCATCTGTTCATATCAGACGCGGCAACGGTTGGGATCGGGACGGGATTCCTGCGCGCCAGATGCCTGGCGACGCCGTTTATGTTCATCGCTTTCCACCTGGTGTTTTCATTTACCGCGATGGGAGAAGGAAAGACAGCACTCTCGCTGGCAGTGATCCGCCAGCTGGTGCTGTACATTCCCCTGCTGTTTCTGATGGGCAGACTGTTTGGAATGTACGGACTGGTCTGGGCGCAGCTTGTGGGAGATATCATGACAGACATTATCTCCATCGTATGGTTCCGGTATAAAATGAACCGTATACAGTGGGAGTAAACATCTTTTGCAATCCTGATGGATTGTGCTATACTCAACTTATCTAAACAAGTTAAGGAGGGTATAGCTTATGCTGTTGATCATCATACTTTTAGGCATATCACTGTTCTATATTCTCTTCAGTTATTTCCGGATCAGGGGAATGGAAGAAGGCACTGATGAGATGGTCCGTCTTTCCGGGATCATACGCTCCGGATCCTCAACATTTCTTGTCACGGAGTACAAACACATTGTGCCTGTACTTGCAGTCGTCGCCGTTCTCATCACCCTGTTCATCGAAAAAACCTGTGCACTGACGTTTCTGCTCGGCGGAAGTATGAGTTCTCTCGCCTGTGTGTTGGGAATGAAGAGCGCGACCTACGCGAATGTCCGGACAGCCAACAAGGCGAGGAAGACCGGCTCTATCGGAGAGACCGTCCGGGTTGCCCTGTGCGGTGGCTCCATAAGTGGCCTTGCAGTCCAGACATTCGGAATGGCCGGATTCATTATGATCCTGCTGCTCTCCGGCGGGATCTCACATGATGCGGTGTCGCATGGAGTATTGATATCTCTTCCCTGCAATCCGTCGATCATGAGGATCGTCACTTATTCTCTCGGATGTTCCGTCGTAGCAATGTTCAATCGCGTGGCAGGAGGCAATTATACGAAGGCTGCGGATATTTCTTCCGACATACTCGGCAAGATCCGGCATGACCTGCCGGAAGATGACAGCAGGATCCCGAATACGATCGCTGATTTTATCGGTGACAATGTAAATGATATCGCCGGAAACTGTTCCGATCTTCTGGAAAGTTTTGTCGCCACCATGGCAGCCTCGATCATGACGGCAGTAACGCTCTACCGGACTGCCACGGCAGGAGGGCTGGAACATATCACGGAAGCAGCATTCAGAGCGACGGTCACCTATCCTGTGGTGCTGGCAGCCTGCGGACTTGCCGGCTCACTTGCCGCTCTTGGCTGGGCCGGTTTCAAAAAGATGGGGGATGATCCGTCTCGTGAACTGGACCTTTCCACCTGGATCGCTGCCGGCGTCACGGTAGTTCTCGGAGGGATCGCCGCGTTTTTCATTTTTCATAATGTCGGACTGTATGAAGAGTTCCGCATGGGCTGGGCTTCCCCGTGGCTTTCTTCCCTGTGCGGCATCATCAGCGGAGTCGCGATCGGCGTCATCACAGAATATTACACAAGCACGGACCACAGGCCGACCAGGGAACTGGCGGAGATCTGCCAGGAGGGCGAGGCCTTTGTTGTCACCAGAGGGGATGCCATAGGATCGAGATCCTGTCTGGCGCCTGTTCTGGTGATCGGCGTCTCCCTGCTAATCTCGGGATATATCTGCGGGACGTACGGCGTCGCCGTTGCCGCCCTGGGCATGCTGTCCTTTGTAGGCGCCACCGTTTCTATCGACGCTTTTGGCCCCATTGCGGATAACGCCGGCGGGATAGCAGAGTCCTGCCATCTTGCCCCGGAAGTGAGAGTGATCACCGACCGCCTGGACGCGATCGGCAATACCACAGCGGCTATCGGTAAAGGATTCGCGATCGGGTCGGCCGCGTTTGCGACCGTATCCCTGATCGTCTCTTATGTCGGCAACTATACTGCTGCCGGAGATCCCCTCGTCCTGAACTTCGCATCCGTTCCGGTGGTTGCCGGTGGTATCATAGGAGGTGCCCTGGTCGAGTACTTCAGCGCCATGCTGACGGACAATACCATAGATTCCGCGAAGATCATGGCGGATGTCGGAGACAGCATGATGTCGATCCCCGGGGTGCTGGAAGGGACAACGGTGCCTGACTACAATAAAATGATCTCTCTTGCCGCTCGTGAGGCGATCCGTAAGATGGTCGTTCCGTCATTGACAGCCCTGATGGTGCCTCTTGTGGGAGGACTTCTGTTCGGCGTCCGTTTTGTGGGCGGTCTTCTGGTCGGAGCCACGATCGTGGCGATCCCGCGGGCGATCTTCATGGGCAACTCAGGCGGTGCCTTTGACAATGCCAAGAAGTATATAGAAGGTGGTTTCCTGAAGGGAGCAGGCAAAGGATCGGCAGCCCACAAAGCCTCTGTCACCGGAGACACGATCGGCGATACGAGGAAAGATGTAGTCGGGGTCGCGCTGGATATCTTCATCAAGCTCATGTCAACAGTAGCAAATACGCTCGCGCCTGTATTCATGCATATATCACTGCTGAGGTGAGAGATATAAACAGACTATGTTGACAGGCAGGCCTGCCTCGGATCCATGGTTTATGCCGGTGGCAGACTTGAACATATGCATATGTAACTGCATGATCTGACGGAGAATGCTCCTGTCAAGGTGCAGAAATTTTGGGCATTGCGTTCATTGCCATTCTCCACAGCAACTGAATATAATGATCACAGGGAGAGACTCACTGCAGGTGGGTCTCTTTTTGCGTGTACAGGAGGAAAACTATGCAGGCAAAAGAGATGTTTGATGAACGGTACCGGGTCGTAGACAGGCTCGGGGCAGGGAGCGAAGGAGAAGTCTTCCTGACACTGTATGTCCCGACAGAGGAATTCCGGGCTGTAAAAGAGATACGGACCGGCGAAAATGAGTCTTTCTGCCGGGAACTTGAGATGCTAAAGGGACTTCGATGCGGCCACCTGCCCCGGATCATCGATGTACTGCCGAAAGGAGAGTACACATACCTTGTCATGGAACATGTCAGAGGCACTTCTGTGGACAGGATACTTGCAGGAGGAAGAACTGTGACACAGGAGCAGACTCTGGAGGCTGCGCTGCAGATCACGGAAGCCCTGTGTTATCTGGAGCGCCGGGATCCTCCGGTATGTCATCTGGACATCAAACCGTCGAACCTGATCAGAAAGCCGGACGGAAGGTTCGTACTTGTAGACTTTGGTGCCGCATGGAAAGAGAAGACCTGCAGGCCGGGGAAGGGAACGGACGGATATGCCGCTCCCGAGCAGTATGACCCTCAGGGAGTGACGGATGTAAGGTCAGACATATATGGACTCGGGGCTGTCATGTACCGGATGCTCTCCGGAAAGACATGGTCGAAACAGATGAATGGAAGCTGTGTGCCGAACTGCTGCGAAGAATTCGGAAGGATCATAGGCAGATGCCTGGAACAGGATATGTCCATGCGCTACAAAAGCGCATCGGATCTGCGCAGGGAGCTGATCTGGCTGCGGAGAAAAGAGAACCGCAGACACTTCAGAGTCCGTGTTCTCGGAGCGCTGGCGATCGCATTTCCCGCAGCAGCCTTCCTGACTGCTGCGCTTCCGCCTTCCATGGAACTGTCAAATGAACCCGGATGGAATTATGAGTCACTGCTTGAGGAGGCAAAAGTCTGCCGTGAGGATGAGGCCAGATCATGCTACAGAAAAGCAGTGTTTCTGGATCCGGGACGATGCGATGCATATCTTCAGTACCTGGAGGACGCCGGCTCTGACGCTTACCTGTCGGCGGACGAGGACCTGTTTCTGAGGAATCTGCTTCATACAGTCGGACTGGGTGAAGACGTGACCAATGAAGAAAAGCTTCAGGAAGACAGCCTGGGATACGGGCAGACTGCTCTGAAGGCTGCTCTTTTGTACTGGCATTGTTCCCGGGAAGAGGATGGAAAGCGCATCGCTTCGGGCTGGCTTGACAGAGCAGTCCGCGCCGGAGAGAGTCTGAGCGCTGCACAGAGGGACAGCTGCCCATGGTACAGGACTGCCTGCCTGTACAGGGATATGACTTCAGCCCTGAAACTGGTGCAGGGCAGAGCAGGAGGCATGCCGGATCCGGAGAACATAATAAGGTACTGGGATACCCAGGGGAAACTGATGACGCAGATCAAAAGCCTGGGATCTCCGTTTGAAGAACTGGAATTCTGCCGCGATGCACTGTCTGACCTCTCATTTCTCTGTGCGGATCTGGAGGGGGCAGGCATCAGTGTGCAGGATCAGAAAGAGAGGGTCATGGACCTGATCGGCGCTGCACGGAAAGTCTCAGGGCTTCCGGCGCAGCAGGAGATGTTCGTGCAGCTGGTGTCGCAGGCAGAAGACACGGCGGCGCTTGCACTGACAGTACTGCAGAACAGGGAAAACAAAGACGGGAGGTAAAGGGATGAACAGGGGCTGGACAGGAAAAAAAAGAAACGGATATCTGTGTATGCCGGCACTGATTCTGATGCTGACGGCTATTATCTGTGCTCACACAGCGGCCTATGCGGGGGATACGGAAGCGGAGAGTGTTGTTGTCCAGAAGGAGACAGAAGATACGGCTGGTCAGCGAATAGAGACAGAGGAGCCAGCCAGTCAGCGTATGGAAACAGAGGAGCCAGACAGTCAGCACAAAGAGACAGAAGAACCAGACGGTCAGCACACGGGGACGGGGGAAGAAGATGGTCAGAACAGGGAACCGGAAGGTTATTATACGGTCACCCTGGAAGATATCGGTCCGGATCTTCCGGCAGAGGGAAGGATGTATGACGGGACAGACCGGATTGGCCTGAAGTATTCTCCACAGATCAGAAGAGAGGACAGCGGGGAGAAAGAAGAGATCCCTGTCTATAAGGTGATGTGTGAAGCCCGCCTTGACGGCTGTGATGTGGGTGAAAGACATGTGATCTATTCATTTACACTGAAGACGCCCTGGCCGGACCATATAAAGCTGAAGACCGGTCAGATATATCCGGAGCTGACCGTTGAAGTGAAAAAGGCAGTCCTGCATATCAGGATTCCGGATGGGACCAAGGTATATATGGATCCGCCGGATCTTGAACATATCTCTCTGAGCGGAAACGGAGAAGTGACTGTGTCCGGATTTGCTGAAGATGCGGATGGTAAAGAAGTGATCCCGGAAGGTTTTGAACCGCCGCAGATCACGGTAGATACCAATGTTTTGAAGAAGAACAGTCCCATGTACAGACCGGATGAGGAAGAGGATAGTGGAGAACAGAGCGGCAATGGTACTGCAGACGGGAGCATTGCCGGAAAAAGAAAGGTCTGCCGCTATGAAGCAGCCATCATCCTGAAGAAGACTCTGGAGGGAGATGTCACTGGAAACCCCACTGATAACTATGAATTCTGCAGCGATCCGGAGGATGACAGGTATGTTCCGGGCTGCGTGACTGTGACAAGAAGAGAGATCGTACAAGGGGAAGACTATACGGTTTCAGGCGATGAAGGGGCATATCTTCAGCAGCAGGAGCGGATCATCGTGCGGCAGGGCACCAGACTGTATGTGGAACCCGTTGAAGGTTCCGGATATAACAGCGGGGAGTCTTCAGACGCACTGTCAGGAGAAGGGACCTTTACGTTCCGGCTGAGGAAGAAAGACAAGTCAGGGTTTGTTACTGCTGATTCCGAAGAGGGAGAGATCCGCTATACAGCAGATGGCGCGGCGCCGGTGCCGGTCTTGTCGGTCACAGGGACAAAAGGGAGCGGGGATTATCTGTACTGCGCGTCCTCGTCTTCTGTCTCGGCGCAGACTCCTGAGGATATGAGCGGCATCCGGTCAGTCAGGTACAGAATTCTGAGGACGGACCTTACGGCGGGGAATCTTGCTTTACTGAGAATGTCGGGCGGGGACGGTTACCTGGCTGCGGGGAACTGGTCGGACGTCAGATCATCCGGAATCGCATCACTGTCCAATGAAGGGATATTCAGGGTTGAGTTTGAGGTGACGGATGGCGTAGGAAACAGGAGCCGGACCACGAGTGCATGCATTATCGTGGATCATACCGGGCCGTCTGTTACAGTGGACGGAGTGTCGGATCACAGTGCCAATTCAGGTAAGGTCATCATCTCCGCAGCCTGCTCTGACGCAGCTTATGAACCCGGATCTTTCAGTGCTGTCATGGAGGCAGGACATGGCGGACTGGTTCCGAAGATGCGGGTCACACAGGAGAACGGGACAGGCGCAGCAGTCCGTTTTGCAGACTTTAAGCACAGCGCCCGGGCGGACGCGGTATATACACTGACTGTCAGGGCACGGGATCTTGCCGGAAATGAGACTGTCCGGACTTTGTCATTTTCCATCAACCGGTCCGGGTCGGCATACAGTCTGGGAGAGAAAACACAGGAAAACCTGAGGAACTATTATCACAGACAACCGTTTCCTGTCAGCTTTGCCGAGACGAATCTGGATGAAGTTCCCTCGGCAAAGGTGGTGATCCGGAGAGGGACGTCTATCCGGGAACTGGTTCCTGGCGACGGTCTGCTCTCAAGAGGAAAAACCAGAAACAGTGACGGATTCAGATATGTCTATACCATCTCCGAAAACGCGTTTCAGGAGGATGGAGTCTATGAAGTGATCCTGTTCACATCGGACAGGGCAGGCAATTCCTCGGACAGTGCTGCATGTGATATTCCGGTACGTTTTGCGATTGACAAGACTCCTCCACAGTGTCTGATCACAGGTATCCGCTCAGGAAGCAGATACCAGGCGGAGAGCCTCACAGCGGTCGCTGAAGTCAGAGACAATCTTGCGGCGGCAGGAGTCTGGATCTATTCGGATTCTGTTCTGTACAGGACTCTGGACAGTGAGGCACTTGCGAAGACAGAGGGTGTGATAAAACTGCCTTTTAAGGAGAAGAGAGAGTGGCAGACGCTGCAGATCCGGGTGCAGGACTTTGCGGGAAATGAATACTGGACGCCGGAGCTTGTGTTTCTTGTCGCAGGCAAGTCAGATAAAAGCACAGCTCCGCCGATGAGAAGGAAGCTGAGCGCGGAGCAGATCTCACTTGCCTGTGGATGGCTGAGGACGTGCTTCGGGAAGCTGCAGTGCCTGTTCTTGTCAGATCCAGGATCCGGGAAGATAAAAGTGATCACAAGAAGAGATGTAAGAGGAACACCGGCAGTGTCTTTGTCAGCAAAGCAGACAGCGGGCGAAACCTTAACCATTGCACGTCTTCAGAGGAAACGGTTTTACCATCTTCTGGCTGCAGCAGGAGTCTTGCTGACTGCCCCGCTGATCTGGCTGTTCCTGTATCGAAAAAGGAGACGGTTATATAAACCGCACAGGGCAGAAGAGAGAACAGGTTGACCGCACACAGGCATGATTGTAATATTCACTCAGTAGAAACCCGCAGGGTACCGGATCAGAGACCGGAAGCAGGAGACACTAAGGATGACAGTGAGCAAAAGATGGATTCATTTTCTCGGAATATTTCTTCTGGGAGCGGTATTGTCTCTTGCCTGGGGTGCTGTAAGCTGGCTGCTGCATCTGGACCGGATATTTCCGGACGGGGCTTCAGAGAAACTGTTTTCCGTCAGTCTTCCGAAACAGATCATTCTTTACGGGTTCGTAAGTCCTTTTATCGAGGAGCTGGTGTTCCGTCAGCTGCTGTTTTCCCTTCTGCGCAAAGTATTTTCCCCTGAACTGTCTGCGGTCATAACCTCTGCCGCTTTTGCCCTGTGGCACGGAAATATGATCCAGATCCTCTATGCATTTCCCATGGGCATGCTGTTCCAGTACCTGAAGGAGAAGGACAAGACTCTGATCAGCCCGGTCTGCTGCCACAGCGGAGCGAACCTGGCGGCAGTTATCGTGGAAGCGGCCGTATCAGGAAGTCTGTGACTTCAGTCATGGGAACTTCAAGGAAACTTGTCTAACTGTATAATTGTTCGGTTATCAGAATAACTTTAATTGACTTTTCTGATGGCGTCCGCTATTATTGCTGAGGTTCTTACGACTTCATTCAGAAGTACAGAGACTTCAACAAGAAAAGGAGATTCATTTTTTATGTATTCAATCGAAGATGTCAGGAAGGAAGATCCGCAGATCGCAGAGCTGATCGAGGCAGAGGTCAGAAGACAGAACAGCCATATTGAACTGATCGCTTCTGAAAACTGGGTATCACATGCTGTCATGGCAGCTATGGGAAGCCCTCTTACGAATAAATATGCGGAAGGACTTCCGAAACGTCGTTTTTACGGTGGATGCAGTGTTGTCGATGATATCGAGAATATCGCGAGGGAAAGAGCCAAAGAGCTGTTCGGATGCACGTGGGCTAATGTACAGCCGCACTCCGGCGCACAGGCAAACATGGCTGTGGAATTCGCGCTTCTGCAGCAAGGCGACACATACATGGGAATGAATCTTTTTGAAGGAGGACATCTCTCTCACGGAAGCCCCGCGAACTTCTCCGGAACTTATTTCAATGTTGTTCCCTATGGCGTCAGGGAAGATGGCTTCATCGATTATGATGAGGTGGAACGTATCGCGAAAGAGTGCAGACCGAAGCTGATCATCTGCGGAGCCAGCGCTTACGGAAGGACCATAGACTTCAAGAGATTCCGCGAGATCGCGGATGAAGTTGGCGCGTACCTGCTGGCGGACATCGCACACATTGCAGGTCTTGTAGCTACCGGAGTACATCCGAGCCCATTCCCTTATGCCCATGTTGTGACGACCACAACTCATAAGACTCTCCGCGGACCGCGCGGCGGCATGATCCTGTCGACTGCAGAGTTCGGCAAGGAACATAAGCTCAACAGAGGCGTGTTCCCGGGAATCCAGGGCGGACCGCTGGAGCATGTGATCGCGGCAAAGGCTGTCTGCTTCAAGGAAGCGATGCAGCCTGAATTCAAAGAATACTGCGAGCAGATCGTGAAGAATGCCAAAGTCCTCGCAGACGGACTGATGAAGAGAGGCATCGATATCGTGTCCGGCGGTACGGACAATCATCTGATGCTGGTTGACCTGAGATCGGTCGGCAAGACCGGCGCTGAGATAGAAGAGGCGCTGGATGCGATCGGTATCACAGCCAACAAGAACACGGTGCCGAGGGACCCGCAGAGTGCGCTTGTGACCAGCGGACTGCGTCTCGGAACGCCGGCGGCAACAACCAGAGGACTGAAGGAAGAAGACTTCGAACAGATTGCGGAAGTCATCGCGACTGTCATCAAGGAAGGTGACGCGAAAGCTGATTACTGCAGACAGATCATCCAGGGAATCGTGGAGAAGTATCCGCTCAGCTGAGAATACCCCTGAACGTGCCTGGGTGCAGTATTGCCGGGGCAGAACAGGCAGCCGGAACGGAATTGAGAAAAAGACATGCATTATAACAGTACAGCGGCAGGATATGTCCGCTGTACTGTTTTGACATAAATACTGCTTTGCTCTTCATTACGTATATGCTGCTTTTCTCCGCTCTGCACGCATGAAGCCATGCAGCCATTTTGACAGTCTATGCCCTTTTTGCTATAGTTAAAATACTGAAACAGCATGTAATGACAGAGTTGATGAAAGGAGGTAAGGATATGGGAACAAACGCTGTTATCGTTATCCCTGCCCTGAATCCGCCTTCATCGCTTGTGGGTTATGTAGGCAGTCTTATGGATCGCGGCTTTTCCAGGTTCATTGTAGTCAATGACGGAAGCCGGACGGACAAGCTGCCTGTTTTTATGAAGTTAAAACGTCTGGGCGCTGTGGTGGTCGACCATGAGATGAACATGGGACAGGGAGCCTCCCTGCGCACCGGATTTCAATATTATCTGGACCATTACCAGGGTGAATCAGACGGTGTGATCACGCTGAATGCAGACCGCCAGATCTATCCGGAGGATGTGGCGAAGATTGCTTCCTCTCTGCACAATGAGCAGGCAATGGGATCTTTCGCTCTGGTCGTCGGGACACGCGACCTTAACGGAAAACTGGTCGGAGACTACGACTACCGCATGGGCGGGATTATGAAGCTTCTCTATCATATGCTGATGGGCGTGCGCCTCAATGACCCGCTGTCAGGCGTGCTCGGCATTCCGGACCTGCGGGTGCGCCAGTGTGCTGACATAGAAGGAGACGGGTATGCTTACGTGACATCTGTGACGATGTCATTTGAAAAGATCGGATTTCTGCAGGTACCGGTCGAATATGTGCAGTATGAAGAGGGAGTGGAGAAAAACTTCCGTAAGGTCTCAGATACGATCCGTATCCTGTATACGATCTTCAAGAAATTCATCCTCTACTCGATCACTTCGGTCAGTGCGTCGATACTGGACGTTATCATGTTCAGTATATTTACAGGGATCACATTCAGAGGCAATCCGTTCGCGATCCTGTACGCTACGATTCTTGCAAGACTTATATCTGCTTCGGCCAACTATATACTGACGAAGCATTTCGTGTTTCATTTCAAGTCCGATTCGGCACAGGGCAGTACAAAGAGTGCCGGCGCGTTTATGATCCTGTCAGCTGCGCAGTGTCTGTGTTCAGCGTTCGCGGTCAGCGCGATGAAGGCGCTGCTGGGAGGCAATGCCGTCGGATTCAAGGTACTGGTGGATATGACGCTGTTCTTTGTCAGTTACAAACTGCAGCATAAATACATATTCAAAGACGACAGGAAGAAGGAAGACGCGGAGCTGGAGGAGCAGAAGAAAATTGCTCAGAAACATGCGCAGGAAGAGGAACTGGTCCCGGTACAGATACAGGAAGGTCAGAACAGTCCGGACCGGGCGTGAATATCAGATATGCAAGACAGCGGCTTACCGTCAGGTGAGCCGCTGTCTTTTGCTGCTATATTTTGTTGGAGCGTACCCAGATATTCTGTCGGTCCGCTTCCCGGATCAGTTCGTCCCTGAACTGCGGATGGGCGATGGAGATCAGACGCTCCGCTCTCTCCCAGGTGGTGAGCCCGACCAGATTAACGACGCCGTATTCAGTGACTATATAATAAGCCTGGCTTCTCGGATCGGTGATGATGTCTCCTGAAAAATGAGGCACGATGTTTGATTTCCGCTTCCCGCTGCGGTCTGTGAAGGAGGAGGTCATGCAGATAAATGACTTCCCGCCGCGGGAGATGGATGCTCCTGTCAGGAAATCGAGCTGGCCTCCTGTTCCGCTGATCTGCCGCTGCCCCACGCTCTCGGCACAGATCTGTCCGTACAGGTCTACAGCGATGCAGTTATTGATCGAGATCATATTGTCGATCTGGCCTATGATATAAGGATCGTTGATATAGCTGAGCGGACAGGCCATGATGCCGGGATTGTTATTGACCCACTCATAGAGGGCTTTTGAACCGAACACCATGCCCGCGGCCCCCTTGCCCCGGTGCATCTGTATATTGCGGTTGGTGAGCCGGCCGGCTTTGTACAGTTCATAGTATGCATCCCCGCACAGTTCTGTGTGCATGCCCAGATCTTTCAGGTCAGATTCTGCAAGACGTTTTCCTATGATATTGGGCATGTTGCCGATTCCAAGCTGCAGGGTTGCTCCTGAAGGAATGTAGGGGATGATATGGTCCGCAATGAGCAGGTCTTCCTGGGACGGCGTGCCTGCAGGCAGCTCATGGAGCGGCGCATGCGCTCCTTCTACCACATAGTCTACCTCAGATATATGGATGGTCTCGTCAAATCCCCCCAGTATGCGTGGGAGATTTTCATTTACCTCAACGATCACCAGATCCGCCTTCTCAAGGATCCCGCGGGCAACTCCTGTCGCGCAGGACAGGTTGAAGTAACCGTGTTCATCCATGGGGGTTACGCACATCATGGCGACGTTGACCGTCAGAAAATGCTTATAGTATTCCACGACCTGGCGGAAGATCATGGGGATGAAGTTGCACAGTCCCCGGTCGCTCAGTGACCTCTCATAGGCGGAGAAATGCCAGCTGTTGTATATGAAATGAGTTCTTGAAGGGTCGCACTCTGCTGCCTTGACAGGCCCGAACATCAGATTGCCGCGGATCTTGACATCTGTCAGTTCATCCCGCCTCTTAGCAAGAGCCTCGTCCAGCAGTGCCGGGAAACCAAGATTGGAAGTATAGTCTATCCAGTCCCCGCTTTTTACAACCTTGACAGCCTCATCGGGGGTCCTGAGTTTAGAGCGGTACTCGTCATAAATATTCATACAGTTCCTCGTTCCGTGCACAGGGTGTCAGAAGAAATAAAAAAGACCGCGGACTCAGGAGAGCCTGCGATCGATTTCTTCTGCGGAGTTGACATATTTCTGTAGAGTATCAAAAGCTCCCTTATATATGATCGTGAGCAGCCGGTCCAGGTGACGCAGGGCTGCCTGCAGTTCTTCAGGTGTGATCTTGCGGTCTCTCTGGGCGTCGGCCAGTTCATCGAGGTCGACGACACGGACTCGGCCGTCCGGGTAGACGACTACATCCGCAAGCAGGTCAGTGAAAATGTAGGTGTCGACCCCGTCTTCAACGGTCTTTTCGGTCTTGATGATATCGCAGTACCAGCTGATCAGTTTGTCTTCATGGTCATAGAACTTGCTGACTTTGAAACCCCTCTCGAGAAAATAGCAGGAGTACCCGTGGGAGAGGGTCTTCTTGGGACGGATCGTGTTCCACTTCGTGATGATCACATCATTGTCCCGCTGAAGGAGAATGTCATCCTTCAGAAAAACACATTCTTCAGGAATAATGCGTTTGCGGTAGAGCTTTAAACCTTCCATAAGCATAATCTTCCTTTGGTGTGAAACCCTGATGTCAGCCTTCTGCATACAACAAAAAAGTTATTACTATTGTAGGATAACAGAATGGGTTTGTAAATCCGGGAAAAGGGAAAAAGATCACACATTTTTTGTGGATTCTGCGCTCTTTCTCCGGGCTGTATCACTTGCGGTATGCAGCAGCCTCGTGCTATGCTGTTACGGAAACTGTCCGGGCGCGGAAAACAGTGCTTTCGGGCAGTCTGCCTGTGAGAAAACATGAAAGGATAATAGGACAGATATGGTACAGGATGCGGTGGCCGGACTGATCCGGTATGCCCTTGCGGCAGAACTGATCAAAGAGGAAGATGCAGTTTTCAGCGCGAACCAGCTGCTGGAGGCGCTTCATATAGATGTTCTGGATGAGGAAGCGGAGGAGTCAATCCTCTCATTTGATCCGGAAGGCAAGGATCTTACGGGAGAACTTCCGCAGATTCTGGATGAACTGTGTGATTATGCTGTCGAAACTGGCCTGATCCCGCAGGACAGTGTTACGTACCGCGATCTGTTTGATACAAAACTGATGGGGATTCTGACCGCCAGACCTTCAGAGGTCACGGCCAGGTTCCGGCAGATCCTCTCAGAAGAGGGGCAGACCGCTGCCACGGACTGGTACTATAAATTCAGCCAGGATACAAATTATATCCGCCGTGACCGTATCGCGAAGGATATGCGCTGGCTTGCGCCGACTGAGTACGGCGACCTTGACATTACGATCAACCTGAGCAAGCCGGAGAAGGATCCGAAAGCGATCGCTGCCGCAAGGCTTGCGAAGCAGACAGCCTATCCCAAGTGCCAGCTGTGCTATGAGAATGTCGGATATGCCGGGAGGGTGGATCATCCCGCAAGGGAGAATCACCGTGTTATCCCGGTCACCATAGACGGGCAGCCCTGGTGTCTGCAGTATTCTCCCTACGTTTATTACAATGAGCACTGCATCGTGTTTAACAGCCGCCATGTGCCGATGATCATAGACCGCAGTGCTTTCCGCAAGCTGTTTGACTTCGTATCACAGTTCCCGCACTATTTCGTGGGGTCAAACGCAGATCTTCCGATCGTCGGAGGAAGTATTCTCGCGCATGAGCATTTCCAGGGCGGTCACTATGAATTTGCCATGGCGAAAGCTCCGGTTGAGAGCCCGCTTTCATTTGCAGGCTTCGAAGACGTGAAGGCAGGGATCGTGAAATGGCCGATGTCGGTGATCCGTCTGAGCGGGCCTGATACATCGAGAATAGTCGATCTGGCAGACAGGATCCTTGGAGCGTGGCGCGGTTATACCGATGAGGATGCGTTCATTTTTGCCGAGACGGAGGGAGAGAAGCACAACACGATCACGCCGATCGCCAGGAAGCGCGGGGAGAACTATGAGCTTGATCTGGTCCTTCGCAATAATATCACTACCCCGGAACATCCGCTTGGCGTCTATCATCCGCATGCTTCTCTGCACCACATCAAGAAGGAGAACATCGGCCTGATCGAGGTCATGGGATGTGCGATCCTTCCCGCCAGACTGAAGACGGAGATGGCGGATCTGAAGAGAGCAGTACTGGATGGAAACGATTACCGCACGGACGAAACGCTTGTGAAACATGCGGACTGGATGGATGATATCAGATCGAGATATGACGATCTGAATGAGACGAATATTGACAGTGTTCTGCAGAAGGAGATCGGCATCGTATTCGCGAAGGTACTGGAGGATGCCGGCGTTTACAAGCGCAGCGAAGAGGGGAATGCTGCATTCCTGCGTTTCGTGGACTATGTAAACAGAACTTGACGGAAAATGCCGAATTGGGTAACATCTCAGTGGCAGTTTAATCACAGTAAGGAGAATGCGTCATGGCTAAGGATAAAAAGTTTGTGGAAGAGATCACTTCGATGGAAGTTGATTTTGCCCAGTGGTATACAGATGTTGTCAAAAAGGCGGAACTGACCGGTTACACACAGGTTAAGGGCTGCATGGTCATCAAACCGGCGGGTTACGCGATCTGGGAGAATATCCAGGCAGAACTGGACCGCAGGTTCAAGGAAACTGGTGTGGAGAATGTCTATCTTCCTCTGCTGATCCCGGAGAGCCTGCTTCAGAAGGAGAAGGACCATGTGGAAGGATTCGCTCCGGAAGTGGCGTGGGTTACCCATGGCGGGACAGAAGAACTGGAAGAGCGTATGTGCGTCAGACCGACTTCAGAGACGCTGTTTTCAGATTTCTATTCCAGGGATGTGCATTCTTACAGGGATCTGCCGAAGGTCTACAATCAGTGGTGCTCAGTCCTGCGCTGGGAGAAAACGACAAGACCGTTCCTGCGCTCCAGAGAATTCCTGTGGCAGGAAGGACACACCGTCCATGCAACTGCTGAGGAAGCCGAAGAGAGAACGATCCAGATGCTGAATGTGTATGCGGATTTTTCTGAAGAATTCCTCGCGATCCCGGTCGTACGCGGCAAAAAGACGGATAAAGAGAAGTTTGCAGGCGCTGTCGCAACCTATACGATCGAGGCACTGATGCATGACGGCAAAGCCCTGCAGTGCGGAACCAGCCATAACTTCGGAGACGGGTTCGCGCGTGCGTTTGAGATCCAGTATGTAAGTAAGGACAATAAACCGGAATACTGCCACCAGACTTCCTGGGGTATGACGACCCGCATGATCGGCGCGATCATCATGGTACACGGAGATGACAGCGGACTGAAACTGCCGCCGAGAGTGGCGCCTGTCCAGGCAATGGTCATCCCGATCCAGCAGAAGAAGGAAGGCGTTCTGGATAAGGCCTGCGAACTGAAGGATGCTCTGTGTGCTGCCGGGATCCGCGCGAGGCTGGATGATTCGGACAAGAGTCCGGGATGGAAGTTCTCCGACCAGGAGATGAGAGGAATTCCCGTGCGCCTGGAGATCGGCCCGAAGGATATCGAGCAGGGACAGTGTGTGATCGTCCGCAGAGATACCCGCGAGAAGATCGTCGCGCCTCTTGATGGAATCGGAGCGAAGGTGCAGGAAGTTCTGGAACAGATCCAGAACGACATGTTCGAGACTGCGAAGAAACGCATGGAGAATATGACCTACACAGCTTCCACGAAGGAAGAATTCAAAGAGATTGCAGACACGAAGCCCGGATTCATCCGTACGATGTGGTGCGGCGACCGCAAGTGTGAGGAAGAGATCAAGGATCAGCTGGGCGGCGTGACCAGCAGATGCATGCCGTTTAAGCAGGAACATCTGTCAGACACCTGTATCTGGTGCGGCAGGGAAGCAAAGACCATGATCTACTGGGGTAAGGCTTATTGACAGTGGAAGACCGCCAAAGCGGCTGCACGGTCAGGCGCAAGTACGCCGATGTCGTACTTGAATAAAAAGAGACAGCGAGGCCTCAGTCCGGACAGGACTGAGGCCCGCTTTGATCTGAGGGTTTATGAATAAAGAGAGATTATTCCGGCTGAGACAGTCACTGCTTCTTCTTGCCACGGCAGGTATCTGGGGCGTCGCGTTTGTCGCGCAGAGCGTCGGCATGGAGCATGTCGGTCCGTTCACATTTATAGCAGTCAGGTTTGCGCTCGGCGCTCTGACTCTTGTTCCTGTGATCCTGCTGCAGAACAGACAGTCTCACAAAGGAGCGGTCCGTGAAGGGGAAATGACTGACAGGCGTGCAAGATCCGGCAGGGTTCTGTGGACCGGTGGTATCCTGTGCGGAACCGCCCTGATGATAGCATCCTCACTGCAGCAGTTCGGGATTATGCGTACGACGGTGGGAAAGGCGGGCTTTATCACAGCCATGTATATCATCATCGTCCCCATCCTGGGAATCTTCACGAAGCGGAAGATCCGTCCTCACATATGGCTGTGTGTGCTGATTGCAGTCGCCGGTCTCTATCTGCTGAGCATGAACGGCTCATTTGTACTGCAGGACGGCGATGCCCTGTGTCTTGCCTGTGCTTTTGTATTTGCAGTGCAGATAATGCTGATAGATCATTTTGTAGACAGAGCAGACGGGGTGCGGCTGTCTGCAATACAGTTTCTGACCGCTTCTGTGCTCGGAACCGTGATGATGCTCATCTTTGAGAAGCCGTCATGGACTGCCGTCCAGAACGCGGGAATCCCGATCCTGTATACGGGCATCATGAGCTCGGGCGTTGCATATACACTTCAGATCATCGGACAGAGAGGGCTTAACCCGACGATCGCCTCTCTGATCATGAGCCTTGAATCCGTGATCGCGGCAGTCGCGGGATTTTTATTTCTTCATCAGATTTTTACCGGAAGAGAGCTTGCAGGGTGTATACTTATGGCAGCAGCCATAGTTCTGGCTCAGCTGTAAGAATGAAACGGAGGAATCGACCGATATGGATATGAAACTGGTAGTGATCGTACTGAACAAGATCGAGTGCCTTGAAGATCTTCTTAAGGAATTCGCAGACCGCGGCCTTCCGGGGGCAACGATCCTGCAGTCCCACGGGATGATGCAGGAACTGGGAGTGGATTCCCAGATGCATTTCATGCTTTCTCTGAGAAATATCCTCAATCCGGAACACAGGGAAAACCGCACAATATTTATGGCCGCACCTGGATCCAGCGTTCCGGACATTGTAGACGCCGTCAACAAAGTGACAGGCGGGCTTCACAGGAGCGATACAGGAATACTGTTTACCGTACCCATTGATTTTATGACCGGTATCGAGGTGAATGGTTCATGAACATTTCTCTGAATATGCTGACGAATCTGGGCATAATGATCCTTGCCGGGATCTTTATGGGGAGGCTGATGAAGCATCTCGGATTCCCGAACGTCACAGGATATATGCTGGCAGGACTCCTGCTGGGGCCTTACCTGCTTCCGATGCTGGGAAGTCCCGTTTCCATTCTCTCAGAAGGATTTGTAAACGGCATCAGTGTCATCACGGAAGTCGCGCTGGGAATGATCGCTTTCTCAGTAGGCGGTCAGCTTCATTTTTCATCGTTGAAAAAGGCAGGCAGAGCACTGATCATACTGGCTCTGGCTGAATCTGTTCTGGCCGCGGTCTTTGTCAGCATAGCGCTTCTGCTCACCGGAAATGAACCGGGCATGGCTCTGATCATGGGGCCGATCGCTGCAGCGACAGCGCCTGCAGCAACCATACTGGTAGTCCAGCAGTACCGGGCAAGGGGACCTGTGACGACCCTCCTGCTGCAGGTAGTAGCTCTGGATGACGTGACGGCGCTTCTTCTGTATTCAGTCTCCGCAGCCATCATCAAGCACCTTGGCGCGGAAGGAAAGCAGATCCTGTCAGCCGTACTCAAGGAGATACTGCGTTTTGCAGAAGGTGCGGCGCTCGGACTGCTTCTGGCAATCGTCATGCTCTTTGTGCTCAGGTTTTTCAGGAGGAAGGGCAACCGAATGGCGATCATAACAGGATTCCTGTTCCTTGGGATTGGTGTTGCGCAGCGCCTGGGACTGAATTCTCTTATCGTATGCATGGTAATGGGCGTAGCGGTAGCCAATCTCAGCATGGAGGCGGATGCCATCCTGGAAGCGGCGGAGCCGATCGCATCCCCTGTATTTATTCTGTTCTTCGTCGCTTCGGGAGCAGGGCTTCCGATCAACCTTCTGAAGACGGTGGGAGTCATAGGACTTATCTATATTCTGGCAAGATATGCAGGCAAGATGGCAGGAACCATGCTCGGAGGCGTCCTCACAGGAATTGAGAAAAGACAGTGCTTATATCTCGGGCCGTGTCTGCTTCCCCAGGCCGGGATCGCCATAGGCCTCACTCTCGCAGCAGGCAGCGTACTGCCGGAATACGCCTCCAACATCAAGGCGATCGTCCTGACAGGAACTCTGATCTGTGAACTGATCGGACCTGCCGTGACAAAGCTGAGTCTCAAAAAAGCGGGAGAAATCCCTGGGAAATAAAAAACACGCCGGAAACAGCAGCTTATTACAGCCTGTTTTCCGGCGTTTATTCAACCAGGAAAGAATTTGACCACATCTCCTGTTCAGTCCTTCTCCATGACATGATCCACGCCCATACTGAGGATCATCTCTACATGTTCATCATCCAGGGAATAGAAGATCGTCTTGCCGTCTCTGCGTGATTTGACAAGCTTTCCCTGTTTGAGCGTACTGAGCTGGTGAGAGATGGCACTCTGTGTCATGTCAAGCTGCTGCGCGATATCACTGACGCACATCTCTTTATTCTGCAGAACATACAGAATGCGGATCCTCGTCCGGTCTGCAAACATTTTATACAGATCGCTCAATTCCTGAAACACTTCTTCCGGAAGCATCCTGGCCTTCCTTTCCGCAGCTGATCGCTGCACATCTGCCGCCGCTTTGAGGAAACCGGCAGAACTTTCATTTCATCAACTATACTCTACAAATGAGCGGTCGGTCAAGTGAGAAAGGTGGTGCACACCATAGCGGGCGGGTCTGCCAGCGTGAATCAGCGGTTGAGACGAATCCACCGTGATGATATAATAGATAGAATTAAATTGAAGCAATAAGAAACGGGGGATTGCCATGATTCTAGCAAAACTTCTTGAAAAGACTGAATATGAAGTGCTTCGCGGAAGCACAGATATAGAGATCACGGAGATTGTGAATGACTCCAGAAAGGTTAAGAAGGGCTGCGTTTTCCCCTGTATCAGAGGAGCTGCATTTGACGGCCACAAGTTTGCTGCGGAGGTTGCATCGAAGGGGGCTGCCGCGATTGTTGCTGAGGAGGATGTCGAGGTCCCGGACGGTGTCACGGTTATCCTGGTGAAGGATTCCAGGATCGCAATGGCGAGGATGGCCTGCGCATGGTTCGATTATCCGGCTGAGAAGCTGAAGATGATCGGCATCACAGGAACGAAGGGAAAGACGACAACTACCTACATGGTCAAGTCTATCCTGGAGTCGGCCGGACATAAGGTTGGACTGATCGGTACGATCGAGACTCTGATCGGCTCAACCAGGGTTCCCAGTGCAAATACGACTCCGGAATCTCTGCTCCTGCAGGAATTTCTCGCAAAGATGGTGAAGGCAGGCTGTGACGCAGTCGTTATGGAGGTCAGCTCCCAGGCGCTGATGCTTCACCGTGTCGAGGGGATCACATTTGACATTGGCGTCTTTACAAACATCTCTGCCGACCATATCGGACCTGCCGAGCACTCTTCATTTGAGGATTACATGGAATGCAAGAGCAGGCTTTTCAGGATGTGCGAGACGGGAATCTTTAATGGTGATGACATTCATCTTGGAAGGATCATGGAGGGACACACCTGCAGTGTTGAGACCTTCGGCCTGAAGAACACCAATGATCTTTACGCAGACGGGATCGAGCTGGTCTATCGTCCGGGTTATCTCGGGACGAAGTTCTGTGTCAGGTGTGAAGATGATTATGAAGTGACTACGGACATTCCGGGTAAGTTCTCTGTCTACAATTCTCTGTGTGCGATCGCAGTCTGCAGGCATTTCGGCGTCACGAAGGATCAGATGCAGTCGGCGCTTGCAGATGTGAAGGTCAAGGGCAGGGTGGAGATGGTCAAAGTCAGTGATGACTTCATCCTGATGATCGATTACGCACATAATGCGATGGCGCTGGAGAGCATCCTTTCCACACTCAGGGAATACCATCCGTCCAGGATCGTGTGTGTGTTTGGCTGCGGCGGCAACCGCGCCAGGAGCAGACGTTATGAGATGGGGGAGGTATCCGGAAGGCATGCGGACTTTACGATCCTGACGTCCGACAATCCCCGGTATGAGGATCCGGAAGCCATCCTGGATGATATCGAGATCGGCATGAAACGGACAAAGGGCAAGTATATCCGTATCGCGGACCGCAGGGATGCGATTGCCTATGCGATCCATAACGGCCTGCCGGGCGATGTGATCGTGCTTGCCGGCAAGGGACATGAAGATTACCAGGAGATCTGCGGGAAGAAGTATCCGATGGATGAGAGGGTGCTGATCGCGGATATTCTTGCAGAGGATGCGAAGAAGGAGAACTGATCCGGATCTATGACTTATGCGGATGTGATCGTCGATATCACGGCAAAGGCGCTTGACCGGCCGTTTCAGTATCTGGTTCCCGAAGACCTGGAACCGGAAGTGGAAGAGGGGACTATCGTAGAGGCGCCATTCGGAAACGGGAACCGCAAGATCACTGGCTATGTCATGTCGCTCTCTCACACTGCCCAGATTGATCCGGAGAAGATCAAACCAATACTGGGAGTTGTCACGTCCTCGTCGGATGAGGAGAAGCGGCTGACAGCTCTTGCGGTCTGGATCCGTGACAGGTACGGGTCTACCATGGCTTCGGCCATGCGTACGGTCCTTCCGGCCAGGAAGAAGACCGCTGCCAGGCAGAAGAAGATAGTGGTTCTCGCCGTCGGAGAAGAGACCGCGCACAGAGAACTGGATATTATGCGCAGGAAACATCAGTCTGCCAGAGTGAGGCTGATGGAGGCTCTGGTGGAGGAGAAAAAACTTCCCTATGAGATCTGTGCGGAGAAACTGCATATCACCTCTGCGGTTGTCACCGCTCTGGTCAGGAAGGGACTGGTCACGGTGGAACGGACCAGGGTCTACCGCAATCCTGCGCTGCCGGAAGGATTCTCCCGCAGGGAAGCTGTACTCAACGAGGAACAGTGCCGGGCGGTGGATATGGTCTGCGGGACCTGGGATGAAGGCCCGTGCGGAAGATTCCTGCTCTACGGTGTGACCGGAAGCGGGAAGACTGAGGTTTATATAGAACTGATCGCCCGGGCGGTTGCCATGGGACGTCAGGCAATCGTATTGATTCCCGAGATCGCGCTTACCTACCAGACGATGATGCGCTTTTATCATCGTTTTGGCGGAAGAGTCTCGGTGATTCATTCGAAAATGAGTGCCGGAGAGAAGCAGGATCAGTTTGACCGGGCAAGGCAGGGTGACCTTGACGTGATGATCGGTCCCAGGTCTGCTTTATTTACCCCGTTCCCGAATCTTGGGATCATCGTGATCGATGA
The DNA here is from genome assembly GCA_902801515.1 of uncultured Lachnospiraceae bacterium. GTDB lineage: Bacteria > Bacillota > Clostridia > Lachnospirales > Lachnospiraceae > Porcincola. Next base: position 75,861 of record CADCII010000001.1, read on the forward strand.
GGAACATGAGGAGAGCTACCGCAGTGAGCAGTCTCCGAGATATCATGCCACAGAGGTGGCTTTCCAGCGGGCGAAGCTGGAGGGGGCATGTGTGGTGCTGGGTTCTGCAACTCCGTCCCTGGAGGCATACTACGCTGTTCAGACCGGGGAGATCACGCAGATCAGACTTATGAAGCGTGCCATGGACGCTCAGCTTCCGGAAGTCAGGATCATTGATATGCGAGATGAACTCCCTGCCGGAAACGGATCGGTCATCAGTCAGGAGCTGCAGTCCAGGATGAGGGAGACTCTCGGAAGAGGGGAACAGATCATGCTGTTCCTGAACCGGAGAGGATATGCCGGGTTCATTTCCTGCACGTCCTGCGGCAATGTTATAAAGTGTCCCCACTGTGATGTATCTCTGACCCTGCATAAGGGCGGAAGGCTGCTGTGCCATTACTGCGGGTATGAAACGGTCATGCCGGTAAGATGTCCGGAATGTGAGAGTCCGTTCCTTCGGACATTCCAGACTGGCACGGAGCAGGTGGAACAGGAAGTTTCCCTGCTGTTTCCGGATGCACGGATCGTTCGCATGGACAGGGACACTGTTGCGGGCAAGGACGGGCAGCTGAAAGTGCTCGCGCCGTTTGCTTCCCATGAGGCGGACATCATGATCGGTACCCAGATGATCGTGAAGGGACATGATTTTCCTGATGTGACGCTGGTGGGAATTCTGATGGCGGACCTGTCCCTGAATATCCCGAATTACAGGGCAGCGGAGCGGACTTTCCAGCTTCTCACGCAGGCAGCCGGAAGAGCGGGAAGAGCTCAGAGGGCAGGCGCAGTCCTGATCCAGACTTTCCAGCCGTCCCACTATGCGGTGCAGTGCGCTTCACGCCAGGATTATGACTCATTTTACAGACAGGAGATCTCTTACAGGGAGATGGCGGGGTATCCGCCCTGCGGAAGTCTGGTCGCAGTCCATATGAGCTGCGCGGATCAGGAGCATCTGCTTCTGGCGGCAGGCTATGTAAAACAGTTTCTGGAGAAGATCCTGGGGAAAGCGCCGGTACAGATCCTGGGGCCTGTCAGCGAACCGATCGCGAAAATCGCGGATGTATGGCGCCAGGTCATTTACCTGAAGGGCGGAAGTTCAGCTCTGCTGCGTGCCGCAAGGAACCGGCTGGAGCGTTATATAGAGCTCAATGACGGATTTTCAACTGTGGAGATCACATTTGACTCAACCATCTGACTAATATTAGGAAAACTTAAGGAAAATTGGAGGCTTTGTTTATGGCATTAAGACAGATCCGGGTTTATGGTGATGATATCCTGACCAAGAAATGCAGGGAAGTGAAGGAGATGACTCCCCGGCTGCAGGAACTGATCGATGATATGCTGGAGACCATGTACGACGCGGATGGCGTGGGACTGGCAGCTCCGCAGGTCGGTGTGCTTCGCAGGATAGTAGTCATCGATGTGGGAGAAGGTCCCATCGTTCTGGTCAATCCCAGGATCACGCTGCAGGAAGGGGAGCAGGAAGGAATGGAAGGCTGTCTGTCCGTGCCGGGCAAGATAGGCCAGGTCACCCGCCCCGGTCATGTGATCGTTGAGGGGCTGGACAGGGATATGAATCCTGTGACGGTAGAAGGCGAGGAACTTCTTGCGAGGGCGCTGTGCCATGAACTGGACCACCTGGAGGGTGTCGTGTATACCTCGAAGGTTGAAGGCGAACTGTATGACGCCGGAGCTCTTGACGAAGAGGAAGAAGACGGAGAAAGCGGAGAAAACGAAGACTCGGCTGAGAAGTAAAACACAGACAGGAGACTGAACATTGGCTGACGTGGTTTTTATGGGGACGCCTGACTTTGCAGAGGGTATCCTGCAGGCGCTCATTGACTCAGATTACAGAGTGACGGCTGTATTTACACAGCCGGACAGGCCGAAGGGGAGAAAGGGGCTGCTTCAGGCTCCTCCGGTCAAGGAACTGGCACTGAAGCATGACATCCCGGTATACCAGCCGGAGAAGATCCGCCGGGAGGAAAACGTTGAGATTCTGAAGGAACTGAATCCTGACTACATCGTAGTCGCGGCGTTCGGACAGATCATTCCAAAGAGTATACTGGATATCCCGAAGTATGGATGCCTGAATGTCCATGCGTCTCTTCTTCCCAGATGGAGAGGAGCAGCCCCTATCCAGTGGTCGATCCTGACAGGCGAGAAAGAGACCGGAGTGACTATCATGCAGATGGCGGAAGGACTTGACACCGGCGACTGTATAGACCAGGTCACAGTCCCGATCGGGGATGATGAGACCGGGGGAAGCCTGTTTGAAAAACTGATGAAGGCAGGAGCAGAGCAGCTGATCCTGACGATGGACAGGATAGGGCGCGGAGAAGCAGTATGGACGCCGCAGCCCGAAGAAAGCCCGACTCCCTACGCAAAGATGCTGACACGGGCAACAGGCCTGGTTGACTGGACCAGAAGCGCTGCAGAGATCGAGCGGATGATCCGGGCACTGGATCCCTGGCCCGGCACCTACACATTCCTGAATGGAAAGATGCTGAAGCTGTGGAAGGCAGAAGTTGTCGGAAGCAGCAGTTCGGAAGAGGAATGTGGAACAATCGTAGACATCCTGGCGGATGCAGTCGACGTACAGACAGGAGACGGAATCCTGAGACTTCTGGAACTGCAGCCGGAAGGAAAGAAGCGGATGAGTACAGACGCTTACATACGGGGGTATCACCCGGAGAAGGGAACCGTACTCGGTTGATATATGGATGAGTGACGGTTTGAACAGGTGACAGGCACTTGTGCAATATTGAACAGGTGACAGGCACTTGTTCAAGAACAGGCACTTGTTCGAAACTTTGTTTAGCGGGGCGTGATTATGGCAGGCACGGTGAATTTACGGGAGATTGTCCTGGGGATACTTATGGAAGTGACGGAGAGAGAGGCGTACAGCCATATCGCTCTGCGTAATACGCTGGAAAAGTATCAGTATCTGCCCAAGTATGACCGTGCGTTTATATCCCGGGTCACGGAGGGAACGCTCGAGAATCTGATCCAGATTGATTATGTGATCGAGTGTTTTTCCAAGGTCCCGATCTACAATATGAAGCCGCTGATCCGCAATCTTCTGCGGATGAGCGTGTACCAGCTTAAATATATGGACAATATCCCGGATTCTGCGGTGGTAAATGAGGCGGTCCGCCTTGCGCAGAAGAGGGGATTCTACAATCTGAAGGGTTTTGTGAACGGTGTGCTGCGCGCGGCTGCCAGGGAGATGGATTCGATCACGTATCCGTCGGCGGATGTCAATCCCATCGAGTATCTCTCGGTGCGCTATTCCATGCCGCAGTGGATCCTGAAGAAATGGATGGACCAGTTCTCTTTTGAGGAGGTTGAGAAGGTCTGTGCCTCTTTCCAGGAGGATGAACCGGTCACTGTAAGGCTGCGTACCGACCGGGTATCGAAGGAGCAGATCATTGAATCTCTGGAATCGGAGGGCGTGACCTGCCGGCAGCATCCGTATCTGGATTATGCCCTGAAACTGTCGGGCTTCAATTATCTGCAGGCGCTGACTGCGTTCAGAAACGGCTGGATCTATGTGCAGGATGTCAGTTCCATGCTGGTGGCTGAAGTTGCCGCCCCGAACTGGGGAGATTACTGCATCGATGTCTGTGCGGCGCCGGGAGGCAAGAGCACGCATATCTCGGATAAGCTGAAGGGCAGCGGATATGTGGAAGCCAGGGATAAAAGTGAAGACAAGGTCATGATGATGCAGGAAAATATCGACCGCCTGGGAATCATCAACATGGTTGCCGCACTGAAAGACGCGACTGTATTCGACCAGAATTCATTTCACAAGGCAGATATTGTCCTGTGCGACGTTCCCTGTTCCGGGCTTGGAGTGATCGGGCGCAAGCAGGATATCCGCTACCGCATGAATCCGACAAGGCAGGAGGAACTGGTGCGGATCCAGCGAAGGATCCTGTCAGTTGCCCAGAATTATGTCAAGCCCGGCGGAGTGCTGATCTATTCGACCTGTACGATCGGGGCAGATGAGAATCAGATGAACCTGAAGTATTTCCTGGAGAACTTTCCGTTCCGCCTGGATTCGATCGATCCTTACATCCCGGAGCAGCTTCGCTGCCGCACAAGCGAGGGAGGCTATATCCAGCTTCTGCCGGGGGTCCATGAGACGGACGGCTTCTTTATAGCCAGACTGAAGAGATATGATGAGTGAGAAAACAGATATCCTGACCCGGACGATTGAAGAACTCAGGGTGGATATGGAAGCGGCTTCGGAGAAGAGTTTCCGGGCGAAGCAGATCTACGAATGGCTCCATGTACACCATGTGAAGTCATTTGACGAGATGACCAGTCTGTCAAAAATGCTCAGGGAGAAACTGGATCAAAGATTCAAGATCCCTTCGCTTCAGACGCTGGAAGTGCTTACGTCACAGATCGACGGAACAAAGAAATATCTGTTTGCCCTGGAAGACGGAAATGTGATCGAATCGGTCATGATGCGTTACAGCTACGGTATCTCCGTCTGCATCTCTTCGCAGGTCGGCTGCCGTATGGGCTGCCGTTTCTGCGCATCGACGATCGGCGGCAGGGTGAGGGATCTCACCGCTTCCGAGATGCTGTGCCAGATCACGGAGATCTCCCGCCAGGCTGGCGAGCGCGTCGGGCACGTGGTGATCATGGGAAGCGGAGAGCCGCTCGATAATTATGACAATCTGGTACGGTTTCTGCGCATCATCGGAGATCCGGACGGTGAGTGCCTGAGCCTTCGGGACATTACTGTCAGCACCTGCGGGATCGTGCCGAATATATATGCTCTCGCGGATGAGGGTCTGCCGGTCACACTTGCGCTCTCACTGCACGCCCCGACCCAGGAGAAGCGGGAGAGGCTGCTTCCGGTCTCACACAAGTACAAACTTCCGGAAGTGATGGATGCCATGCGGTATTATTTTGAAAAGACCGGACGGCGCATTACCTTCGAGTACAGCTGTGTAGAGGGAGAAAATACTTCCCCGGAAGACGCTGCCCTGCTGGCGGATCTGGTCAGAGGGATGAACTGCCATATCAATCTGATCCCGGTCAATCCGGTCGGGGAGAGATCATTCAGGCGTCCGGACCGCCGTGATATCGAGGCTTTCCGCGGGATGCTTGAAAAAAGAGGGATTTCTGTTACTATTAGGAGAGAAATGGGCCGTGATATCAATGGAGCGTGCGGCCAGCTGAGAAGAAGTTACCTGGAGAAATGAAGCAGATGGAATCCTACTGCCAGACAGATGTCGGATTAAAAAGGAATAATAATCAGGACTTTGTCTATGCGTCCAACCACAATGTCGGGACGCTGGCAGGTCTTCTGATCGTCGCGGACGGCATGGGTGGCCAGGCTGCCGGCGACCTTGCTTCGCGCCTGTGTGTCGAGACTATGGTAGATTCCATACAGGCTTCTTCAAAGACCGGCGCGGTGCGTGTTCTTTCTGAAGCTATCCGGAATGCCAATACAGCGGTTACTTCCAAAGCATCTTCAGATCCCGCACTGGACGGAATGGGGACTACCCTGGTGGCTGCGGTGCCTGAAAACGGGAGCCTTATCGTTGCCAATGTAGGAGACTCCAGAATGTACCTGCTCGATGATGACAGGATCGAGCAGATCACCCACGACCATTCACTGGTCGAAGAAATGGTAAGGGCCGGAAAACTGAAAAGAGAACAGGCCAGGAACCATCCCAAGAAGAATATTATAACCCGTGCGATCGGTGAGCCCGGGGACCCGGAGATCGATTTCTTCGACGTCGCCCTGAACCGCGGAGACATTGCTCTTCTGTGTTCGGACGGGCTTTCCAATATGGTGGAAGATGAACAGATCTTCCGGATCGTCAGGACTTCAGAGAGCCTTCAGGAAGCAGGCAGCAAACTTGTCGACGCTGCAAACCGTGCGGGCGGCAAGGATAATATCTCGGTAGTACTGGCAAAATTCTGAGAGACAACAACAGGCTGACTGATAAAAGAGCAGGGTAGAATCAGGTAGAGACTATGTTGAATGCAGGCGATTTTCTTCAGAATCGGTATGAGATTATCAATTGCATAGGGTCAGGCGGAATGGCAGATGTATTTCGTGCCAGGGACCACAAACTGAACCGCTTCGTTGCCATCAAGGTGCTCAAGAGCGAGCTTCGGAGCGATAAAGAGTTTGTATCCAAATTCCGCGTGGAAGCGCAGGCTGCGGCAGGCCTGTCTCATCCGAACATCGTCAACGTATACGATGTCGGAGAAGAAGACGGGATTTATTTCATCGTGATGGAACTGGTAGAGGGAATCACGCTGAAGGCCTACATCCTGAGCAAGGGGAATCTGTCGGTCCGTGAGACCACCGGGATCTGTCTCCAGGTGGCGTCGGGCCTTGAAGCTGCGCATAATAACAACATTATTCACAGAGACGTCAAGCCGCAGAACATCATCATATCTACAGACGGAACTGCCAAGGTGGCAGACTTCGGCATTGCCAGGGCGGCAAGCGCGGACACCATCAATTCCAATGTCATGGGATCGGTCCACTACAGCGCGCCCGAACAGTCCAGGGGCGGTTTCTCCGATGCGAAGAGCGATATCTATTCTCTCGGCATCACGATGTATGAGATGCTGACCGGAAGGGTTCCTTTTGACGGTGATTCGACCGTTGAAGTAGCGCTGAAACATCTTCAGGAGGAGATCATCTCTCCGCGTGATATCATTCCGGATCTTCCAAGGGCGATTGAGCAGATCATCCTGAAATGTACCCAGAAGAGTCCGGACAGGCGTTACCAGAATATGGCTCAGCTGATCCGCGACCTGAAAGAATCACTGGTAAATCCGAACGGTGATTTTGTCAGGATCGCCTCTGAGAACCCGACAGGAGCGACACATAAGTACTCCAGAGAAGACCTGGAGGAGATCAACCGCCGGTCCCAGGATCCGGATGCGTATCCGGGACTGTTTGACGACCGGTACGATGACCGCGATGTCTATTCCGACGACGATGATCCGGACCGCTATTATGATGAGCGGGACGATTATGATCCGGATGACCTGATCGACGAATCCGGAAGAGGCAGTGGAAGAGGACGGGGCTCAAGACGCGGCAGAAAGAACGATGGAGGATCTGACAAGATCGTGACCGTCATCTCCATACTGGTAGCCCTGGCTGTCGGCGCGCTGATCCTGTATCTGATCATCCATACATTTGATCTTCTCGGAGGCGGCGGAACGAATTCCACCGAGAAAGACAGCGGCGTCAACATCGATCTGACCGCCGGCACAGTCAAGGTGCCGGATCTTCTCGGCAAGACGGAAAATGAAGCACAGCAGATCCTGCGTGACAGCAATCTGGGATATAAGTATCTCGGTGAGACCAGTTCGGATGAATATGCTGCAGGACAGATCGCAAGCCAGGATACTGCTGCCGGATCGACAGTCAAGACAAATACGCGGATCGGATATACGCTGTCCATAGGCTCAGCCCAGGCACTGACAGTTCCCGACCTGACAAACAAGACCCAGGCAGATGCCGAGAAAGCGCTTACCAGTATCGGACTGCTGGTATCGGTGGACAACACCAGATACAGCGATGATGTGATATCGGGCAATGTCATCACGACAAACCCGGGAGCCGGTTCTTCTGTTCACGAGGGGGATACGGTGACGATCTACGTCAGCCAGGGGCAGAATTCACAGTCTGTCCAGGTTCCGGATACGAGAGGAAAGTACAAGGAAGACGCAGTGACGATGCTGACCAATTCCGGTCTCTATGTCTATGTCGCAAGTGAACCCAGTACCACGGTAGACGCGAATCTGGTCATCCGACAGGATATCGCCCCGGGTTCAAGCGTACAGACCGGGTCCTCCATAACGATCACAGTGTCAACGGGACCTGAGAATGCGATCGTGATCAATCCTGACAATACGAATAACACGTCGACACAGAACGGCGGAAATGCAGGTTCCTGGATGTGCTATGCCCAGCTGCAGGCTCCCCAGGGAATAACGGAAGGAAGCACCTTCAGAGTCACACTGGAACAGAACGGAACTGAAACGACTGTGTTTGAAGGGGCGACCTCTTTCCCGTATCTTCTGAATGTTAAGGGACAGGACGGTGTCTCTACAGGCACTGCTTATGTATATATGCTGGATGCGTCCGGCAATGTGCTGTCTACCACCAAGTATGACGGGATTGCCTTCTATCAGCAGGGGTGATGCATGAGAGGAAAGATCATTCGCGCAGTCGGAGGCTTCTATTTCGTATGGAGTTATGAAGACAGTCATATCTATCAGTGCCGGGCAAGAGGCATCTTCCGCAAAGACAGCTTCAAACCGCTGACGGGCGATGACTGCACATTCCGCCTGACACAGGCCCAGGACGTGGAGGGCTATGTCGAGACGATCGAAAAAAGGCGCAATCAGCTGATCCGTCCGCCGGTCGCCAACGTAGACCAGGCTCTTGTGGTATTCGCACTGACAAGCCCGGAGCCGAACCTGTCTCTGCTGGACAGGTTCCTGATCGAAATGAGAAGGCAGGGGATCCCTTCTGTCATCTGCTTTAACAAAAAGGACCTTGCCCTTGAGGAAAGGGCGAAGGAACTGACAGAAATATACAGCCGCTGCGGCTGCAGGGTGCTGACGGTAAGTGTTCTGAAACAGGACGGACTGGAAGCGGTCCGGGATCTGATGAGGGGGAAGACTACCGTGCTTGCAGGTCCCAGCGGAGTTGGCAAGAGTTCACTGACCAACTTCCTGTGCCCGGACGCGCAGATGGAGGTCGGATCTCTGTCAGAGCGCACAGAGCGGGGGAAACAGACGACCCGCCACGCCGAACTGTTTGCGATCGGGGAAGATACATTTTTCCTGGACACGCCCGGGTTTTCCAGTCTTGAACTGAGAGGTATGAAGAGGGAGGAAGTGAAGGAATTCTTCCCGGAGTTTACCGAACATGAACCATACTGCCGATTCCAGGGGTGCATGCATATCCATGAACCGGAATGCGGGATCAAGGACGCCGTGGAAGAGGGACAGATCAGCAGGGCGAGGTATGACAGTTATCTGCAGCTGGTGCAGGAACTGTCGGATATGAAACGGTAGAGGGTTTTGTACAGAAGGAAATAAAAGGAGAACAGGGATGAGTAATTATCTTGCGCCATCGATTCTTTCAGCAGATTTTACACATCTTGGAGAGGATATCCTGGCAGTGAGAGACTGCGGGGCAAAGTATCTTCATTTTGATGTGATGGATGGATTGTTTGTCCCGAGCATATCCTTCGGGATGCCTGTCCTGAAGTCGATCCGTCCTCTGACGGATATGTTTTACGACGTTCATCTCATGGTGCAGGATCCGGAACGCTATATCGATGATTTCGCCAAAGCAGGGGCAGACGGGATCACGGTTCATGCGGAAGCCTGCAGGCATCTTGACAGAGCGCTGGACCAGATCCATGAAAAAGGGCTCAGGACCGGCGTCGCTCTGAACCCGGCAACGCCGCTCAATGTCCTGGAATATGTGTATGAGAAGGTTGACATGTTCCTGCTCATGACCGTCAATCCGGGATTCGGGGGACAGAAACTGATCCCTGCGGTACTGCCGAAGATTGCGAAACTGAGGGGCATCATTAATGAGAGAGGCCTGAAGGCGGATCTTGAGATCGACGGAGGCGTCAGCACGGCTACAATCTCGTCGGTGCTGGACGCGGGTGCAAATGTTCTGGTCGCGGGATCTTCCATTTTCAAAGGAGATATAAAAGCGAATTACAGGGCGCTGGAATCGTATCTGGGAGAGAAGTGACAGTGAAAAACAGAGCTGTGATTATCGCAGGGGGCGAGATCAATGATGACCTTGCCCTCTCTTTTATTCAGGAAGACAGTTATATCATCGCTGCCGACCGGGGACTTGATTTTCTGGCAAGGCATGATATCCTGCCGGACCTGGTCGTGGGTGATTTCGATTCGGCCAGGGAAGAGACGGTAGCAGAATTCCGGGAAGCACACCCCGGTATAGAGGTGAGGGAGTATAACTGGGAGAAGGAATATACAGACCTGGAGATTGCCGCGGTGGCTGCCGCGGACCGGGGATTTGAACAGATCGATATCCTGGGGGCAACCGGTACCAGGATCGACCATATGATCGGAGCTCTGCAGACACTTGCCCTGCTTCTGGACCGGGGCTGCAGAGGATGTGTGATCGATCCCTGCAACAGGATCACCATGCATGACGATAACTTCTCCATACGAAAAGACAGTCAGTGGGGACGGTATGTTTCCCTGTTTGCCTGGGGCGGACCGGCAGAAGGGATAACGTTGAAGGGATTTCATTTTCCCATGGAGAACGGGACCATCACAACGTCAGGGACTCTGGCAATCTCCAACCAGATCGAAGCTGATGAGGCAGAGGTCTGCTTTAAAAAGGGAAGGCTTCTGCTGATCGAGTCCGCGGACATGCCCTGACAGGAGAGCCGGACTGATCAGAAAGTTTGATGAGGAGAGGGAGAAATGAAATTCTTTTATACACCCGAATTGCTGGAATACATGCGCAGGAAGGGGAAAAAGCATATTTCTGTGGAAGTTGCCACTGCTGATCATTCGGACTTTGACGTCGCGGAGCTGTACTACCGTATCATAGATGACAGAACAGTGGAATTTCTGAAGAAGAAGCGGTACAGGGCGGTTGAGACAGAGCACGGCCTGGTAATGCTTCCCCCGTATCATCTTGAATATGATGAGAACGTGACCTTTCGGCTGAAGAAGGTGCTGCTGTTCTATTCTGTGACGACAGACGGGATCAGGCTCTGAAGGACCAGGCTTTTTCAAAATATCATATCGACGACAAAGACTGCGGCGCAGAGGCTATCTCCTCTGCGCCGCATATTCAAGTACAAAATCACGGAACCGCTCGGCAGTACTGCTGAGGGGCCGGTTCGCGCGCACAGCCAGATAGGTTCTGCGCTTCATGTTCAGTCCGGGCATGTTCAGAACCGAAATGTTGCCTGAGGACAGAGAGTCCGTCCTGACGATAAACGCCCACCCAAGGCCCTGAGCCACCAGGTTGTTGATCTGGACGGCCGACGAGCGGTAGCAGATATCAGGGTGCATATCCCATTTCTGAAAGAAACGGTCCAGCTGCTGCTGGAGAGCGGAGCCTGTTCCGTAGGAGATACAGGGTCTTCCGGCGAGATCCTGCACAGTGACAGTATCGAGGGAAGAGAGTGGATCTGTACGCGCTGCACAAAGTACGATGTCCTGCTCTGTGACCGGATACAGTTTGAGCCTGTCGTCAGGCGAAGGCGGTTCGGAACAGAACCCGAACGTGATCTCATCGTGCAGAAGCGCATCTATGATCTTGCCCGTTCCGGCAATATCACTCTCTATCCTGACATTCTGATTCTCCTCTCTTTCCAGAAAACCACGTATCACGTCAGGAATAAAATGTTTTGGCAGAGGCTCCGTATGCATGAAACGGATCAGACCGTTGCGGTCGAGATAAATATGGCGCGCGGCGGTCTGGGCCTGTTCCCCGGAGAGAAGGACGTTTTTTGCGTACGGCAGGAAGATCTGGCCTTCTTTTGTAAGAATAAGGGTGCGCCCTTTGCTGCTGAACAGCGGGAAACCGAGTTCTTTTTCCAGTTTCCCGATAGCCTGGGAGAGAGAAGGCTGGGCAATCATCAGTTCAGCGGCTGAACGTGTCAGGTGTCCGTTCTCGGCTACTTTGACAAAATATCGAAGCTGGTTAAGGGTCATAAAAAATATCCAAAAAGTATTGTGCTTTACTTCGAGAAACTGTATGATATGACTAAGGTGCGAAGTTGTTTAAACCATAGGCAAAACCTTCGAAAACTTAGGATAAGTAATATTATACAACAGCCATAATCTTGTTTAAAATATTTAAAAAGGACGAAAACGGAGGTATATTATGGCTGTTTATAAGCAAAAGATACAGATTAAATCCCATGGCGGAACACCGACTTTCGTCAATATAACCGAAGAGGTCAAAAAGGCGATCGCAGAGTCGGGGATCAGGAACGGGATCGTAACCGTTATCTCTCCGCACACTACCTGCTCCGTGTTTTTTGAGGAGTATGTCCATGACGTACTTCCCGACGGAACGGAGTATCTTCAGAGGGATCTGAACAGAGTCCTTGAGAAGATCATCCCGGATCAGACGGAAGCTCCTTCTGAAGCAACCTACCTGTATCCCGGCGAGAAACACTATGAGGCTGTCGAGAGCTGGCCGGATGCCGCGTCTTATCTCCCGGGAGGAGACAGAACGGCTCTCTACAACTGTGATGCGCATCTGAAGGCTACGATGCTTGGCTCGAGCGCCACTCTTGAGGTGGATGAAGGCAGGATGGCAGTCGGCCCGACAGGATATGTGTATTTTGTGGATTTCGACAGAACCCGTGAACGTACCAGAAAATGCAGCATCATCGTGATGGGAGAGTGAGGGGATTATGAAGGTTAAAAGTCCGTTTCTGGTAGTTAACCCGAAGTCTTATCTGTATGGACAGAAGAGTCTGGAACTGGCAAAGGCAGCCGATGAGACCGCTGCCGCAGTGGGGATTCCCGTTCTGTTCACCTGCCCGTATGCCGATATCCGGCTGATCCGCGAGAATACGGAGCATGTTATCGTATGCGCGCAGTCTATGGATCCGCTGACACCGGGACGCGGGATGGGGCACATTCTTCCCGAATCACTGAAGGAAGCAGGTGCTGACGCTGTTTTCCTGAACCACGCGGAAAACACGAAGACCCTGACAGAACTCTATGCCTGCATTCGCAGGGCAAAGGAACTGGATATGTTTACCGTTGTCTGCGCGGACAGCGTCACTGAGGCAAAGGCAGTCTGCTGTCTTGGCGCTGATGCGGTGCTTGCCGAGCCTACAGACCTGATCGGTACAGGACAGGTGGCTGATGACTCCTACACGATCGATACGGTGAAGGCACTGCATGAGATCGACCCTGAGGTTCTTGTGATGATCGCCTCCGGCGTAACGACAGCGGATGACTGCTACAATGTGATCCATCTGGGAGCCGACGGAACCGGGGCTACGTCCGGGATCCTGAAAGCCCCGTCTCCGGCAGTCCGGATCAGAGAGATGGCGGAAGCGATCGCGAAGGCAGGGCGTGAGCGCGGATTACTGTGAACACGTCTGAAAAATGAAAGTAACATCCGGGGTACGATTTTGGTCTGTCGATGACCGGACCGGATGTCGCTGATATATTCTCTATAACTCAAAAGGAGGAATGCTTATGAAAAAGAAACTGATGTCCCTGTTGCTTGCCGGATCCATGATTGCCGGACTGCTGGGCGGTACTATGACCGCGAAGGCAGAAGATAACGACTTCACCATCGTTACGATTGTTAAACTGACTGGTGTTGCGTGGTTCGACCGTATGGAAGAAGGCGTTAACAAGTTTGCTGAGGATACTGGTGTTGATGCTTACCAGATTGGTGACACGACTGCTGACCCGGCTGCTCAGGTGCAGAAGATCCGCGAGGCAATGGATGCGGGCGCTGATGCAATCTGCGTTGTTCCGAACTCAACAGAGTCACTGGAAGAAGTATTCAAAGAAGCCCGTGAGAAGGGCATCATCGTAATCGCTCACGAAGCTTCCGATGTCCAGAATGCAGACTACGATATCGAGGCATTTGACAATGCAGCATATGGTCAGCACTTCATGGAAGAATACCTTGGACCGATGATGGAAGGAAAGGGCAAATACACCACCTTCGTCGGCTCCCTGACCGCTACTTCCCACAATGAATGGGTAGATGCTTCCGTTGCTTTCCAGGAAGAGAACTATCCGGATATGGAACTGGTTTCCAATAAGAACGAGACCACTGAAGACTCAGAGAATGCTTACAACATCACGAAGCAGCTGCTTCAGAGTGATCCGGACATCGTCGGCTTCCAGGGCTCCGCTATGACGGATATCCCGGGTGCTGCACGTGCGATCGAAGAGATGGGTCTGCAGGATTCCACCTTCGCAGTAGGAACTTCTCTTGTTTCGGTTTCCGGCCAGTATCTTGAGACCGGCGCTATCGACAAGATCTCCTTCTGGGATCCGGCTCTGGCAGGATATGCAATGAATGAGATCGCTCTGAAACTTCTCAAGGGCGAGGAGATCACAGACGGCATGGATCTTGAGGCAGAAGGCTATCAGGGCCTGCTGCTCAAAGAGAACGACAAGGGCGCGAAGGTCCTCTACGGACAGGCGTGGATCGATGTCGACAAGGACAACATGGGCGACTATGACTTCTAATTTTAGAGATATAGAATAAAGCAAAATCGTATCTTCTTTAATCAGCAGATCAATTTGCTTTTTGCGAGGGACTGTTATGGAGGATGTCATAACAGTCCCTCCTCCGTATGGAGGGACAACAGAATTCCGATTCGGAAAGGAAGAGACGCATGGCAGGGAAAACACTAATCAAGCTGAACGGGATCTCCATCTCCTTCGGCGGCGTGCATGCGCTGCAGGATGTGGACTTTGAGGTCCTGGAAGGGCAGACACTGTGCCTGGCGGGAGAAAACGGCGGCGGAAAATCCACGCTGATCAAGATCATCTCGGGCTTCTACCGGCCGGACAGAGGTACGATCGAGATCGATGGAAAGCAGTATTCGCACCTGACACCGAAGCAGGCGATCAACCTTGGCATACAGGTCATCTATCAGGATTTTGCCATTTTCCCGAACCTGACCGTGGCAGAGAATATTGCGCTCTCAGCGGAACGGCTTGACGGCAGGAAAACGGTCAACTGGAAAAATGTCAGGAAGCGTGCCCAGGAAGCGCTCGACATGATCAATGTAAAAATGGATCTGGACGCAATCCTCGCTGATCTTCCCGTAGCCAGCAAGCAGCTGGTCGCAATCTGCCGCTCACTGCTGCAGAACGCAAGGCTTCTCATCATGGATGAGCCGACCACGGCACTCACGAAGAATGAGATCAATTCTCTCTTCAAGGTGATCAGGGATCTGCAGAAGAAGGGAATCTCTGTCATCTTCGTCAGCCATAAGCTTGATGAGGTCTATGAGGTTGCGGAACAGCTGGTGATCCTGCGGAACGGCAAGAAAGTTATCGAGGGACCGATCCGGGAATTTGACCGGAAACGGTTCATTTACTACATGACGGGCCGCGAGATCGAAAGTGAAACATTTGAGGCGAAAAACATCGGATCAGAGCCCGTCCTCGAGGTGAGGAACATCGGGATCAAGGATCTGTTTGCAGATATTTCTTTCAAACTTTATGCAGGTGAGGTGCTGGGGATCACCGGACTGCTCGGTTCCGGGCGAAGTGAACTGGCGCGGGCGCTGTTTAATCTGGAGAAGATCGACACAGGTCAGATTTTCCTGGAAGGGAAAGAGCTGAAACTGAGCAGTGTGAAAGATGCGATCAACGCAGGAATTGCGTATGTGCCGGAAGACCGGCTGACAGAAGGGCTCTTCATGCCGCAGACGATCTCGCGCAACATGATCTCTGCTGTGATCGAACGCAATCTCAACAAAGCAGGACTGATTGACAATGCAGGCGTGAAAGAACGGTCAGCCGAATGGGTAAAGGAACTGAAGGTCAAGACTCCTTCCACGGAGCTGCCGGTACAGGCCCTGTCCGGCGGCAATCAGCAGAAGGTAGTCCTTGCGAAATGGCTTTCGACGAAACCGAAAGTACTGATCCTGAACAGTCCGACCGTGGGAATTGACGTCGGCGCGAAGGCAGATATCTACGCCTATACAAGAAGGCTGGCTGAGGAGGGGATCGGTGTGATCATCATCTCGGACGATCTGCCTGAAGTTCTCGATAACTGCAACCGTGCGCTCATCATGAAGCGGGGCAGGCTGGCCGGTGAATTCGAGACCAGTGAGATGAACGAGACCCGCCTGGCGGATATCCTGGCGGAGGCCAGTGGTAAAGGAGGTGCTGCGTGATGCTGAAGAAAGCAATGAAGACAAATGAGTTTTTTGTGCTGATCGCCCTCGTTGTACTCTGCCTCATCATCGGGATCGCGAACCCGGTATTCTTTACGACCGGCAATGTCGTGTCTCTGATGAAGAACAGTATCGTGATGGGAATCATGACGTTTGCGCTCATGCCAGGCATCATTGCGGGAGGAATCGATGTTTCCTTCCCGGCCATCGCAGTCTGCGGCATGTTTACCACAAGTAAGATCCTGGACAGTATCGGTTACGGGGGACCGGTGATCCTGCCGATCCTGATGTCCATCGCAATAGGAACGGTACTCGGATTCCTGAACGGCGTCATCATTACGAGATTCTCTCTCCCGGCGTTCATCGTGACCCTGGGTACTTCTTCCCTGTACTATGGCCTTCTGATCACGCTGGTCGGAAGCAAGCCGGTAAACAGACTGTGCAAGCCCATGGAGGATTTCGGAAAGGCTGTCATGATCAGCGGCAGATCCGGAGCGGTCACCACGACCTGTACCTGGACATTCCTGTTTCTTGTAGCGGTCGCCCTCATCGTATACCTGATCCTGAAGTATACGATGCTCGGCAGAGGCATCTACGCAATCGGCGGAAACCGTGTCTCGGCAGAAAGAGCCGGATTCAACGTCACCGGCATCCTGATCTTCGTCTACACCTTTATCGGTGCGTGCGCGGGTCTCGCCGGAATCTGTCATACAATGCAGGCACGTATCTGCATGCCGACGGATCTGATGGGAAGTGAGATGCTCTGCATCGCGGCAGTCGTCCTGGGCGGAACCAATATCGCCGGGGGCAGAGGCACCGTTATCGGAACAACACTCGGCCTGATCCTGATTACCGTTGCACGCAGTTCTCTGACGCTGGTCGGCATCGATTCTTCCTGGCAGCAGATGATCGTAGGCATCATCATCGTCGCAGGTACGGCACTCTCCGCATACAAGGAACTGAAGAGCAGCCGGAAGATCGCGAAGATACTGGAAGACTAGGGAGGGCTGACAGATGCGCAATGAAAAAGGCTTTGTAAAATATATCAGGGATATCACGCAGGATGCGCGGATGGTGCGGCTCTTTGTCATCATGGTGACGGCATTTGTGATTATGGGCGCGGCGAACGGCAAGAAGTTCCTGTCCCTGTCGAATTTCCAGTCGATGGCAAGAACCTTCCCCGAAGTCGGTATCCTGGCGATAGCCGTTTCGCTGGCTATGCTGCTGGGCGGCATCAACCTGTCCGTGGTCGGCATCGCGAACCTCAGCGGAATCTTCTGCTGCCAGTTCATTATCTGGGCCCAGGAGAAGATCGGAATGTGGCCTGCGATCTTTATCGGTCTTGCGATCGCGATGGCCGTCGGAGCACTCTGCGGCCTGCTGAACGGCTTCCTGATCGCTTATGTCGGAATCCCAGCGATGCTCGCCACGCTGGGAGCCCAGGAAATATTCACGGGAATCGGCGTAGGCGTGACCAAGGGAGCAGCTGTCTTCGGGACGCCATCCGAGTTTACCTTCTTCGGCGGCGCCTATATCTTCGGCGTGATCCCGATGTCTCTGATCGTCTTCGTGATCGTGGTCATCATCTTCACGATCCTTCTTCAGAGAAAACAGTACGGCATGGAACTCTACCTCGTAGGAACAAACTCGAAGGCATCAAGATTCTCAGGTATTAAAAATGAACGTGTCATCCTGAAGACGCATGTCTACGGCGGCATCCTCTCAGCAATTGCCGGTATCATCATCGCGTCAGGAACGAACTCAGCCAAGGCAAGTTATGGATCTTCCTATGTTCTGCGCTGCCTGATCGTCGCGATCCTGGGCGGAATCAATCCGTCAGGAGGATTCGGCAAGATTACGGGAGTTGTCATGGCTGTACTCACGATTCAGTTCCTTTCCAGCGGTTTTGGCATCCTGCGTGTAGACAGTTACTTCCAGACATTTGTCTGGGGAGCAGTACTGGTCGGGGATATGATTCTCAACTACTGTCTGGATAAGCTTGCCGAGAACAGAAAGAAGAAAAAAGCAGAGAAGGAAAACGCATAACCAAACAGGAACAGTTTTATACACATAAGGAGGAAATGACTATGCAGAGATTACTTAACAAACCGGAAGATTATGTTGATGAGATGCTGAAAGGCATATATGCCGCATATCCGGACCGGGTGAAATATGTAAACGATGACCTCAGGTGCTATGTGACAACGAAAAAGACAGAGGGCAAAGTCGGCATCATGACCGGCGGCGGTTCCGGACATCTTCCGCTGTTCCTGGGCTATGTAGGAGACGGAATGATCGACGGCTGCGCGATCGGCGGAGTATTCCAGTCCCCGAGCGCGGAGCAGATTGCAAACGTGACCAGAGAGATCGACTCCGGTGCGGGCGTGCTCTATGTGTACGGCAACTATACAGGCGACATCATGAACTTTGAGATGGCAGAAGAACTCGTGGACTTTGACGACATCAAGTGCCTCCACGTGAAAGGCTGCGACGATGTGGCATCCGCCGACAAGGGGGATGAAGACAAGCGCCGCGGAGTCGCCGGCATCTATTTTGTTTTCAAATGCGCAGGCGCGGCTGCTGACGCAATGCTGCCGCTGGAAGAAGTTGCAAGGATCGCTGAGAAGGCAAACGGCGCAGTGCGCACCTTCGGTGTTGCTCTGTCTCCCTGCATCATTCCGGAGAACGGCAAGGCTAATTTCTCAGTCAATGAAGGCGAGATGGAACTGGGCATGGGCATCCACGGAGAACCCGGCGTAGAGGTCTGCCCGGTCAAGACAGCGGATGAGACCGTAGACTATATGCTGGAGCGTATCCTGAAGGATCTGGAGGCGAAGGAAGGCGACGAGGTTGCAGTCCTTATGAACGGGCTTGGCGCAACGCCGCTTGAGGAACTGTACATCATGTACCGCCGTGTCAATGAGACGCTGACAGAAAAGGGTATCAAAGTATACTTCGCGAAGCTTGGTGAATTTGCAACATCCATGGATATGGCCGGAGCTTCGGTCTCTGTCATGAAGCTGGATGACGAATTGAAGAAGTATCTGTCACCGGCAGCTGATACACCGTTTATTCACCAGAATGCCATCGGATGAAAGAGAGGATACCTGCCATGGAGATAACCAGAGAAGACGTTGTCCGTTTTATTGAAAAAGCTTCAGATGAAATGAACGCGAATAAGGATTACCTGATTGAACTGGATGCGAATTCCGGCGACGGGGATCTGGGACTTACGATGAGCAAGGGCTTTATGGCCGCAAAAGAGAAAGCAGAAGCATCTGAAGAGACAGATCTCGGAAAACTGTTCTTTGCAGTGGGATCCGCGATCGCATCTGCCGTTCCGTCAACAATGGGAACCCTGATGGGAAGCGGAATGCTCGGCGCGGCAAAGGCTCTGAAGGGCAGAGAGAGCCTGGACGCAGATGGTTTTGCCACATTTGCCAAAGGGTATTACGACGGCGTACAGAAGAGAGGAAAAGCCAATCCGGGAGAGCGTACGCTGCTTGATTCCCTGAAGCCTGCAGCAGATGCTGCCAGGGCAGCTGCCGACGAGGGCTGCGACGATAAGAAAGAGATCGCGAAGAAAGCCTATGAGGCAGCGTGCGCAGGAGTGGAAGCCACAAAAGAGATGGCTCCTGTTTACGGCAAGGCATTTGTGCACAGAGAGAAACTGCACGGTGTGCCGGACCAGGGGGCGATCGTAGGAAGTCTGTTATATAAAGCATGGGTGGAAGCACTCTGAAGGAGGAATGCAGCTTTATGTGGATGAAGGAACTATTCGGCGTTGAGAAGCCGATCATTGCCATGTGCCATATGCAGCCTATGCCGGGAGATCCGGCATACGATGCGGACGGCGGTATGGAGAAGGTGCTGGAGTGCGCCAGGAAAGATCTTCTGGCACTTCAGGAAGGCGGCGTTGACGGTATCATGTTCTCAAATGAGTTCAGCCTGCCTTATCTCACAAAAGTGGAAACCGTGACAGTCGCCAGCATGGCTGCCGTGATCGGAGAACTGAAAAGTGAGATTAAGATTCCCTACGGGGTCAACTGCCTCTGGGATCCGGTTGCCTCTATCGATCTTGCGGTCGCCGTAGGCGGCAAGTTCATTCGCGAGATCATCACAGGAGTTTATGCTTCGGATTTCGGACTGTGGAATACCAACGTCGGAGCTACTGTCCGCCATAAGATGGCAGTGTCCGGGAAGGACATCAAGATGCTCTACAATATCGTCCCTGAAGCCGCGACTTACCTGGGCGGAAGGGATATCGAGAGCATTGCCAAGACGACAGAGTTCAATAATCATCCGGACGCACTGTGCGTTTCCGGACTTACAGCGGGATCAGAGACCGATACACAGATCCTGATGCGTGTCAAAAATGCCGTAAAGCATACTCCGGTGCTCTGCAATACCGGATGCAATAAGGACAATATTAAAAGACAGCTTCAGTATTCGGACGGCGCGGTCTGCGCAACGACATTCAAGGTTGACGGGATATTTGAGAATCCTGTCGATGTAAACCGCGTGAAAGAATTCATGGCGGAGGTAAAAGATTTCCGTGCCGGACTGTGATCCGGATGAACTCAGCGGGGGAAGGTTCCCTCGCTGAGATCTGGTTTGGGCAGGAACAGAATAGTTGGGGGATGGTTATGTCAGAAAAATATATAGTGGGATTCGATATGGGCACAGGCAGTGTCCGGGTTGGCGTCTATAAACTGGACGGTCATGAGATAGGCTTTGCCGCGACGGAATATGAGACGATCCACGAGCATCCGGGCTGGGCAGAACAGCGCCCCATGGACTGGTGGAACGGTCTTCAGAAGAGCATGAAGGCTGCCATGGAGATGGCGGGCGTCGACAAAGAGGACATCATAGCGATCGGATATGATGTGACCTGCTGCTCCGTCATGCTCTGCAAGAAGGACGGAACGCCGCTGCGCGACTGCCTGATCTGGATGGATGTACGCTCCGCAAAGGAGGCAGAGGAGATCGCCGCAACCGGTGATGACGCTCTTAAGTTCAACAGTTACGGCAGTGTGTCCGCAGAGTGGATGCCCTGTAAGGCATTGTGGCTGAAGCGCCATGAGAGAGAGAATTATGATGCGGCTGATGTGGTCTGCGAATGCACAGACTGGATCACCTACATGCTGACCGGAAGATGGACCGCGAGCATGTCCAATATATCCGCACGCTGGTACTACGATTCCAGAAACGGCGGATTCCCGAAGTCTCTGTATGAGGCTGTCGGACTGGGAGACGTTCTGGAGAAGTTCCCCCAGGATATTCATTTCCTCGGAGATTCACTGGGAACACTTACGAAAGAAGCCGCGCAGTTCCTCGGACTGAGCGAGAATACGATCGTTGCCCAGGGCGGCCCGGATGCATTTATCGGCTGCTTCGGACTGGGCGTGATCTCGCCCGGAAAAGTTGCTCTGATCACAGGGTCCAGCCACCTGATCCTCGGCCTGACAGATGTGTTCAAGTACTCAAAGAGCGGTATCTTTGGTCCGTTCCCGGGAGCTATCCGCGAGGAATACGGCATGGTAGAGGGAGGACAGACATCTTCCGGCTCCATCGTCAGCTGGTTCAAGAATAACTTCTGCGGCGACCTGAAGGATAAAGAAGGAGGCGCCTACGGGGAACTGAACCGGCAGGCAGCGAAGCTGGAACCGGGTTCTGACGGACTTCTGGTGCTCGACTGGTGGCAGGGCAACCGGACGCCATACACGGACGGAAGTATCCGGGGCAATATCTACGGCCTGTCCCTTGGACATACGCAGGGGCATCTGTTCCGCGCTATCATGGAAGGCGTGGCTTACGGGACAGAGAATGTATTCCAGTCATTCCGTGAAGCGGGGTATGAGGTAAATGAGATCTACATGGGCGGCGGCACTACGAACAGTGACCTTTTCATGCAGATCCATGCGGATGTATCCAATGTTGTCGTAAACGTTCCGGAAGATCCTCAGTCCTGTGCGCTCGGAAGCGCGATCCTTGCGACGATCGCCGCCGGCGTCTATGACACTTTTGAAGAGGCTGTCGCGCATATGGTCCGCTACAGCAAGAGGATCGAGCCGAACCTGGAAAACCATAAGAAATATCAGCAGTATTTTGCACAGTACCGCAAGGCGTACGATACCTTCGGACAGTGGATGCGGGATACCAGCGCTGTAAATGTGCATTGACGGATAATGGAAAAAGCTATGTATAAATACTCTCTGGGAATGTACGAGAAGGCGCTTCCGGATGATATGCCTCTGGAAGAGAAGATGCAGCTTGCCAAAGAGAGCGGATATGATCACGTTGAGTTCTGTGTGGATCTCAATGAAGAGCGCGCGGCCAGGCTGAACTGGTCTGTGGAGGAGAGGGAGAAGTGGCGCAGCCTCTCGGTGAAGATGGGTGTTCCGTTTACCACCTTCTCCCTGAGCCTTCTGCGGAAAACTCCTCTCGGGCTTCTGGACCGGGAGAAGAATCAGGAAGCATTCCGCGTCATAGACGAGGGCTGCGCTCTTGCGGCCGCCCTTGGAAGCCGTGTCATGCTGGTCAACGGATATGACGTATATGATGAACCGTCGACCCCGGAAACCGTTGCCAGGTTCTATGAGAATCTGCCGGTCGCAGTTGGAATCTGCGCATACCATGGAGTGATCATGGGGATCGAAAATGCGGAGATGCCATTCTGCTCAACCATCAGTGATGCCGCAGAATTCTGCCGCAGGGTGCCGTCGCCTTTCTTCCGTGTATACGGGGATATCGGCAATACGACCAATGCCTTTGCCGGCGACGCGGACCGTACGGCAGCCGATCTGCTGAAGGGGAAAGGGTATGTTACGTCTCTTCATTTAAAAGATTCCATCCCCGGTGAATACCGCTTCAGGGATTACGGGAAGGGACATGTGGATTTTCAGCGCTGCATCGATGCTGCGAAAGAGATCGGTGTGCATATCTTTACTGCAGAGATCTTCTGCGATACATCGAAAGATTATGTCAGCTATGTCGCTGAAGTGTCACGCTTTTTGAGAGGTTATTTCTAAACAGAAAGGAATCGGACTATGATCAGGATCAAAGCAGAAAAACTGACACCGGAGGCATTTGCCCCGTTTGGCACCTATACCAATGTCATGAACCCGGAAGGGTATCATATCGGAGGGGAGTTCCATGACTTCTACCGCGACCAGGCAAAGTTTTATTCTGACAGCCTGCTTCCGGTCGGCCTGTCTCCGCTGACTGTCAGGAATCACGGATATGTCGTGGAAGGCGTGGAGTGGCACAATCATACCTGTGAAGGTATGATGCCGGTCAACGATGACGCTGTGATGCATGTTTCGCTTGCAAGCGGTGACTATGATGTCAGCCAGACCAGAGCCTTTATCATCCCGAAGGGGACAATTATTACGATCTTCCCGGCGGTCTATCATCTGACGCCGCTCCCGGTTCATGAGAAAGAACTTCACGCACTGATCATGCTGCCGGAGAGATGCTATGTCAATGACTTCTTCTACAAGGATCTCGATGAAGACAGTCGTTTTGAGATCGAGCTGTAATGCGTGATCTGCCGGTTGGTATGTTTGGGGGGCAGATATGAGAGATTTGGATAAACGCTGGCAGAAGCTGGGTGAGATGCTGGTCAATTATTCACTGAAGGTCCGGCCCGGTGAGAAAGTCATGATCATGATGCTTGAGCCGGAGACAGTCGCCCTTGCGGAGGCGGTATACGGCGAGGTTATCAAAGCGGGCGGCTATGCCCAGATCCAGTACATGAGTGAAGCGATCAAGCACCGTATCCTGGCATATGGCAATGAGGAGCAGATCGGCTGGATTCCCGGGATCGAGGCATACGGCATGGAGTGGGCTGACTGTTATCTGGGCCTTCGCGGTGCTTTCAACCTGGATGAATGCTGGGATATCCCAGCTGAGAAAGTCGCCCTCTATCAGAAAGCAATGGGGAAGATCAGCACTCTGCGCTGGCAGAAGACCAGATGGGCGCTGGTCCGTGTTCCAAATGAACATTTCGCGCAGCAGGCCCATGTGAGCTGCGACAGGATGATGGATCTGTTCTTTGACGCCTGCACCCTCGACTGGGAAGCATACAAGAAAGAGAACCAGAGGATCGCGGATATCCTGGACCAGGGACAGTCCCTGCGCATCACCGGAAGAAAGACCGACCTGTCATTTTCCTTCGGGTCCAATAAATGGATCGTGATGGACAACACACAGAATATTCCGGACGGCGAGACTTATGTAACTCCGCTGTGGGAGAGCGTGCAGGGGCAGATCTATTTCGAGCTTCCTGCCACCCTCGGGGGCAAGGTGATGAACGGTGTATACCTTGAGTTTGACAGGGGACATGTGGTCCGGGCGGATGCAGAGACGAATGCGGATTTCCTGAATATGATCATCCAGGGCAATGAGAATGCGGACCGTGCGGGCGAGATCGCGTTCGGAACAAACCCGTACATCAATATCTGTACGACCGATGTGCTGATCGATGAGAAGATCGGAGGTACGATGCATCTTGCCCTCGGAAGGCCTTATGACGGGAACTACAATTCTCCGATCCACTGGGACCTGATCAAGGATACACGCACGCAGTCGGAAGTGTTCCTGGACGGCAGGCTGATCTTCAGGGACGGAAAGTTCACAATCTGAGCAGAACATGCAGGGAGGTTTTATGGTCAGGCACAAAATACTGAAGTTCGAGACAAAGGGGAAGAAGACAGAGTATATCAATATCAAAGATGATGTGATTGCGTTTGTCGAGGAGAGCGGTATCAAGAACGGGATCCTCAACGTACAGTCTGCTCATACGACCTGTGCCGTGATCTTTGAGGAGATGGTGCACGATGTGGACATCAAGGGGGATGAGTTCCTTCAGGTCGATCTGAACCACGGTCTGGGGAAGGTTTTCCCGAAGCAGGAGTCAGATGATTATTATTACCGCTATCCGGGTCCGCTCCATCAGGAGTTTGGAGATCGGATGGATCCGGACGTGCACGAAGACATGCGGACACTGCTCAATGCCCATTCACATCTGAGGGCTTCCCTACTGGGGGCAAGCGAGAGTTTTGCCGTGATCGACGGCGTTGTACAGACAGGGCAGTGGGGGTATATATATTTTGTAGATTTTGATGACCTTCGGCCCAGAAACCGGAAATGTATCCTGACGATCGTAGGAGAATGAGTACAATATGATGAGATAGTGTGCTTCAGATTGAAGGAGGTACCTGCTGTGGAGACAAGACCGTATGTCGACTGGGAAACAATGAATTCGTTTATGATTGACGTTTTCAAGGCTTACGGGGTACCGGAGGAAGACGCTGCGATCTGTACAGACGTGCTTCTGGAATCAGACCGCAGGGGAATAGAAAGTCATGGCTGTAACCGGTTCAAACCGATCTATCTGGACCGTATTGAAAACGGGACACTTCTGCCGGTGACGAAACTGGATATCGTAAAGGAGACGCCTACGACGGTAGTTATGGACGCCAATAACGGTATGGGTATGGTGGCAAGCTGGCACATGATGAATATGCTCATTGAGAAGGCATCAAAGTACGGGATGGCAGGAGGAACGATCTATAACTCTACGCATTACGGAATCGCCGGCTACTGGACAACGATGGCTGAGAAGGCGGGTATGATCGGAATCTCAGGAACCAATGCGAGGCCCTCCGTAGCGCCGACCTTCGGCGTGGAACCTATGATGGGCACCAATCCGCTGACATTCACCATGCCTACGGATGAAGAGTTTCCGGTTAATTTCGATTGTGCTACCAGCATTGTGCAAAATGGAAAGATCGAGTTCTATGAACGAAACGGTGAGCCTACTCCTGCGGGGCTGGTGGTGACAGAGGATGGCAATACACTGACCGATTCGGGGACGATCCTCAGAGAAATGAGAGCCGGACACTGTGCTCTGCTTCCGATCGGAGGACTGGGGGAAAAGACCGGCGGCTATAAGGGGTATGGATTCACCATGATCGTAGAGATCCTGTCCGCCGCTCTCGCCGGAGGACCTTTTATGAAGGAACTGAGCGGAAAGAACCCGGATGGCACCAACCGAATGTACCGGCTGGGACATTTTTTCTTTGTTATTAATCCGGAATTCTTCGGCGGTCTGGATGTTTTCAAAAAGACGGCCGGCGATATCTGCCGTACGCTTCGTGAATCAAAAAAGTCACCGGGTGCGGAGCGTATCTACACTGCCGGAGAGAAAGAATGGCTGGCATGGCAGGAGAGGAAAGACAAAGGAGTGCCTGTCGGAGAGGCGATTCAGAAAGAACTCACCGGACTGAGAGACAGATTCCATCTTCCTTACAGATTCTCCTTCGAAGAAGACGCAGAATAGAGTTTTTGATCGCGTCCTTTTATATGAATAAGGACTATAGTACCGCACAGCATCAGGATCGGGAATACGATCGCACACAGGATTCCGGTCTTCAGATTATCACCGGCTGCAGATGAGATCAGTCCGACCCAGGTCGGACCGCCGCTGCAGCCGACATCTCCGCCAAGAGCCAGCAGTGCGAACATGGCAGTTCCGCCCGTAGGCAGAGCGGCTGCTGCCATAGAGAACGTACCCGGCCACAGGATCCCTACTGAGAAACCGCAGATCCCGCATCCGATGAGGCCGAGGGCGGGCAGGGGCGAGAGGGATATGATCAGATAGGAGGCAAGGCACAGCAGCGTGCTGCCGATGATACATTTCTTCAGGGGGAGTTTCTCCCCAAGCTTTCCGTAGATCAGACGGGAAGTCCCCATCATGATGGCAAAAAACATAGGTCCGGTCAGGTCTCCGAGGGTTTTGGTGACTCCGAGAGCCTGTTCGGCAAAGGTGGAAGCCCACTGACTGACGGCCTGCTCACAGGCACCGGCGCAGATCATGAGAAGCACAAAGAGCCAGAACAGCCGGTTCTTCAGAAGGCGTCCCAGCGGGATCGCACTCTCCCCTTCCGGAAGCAGGTCTGCGATGGGAACCCGGGTGAACACCAGCATATTGACCGCCGGGATCACAGCCCACAGAATGGCAAGGATCTGCCAGTGTGAGATCCCAAACAGGGCAAAGAACAGTGTAGAGAGAAGAACGACGCCCACATGTCCCCAGCAATAGAAAGAGTGAAGGAGGCTCATGGCAGCCTCTTTATTTGGTGTCGGGCAGGATTCCATCACCGGGCTGACAACGACCTCGAGAAGCCCGCCTCCCACTGCGTAGAAGAAGACCGCAATCAGGATCCCCATGTAAGGATCGGACAGGATACCGGGCAGGACCGCCAGCATGACCAGACCGAAGGCTGCGGTCAGATGTGCAAGGATCAGAGCGGCGCGGTAACCGATCCGGTCGACAAACCTGACCGATACCAGATCCACCAAAAGCTGAAGCGCGAAATTGAAAGTCACCAGAAAAGTGATTCTGGAGAGCGGTATCCCGTATGACCTGTGGAAGGTCAGGAACAGGAGCGGAGCAAAGTTATTGACGATCGCCTGTACAATATAGCCGACGAAACAGGCATAGACGGTTTTCTGATATCTGACATCCATAGGGCAGTCCCTTTCAATACAATCTTCATCCATATTCATCGTAATTCATATAAAAGTCAATAGCAGTTTCAGGGAGCGGTAAAGATTAAAGAATGAATGCGCTTATGCAAAGCAGTTTTCCGCCATCTTCCGAACCACATTGACATATACAGGATCGTGAATAAAATGAAAAATAACTGTTTCCGGAATGCGCCTGCCGGGGCATTCAAAACTTCAAAAGCGCACAGGCGCAATACCACCATGGCGGAATTGGCAGCTGGAGAGGAAAAGCCGGTTTGAAAAACCGTACGATGTCGGTGATGATGCCTGTTATGATGTTTATAATACATGGATCAAGGCTGTCTGACGGCAGAAGGAGGACCGACATGGAGAGCGACAAGAGGAGAAAACTGCTGGACCAGATCACGGCATATGTGCCCTTCAATGAACAGGAGGAGCGGGACCGGGAACTGATCCTGCACGCGCTCAAGACGGAGAAAGACGTGTTTACGAGGGATAATGCATTATGCCATATGACCGCAAGCGCATGGATCGTGAACGCGGAGCGGACAAAAGCCCTGATGGCTTACCACAATATCTACGATTCCTGGAGCTGGCTTGGCGGGCACGCGGACGGTGAGGAGGATCTGCTGTCCGTTGCAATGAAGGAGGCGCGTGAGGAGGCCGGGATCCTGAATGTGCGGCCTGTGTCGGATGAGATCTTCTCCCTGGAGGTCCTTACGGTGGACGGCCATGTGAAGAGGGGCAGGTATGTCAGTTCCCATCTGCACCTGAATGTGACCTATCTGCTGGAGGCGGATGAAGAGGAAGGACTTCATGTCAGAGAAGGGGAGAACAGCGGCGTTCAGTGGTTTGGCCTTGACGAGGCAGTACAGGCCAGCTCAGAGCCGTGGTTCAGGGAACATATCTATTCGAAACTGAATGCAAAGCTGCTGCATCTGTACTGCGGAAAATGAACAGTATTGAGAGGAGAGAGCCCGTTTGCTATAATTTACATATGCAACAGGCTCTTTTGTTATACCATGTTCATGGAATAGGAGGATGCGGCGATGGAAGGAAAAGTATATGCACAGGTATACTCTCTGATCAGAGTGGAGCGGGATGGCCTGATTGACGCATTGAAAGAATTCTCAAGAATCGGTTACGATGGAGTGGAGATCGTCTCTGATAACTCAGGCGGCTTACCGCTTGATGAGTTTAAGGCGCTTCTTAAGGAGCTGAATCTTGACGTAATTGCAATCCACGGATGGGGCTCTGATTCTGAGATCGCTATGGCGAAGGCGTGCGGGATCAAATATCTGGCATTTGACGCCAAGATCGAGAATTACAAGCGAGAGACCGTCCTCAGGGTCTGTCAGGAACTGAATGAGAAAGGACGCCAGATCAGGGATCTGGGAATGAAACTGACCATTCATAACCATGCAGATGAGTTCCTGTGGGTTGAAGGAGAAGAAGAAAAGACAAGAGTTTATGATCTGCTTCTGTCAAAGACGGATCCGGAACTTGTGGGCTTCCAGCTTGATGTGGGCTGGGCAGTTCTTGCAGGCGCCGACGTATGTGACTATGTCGAGAAGAATCCGGGTCGTTTCCCGCTGCTTCATGTCAAAGAGTGTGATCACGTCGCTAAGGACCCGGCAGAGTTTGAGCATTTCCCGCCGGAGATCGTAAAACAGATCAAGAGAGATGAGCACGGAGCACCGATCTTTACAGATGAGATCAAGGCACAACTCTATGAGACAAGAAGCTGGAACAAGGGCCTCGGACAGGGAATCATCGACTGGAAGCGACTTGCAGAGCTGGCAAATGCCCAGGGCTGTGAGGCATTTATCAGCGAACGTGAATACTATCACTTTGAGGGTTCTGACGGAACTGCGATCAGTGCCGCAGAGTTTGACTACAATTTCCTTAGAAGCTTATAAAACTTACCTGACGGGGATGAGCAATTATGGAACTGAGCATGATGACTTTTATGCTGGAGTTTCCGGTTTTATTTTTCAAACCGGGAACGAAGGAAGAGAAGGCAAAGGAAATAGAATCCTTCATAGAGCTCACAGCAGAAACCGGATATAAGAATATCGATCTGATCTGGCAGACGGTCCGGCTTGTCGGAAAAGAAGAGATAAAACGCATGCTGGAGAAAAACGGACTGAGGCTCAGCTGCGTGATCTGTATGGACACTGCAGGAGATATAGAAGGCGCTGACGGCATTGTGGAAGCATGTGAGTATCTGAACTGTGGGAAGATAATGCTGGTGCCGGGATTGCCCACTGAGAACAGGAAGGAACTCTTCGACCTTATGGTCAGGAATTACTCAAAGATCGTTAACCTCGCTGCCCCGAAGGGAATCATCTGCGTATGTGAAGATGATCCCAATATCAAAGTCCCCTGCGGATCGCGGGAGGAAGTTGATGCGATACTGAATGCAGTTCCGGGGCTTCGTCTCGTATATGATTCTGCGAACATGCTTCCGTCCGGTGACGAGGTAGTCCCATATTATGAATACTTTGCAGACAGAACAGCACATATCCATCTGAAAGACATGTCAGTTGCAGATACAAAGCCGGAGCAGTACGCAAACCCCGGTGTGGATGGCCGTTTCTATCTGAATGCACCGCACGGAACCGGCATCGTTGACTTTGACGCTCTGTTTGAAGCTCTTCATAAACATGGATACAATGACACTCTTGCGGTAGAGTTTGTTCCCATGCCGGATATGGATCTTAAAGATGACATGAAGCGCGTCTACGATCTTTTTGCCTGCCGTGTCTGAACAGAAATTTCATAAAATGATGGAGAAACGAGAGCCGATGTGATAAAGTTATGTCTGTCACATCAGGCTCTTTTTTCTTAAGGAGATGTACAAAAAATGAAATTAGGTATTCTGGGGCTGCCGAATGTCGGTAAGAGCACCCTTTTTAATTCTCTGACAAAAGCAGGAGCGGAATCTGCGAACTATCCGTTCTGCACGATCGATCCGAATGTAGGCGTTGTTCCGGTTCCGGACGAGCGTCTGAAACTGCTGGGCGATATGTACAATTCCAAGAAAGTCACACCGGCTGTGATCGAATTCGTGGACATCGCAGGCCTGGTCAAAGGCGCCTCCAAGGGTGAGGGCCTGGGCAACCAGTTCCTGGGAAATGTGCGTGAGTGCGATGCACTCGTGCATGTGGTCCGCTGCTTTGAGGACGCCAATGTTGTGCATGTGGACGGCAGCGTAGATCCGGCACGCGATGTGGAGACCATCAATCTGGAACTGATCTTCGCCGATCTGGAAGTGCTCGAGCGCAGGATGTCCAGAGTCGGAAGGGCTGCGAAGAACGACAAGGATGCGGCCGCCGAGCTAGCCATGCTCCAGAGATTAAAAACATTCCTGGAAGAAGGGAAGCTTGCCATCTCCTTCGAATTGAAGAATGAAGCAGAGAGCGCTCTGTTTGCGGAACTGAATCTTCTGACCGCCAAGCCGGTGATCTTTGCTGCAAACGTGGCAGAAGATGACGCGGCGGATGACGGAGCGAACAATCCGCACGTACAGGCAGTCCGGAAACTGGCAGCGGAGTCCGGTTCGGAAGTGTTTGTGGTCTGCGCGCAGATCGAGGAAGAGATCTCGGAGCTGGACGATGATGAGAAGCAGATGTTCCTGGAAGACCTGGGACTTACAGAGTCCGGCCTGGACAAACTGATCCGTGCAAGCTACAGCTTGCTCGGACTGATGAGTTTCCTTACAGCGGGAGAGAAAGAGACCAGAGCCTGGACCATTAAGAAGGGAACCAAGGCACCCCAGGCAGCAGGCAAGATCCATACCGACTTCGAGCGCGGATTCATCCGTGCAGAGGTCGTCAACTACAAAGACCTGCTGGAGTGCGGCTCACTTGGCGCCGCCAGGGAAAAAGGCATCGTCCGTCTGGAAGGAAAAGAATACGTAGTGCAGGACGGCGATGTCATCCTGTTCAGGTTTAATGTATAAAAAAGGAATTCACTATGTCTATAGACTTCCCGAATCTGGGAATCCATCTGCCGTATGTCATCAAGTCTTTCAGCGTGTTCGGCTATGAGATCGCGCTCTACGGGATCACGATGGCACTGGGAATTCTGGCAGGACTCTACGTTGCCATGTGGATGGCAAAAAAAACAGGGCAGGAGAGCGATGATTACGTCAATATCGCCCTTCTTGGAATCGTGCTGGGGCTGCTTGGAGCAAGGACTTATTACGTTGTATTCAGCTGGGATTATTATAAGGATCACCTGAATGAGATCCTGGACTTTCGCGGAGGCGGACTTGCACTGTACGGTTCTCTGATCGGGGCGGTGCTTGCGGTCCTTATCTACTGCGGCGTTAAAAAGCTGAAGATACCTCTGATCCTGGATACGGCCTGTCTTGGAATGGTGACCGGACAGATAGTAGGAAGATGGGGAAACTTCTTCAACAGGGAAGCTTTCGGAGGATATACGGATAACCTGCTGGCGATGCGCCTTCCTCTTGATGCGGTCCGCGCGGCCGAGGTAACAGAGCAGATGAGGGAGCATGCACAGGTCATCGGCGGAATTACTTATATCCAGGTGCATCCGACCTTTCTGTATGAATCTCTGTGGAATCTGGCAGTGCTGATCGTGCTTGTGATCATCACCCTGAAACATCTGAAGAGATTCCACGGGGAGATCTTTCTGGGATACCTGATGCTGTACGGCATCGGGAGATTCTGGATCGAAGGTCTTCGGACGGACCAGCTCAGGTTCTGGGGCACACAGATCGCAGTCTCCCAGGTGCTTGCGGCGATCCTTGCAGTCGGTTCTGCCGTATTGATCCTGCTGATCCGCAGCAGAAACAGCAGCAGAAATCTATAAGAAATTGATATATTGTTCATTTTGAAAACAGACCAGTATTGAGAGGATATATATGGCAGTAACAGATGTAGGAATCGATCTCGGAACTTCGAGTATTCTCGTATATGTGCGCGGCAGGGGAGTTGTCCTCAAAGAGCCGTCGATCGCAGCTTATGACAGGGATGATGACAAGATCCGCGCGATCGGTGAGGAAGCAAGGATCCAGCTGTCCCGCTCAGAGGGAAACCTGACGGAGATCCATCCTCTGGAAAATGGGATCATCGCGGATTATGTGGTCACGGAGCAGATGCTTCGCACCTTTATCCAGAAAGCGGTCGGACGCCTTTCATTTCGGAAGCCGCGTGTATGCATCTGCATCCCGGTCGGACTTACGGAAGTGGAACGCCATGCTGTCGAGGACGCTGCATACCAGGCCGGCGCCAGAGATGTGCATATGGTTGAGGAACCCATTGCAGCCGCGATTGGAGCGGGAATTGATTTCTCCAAACCCAGCGGCAATATGATCGTCGATATCGGCGGAGGAAGCACCAGTGTCGCCATCCTGTCGATGGACGGAATTGTGGTCAGCACCCGTGTTAAGGTTGGCGGAAATGACTATGACGAGGCTCTTATCAAGTATATCCGCAACCAGTTTGGCGTAGTCATTGAGAAGGCTGCCGCGGAAGAGATCAAGATGCAGGTCGGGACTGTGTATGAACGCCCGGAAGAGAGATTCCTGGAGTTCATCGGAAGAGATATAGAGACCGGTCTTCCCAAGAAAGTCCGCATCAGTTCAGAGAACTGCAGGATCGCCTGCCGTGAACTGACCGGGCGTGTTGTTGAGGCAGTTCACAGCGTGCTGGAAAAGACGCCGCCGGAACTGGCTTCGGATGTTGTTTCCAGAGGAATCGTCCTGGTGGGCGGAGGATGCCTGATCGACGGACTGGAAGAATTGCTGGAAGCGCGTACAGGCGTCAATACGGTCACGTGCGATGATCCGCTGTGTGCTGTTGCGATCGGAACCGGGCGCTTCGCTGAACTTATGCTGGATTAAAATGGATTCTGTTAAAGGTTATGTAGAACACATCACATACCGCAATGAGGAAAACGGATACACCGTCCTCAGCCTGTCTGACCCTGAGCGGGAGAAGGCAGGTGAGGACTGTGTGTTTACCGCAGTGGGTTCCCTGCCGGAAGTCGGAGAGGGAGAACTGCTGAATCTGAGCGGTTTCTGGACCACCCATTCCACATACGGAGAACAATTTAAAATCGACTCTTTCGAGATCCTTCCGCCGGAGAACGCTGCAGCCATGGAGCGGTATCTGGCTTCCGGACAGGTCAAGGGGATCAAAAAGGCACTGGCACACCGGATCGTACAGGCTTTCGGGGACGATACATTTACGATACTGGACCAGGAGCCGGAGAGACTTGCGGAGATTAAGGGAATCTCTCTGAAAAAAGCCAGGCAGATCGCGCAGCAGGTCTTTGAAAAGCGCGACATGAGAGACGGGCTTCTGTTTCTTGCCGGCTTCAATATATCCAATACTCTGTCCATGAAGATCTGGCAGCAGTACGGCCCGGACATCTACCGCATTGTAAAGGACAATCCCTATAAACTTGCTGATGACGTAGCGGGAGTCGGATTCAGGACAGCGGATGAGATCGCCAGAAAAGCAGGCTTTGCGGCTGATTCCAGATTCAGGATCTCAAGCGCCATTCTCTATGTACTTGAACTGGCGTCAGCGGAAGGAAGCATGTATCTTCCGAAGGATATCCTTGTCAGGAGGACAGCAAATCTGCTTGGATTTGGCGGATCTCAGCCCCAGTATTCCGGAGAAGATGCAGATCCTTTCTATTCGTATGAGGATATGGAATATGCTGCTCCGGTGCTGCTGCCGGAAGCGCTCAGCGGAGCGGATGATCCGGTGGTGGCTGCGCTTCTGGACCTGTCCGTAGACAGGAAGATTATCCTGAAGAGAGAAGAAGACACTGAGCGTGTCTACACTTCACAGGCATACTATACGGAACTGCGTGTCGCCAGGATGCTGGAAGAACTGAATCTGACATGTGACGTTGATCAGGATGAAGTCCGTTCGCGGGCAGTAAAGGCGGCTGCAGGATCTGGAAATGAACTGGATGAGATGCAGATGGAGGCTGTCCTGCAGGCGATGGAGCACACGCTGATGATCCTCACCGGCGGCCCCGGCACCGGAAAGACAACCACCATCAATACCATGATCTCCGTGTTTGAGAGAGAGGGTATGAGCATTGAACTTGCTGCTCCTACAGGGCGCGCTGCCAAGCGGATGAAAGAAGCGACCGGCAGGGAGGCAAGGACTCTCCACAGGCTTCTGGAAGTGAGCGGCGATCCCGAGACGGGCACTCATTTTAACAAAGATACAGATGATCCGCTGGAGACGGACGTCATCATAGTCGATGAGATGTCCATGGTCGATATCTATCTGTTCCAGTCGCTTCTGCGTGCAGTTATTCCGGGCACGCACCTGATCATGGTCGGGGACGCGAATCAGCTGCCCAGTGTCGGTCCCGGAAGTGTGCTGAAGGACATGATCGAGTCCGGTAAGATCCTGACCGTAACACTGGAGCGGATCTTCCGGCAGGCACAGATGAGTGACATCGTAGTGAATGCCCATAAGATCAACGCAGGCCAGCATCCGGTCGTGAACAATAAGAGCCCGGACTTTTTCTTTATCCGTCAGAGCGATCCTGGAACCATTATCGGGACTGCCGTCAAGCTGGTAGGAGAGAACCTGCCCCGCTATCTGAAGACAGACAGCAGTGAGATCCAGGTCATGGCTCCGATGAAGAAGGGAGTTCTGGGCATCACCAACCTGAATAAAGTAATGCAGACTTACCTGAACCCGGCCAGTCCTCATAAGGAAGAGCACAGCAGAGGGGAGACACTCTTCCGGGAAGGCGACAGGGTCATGCAGGTGCGCAACAATTACCAGATCGCATGGACCGTACGCGGCCGGCATAACGCAGTGCTCGACAACGGAGAGGGCGTCTTTAACGGAGACATGGGGATCATCCGACAGATCAGCCGGTACACGGAGACGCTCACTGTTGAATTCGACGAACATCGATACGTCGATTACGACTTTAACGATCTGGACCAGCTGGAACTTGCTTATGCAGTGACCATCCACAAGGCCCAGGGAAGCGAATACCCGGCAGTCGTGATACCGCTGCTGCGGGGCCCGCGGATGCTTATGAACCGTAACCTGCTGTACACAGCGATCACACGCGCAAGATCAATGGTCGTACTGATCGGAGAGCCGGCAGTCATGAACGAGATGATCGACAATGTGCAGGAGGCAAAACGATACACGACCCTGGCACTGAGAATCAAGGAAGCATATGCGGTCAGAGAAGCCGGCGGGGCAGATGAGGCTGCCTTCGGAGGGAACTCAGGAGCAGGAGGCTTCGGCGCAGAAAGTTCAGGTGTTGGGGGTGCTGGCGGATTTGAAGAATTTGATCCGGACGACCCCTTTGCAGGCTGGGACGATATGGAATGATAAGAGTCGGAGCAGACCCGCATCCGGAAGTACCGGCAAACAGAGAGAGTACGCGCGGTATGTCTCATGCAGCGCAGAATAAGGAAACACAGAATAAAACCATACAGAAGAGAGCAATACGAAGGCAACCGGGAGAAGCTGCCTGGCAGGTGTGTCGAAAAACTGTTTCATGCCGCCGGATCGATGTTTATCGATGCACTCTTCCCGCCCCGGTGTGCTGTATGCGGTATGATCCTTCCGCTTAAGGAAAAGATGATCTGCAGGAAGTGCGCGGCGGATCTTCCGTATGTCGGAAGTACGTACTGTCTGAAGTGCGGCAAGCCGATCGACAGTACTGAAAGGGAATACTGTTCGGACTGTGAGACACATCCTCACAGATACGAAGAGGGAAGAGCGGCCCTGCTCTATGAAAAAGGAGCGCGCAGGGCAATCGATCGTCTGAAGTTTTATAACAGGAGAGAGTCGGTTCCTTTCTTTGGTGTCTGCCTTAACAAGCTTGCAGCGGAATACTTTCCGCGGTGGAAGCCGGATTGTCTTGTTCCGGTTCCGATGCATCCGAAAAAGAGAGCAGAGAGAGGATTTGACCAGGCGGCTTTGCTTGCGGAAGAGCTGGGAAGAAGGACCGGGGTAGAAGTCAGAGAGGACCTGCTGGTACGCCAGCGGTATACAGGTGCGTCCAAAAAGCTGGGAAGGGCCAGCCGCAGGAAGAACCTTCGGGGAGTTTTTGCGGTGGACGATGACGCGGATATCCCATTTTCTGTGGTACTGATCGATGATATCTACACTACCGGGGCAACCATGGATGAAGCAGGATATGCTCTGCAAAAGGCAGGTGTGAGACATGTTTTCTTTCTTACAGTCTGTATAGGCAGGGGTCAGACATGACAGATATGGTCAAAGAAGCTGACCCTGTGAGTAAATGAAGAGGAATGATCGGACAAGGTACATAACGCAGTAGAAACTGCGGAAAATAAATGTCGCCCACACGGCGGCGGATTGGAGAAGGCTATGAACAAAGAAAACAAAAAGATGGCACAGGAGCGCAGAGCGCAGGAGAGAGCAAGAGCTCAGCAGGCTGCCAAGTGGAAGACAATTCTTCCTACACTTATCGGAGTGGTAGTCATAGCAATTGCAGCGGTCGCGGTTCTTACTCAGGGAAGACAGAAGGAAAATGCGGCTCCGGAAACGGAAATCTCTGCAGCTGCAGCATCCAGTGCAGGAGCAGAGAAAGCCTCAGGCAGCAGCGCGGATGCTTCCGGACAGACTGAGTCTGCAGAAGGGAATGGCTCTTATGTTAAGTTTGCCGCTTCAGCGCTGAAGGGCTGCTATGATATCTCTTCGGACGAACTGACTTATGTGCAGATCAAGGTCAGGGATTACGGCACCATTACCGCAGCACTGGATGAGACGATCGCTCCGGAGAGCGTGAAGAATTTTGTCGCACTTGCCAAAGACGGGTTCTATGACGGCCTGACCTTCCACAGGATCATTGACGGATTCATGATTCAGGGCGGCGATCCGCTCGGTAACGGAACGGGCGGCAGCGATAAGACGATCAAGGGTGAATTCAACGATAATGGAGTAGAGAATCCGATCACACATGTGAGAGGAGCCATCTCCATGGCGCGGTCACAGCTTCCGGACAGCGCAAGTTCACAGTTCTTCATCGTCCAGTCGGACAGCACTTTCCTGGACGGACAGTACGCCGGATTCGGGTATGTGACCGATGGCATGGATGTAGTGGACAAGATCAGCAAAGATGCAAAGCCGACTGACAACAACGGTTCTATCGCGAAGGAGAACCAGCCGGTGATAGAGTCGGTGACGGTCATTTCCTGATCGCCGCTATGCCGGCAGGCGCAGTGGGTCATACCGCATCATCGCTGTACCGGGAGATATGGCAGATTATACCGCAAGCCGGCAGGCAGCTGGCTTGCGGCAGTTTATTTTCAGGCAGAAAAGGAGAGACGGATGAGAGAAGATCATCTCACCTGGAAACTGATCCGGGAGAAGAAACTGGTAGACAATGAGTGGATCGATTTCAGGGAGAGTGAATGGAGATTCCCGGACGGTCTGGAACTGGGACCGTTCTATACGTACCACCGGAAGGACTATGCGGTGATCGCAGCGCTGGATGAAGAAGGCAGATTCCTGTGCGTAAGGCAGTTTCGCCAGGGAATCCGATGTGTGACAACTGAGTTTCCCGCCGGAGGGATCGAAGAGGGTGAGGATCCTTTGACAGCGGCGAAGAGAGAACTGAGAGAGGAAACAGGATATGTTTCCGATGAGTGGACATTTCTCGCAAAAATCCCCTCGAACGCAACGATGGCGGATAATTATGCATATCTGTACCTGGCGCGAAACTGCCGGAGAGAAGCGCCCCTGCACCTGGATGTAACAGAGTTCGTAGAGACAGAAAGCATAACAGGACAGGAACTGGAGAAACGGATACGCAGCGGATCGTTCGAGCAGGCTGTACATACCACAGGGTACTATATAGCCCGGGATAATCTGTGAACGTATTGAACAGAAGCTTTTTCAATACTTCCGGATCTGCTGGGATTGCGAAGAGTGCAGGATTGAGGTATACAGTACTTATCACAGACACAACCAGGTCCGCTTCCAAACCGGGACAGACGGATGCTGGATAAGCGAGAGAGGGAAGTCCCCGGAAAGGATTGGGAGATGTACAGTAATTTTGAATTTTTTGCACCCACAAAGATTGTGTTTGGAAAAGGGGCGGAAGAAAACGCCGGAAAGATGGTAAAAGCATTTGGCGGAACCAGAGTCCTGATCCATTACGGAAGCCAGTCAGCGCTCCGCTCCGGCCTTATCGGAAGGGTTCAGAAGAGTCTGGATGCCGAGGGTTTGTACCACGTGGAACTGGGCGGAGTCGTGCCGAATCCGCATCTTGGAAAAGTGTATGAAGGCATCGAGCTTGGCAAAAAGGAAGGGATTGATTTCATCCTTGCCGTCGGCGGCGGAAGCGTGATTGACTCTTCCAAGACGATCGCGCTTGGTCTTGCCAATCCGGAAGACGATGTGTGGGATTACTATATCGGGAAAAAGACAACCAATAAGTCGCTCCCGATCGGATGTATCCTGACGCTGGCTGCCGCAGGAAGCGAAATGAGCGGCGGCGCTGTTATTACCAATGAGAAGAACGGTCTGAAGCGAGATTACGGTTCAGACTGTATGCGCTCAAAATTCTCTCTGCTGAATCCGGAACTGACGATGACGCTGCCGGCGTACCAGACAAGCTGCGGTGTTGCTGATATCCTGATGCACACGATGGAGAGGTTCTTCAATCTGTGTGACAACATGGAGATGACCGACCGGATCAGTGTGACTCTCATGCGCAATGTCATGAAATACGCGAAGGTCCTGATGAAGGAACCGGACAATTACAAAGCCAGAGCAGAGATCATGTGGGCAGGAACGCTCTCACACAATGATCTGACAGGCTGCGGATGTGCGGGCGGAGACTGGGCAACCCACAACATGGAGCATGAGATGGGCGGCATGTTTGACGTGGCGCACGGTGCGGGACTTGCAGCTATCTGGGGCAGCTGGGCAAGATACGTGTATAAAGCAGCGCCGGAGCGTTTTGTAAAGTTTGCCCTGGAGGTCATGGGAGTGATGCCCGGGGATCACGATGAAGACACCATCGAGAGTGGAATCCAGGCGATGGAGAGATTCTACCATCAGATCGGCATGCCGGTGAATATGAGAGAACTCGGCATCGAACCGACCGAAGAACAGATTGCATTCATGGCGGCAAGCTGTGAAGAGAAAGCAGGAGGAGCCAACGGACAGGTCATCCCGCTGAAGAAGGAAGATATGGAAAAGATCTACCGCATGGCATTGTGAGGATGAACAAGTGCCTGTCACTCGTATAACATTAAACAAGTGACAGGCGCTCGTTCACATCTGGGAGATCCGTATTCCATTGACTGTCAGCTCGTCTGTGACCGGGATTACCAGGCAGCGTCTTCCGTCTATGATGCGTTCTTCGATCAGGTCGGAGCGGTCCGGACTGATGCGGATGCTGATATCAGGCGTGTGGATGTCCAGCTTTGTTTTCGCCGTCACATTGGATGCCTGGATCTTCCCGTCTTCACCGACGTTTTCGTCATAGACGGTGTCGAAGTTCTGAAGATTCTCTTCTTCCACGCCTGCTTTGCTCAGGATTACTTTCACATCATGCTTGTCAAAGGATATCGGATCAGGGTTCTCTTTTTCCTGCTCTGCTTTCTCCCGCAGCGTATCGTGGATCATCAGGACGTTTTCAAAACTGCAGTTTTCTCCAAGTGTCTGTTCCACCACCTGCTGGAAGGCTTCTTTCTGGAGTCCTGCCGTAAGAGGAAGTGTGCAGCCCAGAAGACGGTCGGTGAGATCAAAATGAAGGTCTTCGGCGTCTTTGGAATAATACAGGACGCTGTGGATGTCATTTCCCCTGTCATTGAAAGCAGGGAAGAGGAATCCGAGGACGGGCATTCCCACGATCCACTGGCGGTTCAGGCTGTGGAAACTCTGCGTCTCACGGTCATAGGAGAGTGCGGGTTTTGCCAGGTCTACGGGGCAGATCACCGCCTGGAAATAGTCATAGACTTCATCGGAGGCGTCGAACATCTCTGATCCATCGGTGGCTTTCCCCGGAACGTCATAGGCATTGGCGATCAGAAGGATCAGATAACTTTCACCTGTGATGTAACTGTCGATGACTTTGTCGTAAAACTCATTGAGAAGTTCTTCATCCTCCAGATGGCTCTGGCGCAGGTCGTACAGGAATCTTTCGGTTCCGCCTTCCACCTCTGATTCAGCTGTAAAATCCATATTCAGGAGATTTTTTCCAAGTGTCCCGGACAGGCTCTTTTTAAAGATATCCAGATATTTGAAGATCTCTTCCTCTTCAAGGAGCCCGAAACTCTGGGAGAAGGTCGTGATCTTCTCCTTTTCCGCGCTCACGTAGCACCCGCAGATTCTGGTGATGGTCTGGCGTGTTGGATTGAGTTGTTTCCTGATCTCTGCGACCTCTTTCTTATTCATGACCGACCTCCGGTTATTTTTGCTTATTTCAGATACACCTCAGTGTGGGATCGTCCTCCGCCACTGAAGTCGTATTCAGGAAACCACATTCTATCATAGTTGACAGTTTTTTCACAGTTTTTATCTTGCATGGTTTTTTCAACTTTTTTATAATGCTTCTGACAGTTGTTTTTACTTAAAATGAAGAAAGAGAGAAATGAATATGGCTAACAGATTTATCCTGAATCCGGTTTCTTATCACGGCAAAGGCGCTATCCAGGAGATCCCGGGGATCGCTAAGAAAGAAGGTTTCAGCAAAGTATTCGTCGCATCCGATCCGGACCTGGTGAAGTTCGGCGTTACCGCCAAAGTTACTGATCTGCTTGAGAAGGAAGGCATCGCATATACTCTGTATACCGATATCAAGCCGAACCCCACAATTGAAAATGTACAGAACGGCGTTAAGGCGTTTAAGGAAGCCGGAGCGGATTCTATCATCGCGATCGGCGGAGGTTCTTCCATGGATACCGCCAAGGCGATCGGCATTATCATCACCAATCCGGAGTTTGCGGATGTCCGTTCTCTGGAAGGCGTCGCACCGACGAAGAATCACGCGGTCAAGACCATCGCTGTCCCGACGACTGCAGGTACGGCTGCTGAGGTCACCATCAACTATGTCATCACGGATGTCGAGAAGGAAAGAAAGTTCGTCTGTGTCGACGAGCATGATATCCCGGAATACGCAGTGGTTGACCCTGAGATGATGTCCTCCATGCCGAAGGGGCTTACCGCTTCCACAGGTATGGATGCCCTGACACACGCGATCGAAGGCTACACCACAAGGGGTGCCTGGGAACTGTCCGATATGTTCCATATCGAAGCGATCCGTCTGATCGGCAAGCACCTGAGAGATGCTGTCAACAATGAGACCTCCGGACGTGAAGGAATGGCGCTGGGTCAGTATATCGCAGGAATGGGATTCTCCAATGTCGGTCTTGGCATCGATCACGCGATGGCACACACCCTGTCCGCTCATTACGATACTCCGCATGGTGTTGCATGTGCGATGTTCCTGCCCATCAGCATGGAATTCAACCGGGATTACACAGGCGAGCGTTATCGTGAGATCGCCCGTGCTCTCGGAGTGAAGGGTGTGGACGAGATGTCCCAGGAAGAGTACCGTGACGCTGCGATCAATGCGGTCAGGCAGCTGTCTGAGGATGTCGGTATTCCGAAGAAAAATGAGAAGATCCGTGAGGAAGATCTGGATCAGCTGGCAACGGATGCTCTGAACGACGCCTGCTACCCGGGCAATCCGAGAGAGGCTGACAAAGAGCAGGTCATCGCCATGTTCCGCCAGCTCATGTAAACTGCATAAAGCAGTTTCTGGCAGCCTTAAAGTATACAGCACCGGTCCGTTCCCGGACCGGTGCTTTTGTATATCCGGCTGCACTCGCACAGTGTACAGGAATATGATATGATATATTGATTACAGAACAGACAGATATACCAGTCATTGTGGGGCGGTAAACACATGCTGAATTTATTTCACAGACTTTCCGGAGTTCTTCCAATCCTGGAGGCATCACTTGCCCAGACGGAAGAAGGGACTCTGCTGAACAATGAATATACACAGGAACTGAAGGACGGGGCGAAGTTTGCCTGGTCTACTGTCTTTTCGTCAAAATTTTTCTTTGCACTGATCCTTGCAGTCATGCTGCCGGTTCTTTTCAAGGTCGTGGACCTGGTGGTCAGGCCGATCCGGAAACGCAATGCCAGCGCGCTGATCGCATTTCTTGCGGGTATGGTCAAGGCGGTGATCGCGATCGTCATTATCGTCCGGATCGTGAACCTGTTTTTTCCGATCAGCGGGATCGCTGAACAGCTCCTGATGTCTTCCTCTCTGGTGGTGGTTGTTCTCGGGTTTGTGTTCCAGGAAGGACTGTCCAATATCGTACATGGATTCATTTTGTCGGTATCAAAACCGTTCCAGATCGGGGACCGCGTTACTGTCACGATCGACGGGACTGCGCTGACCGGATATATCCGGTCCATGGGGCTTCGGTCGACTACGATACAGAATGTTGAGAACAATGCGATGGTAATCGTCCCCAATTCAAAGATGGACCTGGCGATGATCCAGAATAACTATCTGGAATCGGAAGATTCCAGTTCGGCTTTCCTGGATCTGAGCGTGACCTATGAATCAGACCTGGAAGAGGCCATCGCCCTGATCAGGCACTGCATCGCGGACAATCCGGCTGTTGCGTCGGAATGTATCAGGACACTGAATGCAGATCCGCCGATGGTTCTTGTCAGGAATTTCGGTGAATCCGGTATCGATATACGAGGGATCGTCAGGACCCATACGGTGGAGGAAAACTTTGCCGCCTGTTCTGAGATCAGAAGAGCTGTCAAGAAGGCAATCGATGAGAGTCCTTCGGTCTTCTTTGCGTATCCGCATGTACATGTTGTTACCGGGGAGGATAAAAATGAGACAGCATCATAACGGTA
Organism: uncultured Lachnospiraceae bacterium; assembly: GCA_902801515.1. Lineage (GTDB taxonomy): Bacteria > Bacillota > Clostridia > Lachnospirales > Lachnospiraceae > Porcincola. Next base: position 119,248 of record CADCII010000001.1, read on the forward strand.
TCAGGATCCGGAAAGTATTCTTTCTGGCTATCCTGATCACTCTGATCCTTTCATCCGGCGCATATGCGAAGACCGCAAAATATTACAAACCTGCCCAGGCGGCGTCGTGGATCCGGAGACAGGCAGGAAAGTCTGTCTACTACTGGAATCCGAAGTCTTCTGCCCAGTGTACGGAGCTTGTTTACAGCTATTACAGACATCTGGATGTAAATGCGCCGGATACGGACGCGTGGCAGTATTCAGAGGCAAAGCCGCCCTCGGGATGGAAGAAGATCCGGTACTATGCCGGTTTTACAGCCCAGCCGGGAGACGTGGCAGTCTGGACCGGAGGGCGGTACGGACATGTGTCGCTTATAGTGTCCGCGAATTCATCTTCATTTCTGTCACTGGACCAGAACATGAACGGAAGACACTTTGCGGCTTTCTACCGGCATTCTTATGCGCAGGAAGGAGAATTGTCCTTCTGGGGCGTGATACGGCCGGGGTTTAAAAAGGGTAAGAAGGACAGCCATGCCGTATCTTCCGGGAGAAAGATACGAAGCTGCGTCTACTATTACAGGGGAAGCGGTAAACACTTTGCCGTCAAGGATATACAGATCCGCATGCGCAGAGGCAAGATAACCTGCTCCTGTAAGGTTTACTGTAAAAATAAACTGCTCAGCAGAAAGAAATACCGGATCAGATGCAGCGTAAACCGCAAAAAAAAGACAGTAACCTGTTATATTACGGGAAAAGGGGCGTACAGTAAGTGCAGGGGTAAGGTCAGGGTACCGGTAACCTGATAAAACTTTAAGAGAAACACAGACTGTTCTGTGGTATACTCTTAGAAAGACAGCATACAAGTCCGGACGCAGAGGGGAGTACGTGTCCATGGCACAACAGGAAAAGATAAGACTGATGACGAGGCTTGCGATCCTCGAAAAACAGCATGGAAAACAGATCCGGAGAGCGGAGAACGCATTCCGGATTGATTTGCTGACCAATCCCGTCTGGAAGATGGGATTTTTTGCGTCGCTGGCATGTGCTGCTGTTGCTGGTATACTCATGGCGCTCAATATCAATATGTTCCTGGATGCTTTTGCCTCAGGACAGTTGAAAAGCCTGATCATGATCGTTCTGATCGCCTACGGCAGCATTCTCCTGATCACGATTATTATCGCCGCCATCAGATCTTACGGCGCGTACAGGAAGTCGCTCTATTACCAGAGACAGTATCACAGCCTGCTTGAGAAGATCAGAAGGTTTGACCAGGAACGCGGAGGGGGATCCAGGTATGCTCAGGGTTCCGGAGGTTCTTCTTCCCGCTATGCCGGCGGAACCCCCCGCCGCCCTTCGGATGATGATGACGACTGGGAGGACGATGACGTCCCGGGGGATGTTCCGAAGGGGAAAAGAAAGAGAGAAGACCTTGACTACCGGCGCATGGAGACGCTGGAGTTTGAGGATGATGAATACAGTTATTACGTAGAAGCGACACCGAAGAGAGGAGGCAGATAAGGATGAGCAGTCTGGTAGCATGGATCGACTCCCATCTTAATTTTCTGCGCCTTCCCAATGTGTCGGTTACCGCGACAGACATAGTTGAGATCCTGATCCTGACATGGCTGGTATACCGCCTTCTGAACTTTATCAAAACTTCACATGCATGGACACTCCTTCGGGGAATCCTGATCATCGCGGCGGCTCTGGCAGCAGTCTATCTGTTCCAGATGGACACCCTGATCTATATCATTAATCAGGGAATGAGCATCGTGATCATCACGCTGGTCGTCGTGTTCCAGCCGGAACTGAGGAAAGTTCTGGAGACACTGGGTGAGCGGGAGATCCTGAATCATTCATTTCTCTTCGGTCAGAACAGGAATGCTGCCGGAAGATTCTCCGACAGGACGGTGGATGAACTGGTCCGTGCCTGCGTTGAGATGTCCTCTGAGCGCACCGGGGCACTTATCGTGATCGAGCAGAATGAGAATCTTCATGAATATGAACGAACCGGAATTGAGATCGATGCTCTGGTGACGAGCCAGCTTCTGATCAATATTTTCGAGCACAACACACCGCTGCATGACGGTGCTGTGATCGTGCGCGGAGACCGCGTGACAGCAGCTACCTGTTATCTGCCTCTGTCGGACAATAAGTCTCTGTCCAAGGCACTGGGTACAAGACACCGCGCCGGCGTAGGCGTATCGGAGATGACAGATTCCTTCACGATCATAGTATCTGAGGAGACCGGCGGTATCTCTGCGGCTTACAAGGGTGAACTTCAGAGAAATATCACGGAGAAGATGCTGCGTGACCGGCTGGTGGAATTGCAGAACAAGGTCGTTGTGCAGAAGAAAAAACGCAGGACAAGGAGGGCAGGATAATGGTGCATAAGATCCGTCAGGCCCTTCTGGGCAATCTGTGGCTGAAGTTTCTCTCTCTTGTAATAGGTGCGGCTATCTGGCTGATGGTATCCAACGCGGACAATCCGACCAGAACCCAGCTGTTTACCAACATACCGATCAATATCGTCAATCAGGATTCGATTGCGGATATCGGCAAGGTCGTTGAACCGGAGGGCAACGGTACAGTTACTCTGCGTGTTACGGAGAAGCGGTCTGTCCTGGAAAAACTGAGCAAATCAGGATCTGCTTTCTATGTAGAGGCAGACATGAATAATATCACGGAACTGAACACGGTTCCTCTTACAGTCACCTGTTCCAATGCGGCAGTCACCTGGGATAAGATCGAGGTTCTCCCATCCAGTCTGAAGGTTACACTTGAAGACAAGGTGGAGCAGACTTATGTTGCCTCCGTATCGGCAGACGGCTCTCCGGCCATCGGCTATGAAGTCGGCAGCACCCAGATCCTTGAAGGCAAGAACGTTGTCATAGCAGGACCGAGGTCGCTGATGAATATTATCAACCAGGTAGTGGCTCCGGTCAATGTGGCGGGAATGGAAGCAGACGCGGTCCTGAGCGGTATCCTGAAAGTATATGACAAGAACGGTGCTGCATTCACAGACTCACAGCTGTCCAGCCTTGAGTTCAAGGATGAAGTGGGCAATATCATTACCGAACATACGGTCAATGTCAGTGTGGACCTGTGGAAGATCAAGACAGATGTACCGATCATTGTTACGACTACAGGCAGCCCCGCGTGGGGATATAATGTAACGCGCATCACAACGATTCCGGAGACGATCAGTGTTGCCGGAACCGATGAGGCTCTGGAAGCGCTTGGCAATGAGTTCGATGTTGCCGATCCGGTGGATGTCAGCGGAGCAAAGGAGACTGTGACGGCCGAGATCGATCTGACCAATACTCTGGCCGGCATGGACGGAATCAAACTGATTACGGATGCGGATCCGACGGTCCAGGTATCTGTTGTGATCGAGGCAAACGGAGATGTTACTCTGTCCGTTCCGCTCAGCGACATCAATTTTGAGAACAGGCCGGAGGGAATGAATCTGGTTGTGACGCCTGCCGATGAAGTGTCGGTCAAGATCCATCCGCAGTCGGAAGATGCTGCACAGATCACCGGGTCAGACCTGACTCTAAGTGCGGATCTTGCTTCCTGCTCTGAGGCGGGCAGCTACGATATTCCGATTACGGTTGAACTGCCTGAAGGGTATGAACTGGCAGAGAACGTCAGTATTACTGTGGTCTCGACCAGACAGGAAGAGCAGACAGAATGAGCATAAGCCATTCGGATATTTTGGGGAATTCGGTTCATGAGGAGAGAAAGATATAAGCGCCTGATCATGTTTTTTGCATCACTTTTAGTGATCGGCATGCAGACGGCTCATTTTGCCTATATCTGGTATACCGAATATAATCGCCGTTCCGTCATCCAGATCTTTTACTGGAGGCGAGGCAACTGGGTGCTGATCGGGCTGTATGCCCTGATCGTATTCCTGATGTCGAAGCTTTTTGGCGCACTTAAAGTGGGCTACATGCGGGTTCAGGATGTCATCATAGCCCAGATCTGTTCGGTCATATGTACTAATATCATCGCATATGTCCAGCTGGCCCTGATCGGCCGCTGGCGCTTTCTTGACCATATAGGCCCCATGCTCAGACTGACCGGGATCAATCTGGTCATAGTCATCCTGTGGGTCATTTTCATGCGGTGGATCTACAATACGATCTATCCGCCGAAGTCGGTCATACTGATTTATGACGAGCATAATCCGGAAAAACTTCTCAAGAATATCGCGTCCCGCAGGGATAAATATGAGATCGCGGAGGCAGTCCTGATCGACCGTGGTATCGATTATATCAAGGAGAGGATCCCCAGTTACCAGGCATGCATTCTCGGCGACATGCCGGCACATGAACGCAACCTTCTTGTGAAATATTGTTTTGAGATCGGAGTGCGGTGCTACTGCAGCCCGAAGATCTCGGACATCATGCTCATGAGCGCTGAGAAGATCCACATGTTCGATACGCCGCTGCTGCTGATGCGCAACCGCGGACTTACAGTGGAACAGCAGTTTGTAAAGAGAACTCTGGATATTATCGTCTGTATGCTTCTGACGGTTGTTCTTTCCCCGATACTCCTGCTGATCGCTCTTCTGGTGAAACTGTATGACGGCGGTCCCGTTTTCTACAGGCAGGACAGACTTACCAAAGACGGCCGCGTATTCAGGATCATCAAGTTCCGTTCCATGAGAGTGGATTCCGAGAACAAGAGCGGAGCCAGACTGGCGGCGCAGGGAGACTCACGGATCACTCCGGTGGGACGCGTGCTCAGGAAGATTCATTTTGACGAACTGCCGCAGCTGTTCAATATCATCAAAGGTGATATGTCGATCGTCGGCCCCAGACCGGAGCGGCCGGAGATTGCTGCCCAGTATGAGGAGGAGATTCCCGAGTTCAGCTACAGACTCAAGGTTCTTGCCGGCCTTACAGGTTATGCGCAGGTCTATGGGAAGTACAATACGAAACCTTATGACAAACTCAAACTTGACCTGACCTATATTGAGAATTATTCACTTTTGCTGGACCTGCAGCTGGTCGCGACTACGGTTAAGATCCTGTTCCAGAAAGAGAATACGGAAGGCGTGGACCAGTCTCAGAAGACTGCTTCCGCAGGCGAAGAGAATATCGTATCCGACAAGAGACAGCTGGAGAAAGATGTCCAGAATACGATAAATGAACTGAAAGAAGAAGCGGTTTCAGGCTCATATGAGGATGTCACTCCGGAGAAGGCGGCTGCCCTTCCGCGAGGCGTCAGGGCAAAGGATGTTGCCGCCCAGCATGTTCCGGGTCTGCTGGTCTCTGTGATCATACCGGTCCACAACAGTTCAAAGACTCTGAAGGATGCCATCGACAGTGTGCTGGATCAGGATATGCATTTTGAATCAGCCCAGCGCATCGGACGCGGGAGCGTTCAGGAACTGGAGATCCTGGTGATCGACGATGCTTCCACAGACGATCTGGAATCGATAGAAAAACTGTATTCGGATCATCCGGAAGTGATCTTTCTCCACAATGAGCATAACCTTGGAGCGGCAAAGAGCCGCAACAGAGGGGTTCTGCTAGCCAGGGGCAAATATGTCGCTTTCCTGGATGCGGATGATTCCTGGGACAGGGAGAAACTGAAGAAGCAGTTTGCCCGCATCTATGAGACCGGCGATGTTCTGTGCTGTACGGCACGGGAGCTGATGGATGAAGACGGAAAGATGACCGGACGAGTTATCCCGGTGAAAGAACGTCTCACCTACAGGGATCTTCTGTGGCACAATCAGATCAATTGTTCCTCGGTTGTCATGCTCACGAAGGTGGCAAGACGGTTCCCGATGGCGCATGAGGATTCACATGAGGACTATATTACCTGGATGCAGATCCTCAGCGAATATGATGAGGTCTGCGCAGTAAACGAACCTCTTCTCAGGTACAGAGTCTCAAACAAAGGCAAGAGCGGCAGCAAACTTCGCAGTGCTGTGATGACATACAAGGCATACCGCTATATGGGATTTGGTCCGCTGAAGAGTGCGGCGCTGTTTGTAAGCTACGCAGTCAACGGCGTGATTAAGTATACAAGAGCCTGACGGTGTGACTTATGGAAGGATACTTACACAATCTATGCTGAATTATTTAGTTACGGAGCGTCGGCTGATATGGACGCTCGCCAAAAATGACTTCCGGAAGAAATTCGCAGGATCCTACCTCGGAGTCGTCTGGGCACTGGTGCAGCCGGTGGTGACGATCCTGGTTTACTGGTTTGTGTTCCAGGTCGGACTGAGGCAGACTTCCAGGGTGGGAGGCGTTCCCTTCATCCTGTGGATGCTGGCCGGACTGGTCCCGTGGTTTTATTTCAATGACGCGCTGCAGGGCGGGACAAAGTCTCTGGTTGAATACAGCTATCTGGTCAAAAAGGTAGTGTTCAAGATCGAGATCCTGCCTATGGTGAAGGCGGTCAGCGCTCTGTATGTACATGTCTTTTTCGTACTGCTGACCTGGCTGCTGTACTGCGTATACGGCAAATTCCCGGGAATCTTTACCCTTCAGCTCATCTATTATTCTTTCTGTATGTTCCTGATGGTACTGAGCCTTGCCTACGCGACATCAGCGATCACAGTACTGTTCCGGGATATGGAGCAGCTGATCGCGATCGTGCTTCAGATCGGCGTCTGGGCAACACCTATCATGTGGAATCTGGCGGATATCGGCCTTCCCGGGTGGCTGGTCATACTGTTTAAAATGAACCCGATGTACTATATTGTCTACGGATACCGGGACACCCTGATCTTCCACAAAGGATTCTGGGAGCACCCCCTTCTCACACTGTATTTCTGGCTGTTTACTGCAGCCGCGTATCTGTGGGGAGTAAAGACATTCCGTCGGAGCAGAGGACACTTCGCAGACGTGTTATAATATCGCCCGGTCTCCATGCGAGGACAGGCAGATGCATTTATGCATCATGCCGTCAGAGCATGAGAGACGCTAACAAACATCGAGTGTCGTGATGCAAAGCAGCACAGCAGACACGAGATGTTTGTCAGCAGATGCGGGAGTGCGAAGCACGCAGCATCTGCGAAGGGCGATATTATAATTATTAGATGAATTCAAGAGGAGACAGCATGCAGCAGCATGATAACCAGACAGCGATCCGCGTTCAGGACATCACAAAGATCTACCGGCTTTACAACCGGCAGAGAGACCGCCTGTGGGAATCGCTGGGACTGGATTTCAAGAAAAACTACAAAGAGAAACATGCACTGAACCATGTGGATTTCGAAGTCAAAAAGGGAGAAACCGTGGGCATCATAGGGACCAACGGTTCCGGGAAATCAACGATGCTCAAGCTGATCACCGGAGTCCTGACGCCGACTTCCGGTTCGATCAGTGTGGACGGGCGCATCAGTGCGCTCCTGGAGCTTGGCGCCGGGTTCAACATGGAATATACCGGCATCGAGAACGTATACCTCAACGGAACCATGATCGGGTTTACCAGGGAGGAGATCGACCAGAAACTGCAGGCAATCATTGACTTTGCAGATATCGGTGACTACATCAACCAGCCGGTCAAGAGCTATTCAAGCGGCATGTTCGTAAGACTTGCCTTTGCTGTCGCCATCAACATCGATCCGGAGATTCTGATCGTCGACGAGGCGCTGTCGGTTGGAGACGTATTCTTCCAGTCGAAGTGCTACCGTAAGTTTGAGGATTTTAAGCGGGAAGGGAAAACGATCCTGTTCGTTTCCCACGACCTGTCAGCCATCTCCAGGTACTGTGACCGTGCGGTCCTGCTCAACCAGGGAGACAAGATCTTTGAGGGATCTCCCAAGGAAGCAATCGATATCTACAAGAAGGTCCTGGTGGACCAGTTCCACAAAGGGACAGGGACATCCGACGCGGCCGGGAATGGACAAGACTCAGACGGCCCGGGGGCTTCCGGTACAGGGAAGCCGATGTGGAAGGACATGTTCCCTGCCAATCCAAGTCTTGTGGAATACGGGGAGAAGAACGCGGAGATCGTCGATTACGGACTCTATGATGAGAAGGGACTTCCCACATCCAACTTCCTGAAGGGTTCGGAGTTTACGGTTAAAATGAAGATCCGTGCGAGAGAGACGGTGCTGGAGCCGATATTCGCATTTACCATCAAGAACCTTAAAGGAATCGAGATCTGCGGAACCAACACCACCATGGAGAAGATTCCCGTCCCGACTATGAAGGACGGAGATGAG
>CADCII010000002.1 GCA_902801515.1 uncultured Lachnospiraceae bacterium
GATATCCCACCTGATCCGGAATAGGAATTGCAAAAGTAAACTAGATTGTTTTAACGATTTTCAGTTGTCAAAAAACAGGTTTAATTTTTCATTTTAAGTTGCTGTTGACTTAATTATGCAAAAGGAGGTGTTGGATAATTTCAACAGCATAAACAAATGTTCGGAATATATGTTCGCCATAAAAGTACAAAGACGCAGAGGCCGTCACAGCCTCTGCGTCTGTCTGAGGGAGCTTATTTTATTAAGCCTTTTTGCTCAACTTCTTCTTTCGTCCCGTCTTTCTTCACGATCTCGATCTTGCAGGAGAATCCGAATGCGGCGACTGCTGCAGCGATCACTGCCCAGGGGGCTGCTGCAAGGCCGATCACGGATCCGAGCAGACCGACGTTGACCGGAATGTTCAGGATCGTGTCATCTCCGCGGCTCACAACGATGCGGTCTACATTGCCGCTCTTGACAAGTTTCTTCAGTTTGTCAATGATTTCATCCACGGGGAACATATCATCTGCAGCGTTCTGATCCGCTGATTCAAATGTATCTTCTGCTGCCTTCTTCGCCTCTTCGCTCTGCGCGGAAGTATCCTCTGCGTCTGCTGCGGTGTATTCTGCATCTGCGATGGGCTCCCCTGAATTGTCCGGTGCAAGTGCGCGGACTGCATCCTCAACACTGCCGTCAGCATCGAGCAGCGCCTGCTTTGCCGCCGGGAATTCTACCTGTGCCTGCTCCATTACCAGTTCAACTGCTTCCAAAGTAATATTAGCCATAGTGTTTCCTCCTCCATGTTCTGTGATGGTATTATTTTGTACTTTTTATTTCGATCTTCTTCCGGGATTATTCCTCGAAATGATCCTCATTTGCTGAATTTCCGGACTTCTCCGTTTCCTGCGGATGAATCACATCTTTCAGGTCTCTCTCACTCTGGTCCGCTTTCGGCATGATCACTGCAGCAGCAATATACAGTATTATACCGGTTCCTGCCATCAGTGAGAAAGCCACCCAGAGCAGCCTTATCACATTGGAGTCGATCCCGAAGTATTCTCCGAGACCTCCGCATACGCCGCAGAGTTTGCAGTCAGTCATCGATCTTCTGAGTTCTTTTTTCATGTTGATACCTCCTCTTTATCTGTTGCCTGTACTTTAAGATGAAATGAATACTTAACGCATACTGCGGAGCGAATCCAGGATCCTGCTGACCTGTTCGATCGCTTCCTCGACCTGGCTTCTTGCATTTCTGATCTTCGACTGTACCAGGTAATCTGCGATTACGCCGTCAAAGAAGAAGTCTGCAAATGTAAGAAAGCCGCTGATATCGATCCGGATATTCTCCAGGCCATACACATCCCTGAGCTCTCTCTGGAAAGACTTGAGGTCTGCCTTTGCTCTTTCCAGGCTTCTCTGCGCCTTGCCCAGCTGTGAATGCTTGAACAGACCGGTCAGTCCGCCGCCTCCGAACAGATCCACGATCCCCCACAGACGTGCATTTCCAAGATACTGCTGCGTATCCCTGAGGCTGCTCAATGCCCTTTCTCCGGCACGGATCGCTTCCTGTCTTTCTTTCTCTGCATTATACAACATATCCATCCTTTATTTCCTCCCTCATATGACTACTGAAAGTGTCTGAGAAATGTCACCACAAACGGAACTACTATCTTGCTGAATACAAATGCCAGCAGGATGAACGGCAGGAGCGCAAGTCCGAATCCAAACAGCATTCTCATGACCCAGATAAAAGCGAGCACTCCGAAGATAGAAGATACTGCACGGCCTGCCTCTCTGGATCCGAAGAACATCGATGAAAGGATCCAGAAAATAAAAAGATTCATTAACATATGCTCACCCCCCTTGGTGATAATACAATAAAAAAGACTTTTATCATGACTCGTGTCACAATAAAAGTCTGGCTCACTAATTCATACCGGATGCCCTGTGCATCGTACTGACGGAATGAAGTCCACTGATCTTCCCACATATATGCGGTCGGCGATTAAACCGGATCGGTGTTTCGCTACTCCCTTTTATTAGGTTGAGCAAGGTATACCACCGCCGGGCTGGCGCGTCAAGTACCTGAATCCTGAATTAAGAATTCCTTCACAATTGGGTTTAATTGCGTTCACGGACCGTCAGGAATTCTGCTATGATAGTTCAAGAACGCCAACGGTGTTCTTGCCGCGCCGCGCTTGGTGCGAAGCACCTTCCTCTGAGCGCGGCTGCGATCCGCCGGAGGCTACACCTCAGTGGGGGATACCGCACTGAGGTTGTAGTCCGGGGCTGTCAGGTATGGCTTCCAACATTTTCAGATTTTCAGTGGATATATCCGGAAAGGAATCAAATGAGAAAAGACCAGATTTTCAAATGGGACACTCTGAATCTCGGCACCTGTTACTATCCCGAGCACTGGGACAGATCGCTCTGGGAAGATGATATGAAGAGAATGCTGGATGCCGGAATCAAAACCGTGCGTATTGCAGAATTTGCATGGAACAAGTTCGAGCCTTCAGAAGGCTGCTTTACATACGACTTCTTCGATGAATTCCTCGATGCGGCAAAGCGTCTCGGTATGAAAGTGATCTTCAGTACACCTTCCGCAACCCCTCCCGCATGGCTGACGGAGAAATATCCGGAGGTTCTGAATGCGCGTATGGACGGAGTCCTCTACCGCCACGGCATGAGACGTCATTACAATTACAATTCTCCGAAGTACCGCGAACTGGTCAGCAGAATCGTCGATAAAATCGGCGGACACTATGCCGGACACCCTGCCGTCATCGGGTGGCAGATCGACAATGAGCTGAACTGCGAGACAAGTGATTTTTACTCTGAGAGCGATACAACTGCGTTTCGCAGCTTCCTGAAAAACAGATACGGGACACTGGATTCTCTGAATCAGGTATGGGGTACAGTATTCTGGAACCAGACTTATACAGACTGGGAAGAGATCCATGTGCCCAGGACAACGATCCACAATTCCACCAATCCGCATGAAGTACTGGACTACATCCGCTTCATTTCCGACAGCGCAGTCAGCTTCTGCCGGATGCAGAGTGACATCCTGAGAAAATATGTGAAACCCGGGGACTTCATCACCACCAATGGCATGTTCGGCCGGCTTGACAATCACCGCATGACGGATGAGGCGCTGGATGTCTACACGTACGATTCCTATCCGAACTTCGCATACTGCCTGAGTGCGGATCCGAAAGAACCGGGAAATCTCAATGACAGGTGGTGGAGCATGAACCTGACGCAGACACGCTCCATCTGCCCTCATTTCGGAATCATGGAACAGCAGTCCGGAGCGAACGGATGGAACACCCGCATGGAAGCTCCTGCGCCCAAGCCCGGCCAGCTTACACTCTGGGCAATGCAGTCCATTGCCCACGGTGCAGACTATGTCAGTTTCTTCCGCTGGAGAACCTGCATTATGGGCACCGAGATCTACTGGCACGGAATCCTGGATTATGACAACAGGGACAACCGCAAACTGGCTGAGGTGAAAGAACTCAGCAGGCGCCTGCCCGCCATCCAGGCTGTCACAGGATCCGAATACAAAGCATCATTTGGAGTGCTGCGAGACTACGATAATGAGTGGGACAGTGATGTCGACGTCTGGCACAGCCGGCTGATCCGTTCAAGTGAAAATGAGATCTTCAAAGCTTCCCAGCTGTCCCATTCTCCGATGGATTTCGTATACCTGCTGGATGATACAGATGTAAATGAACTGTGCAGGTATCCGGTCCTTTTCTATCCGCATCCACTGATCCTGACACAGAAACGGGCGGATCTTCTGAAGCAGTATGTTGAGAACGGCGGGACCCTGGTCATCGGAGCCCGTACGGGTCAGAAAGATATCACAGGCAAATGTGTGATGGAACCGATGCCCGGTCTTCTCCGGGATCTGACCGGAAGCAGCGTAAGGGAATATACATTTATCGGACCGGCAGACGATCCTCAGACGATGACCTGGGGCGCGGAGCAGCTGTCCACCGGAATTTTCAGCGATATCCTGGATCCGGATGCTCCGGACGCAGAAGTCCTGGCCGTTTACGACAGGGACTTCTATCAGGGCAGCGCCGCTCTGGTCAAACGAGATTGCGGAAAAGGAAAAGTCCTTCATTTCGGCGGAACATTTACCTTCGACAATGTCGTGCAGTTCCTGAAATACACACAGGCGCTGTCACCTTGGGAAGACCTGGTCTGCCTGCCGGAAAACTGCGAGATCGCAGTGCGGGTGAAAGATCAGAAACAGTATCTCTTCGTTCTGAACTACTCATGGAATGCGCAGAAGATCTGCCTGAAGAAGAGTGTCAGAGATATGGACTCCGGACTTGCGGCCACCGGCGAAGTCGAACTGCCGCCGTTCGGAACCAGAGTGTACGAGATCTAACTTCAATAGCCATATTATAGTAAAACAGTCCAGGCATCGACGTGTGCCTGGACTGTTGTTGTACGCGGTTCAGACAGCACTGTCTGGCTGTACCGGACTCTGCCTGTAGTTCAGGAGCAGGATCGCTGACAGAACCAGTACGATTCCAACTGCCGCCGGAATTGTAAGCTTCTCATGATAGACGAATACGCCGATCAGGGATGCGACTACCGGTTCCACGGACGCAAGGACAGACGCCCTTCCGTTCTCAAGGCCTGTCAGGCTGTAAGTGTAGAGCAGGTACGGTACAAAACAGCTGAGCACGCCTGTCCCCAGGCACCAGAGAACTGCCGGGAGGGATGCCGTCATGGAGCTGAACAGTCCTGCCGGTCTCCAGATTACATATGCTCCGGCAGATGCAAACAGACAGGAGTAAAAGTTGATGGTACTGCTGCTGTAGCCACGCTGCAGGGCGTATCTGGAGAAAATAGTATAGAGTGCGTACCCGAACCCTGCCCCCAGTCCGAACAGCAGTCCTGTGAGTGTGAGCACAGTATCTGTCCCGATCCCGGATACCAGGCAGCAGCCGGCAAAGGCAAGTACGACTGCAGCGGTCTTGACAGGTGTGATCTTCTCTCTGAACAGGACAGCCGACAGGAGCATGACGATGGTCGGTGCCGTGTAGAGCAGGATCGCAGCTGTTGACAGATTCATCATGCTGATCGCGTGAAAATAACAGAACGTGAAGAACAGAAGGCTCAGAAAGCCGGTCCCGATGAAGCACCACAGATCTTTAAGGCGAACCCTGAACGCGCCGGCGTCTGTACACAGGATCAGGATGCCGAAGCAGACTGCAGCAATGCCGCAGCGGACAACGATCGCTCCGTTCGCGTCGATTCCGTATTCTGCCAGATGTCTTGTAAAAAATCCCATAAAGCCCCAGCAGAAACCTCCGCCAAGGACAGCTGCAACATACTTATTCATTCTGAAACCATTCTATTCCTTAATTGTCGTTTTGCTCTAAGCTGCCGCTTCATATCCGGAAAGACAGTCTTCCCAGTACATGACATACGGGGGCATCTTCCGGCAGTCCTTCAGTCTCCACCTCAAGTTCCCAGCCATCCCCATTTTCAGGCTGCCACTCGTAGTATTCTCTCTTCGGATTCCCGAACTTCTCCATAAATGCCATGAGAGTGCCGCCATGGGCGACGATCACAAGATGCTTCTCTCCGGCCTGTACATTCTCCCGGATCAGTCCGGTGACTGCCTTGACAGTGCGCCGGGTAAACTGCTCCCGGTTCTCTCCTCCCGGGATGTCTGCCGTGCACCAGCTGTCTATCCATTTCTGATAAGCAGGGTCGCTGCCCAGTTCCTGATGCGTACGTCCGTCAAACCTTCCGAAGTCCATCTCCTCCAGTCCGGGGACTACGATCTGCTGTGCATCAGGAAACAGGATCTCTGCCGTCTGACCCGTCCTTTTAAGGCGGGATACATAGACCCGGTCTACCTTTTCCGGGGAAGGGCACAGTTTATTTCTCCCCGCCTCAGACAGGGGAATATCGATCTGTCCCTGATACCTGTGTTCTGTATTATAATCCGTCTCACCGTGACGGATCAGCCACATCTTCATCGTCCGATTCTGCTCCCATCCTGCTGCTCTCATCTGTAATTACAGCTGATACAACAGTGCGTTGACGATCGCCGCAGCCACGTTGCTGCCGCCCCTTCTGCCTCTGGCTACAATAAACGGAACATCCAGTTTCAGGATCAGTTCCTTCGCCTCTTCCACATTGACGAAACCGACAGGGACGCCGATGATCAGCTTCGGGTGGATCCGTCCTTCGCGCACAAGGTCATACAGAGTGATCAGCGCAGTCGGTGCATTGCCGATTGCATAGATATAATCCTCTCCACCTGCGGCCGTCTTTTCCATGCTGACAGCCGCCCTCGTCAGGCCGCGCGCCTTTGCTTCATCCGCGACATCAGAATCCTGCATGTAGCATAGGACGCTTCCCCCGAACTGCGCAAGCCTCTTCTTGTTGATCCCGGACATCGCCATCATTGTATCTGTTATGATTGTTGTACCAGAGCGAAGGGCTTCCAGTCCCTTCTCTACCGCTCCTTCTGAAAATGAGAGCGTGTCTGCGTATCCGAAGTCTGCTGTCGTGTGGATCACCCGTTTGATCACAGGCGCCGTGACAGGATCAAGAGACCGGTGATAAATATGGAGCAGTTCATTTTCGATGATCTGCATACTCCGCTGCTCGATCTCCTGCGGTTTGATATATTCCGGTTTTGTGCGGTCCGGTTTCGCGTGGTCCGGCACACCTTCTTTCATAATCTCCTTTATCTTCGCCATGTCAAGATGTTTCAGGGCGGCGTCTGCCAGTGCATCGTACTGGGCCTGCCGGTAAGCCTGCCTTCCCAGTGGTGACGGAGTCTCATATGTGATACCTTTTTCTTCACACAGGGCACTGAGGAACCCTTCCCTGAAACCATCCTCTTCAAAGAGTCCGTGTACATAGGTTCCTGCTGTATGACCGCATACGCAGCCGTCCTGGATGTCAGGCGCAGAAACTGACCCGGAACTTGCAAGGTGTGCGAAACAGGAGCAGTCTGCCTCATTGAGATACTCAGTTCTTCCCATATGGATCTCGTAGCCGGATATGTTCATTCCTTCCAGCGTGCTGAAGATTCCTTCTGAAGCGCTGATCTGTCCCTGAACCTGACGGGTGATCTTGTCTTCCTCAAAAACTGTCCTTACAGGAAGAAGTCCCAGGCCAGGCAGTTCTTGTCCGTCTTCTGTGAGGATTGACTCTCCGAGCATCTGATATCCGCCGCAGATCCCCAGGATCCTTGTCCCTCTCTTTGCCAGGCGCTTCAGGACGATGTCAAGCCCACAGTTCCTGAGCCATCTGAGATCCCCCCCGGTATTCTTGCTGCCCGGCAGGATGATGAGATCGGCTTTGTCCAGATCCTGTGAACTGTCTGTGTAGATCAGGTTCACCGCTCCGTCTGATTCAAGCGGTGCGAAGTCTGTGTAGTTGGAAAGATGAGGCAGGCGCACAACGGCAATCTTCAGAAGTCCCGTGTCCTCACGTCTGCCGAGCCTTTCACTCAGGCTGTCTTCATCATCGATATCAATGTGAAGATAAGGCATCACTCCCACCACCGGAATCCCACACAGCTCTTCAATCTGCCGGATACCGGGCGTCAGCAGCGAAACATCCCCGCGGAATTTATTGATAATAATGCCTCTTATCCTTCTTCGTTCCTCTTCGGGAAGCAGCATGACTGTGCCAAAGATCTGGGCAAATACGCCTCCCCGGTCGATATCTGCCGCAAGAAGGACCGGCGCATCCAGCATCTGCGCAAGTCCCATGTTGACGATGTCATCATCTTTCAGGTTGATCTCCGCAGGGGAGCCGGCTCCCTCTATGACGATCGTATCATATTTCTTCTCAAGCCTCTCCCAGGCTTCCATGATCACCGGAACCAGCTTCTTTTTTTCTGCGAAATAAGCTCTGGCGGACATGTCTTTGTAGACTTTTCCGTTCACAATGACCTGCGATCCGGTATCGCTGTCTGGTTTCAGCAGGATCGGGTTCATATCCGCTTCCGGAGCGATCCCGGCAGCCTCCGCCTGCATCGCCTGGGCACGGCCCATTTCCATGCCGTCAGCTGTCACGAAGGAATTCAGTGCCATGTTCTGGGACTTAAACGGTGCCGCGTGAGCGCCTTCGCGGACGAGGGCCCTGAGGATGCCCGCAGTCAGGAGACTCTTGCCCGCTCCTGACATCGTTCCCTGGATCATAAGTTTTCTGCTCATCGTCACTCCTCAGCCTCTTCTGCGATACCCTTCACAATCTCTTCCAGTGCCTCCAGAAGGATGTCATCCTCCTCCGGAAGCCGGACCGCGATACGGTAATAGCCCGTCCGCGGCATTCCCCGGTAATTGCTGCATCTGCGGATCAGTATGCCCTGCTGCAGCAGTTTTTCATACAGTTCGATATCGCTGTGCAGTAAAATGAAATCTGCTTCGCCTTTTACAGTCTTAAATCCTGTCTCCCCGAGGCGGCTTCGCAGTCTCTCCCGCTCCTGCCGGATCCGGCTGGTTGTATCCGGTATATATTTTTCATCTTCAAGCGCAGCGCATCCTGCAGCCTGTGCAATGGTTGATACATTCCATTCCGGAAGATGTTCCCTCAGTCGGTCTGCTGTCTTTTCCTCTGCACAGACAGCATAGCCAAGGCGAAGTCCGGGCATTGCGCAGAGTTTGGTGAATGCTCTCAGGATTACCAGGCTGCAGCCTGACTCAAGGAAACGTGAAGCGGAGCGCGCCCCCGCATTCTCAGTGAAAGCAATAAAACACTCATCCACTATGAGAAGACTGCCTGTTCTTATACATGCTTTGACGATCTCCTCCAGAAGGTGTTCTTCGATCATAGCCCCTGTGGGATTGCCGGGCTGGCACAGAACGACCATGTCCGGCTTCTCCTCAACAATCTTCTCCGGCGTATCCGGGGCGATGGAGAAATCACTGTCATGCTCCATAAAAAGGAGTTTTGCTCCCGATGCTGAAAAGGCTCTCTCATAACCTGAAAACAGAGGTGTCTGCAGCATGACCGCATTCTTCAGACATGTCTTCGGATATGTGTTCGAACATACCTTTGAATATGCATGGGCAAGCGCCATGATCAGTTCAGAAGCGCCGTTTCCTGCCACGATCTGTGAGATCTGCAGTGACTGAGTCCCCTGATAATGATTCTTCTCATGATCCAGAATCTTCTCCCTGAGCAGGCAGCTGTTAATATCCGGATAATATCCGCCAGGCTCAGCTGCATCGGACAGTACCTTCCGCACTCCTTCCGGCATTCCAAAGGGATTGGTATTCACGGAGAAGTCCAGCCTGATCTGATCCGGAGCCATCCCTCCCCCATGCTCTTCATCGGGAAGAGAGTATGTTTCATTCTCTAGATGGTACATACCATTTATTTCCTCCCGCCCGTCACCTCAGCAGCAGATACAGTACTGACACCCTCAGCAGCATTCCTGCAGCCATCGCAAGTCCCGATGTTACTGTCATCATCCGGTTTGCCCGTCTTATATCATCCGGAGTGATCTCCCTGACGGGATCTCCTATGACAGGCTTCTTTTTCAGCTTTCCAAAATAATATGCGTCTCCTGCCAACGCCACCTGCAGGCTTCCGGCGCAGGCGCTCTCTGTCTGCGCGCTGTTGGGGCTCTCATGCCTGAGGCGGTCGCGTCTCCAGATCCTCCAGGCTCCCTTCATATCCTCTCCGCACAGTCCTGCTGCCGCGATCCACAGCAGTGCCGCGATCCTGGCAGGAATGAAGTTCAGCACATCATCCAGTTTTGCGGCTGCTCTTCCGAAATGAAGATAGCGTTCATTTTTATAGCCGATCATGGAATCCATGGTGTTGACGGCCTTGTAGGCCATCGCGGCTGCCGGTCCTCCGAGAAATAAAAAAAACAGCGGGGACACTGCGCCGTCGGTCGTATTCTCAGCCACCGTCTCAACCGCCGCCCGGATCACGGCTGCCTCATCCAGATTCTCCGTATCCCGTCCGACGATACGCGACAGCGCTCTCCTTGCGTCCGGAAGTCCCTTATTCAAAGCTGAGGCAACCTGCATGCTTTCCTTGCGAAGATCTCGCACCGCCAGAGTCGAATCACACAGAAGTGCTGCAAGGATCAGATAAATGAACCCTCCAGTATTTTTGCCGGCAATCAGGGCTATGACAAGAATTCCTGCCGTCACCAGGACTGTGATGATGATCACCAGCACCGTCAGACAGGTCCCTCTGCTCTGTTTTCTTCGGTCCGGGTCAGACTTGCGATAGAGTTTATTTTCAAGAGCGCTGATCAGTTTTCCGATAAAACAGACCGGGTGAAACCGTCCGGCGGGATCGCCAAAGAGAAGGTCCAGAATGCAGCCTGCCAGAATGGCCAGTGTATCCAGAACTAAAATATGAGTCAGTAAGGTGCCGCTCATTTATTTGATCCTCTCTCCGATCCCGCAGATCACCCGCCAGACTTCATCCGACAGCTGCGCAGCCAGGCACAGTGTTCTTCCGCAGATTTCCCTGAAATCCCTCTCTTTACGGTCCACAGGGACAATCCCCATGCCGATTTCATTTGCACAGAGGATGATCCCAGGGTTCATCCCGGCAAGCTGTCTGAGCTGAACTTCCGGATCCAGTCCCTGCTCCATCTGCCTGCGGACAAGTTCCTGGTAATTAAAGACAGCGAGAATCCCGGAATACGCAGCAAGGTCCAACTGCTCAGGCCTCATGCATGTTTCCATATCCGCGATCTCTCCTTCACAGATATTCCACTTCTGCATCAGGAATTCTCTTTTTCCCTGATATGCTCCTCCGATCACCAGTTTCATCTGATCCACCCCGCGGCTGCAAGCGCCCATGCTCCGGCAAGCTCTGCCATGCACAGATACCAGCCAGCCAGATCTCCCGTCACGCCGCCGAATTCTGCAAGCGCCATGTGTCTGTAGTAAAGAATGAGAATTCCCTCTGCTGCCAGCAGGATGCCCCCTGAAATGAGATCTGCCGCGAGCAGAACTGATGCGCAGGCGATAAGCTGCAGCGACAGTATGATGACCTTCCCTCTTTCCGTTTTCCGGCCGACCATATCCGAGAGCATCCCTGAGCGTCTTGCCTTGGGAAGCAGTTCAGCCGTAAGGCCGCTGCAAATCCTGGAAAGTACCGGGATCAGGAGAGCCGTTGTAAGCACTTTGCGGGTCATGCTCCCGCACAGCAGTATCTCCAGTGCCGCGAAGGCGAGCAGAAGATACAGTGTCAGGCGGATGATCCCGAAGGCGCCGACGTGCGGATCTTTGAGAATCTCCAGTTTCTTCCCACGGTCTGAATAGGACGACCTGGCATCTGCCGTGTCGATCAGTCCGTCCAGATGGATCCCGCCGGTTACGATCACGGGAATTGCGATCAGCAGGCAGGCCTGTGCTGCCTCAGGGACCTTAAGCATCTCTGACAGCCGCAGCAGTCCCAGGCTGAGCAGACTGATCACGACACCTGCCAGCGGAAATGCACAGATTGCGTACCTTGTACTTTTCTCGTCCCAGCGAACATGCGGCATCGGGATTCTTGTATATGTCGAAAACATAATAATGATGGCACGCATCTTCATTTCCTCCGCAGCGGTATCCCGCAGACGACTTCCCAGACCTCCCGGGAATGAGCTGCCGCAAAGCAGTTCAGCCGTCCGAGTTCTCTCAGATACTGCCTCGTTTCATAGCCGTAGTCTTCGCCGTCCGAGAACACTTCATCGGTCACAACGACAAGAAGAGAACACGCCTCATCCAGAAGGAGCAGATCTTTCCCGATCTCATCTGCAGCATTCTCCCTGCAGCCACCGTCCGCAAACATCTCATTTGCCACGAGATTGCCAAGGTCCTCCAGAAGCACTGCCCCGCCGCACGAAGATACAGCATCACTGATGTGCGCAGGGCATTCCACAGTTGTGAAGCCGGCGCCCTCGCGCATCTTCTGGTGTCTGGCGATACGCTCTTGTGCCTCTTCTCCGGCAGACCTCATCGTGGCAAGGTAGGTCCTGCCCTCTGAAGAGAGCTCTGTGAGAAGTCTCTCAGCAAATGCCGACTTGCCGCTGGCGCTGCCGCCTGTGACCAGGATCATTTCGCGTCATACCTCCGGTAAGGTTCCATGTTCAGTCCTGAAAAATGAATCCCGTCCCTGTATACGGAGAGGGCCATTTCCAGAAGCGGTACAAGCATTACTGCCCCCGTCCCTTCTCCAAGCGCAAGGTCTGCGCTGATCACCGGACTCTTTCCCAGCGCTTCCAGCAGATAAGGCATCGCCGGCTCTTTGCCGACATGGCTTGCCACCATATAGCGGGACACTCCGGGGATCAGCATTGACGCCGTCAGGGCTGCAGCTGCAGAGATGGCTCCGTCAATGATCACAGGGATCCTGTGGCATGCAGCTCCGATGTACAGGCCGCACATCGCCGCCATGTCAAGGCCGCCAAGGCGCGACAGCGCTCTGAGCACTTCATCCCTGGTCATGGCCGGCTCCTCATCTCTGGACCTTGCAGCCTCCTGGCTGAATCCATACTTGTCGATTCCCTGTGCGATCACCTGACGCTTGCGCATGAGTCCTGCGTCATCAAGCCCGGCTCCCCTTCCGCAGACCTTGTCCACCGGAAGATCCAGCAGCACGGAGGCAAGGGCGGCCCCGGTCGTTGTATTTCCGATTCCCATCTCTCCTGCTGCCAGAAGGCGGACTCCGCGCCCGGCAGCTTCCGCAGCAAGATCATACCCGAACTGCATCGTCTGCACGGTCTCGCTTCTGCTCATAGAAGGCTCTGTCAGGAAATCACTTGTCCCCTTCCGCACTTTGCAGGTCCGGATCCCGTCAACGTCTTCGATCATCCCGACGTCCACCGGACAGACCTCAACTCCTGCCCTGCGTGCCATGAGGCAGACCGCAGACTGTCCCTTCACCATGCTGCGCGCAACAGCGGCTGTGACAGAGGCATCAGTCTGCGTGACACCTTCATTTACAATCCCGTTATCCGCACAGAATACATACAGCGCAGCAGGAGAGAGTTCAACATCGGCAGACCCCTGCATCCCTGCAATGTCCGCAATGATCTTCTCCAGGTCTCCGAGGCCGTCCAGCGGCTTGGCGATGGAATCCCATCTTGCCCGGGCTTCCTCTGAAGCGCTCCTGTCCCAGGGTGCGATCTGGTCTTTCCATATTTTCAGTCGTTCCATAGATTCTGTCCTTTCCTGCAGGCATTTACAAAGCCGCGTACTGCTTCCGGACCTGAGGGCAGCCACAGATGTGTGAATCCCGCATACAGCGAATCATTTACCATGCCTCCGCGCCAGCTTCTCCTGCCGTCCGGTTTCCCGCACAGGACATCCTGCCTGTGCGAATCAGATACATAATAGTGGAACTCATGCCCTCTGCACGAAGTTCCCTCTTTTCCGAAAACACCATCCCTGAGAGTCGTCATGGTGACATAGCCAAACTGTCTCTGAAATCCTGCGAAATGACATTTCGCAGGGATAACGCCTGCCATTGGATATCTGTTTCCGTCTGCGTCCGTCAGCTCTTCATGAAGGCAGAGGTATCCCCCGCATTCTGCGATCGTCGGAAGTCCGGCAAGGACGGCTTTTCTCACCGACTCAAGCATCGGCCTGTTTTCCGACAGCTGCCTTGCATACAGTTCCGGATATCCACCGGGAAGGATCAGACCGTCGCAGTCAGGTAGCCTTGCGTCCCTGAGCGGGCTGAAGGGAATGATCCTGCAGCCCAGGCGCTCCAGGTATTCGGTGTTCTCAGTATAATAGAAACAGAAAGCGGCGTCTCTTGCAAGCGCAATCCGGGGAGATACTGAATCACCGGTCTGTTCTTCGATCTTTTCCGCTCTCAACGGATCATCCGTCTGTTCTTCGATATCCTCCGCTGTCTTTGCCAGAGAAATGACCGCTTCCATATCTATGGTCTGTGCGAGTCTGTCTGCCAGCGCGTCAATTTCTTTCTGGAAATCATTCCTCTCTCCGGGGAGTGTCAGTCCCAGATGCCTGCTCTCGAAACGGTGACTGTCATCCCTCTTCAGATAACCGCAGGGCTTTACTCCCATCGCGGCAGCCTCAGACGCCAGGTTCTCGTACAGCATGGATGACAGACGGTTGAAGATAACGCCTGCTATCCATCTGCCTTCTTCACGGTAGTTCAGGAATCCCTGTAGCTCCGCCAGCACGGATGAGGACCGTCCTGCCGCATCCAGAACCAGCAGTACCGGCGTATGCGTCAGACCGGCGATCTCTGCGCAGCTTGTGTGCGTCGTCATCCCCAGTCCGTCATAGTATCCCATCACGCCTTCTATAACGGCGATATCACCGTCCCGGGAACCCCTGCACAGATTCTCCCGCAGCTGACTCTCACTGCTGAAAAAACTGTCCAGATTGCGGCTGTTTATTCCCAGCACTTCCCGGTGATAGAGCGGATCGATATAGTCGGGACCGCATTTGAACGAAGACGGGCGCAGGCCTTTCCTCTGCAGGAGCCGCAAAAGGCCGCAGGTGATGGTCGTCTTTCCGCAGCCGCTTCCCGATCCTGCGATCATCAGTCTTGGAAGTATCATGTATCCTTCTCCATGGAAATGACCCAGACGGGGTTCTGTGCGTTCATCATATGATACTCTCCCCTCCGGATGATCCGTGTTGCCGCGACCTGCGTATATTCCGCCCTGAGACACAGTGATTCTGCTGCTCTCAGGGTCTCCTGAAGAGTCTCCAGGGTTGCGGCAGTCACCACGATGCGAACTTTCGGATTCTTCTCAAGCACACATTCCAGCACTGCCATAAGTTTTCCGCCGCTTCCTCCGATCATGACTGCGTCCGGCGCAGGCAGGTCTTTGAGGGCTTCTGGTGCTTCTCCCGGAACGATCTGCAGATTGCGGCAGAGAAACTTCTTTGCGTTTTCCTCAATCAGAGGCAGGGCGTTTTCATTTCTCTCGATCGCATAGACTCTCCCGCGCTTTGCTGCTATTGAGGCCTCCACGGATATGCTCCCAGTCCCGGCGCCTATGTCATAGACGATGCCGCACGGACCTATGGCAAGGTGGCTCATGCAGACTGCACGGACCTCACTCTTGGTCATGGGAATTTCTCCCCGGATGAACTCCTCATCTTCAATCCCGAAACTGCGAAGGCATCTTCCCGTCCGGTGCGGCAGCACCATCAGGATCGAGAGCGGCTCTCCTGCCTGCCTGAGCAGATTCTGTACAGTGCCATGGAGCACATTTTCATCCGCACATCCAAGCCTCTGGCCGATCCAGGCTTCCGAAGAACCGAAGCCCAGTCTGACCAGATCTTCGAGCACATCTTCAAAGCCATCTGCTCCGAGCAGGACCGTCTTTTCCCCGGAGGCAAGTGCTGAATAACAGTTCTGCTGTTTTCCGTGAAGGCTGAAGATCGCGGCATCCTCCCAGCTGATCCCGGTCTTCGCGGAAAGTGCCGACAGTGACGATATACCCGGAAGGATGGTGACACTGACAGGCAGGCCTTCCAGGGCTTTCATCCACCCGGAAGTCCCGCTGTAGAATCCACTGTCTCCGGAAACCAGAAGCGCGATTCTCTTCTCCGGTGAAGTCTCAATGATCTTCCGGATTTCTTCTGCCCGGTATTCTGCGATGCAGCGGACGGATCCAACATCATGCTGTCCATCGCGCAGGCTATCACGCAGACCATTGCGCAGTTCAGCTGCAGCATCGGTCCAGCGCTTTGCTCCGATCACCAGCTGCGCTTTATCCAGAGCCTTACACGCTTCCAGGGTCATGCCAGCGCGGATGCCCATTCCGCATCCGATGACAGTGACATCCTTCACGGGTGATTCATTTTTGATGATCTTCTGCGCTTCTTCCATCGTGATCCCGTTTTCCTCCGCAGGTCTCCTTATCACTATGCTCACAGCCCCCGAGCGGGCAGCTGCCCTGATCTTCTCTTCATATCCGCCTTGCCTGCCCGACTCTTTCGTCACCAGCACCCGGATTCCGTATTCACTCATGAGACGAAGATTCTCTTCCTCACTGTAAGGGCCGACCCCGGCGATGACATGCTCCGGGCGGATCCCCGCCTCTATGGCGAGTGACCGGTTCGCCTCTCCGGGAAGAATGCGGGCGTATATACCGGGATTCTCCGTCGCTGCCCTGGCAAATGCCTGAAGTTCCTTGCTTCCTGTGGTCAGCAGTACCGGCACCTGGGCAAAACGCTCCCGCAGGATCTTTGCAGCTTCATCCGCTGATAAAGCCTCAATGTCACCCCTGACGGACGATTCATTTCGCAGGATCCTCACACAGCGAAGTCTGCATCTTAGACACGCACTTCGAATATTCCGTGATACTTCCACCGCATATGGGTGAGTGGCATCCAGTACAAGAGCAGGTTCAAGTCTGGCAAACTCTGCCATCATTTCTTCTGCCTGAAGGCGTCCGACATAAACCGTCACAGGCAGCTGTCTCAGGAATTCCTCTCCGGTATCCGTCGCGACATATACGTGACAGTCCCATCCTTCCCGGGCGCACAGTCTGGCCAGTTCCCTGCCTTCCACAGTTCCGCCGAACAGCACGATTCGCTCAGCCATACTTCTTCAGATAGCCCCTTTCTGTCACCAGATAATTCCCGATCCGTCTTGTTCCGGAATTGCCGATCAGCACCACGGACTGCATATCCGTCTCCGCATCCGGCAGTTCCCTCAGAGTCAGGATCCGTGTACTCTCACCCTCACGTCCGATTCTGTCCGCGATTCCACAGGGTGTATCGCCGCCTCGAACCTGAAGAAGGAGATCAGCCGCCCTGCGAAGATGATCCTTCCTGCCTCTGCTGGATGGATTGTACAGTGCGATGCAGAAGTCTGCTTCTCCAGCTGCCAGGAGCCTCTTCTCGATCAGTTCCCACGGGGTAAGGAGATCGCTCAGGCTGACAAATGCAAGGTCATGTCCAAGCGGTGCCCCAAGCAGGGCAGCCCCCGCCAGGGCAGCTGTCACGCCTGCAACCACTTCAACATCGATCTCATCTGTCTTGCCTCGTCTCTCAAGAACCTCCAGCAACAGTCCCGCCATCCCATAAACGCCAGCGTCCCCGCTGCAGATCAGCGCCACGTTCTTTCCGCTCTCTGCAAGGCTTACAGCCTCTTCGCACCGCTTCACCTCGCCTCTCATCCCGGTCTCAACATATTCCTTGTCCGGAAAGAACGGCTTCATCAGTGCGTTATAACCGCTGTATCCTACGATCACATCCGCAGACTGCATTGCTTCCTGCGCCTCTATGGTCATATGCCTGCGGTCTCCGGGACCGAATCCGACAATCCAGATCATATCTTTCTCCATGCCGCCGCCACAGTGACGCCGTCCTTAGCATATTTCCCGAAAACAAGTTCCCCGCCGGATGCCTTCACGGCGCTGCGCTCACATACATTGTCAGCTCCGACCTGATCAAGGACATATTCCGAACTGCTGAACTCACCTTCTGTTTCCATAAGCTGCTCTGCGCTGAATGTTACAAACTCCGCTCGAAGCTGATGAGCCAGTTCGCAGATTCCTTCCTCATCTTTCTTGAGATCGATGGAGGCGATCGCGCAGACGCGTTTCATACTGACCCCGTTTGCGTCCAGCGCGTCCTTCACGACACGGCTGATCTCTTCCGCGCTCTTCCCCCGCCGGCACCCTATCCCAAGGTAAATATTCCGCGGACAGAGTCTGCACTCCTGCGCAAACTGAGCTGGCAGGCTGTCATCCTGCGTCAGAGTGACACCGATCCGCGGGCGGTCCGCGTACATTTTGCACAAGTGCCTGTCACTTGTGCTGCACAAGTGCCTGTCACTTGTGCAGTTACTTGTGCAGTCACTTATACAGCTGCAGCGCACCAGTGCATCTGTTCCCGGATCGACCGAAGCCAGACTTTCATCGCAGCAGCACCAGCCGACTTTCTCTCCTGCAAGCAATGCCCCGGAGATCTTCCGTATCATACCCGGATCCTCAATCACAAATCCATTTGCCTTCGCGAACAGATCCACCGCGAAAACGCCGTGCCGGTCGGTCGATGTTGTGATCACAGGCTCTGCATCGAAGACTGCGGCAATACGCTCTGCCCACTCATTTGCCCCGCCAAGATGACCGGACAAGAGCGGTATCACATATCTGGCCGTGTCATCCATACACAACACTGCCGGATCCTGTGTTTTCCCTCTGAGAAATGAGGCGCTCGCGCGCACAGCAATTCCTGCCGCGCTGATAAACAGGATGGCATTCGCTTCTGCCCATACCTGCTCCAGAACACTGCCGGTATCCGTAAACTCTGTTATGCCGCCAGCTGACGAGGCACTGTGAATCTCCTGTGCTGCATGGGCACTGTGAAGAAATACACGGCATTCTTCCCCGAGCACTTTCTTAAGACGCAGCGCCAGCGCAGCCCCGTCTGCCGTATATGCAAATACCGCAAGTTCAGTCCCTTGCATTTCTGTACCCCGTTGTAAAATGTTCATCGTATAGTTTTGAGAGTGCGTAATCGTCTCCCAGCACATTTCCAACGATGATCAGCGCTGTCTTTGTGATGCCGGCTTCTTCTGCCATCCCCGGAAGATCTCCGAGGAAGCCCCTGACGACTTTTTCATCCGGCCAGCTTGCCTTATAGACTATTGCACAAGGTGTTTCTTCTGTATATGATCCGGCAAGAAGTTCCTGCTGTACTTCCCTGGCGAAAGAGGCACTCAGAAACAGCACCAGTGTCGCCCCGATCTGCGCCAGGTTCCGGAGCGACTCTCTCTCCGGGACCGGAGTCCGTCCTGCGATCCTGCTGATGATCACAGTCTGGGATACTTCCGGCAGTGTATACTCAGCTGACAACGCCGCTGCGGCGGCTGACATACTGCTGACTCCCGGACAGATCTCCCATTTGATTCCCAGCTTCTTCAGCTCGTCGATCTGTTCACGGATGGCTCCGAAGATTGACGGATCGCCCGTATGAAGCCGCACAGTCGTGCCGCCTGACTCTTCAGTCTGCCTCACAGTCTCCACTACTTCCTGAAGTGTCATGGCTGCGCTGTTGAAGATCCTGGCATCCGGTCTGCAGAGTGACAGAAGCTCAGGGTTGACCAGTGAGCCGGCGTAGATCACGGTATCTGCCTCTCCCAGCAGGCGGGCGCCTCTCAACGTGATCAGATCAGTCGCACCCGATCCTGCTCCGACAAAATAAACCATCCCCGAATATCCTTTCCGCATTTTTCCCGATCACGCACAGTCCGCTTTGCCTGGAGAAAAATACAACTCCTGTTTCCATTCTCCCGTATACGCGGCGGCTCATCACATCTTCAATGCGCCCGGCCAGTATCTCCATCGCCCCGTCCAGGCAGCCGGCCTCTCTCATCAGTTCCACCGCATCCTCCGTGGTATTGCAGGAAAGGACGCTGCGTGCTGTCTGCCCCGTTCCGCCTGCCTGAAGAATGCAGGCTGCCAGCGTCTCCATACGTCCGTCCGCAAACCGCGAATGTGTATTCATGATCCCGCTTCCAAGCTTGACCAGTTTCCCGATATGCCCGACCAGAAGAAGTCTCTTTGCCCCGGCCTGAGCAGCGATATCCAGTGCATCCCCGATGAAGTTGCTGCATTTGACAAATGCATCCAGCGACAGGCTGGTCTCTTCCCGAATGAACTCCTCGCCATAATTGCCTGGTGTGATAAATATGCTCTCCGCACCTTCCGCCATCCGCATGCTGATCTGAGCCCGGATCGTATCAACGATCGCCTGGTCACTCATCGGTTCCACAATGCCGCTGGTCCCAAGGATCGATATCCCGCCTTCGATTCCAAGCCGCGGATTGAAGGTTTTCATCGCAATCTCTTCCCCGCCCGGAGCGGATATGATTACATGAAATCCTCCTGTATAGCCTGCCTCCTCTGCAGCCTCCGTCAGAACCTCCCGGATCATCTGACGGGGAACACTGTTGATCGCAGCTTCTCCGACCGGCTGGTCAAGACCGGGCCTTGTCACCCTGCCGACACCTTCGCCGCCGTCGATAAAGATTCTGTCAGGGCAGAGTTCAACTCTCGCGCAGATCATGAGGCCGTCGGTCACATCCGCGTCATCCCCTGCATCCTTCCGGACGGCGCACAGGACCATGCTGCCTGACCTCTCCATCACAGTCACCGGGAGTTCAAGCGTCTTCCCGCCCGGCGTCCGGATACAGACCGAGGCGTCTTCATTTAACCCAAGAAGGATCTGTGAGGCACACTTGGCCGCCGCAGCCGCGCAGCTTCCCGTAGTATATCCGCACCGGAGTTTTTTTCCGTTTCTGTAAATGAAATCGCTCATCTTTTCTCCGCCTGTCTGTCGATTCAGAAGCTCTGCCGCAGGTAATCACTGTCTGCCGATCCCGAAACTCTGCCGCAGGTAATCAGCCAGTTCGGGACCGTATTCCGGATCCAGTGTCTCCATCTCCACTCCGTACAGTCCCGGAAGGCAGCCTGACTCAGCCAGTTCCTGCGCAGTTCCGGAAGCATATACAGAACCGTCTTTCAGGCACAGGAGACGGTCTGCTGACGCAAGTGCCATCCCCACCTCATGCATGGATACGATAGCGGCCATCTCTCTTTCCCGGCACAATGTCCGCAGCAGCCTCATAAACTGAGCCTGGTACCGGATGTCCAGATAGACTGTCGGTTCATCCAGAAGCAGCACCTCCGGTTCCTGTGCAATACTGCGTGCCAGTCTTACCCTCTGTCTCTGCCCGTCACTGATCTTTCCATAATCTGTACCGGACAGATCAGAAGTGTCGGTAGCTGCCATAGCCCTGTCAACGATCTCGTGGTCCTTCTCTCCAAGGATCCCGAAACGGCCTGTGTACGGATACCGCCCCATCTCTACAATCTCGCGGCAGGTCATCTGCCCTGCGTCCGAACGCTCTGAAAGCAGGACACTCATTTTAACAGCCCTCTGCGCAGCGTTCATTTCCGACAGCCTGACTTCATTCAGCCATAGGTCTCCGCCTATAGGTTCCAGCAGTCCGGCCGCCGTCTTAAGCAGCGTAGACTTGCCGGCTCCATTTTCCCCAAGCAGGACCAGGATTTCTCCCGGCAGAACCTGCGCCGTGATGCCGGAAACGACAACACGGGAGCCATATCCCACGCTCAGGTTCTCCATCCGGTATCCCTTCGCAGCCATCA
The DNA here is from genome assembly GCA_902801515.1 of uncultured Lachnospiraceae bacterium. Lineage (GTDB taxonomy): Bacteria > Bacillota > Clostridia > Lachnospirales > Lachnospiraceae > Porcincola. The sequence continues at coordinate 21,110 of CADCII010000002.1, forward strand.
TACCGCCCCCTTTCTTCTCAGCAGGATGACAATGACCACCGGTGCTCCGAACACCGCTGTCACCGAGCTGATTGAAAGCTCCGCAGGCGAGAAGAGACTGCGGGCGACCAGGTCACTGACCAGGCAGAAGATACCTCCGCCCAGGAAACAGGCCGGGATCAGCAGCTGGGGACGCTCCGTTCGCAGCAGGGCGCGGATCAGCTGCGGGACCGCGATTCCGACAAATGAAACCGGCCCGGCATATGCTGTTACACATGCGGCCAGCAGACTGGAATACAGGACCAGAAGCACCTGCAGAGTGTGAACATTTACGCCAAGACTGCGGGCGTATTCCTCGCCCAGGCGATAGGCAGATATCGGCTTTGCCAGCAGAAGGATTCCTGCAAAACAGAGCAGAGTCAGCAGGGACATCACTCTCACGTCCCCCCAGTCCATCCCGGAGAAGCTTCCCTTCGACCAGTTGTGCAGGCTTACGATCTGCGCGTCATCTGCAAAGGTTACGATGAAATCGGTCGCTGCCGAGCAGATATATCCGATCATGATGCCGGCAACGATCAGTGTCGGCTTTCCTCTCATCCGGGTGGAAAGGAGCAGTACGAATCCCATGGACAGAAGTGCTCCGAAGAAGGCTGCGCTGATCAAGGAGATGCTTCCCGGAATCCCCGCTCTCATCGCGAAGAGGATCAGCAGGATTGCCACGCACAGTTTCGCTCCGGAAGAGATCCCCAGTACAAACGGACCCGCGATCGGGTTGCGGAAGAAGGTCTGCAGCAGGTATCCGGACAGACCGAGCGCTCCCCCGAGCACCATTGCCGAGACAGCTCTGGGGAATCGGATCCGCATGATGATACTGACCGCGGCTTCATTTCCGCCATGTCCTGTCAGTATGGAAATGACATCTCCCGGTGTTATCCCTGTGCTGCCGATGCAGATGCTCAGGAAAATAAGCGCCGGGCACAGAAGTGCCAGACATAAAAGAGCCGCAGCCCACCGTCTATTTGATTGTGAGGGAATCCGGCTCTCACTCATAGTTGATCCTTATTGTTTTACGATAGATGCTCCAGATATTGCAGTTCCTCATCCGGCGCATCTGTCATCATGCGATGCAGGTCCGCGACCACACTTCCCAGAGACATGGTCTTCTGGTACATGTTCCGGTCGGCTGCATAGACATGCCCCTGCTGCACCGCCGCAAATTCTTCCATGAGACTGCTTCTGGCCAGCAGTTCTTTTATGCTGTGAATCTCTCCTGAAGTCGTTCCGTTATATACAATATAATCTGCATCCCTGGCAGCTGCATAGAACGCTTCCATCTGCATCGGAGCCGTCCCCAGATGATAATCACCTTCCTCATCATTCGGAACATACTCGCCGCCTGCCATGCGTATCATCTCCGGCACATAGTCATCACTTCTGCGCACGACCACAGCCCCGTCATCCCGGATATAGAAAAATGCAACGGTTCTGCCGGTTTCTTCCAGTCCGGCTGCCTGTGCCTTCTGCTCATCGAACACGCTCTGCGCCTCTTCCATGTGGCCGGTCAGAGCTCCATAGAATTTCACCCATTCCATCCGTCCAAGGGGACTGGGTTCATAACTGGAATAGTCGATCGCAACCGGAATGCCCAGCTCCTGAAGTTTCTCCATAACCTCGGGCGTATGAGCTATCATCGTGTTTTCTATCGCAAGACGGCAGCCGCCTGCAGTCAGAAGCTCATAGTCCGGTGCACTGTATTTGCCGGCATACAGGACACTGCCGTTCTCTACGGCGTCCTTCATCCCTTCAACATACCAGTCATCCGCCTCCAGTCCGCAGTACCCTACCGCGTCCACACCTCCGATTGCATCCACCATATCGGCAGCGGCACTGGCAACAAGATAGATATTGTCTGCCGGCTGCTGAAATACGATGATACCCTCCGGAAGTCCATCAGGCACTTCACTTCCTTCCGGCACCACCAGAATCTTCTTATCTTCCGGCAGTGTGATCAGGAGAAGATCACCTTCACAGCGGTCAATTGAAAAACAGCGGGCATATTCCGTCTCAAGCCTCTCCTGGAATACGAGTCCATCCGGAACTTCACATTCCTGAGGCAGGAAGTAAGCGGAATCAGCCGGAGCTGCCTCTGCTTCGGCAGTTCCTTCATCAGTTTGCACACTGGCTTCTTCAGCCTTTGTCAAAGATGCAGCATCCTCAGTCTCGGTCTCTTCCCCAGCTCCTGCATTCTCCCCCAGAGGCTTCATACTGTCTTTCCTGAAGTTCAGGGTATATACGATTTCATGCGGTTCGCTCATCGCTGTCGTATCCGCAATGACCGCCATCTCCTCGTCAAAGCAGTTGACCGGGATAGAGAATTCAGAATTGCCGCTCTCATTTACAGGAAGATACTGACGTCCTCCGACCTTCATATAGTCGTAGTTCGGACTGCTCCAGATAATGGATGCAAATACCAGATCATCTTCCACAGTAAGTTTTGCCGGGCTCTCAACGGAAGCCTTCCCGGTCCCTCCGGTGAGCGTTACGTCGCAGCTGTACTCCCCGTCTTCGATCGGATCCTTCACAGCACCTTCAGGGAGTGAAGACGTCATGAAACAGATCTGGTGGTCATACCATTTCTCCTTGCGCTTGCTGAAGCCGGTGCATTCCAGAGTCTTGTCCAGCGCTTCCACCGGAATCTCATAAGTATAGGCTCCTTCAGCATCTTCCTGAAACTCTGCATAGGACGAAGGGTCTGCTTTGACAGCCTCCATTCCGGTTCCCATGAAGAGCCTCAGATATCCCTTGCCGCTCAGCGTGATGACGGCGGACATATCTCCATCTTTCACAGTCAGCTCAGCTTTGACGATCCTGAACATCGAAGAACTGCTGTCAGCTTCGATCTCATAGACTCCTTCTTCGATCTCATCCGCATATTTGGCGTAGCATCCTTCCGGGCCGACCAGTGTCTGAGCCGCCCGCTCATCATCAGACGCAACCAGCGATGACAGATCCGCCTCCGTCTGCTGTGCCTGCTCTGCAGACCCTGTCTGATCTGCAGGCTCTGCCTGCTCTGCCAGTTCGGTCTGTGCTGTCTGTTCTGACTGCGCCGCATATACCTGAGATGGGATATATGAAAAGGATACCGGCGCGCACAGCACGCCGATACCCGCAGCAGCAGAGATAACAGCAAGCAGAATATTCCTCTGTCTGCCCATGTTTCCTCCCTTATCCGATCGAATCGATCGCATCCTGTACATGTTCTGCGTAGATCTCCTGGACTCCTTCCTTCTGGCCGAGTCCCTCAAGGATGCACTCCACTTCATATCCTTCATTTGTCAGGATCGTCTTCCAGGAATCGTCTTCATCACCGGCCATATCATTGTTGGCATGATCACCCGCGACAACCATAAGCGGCTCGAGAACGACACGGGAATAGCCTTTGCCATCGATTGCGGCAATGACATCATCCAGTGACGGCTCAGCTTCCACAGTGCCGACATAATAATCAGCAAGTTCTTTCTCATCGAAGACGCCCTGCATCTGTGCATAGATCTCATTGGAATCTGCTTCCGTACCGTGTCCCATGAATACGACTGCCGTTTTTCCATCGATGTAATCCGCAGTATCCTCTGCCAGTATATCCGCTACACGGCTGAAGTCATCATCCGAATTCAGCAGTGGCTCGCCCATCACGACCTTGTCGAACTTGTCCGTGTATTTTTCCAGTTCATCCTGCAGGTCTGTATACTCAAATCCGTGCATCAGGTGGGTCGGCTGAACGACCAGCTCGGTGATCCCGTCCGCAACAGCGCGGTCCAGTGCCTCTGTAACATTGTCGATCTCAAGACCGTCACGTTCTTTCAGCTTGTCAATAATGATCTGGGATGTAAATGCACGGCGAACCTCATAGTCCGGGTATTTCTCCTGGATTGCATTTTCAATTGCGCCGATTGTCAGATCTCTGCTCTCGTTGTAGCTGGTTCCAAATGAAACGACCAGGATGGCACCCTTCCCGTCTTCACTGGAAAATCCTGTTGCCAGCATCGCGCACAGCAGCGCCATTGCACACATAACCACTTTGAACTTTTTCATTTTCGCTTAGTCTCCTCTCTTCTCCGGTCTGAAATACTATAAGGTCCTCTGCGAACTGCCTTGGCAGTGTACGCCAATTACTGTGGGAAAACCGGAGTCCGGCAAGAAAAAGTCGAAATGAATTAGACAGGCGCTTCTGAATGAAGTCCCTGCTGTACGTACGACCAGTTTCTCGTGGCCCGGTATCTGTCTTGTTTTTGAAGACAGTTCCCTGTACCGGCAGAAGGCAGGTCTCCTGGCTTACGGATCATAACCTTCGGCCGCCTTCCCGGTTTCCCAGTGGCTTATCCGGCCTCAGATTCCCCTGAATACAGTGACGAGTTCGTACAGGATTCTCACCTGTTTCCCTTTTCACCGGAGCATATGCAGGACACATACCTCCGGCACCTTCTGCACTATTAAATTGAATTGATGTGCAGATTTTACCACATCCAATTATCGAGTACAACCTCAGGGGAGGAGCACCTTCTCCATACACACCAGCCCGACATCCGGGATGCCGTTGAATTCGCAGGGAATGATTCCCTTCTCTTCATAACCTGCTGCGGCATACATCCTTCGTGCATTCAGATTTCGTTCATTCGTGTCGATGCGAAGGACAGGAGAGCCATGCTCCAGAGCATATTCCTCATAAAACTGCAGGAATCTTTTTCCGGCACCGCAGCCGTTCATTTCCGGATCCACCGTCAGCGTATGCATGACCATGACCTGATCCTGTGCAGCGTCAACCGACCAGGACACCCTGGCATAAGCAGGCATCTGTTCGTGATTGATACGGGCTGAAGCTATGACCTTTCCCTCCGTCTCCAGTACAAACAGTTCTCCTGCTGCTATGGCTGTTCCGGCAGTCTCTTCCGTAGGATAGATACCCCTGATCCAGCCGATCGTGTAGCGTCCCTGCTCTTCCTCCCGCAAAACTCTGTCATAGATTGCAGCTACTGCAGGAATGTCATATTCCCGAGCCAGACGGATCGAAAATCTCCCGTTTGTTTCTTTCATGCCACGTCCTTCACTGTTCATTTTTTGTTGACCTGCATTATGAATTATACCGTTTTAGTACATATCGACGCATAGCGATGTGTCGATATTACACATTTCCCAGCCGGACTCTCCAAAGTCTCTTTTCCGCGATCTTCATAAGTTGCCTGAGCACCGGGATGTCGGTCGGTCTTTCATGCATCTTGTAGCGGGGGAAGTATCTTGTAATGTGAAGCGGCATCCGGGGATCGATCTGCGCGATCCACTCCGCCTCTTTCTCCATATCTGCTGGATCGTCATTCATTCCGGGGACGATCAGCGAAGTCAGTTCCACATGGCAGTCCTGCGCAGCTCTGGTTATAAATGCTTTGACGGTTTCCAGATCTCCGCCAAGCTGCCTGTAGATCTCTGGCCTGAAGCCTTTGAGGTCTATGTTCATGGCATCGATATAAGGAAGCAGTTCTTCCAGCACGGGAAGTTCCGCCGTCCCGTTGGTCACCAGCACATTCAGCATCCCCGCCTCATGTACAAGGCGTGCGCTGTCTCTGACATACTCATACCCTGCAAGGGCTTCATTGTAAGTGAAGGCCACTCCTATATTGCCTCTGGCAGTTTCTCTTTTTGCAAGGGAGCACAGTTCCTTCGGGGATACTTCATACAGCCTCCGGAAGTCGGACTCTCCTGCCGCAGCGATCTCATAATTCTGGCAGAATGGGCAGGACAGATTGCATCCGTAACTGCCCACCGACAGAATCATGCTTCCGGGATGAAAGCAGGCCAGCGGCTTTTTCTCGATCGGGTCCAGTGCTATGGAAGTCAGTTTTCCGTAATTTGCGCAGATGACTTTGCCGCCTTCATTCTTTCTGGCACGGCATCTTCCGAAAGAGCCTTCCGGGATGCGGCAGTGATGCGGGCATACGGGACATACAGCGACTCTGCAATCTACAGCCTCATGGTTCCGGTCCGTCACTTCACTGCCCGTGATGCCAGAATCCCTGCACACCTCTTCGCTACACATGGCGGATCACCTCAAACCGGTACAGACGCACGCCCTGTTCATTTTCGCCGATCCCGGCCTTTCTCTTCGCGATGCAGACCTGGTATTCCACACTGTCCACGCCTTCAAGATCCGGAAGAAGCAGCCCTCTCCGGTACCCCTTCTCCACGATCACTCCGTATCTCTTCACGTCAAGCTCCGCCTCCGACAAGATGGGTTCCGGAGGTGTGAGCACGTCCACATTGATCTCCAGCTGATCCAGTTCCTCTTCACTGATCGGCTCAAATCTGGGATCTCTGGTAGAAGCAGAAATTGCGTTGGAGATGATCTCTTCCGCGAGATTCCGCCTGACAGGTTCAATCGTTCCGATGCACCCTCGAAGTTCTCCATGCTCATGGATCGACACAAACGCTCCAGCCCTGGCAGTATTCATTTCCTCTGTCAGTTCATCTGCTGAAGGACGGTAGATCTGTCCCTTACGGATATAGTGGTCTATTGTATTTCTCGCAAGCTGAACATACTGATCCATCACTGCACCTCCTCTGACAGTGGGTGGTAGATACAGATACCGTATCCAACACCGAATGTAGCTTCGTGAGACAGCATCCTGCTTTCCACTTTCATCCCATCAAACGCTCCACCCATAATCGTAAACGACCTGTGTCCGCATTCCATGCTGTCGTCAAGCAGCTGCTCATCGAATCCGGTCAGCGCCCCGAAGTCGCCTCTTCCCATGACATCCATGATCTTCTCGTCATACTCGGGACCTTCCTGGCGATATCCATATGGCCCGTCCTGCTTCTGGCAGTGGCTCAGGTCACCGCTTCCTATGAAGACCCACCTGCGGCCAAGCCGGTCAGCCTCAGCACGGATCATTCCCCCAAACACACGATGGCTTGCAAGGGACAGGCCGGACAGCCCGATCCTGACCAGGCGGTAATCCGTGTACTTCTGGTTAATGAAGTAAAGCGGCACCATGGTTCCATGATCCAGTTCCGGGTCCCTCTCCCCCATAGTCCCGGCGGGAAAGCCTGCTTCGTCAGCAGCCGAAGTGATCGCATCCGCAAGTTCACGGTCATAGCGCACAGAAAACTGCACTCTCCCTGCGCCAAAACGTCTGAAGTCCCCGCGTGCTCCGACTCCTGGGGAGATGTGAAAATAGTCGCGGTACATCACCGAATGAGGCGATGTCAGGACGATCGTCTCCGGTTTCAGCCTCGCGATATCATCCGCAACCTCCTCAAACGCATCCAGCGTCTTCTGAATCTTTCTCTCCTCGCCCCGCCCGATCTCATGAACCGCGATCGGCGGATGAGGCACCATATAACCAGCAAGCAGTCCCATAAAAGTCACCTCCAATCTGAACAGGAGCCTTCTTGTGAACAGGTGCCTGTTGAACAAGTGCCTGTCACTCGTGCAATTTTGAACAGGTGCCTGTCACTTGTTCAATAAGCCACTTGTGCAATTACAAAGGCAGCCTCAGCTGCTCATATTCCTGTGTTCTCGAAAGCAGCGGTGAGTTCCAGGCAAGGTATTCCTTCGTTTTGTCCGGCTCATGGATCCAGTCTCCGACCTCACTGGCCGGAAGGATCAGGGGCATCCTGTCGTGAACAGGACTCATGCTCTCATTCGCCTCTGTGGTCAGGATAATGAATCTCTGCTCTCCGTCAAACAGGTTATAGAACCCCGCAAGATAGATACACGCTTCCTGCGGCTTGAAGAAGGTAACCTTGTTCTTGTCCCTGTCCCACTCATAGAAACCAGCTGCCGGGATGACGCATCTTCTTCGCATTACACTCTCAGAAAACATCGGCTTCTGCAGGGCACTCTCACACCGGGCATTGATCATCAGGCCGCCGGACTTCACTGCCGGGAATCCCCAGCGCATCTGCCCTGCATGCAGTTTCCGGTCAAGTCCGTAGAGGACATCCGCCATGTCAGAAGGATGCCGATCTACGGAACCACTGCCTTCAGAGACCTGCACACGGACGGTCAGACTTGAATCGATCACATCCGCAAGCTCCAGAGCTTCTCTCTCAGCAAGTTCATCCACATAATATCTGCAGCACATCCTCACACCTTTGCAGGGGCTGTTTCCGCTCCCATATCCTTTGCTCTGTCATTCACTCCGCCACTCAGATTCCTGTAATAGGCAAACATATATTGCTGGTACACCCCATTGTACGGACGATAGCGCTCATAGGGATAACCATCGGGATACTCATTTGCAAGGATCCGCTTCACCCACACATCGACAGGAAACGCATCTATGTGATGCAGTCCGAACAGAGAGACACAATTAGCAACCTTCACTCCCACGCCGAACAGCCCGCACAAAGAGCGAATCGTATGCTCCTCATTCGCCTCTTTCAAAGAATCCAGATCGATCACGCCATTCAGCACCGCGTCAGCTGCTGCATGCACATATCTGCACCGGTACCCCAGGCTGCATCCTCTCAGTTCGTCCTCACCAAGCTCAGCCAGCGCCTCAGGCGTTGGAAATGCATAGAACAGTTCACCTCTCTGATCGTGTTTCTGCTCTCCGCAGGCTTCGGCCAGAAGTTCAATTGACCGGCGGATCGCAGGAATATTCTTGTTCTGGGAGATGATAAACGAGACCAGCATCTCCCATGGGTCCTGACGAAGAATCCGAATCCCCTTCTCATGCTCCGCTGCCCGGAACAAGAAAGGATCTCCCTTCGGATCGATCCGCCCCCGGATCGCGGCATAGTTCTCATCAAGGTCAAAATACTCCCGCCAGAACCCGTCGAATTCTTCCAGGGTACAGTCCAGTTCAAAGCACTCCGAAGCGCTGTCTCCGTCATTGTCCACGGCTGAGAGATACAGACACCTGTCGCCCGCAATGATCCGGTATACCAGCCGGTCCTTCTTCTCCCACCTGAAGCACTGCCCGCTGCCAGCAATCATATCCAGGTCAAAATCGTCAGCGATTCGTACGATCAAAACAACGCCTCCATATTGCACGAGTGACAGGCACTTGTGCATACCTTCCTTCAAGCCATCACTTGTCCGCTTCCAGGAATTCCCGCACCCGGGATATCTGTTCCTCAGCAGTATGCCGGCCAATCTGGTAGACTCTCTCCAGTTCTTCCGGATCCTTCTCAGTATGGCCGATCTTCAGATCTTCCGGCGGCCGGATGACAAATGACTGTCCTGCAATTTCTCTGTCTTTGATCTGGTCAAGCTGTCTGTTATACACAGTGTGCCGCCTTGCCATCGCCTGAGCAATCGCCGGATATTTGCGCAGCATTGCCAGCATAAGCGGAGAGGTTGGTTTCTTTCTGTATCCCTCAGGCTGGGTCAGGATAAGTACATTTCTGTCATAGCCCTTTGATTCCATATACAGATAAGGAATGGGATCTGCTATCCCTCCGTCAAGAAGTGTATACTTCCCGATCTGTACCGGTCTGGAAACAACCGGCATAGAGGAGGATGCTCTCATCCATTCGATATCCGTCTCTCCCCCATCCGAGCAGCGGTGGAATATCGGTTTTCCAGTCGTTACATCTGTAGCTCCGATATAGAATTCCAACGGATTCTTACTGAAAGTTTCTCTGTCAAATATATCCAGTTTATCCGGAAGTTCGTGATAGCAGAATTCAACACCATACAGGTCTCCCGTTTTCACCAGAGAACGGATACTGCAGTACCTGGGATCCGAACAGTATTTCTTGTTGTAGCGCAGCGGCCTGCCAATCTGACGGGACTTAAAGTTGCATCCGAACACTGCTCCGGCTGAGATCCCGGCAGCACCGTCAAATTCCATATTCTGCTCCATGAAGACATCGAGAATACCGCAGGTAAACATCCCCCGCATCGCTCCGCCTTCCAAAACCAGTCCTTTTTTCATAATACTTACAACTCCTCAAAACTCCTCAATGAATATCAGATTATATTGCACGAGTGACAGGCACTTGTTCAAACCCTCACCCGGATGGCGGGGCGGATCGCACCTGATGGTTTGTTGACGGGTCTCAGTGCAGGGCACAGCCTGCCTTCCAGGTCTATGATCGGCGCGGTTATCGCTTTCTCGCCGGCCGCACCCCTCAGCCACCACCAGGAGTAGCTGTAATTCTGATCGAACCAGACTACTTCATGGCTCAGGCGATCCACGTTGACTCCCTGCTTTTTTGCCGCTTCGGTTATACTCATGGTGCGGTCTTCATCGGTCGGGAAGTACTCAAGCGCCTGCTCTGCCGTAAGCAGTGTCACGAGATCTCCGTCTGTCTCCAGCATCTGTTCCTTCTCCTGCCTGCTGAAGATGCCGGTGTATTCTTCTGAGTTCAGCACTTTGCGAAGATCGCTGTCTTCCCATGTCACTTCTTCGTGTTTCCTGTGGTAGCTGTTCCCGGCGATCCCGTATCTGCTCAGCAGCAGCACGCTTTCGTCATCTTTGTCAACTACGATCCAGGGCACATGCTCTTTTCCCATCTTTGACGTGTCCATTTCGAAATGTCCCCACAGGACTTCGTCTCCGACTTCCGCGGCCTGCAATGCCTGGTATTCGCTTCGGTATTCTCTTCCCGTGTTCAGGCTGCGGATCAAGGCGAAACAAGCCAGAGCAGCCAGGCAGACGGCCGCCCCTGCGGCGATGCTCTTCCCCGAAAGTCTCTTCGCTTTCTTTCCGTCCTTTCCTTTCTCCCATTCCTGCCCGTCTGACCGGCTGTCTCGTGACGGGAGATGCAGCGGTATCCCTGTTGCCGCTTCAAAACTTTCCGCAGCATCTGCCACGGCCCCTCCGGCCCGTCTCAGGAAAGCCGACAGATGCTCCGCGATCCTTGACAGCACCCGGACAGTCTGCCGTATGAGCCACCTGACGCACGGTGATACCACCGCGCTGCATGCTATGCTGCAAGCAAGGACGGCTGCGTAGCGAAGGATATTGTTCATCCTCACGTAAGTGAATATACGGCTGACAAAATATCCATGGATCAGAAACAGTTCCCGGCTGAGTGCACTCATGTACTTTAACGCCCGGTTGCCGATCGCAACTTTCATGTGGATAAGCAGCACAAACACTGTAAACGTGAGGCAGGCTGTTATCTGGGAAATGAGCGTGACTGTGCTGCTGTATCGTGCCAGGCTGTCTTCCCGGTAGTACCCCCAACACAGCACAAAGTAGATAGAGATGAAAAATGTCACCACCATCAGCACTGCGAACAGCCTGATCAGAACCTTGTAATGCTTCCCGAAGAAACCGGTGATCTTTTCCCTGAACCGTGCGAACAGAAGTCCAAGTATAAACATTGGTGTGGAATTGTACCACCACTCTCCCCTGAACCAGTGGACCTTTGCTCCCGGAAGGTCATGTCCCTGATGGAAACTGTACACTATGAGTGCGAATGTGGCGGCACACAACAAAGCCAACGCAATATCCCGGTTTCTGATCAGTCTGAACAGGCTATAGAAAATGAGATACAGTATGACGATCTCGATGATGAACCAGCCGTTGCTGTTGATCAGTGTGATCCCCAGGATGCGCTCCCAGATCCCGGCCGTATCCCAGTGTATGCCGTAAACCTGCGTATTGAGCAGCACGCCCAGGGCATTGATCACCCAGAAAGGAATAAGGACCGTGGGAAGCCTGGTATACAGAAACTTCCTGAGGTAATCCTCTCTGGTATAAATACTTGTAATAAGGCCATATCCAGAGAAAAAGAAGAACAGAGACGTAAACAGAATTCCCATGAAGCTGAATATCGTGACAGGTCCCCGGTAGTTTTCTCCATAAAATGAGATCTCCTGCGTCATGTGATGGAGGATTATTCCTACGCAGGCTGCCGCCTGGATCATCTTAGTCTGTTCAAGGCACAGAAAACCAGCGTTTCCGCCGCCTTTCTCCGGAAGTCGTGCTCTCCGGAAAATGAGCAGAAACAGCAGGGCAGGATATATGAGCAGTAGCAGGTCTTTCATCGGTCTTTGCTCCCTAACCGCTGATCCTCTATGAAATCAGATACATTATATTATATTTTTACCTGCAGCTTTTTGAAAGAATTCTTTTATTGTTTTGCGGGGATTTTGGTTCTGCTCTTACGATAAGTATGGGCAGGATGGCGCGAAAAACGCCGATCCTGCCCGATCAGTCAAAACGAATCAATTTCGATTGGACGAAAATAAAAACCTATCAATGAATATCAATAGTACGGGAACAGTTTCAGCCGGTTATCGCCGCTCCTGTCAGGTCTGCCCAGTGTCACCTTGCCGGTAGCCGCCCATTCCGTTCCCCTTACCAACATTGTGATAAAGTTGAAACGGTCCAGAGCTTCCCAGTGTCCGATGGATGTCACAAAGACTCTTCCCTTTCCGTAGAGGTTTTTCCAGATTACCGGGGTATACTGATTCACACCCGCCATCTTTGTCAGGTCACCGTCCGGAATATCGACCGGATGATGCTTCGGAGGGAATCCTGGTACTTTGTAGTTCTCGACATCATCAAATACAGAGCACAGAACATGCATCCGGGCCTCAGGGTGTACGATCACCTGCGTGAACAGATCATCAAACACATTCATCCACTTCGCGTCGATACCCTCGGTGATCGGATCATCCGGATCCATCACTTCTACAAAATGATCGTCCTTCGGGCACCGCCTGCATCCCTGATCCATGGCACAGTAGCCGCCCAGCAGTTTGCGCCACTCATCCGGCCAGTGCGGATCCACCCAGATACTGGAGTGATAGAATACGATTCCCTTCCCCTTCGCGACGAAGTCAAACACCGCCTGTTCGGTCTGTTCTCCAAACCGTCTGGCCGGCTGTGTCGGAAGAAGCTTGCCGTCATAATTGATGAACAGCACATCGTAAGGTTCCAGGAACTTGGGCGTGATGTTGCGGAATTCTTCAACGATCGTCACCTCAAACCGGCCGGTTGCTTCCAGCAGGTCGCGCAGTTTCTCTTTCATGATCCTGGACTGATGCTCAATCGTCACAAGACCAGTCACCAGCAGAACATTCACTTTATCCATATTTCTCATGACCAATAATGAAATCCAACGGGATCCCGGCTACTTGATTATTATATACATTGTGCGGCATAATTATCCATCACATGATTTCCGCAATTATCAGGAAAAACGCAGACTCATCTCAAATATGGATGTTTCTTCTTGCCCGGCTCCGGACCACAGTACAACCCGTACGGATCACAGATCCAGTAAGTCTTGCCCATTTTCACCCGGGCCCACTGGTGACAGTATTTATTCTCATGCACATGCGAATACTTGATTCCCAGCATGTTCAGGCACAGGCCGACCGTCCTCGTACAGCCTGCGCAGGAAGCATACCCCTTGACCAGGTAGCCGTAAGGATCGTTGTAATGCTTCTTCTTCATCGTGTAGCCGACTTTTCCCGAGTCGACCAGCTGTCTCAGGCCAACCGCGACTCCGACCAGCTGATCTGCTTTTGACTTTCCAAGCAGAGGCTTCACGATAGGCTTCGCCTTGTTATAGGCTTTCTTGAGCTGCTTCTTGGACATATATTTCCGGAAATAAGTATATCTTTGCAGTTTCTTCATCGGCACAAGCTTCGTCCTTGCGGCGTATGCCGTACCGGAAGACATGAGTACACAGAGTGTAAGTACAAACAGGAATCTTTTCAGAACAGATCTAAATGACTTCATAGTAACCCTCCTTGTGCTTCTGACAGTTGCTTTTCAGGATTCGAGGCTGCCTTTTATCTCAATTCTATTATTTTGGCAATGGTTTCCGTTGCTGTTTCATCATCAAATTTCCTGGCAAACAGCCTTCCTGATTTCAACAACATAGGAATGTCTTCATAATGGAATTGATTTCGCGGATCAGTCCAAGTCGTTAGTCTCATTACAGAATGATACTCATCATCTAAATCATATATATTATTTTTAAAAGGCGAGTGATATACAAGCGTATGGAAAAAGACCTCATCTGCCAAAAAGGTAAATCTGCATGCATGTCTGATTTTTGTTTCATTTTTGACAATATATCTTGCTAATGCGTCTGTAATGCTCCAGTTAGCATATCCTTTTTTATAGTAGTTATTTTCATGCGTTAATCTGTTAACACCAATAACTTTTTGCAGCTTCAGCAATTGTCGTCCGATGTAAAAAAGTGTTTTTTTGTAAAGAGAGTTACCTCCCCGATAATATTTCCACCAAAAATAATAATATTGTATTCGATTTTCATATCCTTGACTCTTAACATACCCAATGAACTCTTTTCCATTGTTTTCCTTGAAAAACTGATGAATCTTATCCTGTGTCATCAATGGAAACTCCACGCCGACCAACAGGTGATAGTAATCATACTTAAAAGAGTCAGTAGCTGCTTTTAAAAGATTTAAGACGCACTGTGTTTGTGATGAGTGTCCCCAATATACCGGGATCCTGTCTATAAAAACCAGTCTGGATACGTTAACGCATTTTTTCAGGTCTTCTATAGGTGCATTTTTTGTTTTTTTATCAATATGCAAATAAATATCATTGTCTTTATAATCTAAGTCTGTCAAAAGCATCTTTAGCACATCAAATCTGTGATGTGCCATTATCAAGTATGCATGTTTACCTGTCATGAAAATCTCCTTCAATTATTTTAGGTAAATCACATGAATGTTTCCGTCCGTGTGATTCGCCAGACCTGCTCAACCGGATTGAAATCCGGTGAACAAGGCGGTAGTTTTTCAGCGGTAACACTCTCACGGGTATCCGAATACTCCGGAAGCATTTCCGTTTCCACCAGGCGAATTGTTTTCTTGTGCCAAGACGCGTTATCAAGCACAATAGCTTACTTCTTCCCTTCTGGCGCAGGATTCAATGCAAGGGGAGCTCGGATGGAATCAATCGTTGTCTCATAATTGTAAACACGGAATAACTGCTATGCCTGATCGGAAGACGACATAATTGCCTGAACTTGAACAAGGAATATATCCGGATCAGTATGGTATTTGTGTCATAGTAAATATATTAATGTCGTTTACTATAACTGTTTCCATTATATACCATTTCCAATTATCAACCAGCAGTATTCCGACTTTTATTCCGTCTTTTTCCTGCTGTTTTGTTACTGTTTATAATCTCAGACGACCAGCTGTTTCAGGACGTGAAATATTGGGCAGAAGCGGCACTTTCAGAGCCTTCTGCCAGGCAGTTCTCACACCCGCCCCTCTCACGTTCCCGGCAGCAGTGTATCCGGGCTCTGGTCAAGGAGCATCAGTGCGCATGACATCAGCAGCGCGGCATGCTGCGCAGGGTCTTCAAGTGGTATCCCGTACTCTTCTTTCATCTTCCGGATCCGATAGAGGATGGTGTTCCTGTGCGTATACATCTGCTGACAGGTTTCCTGCAGGGAATGGTGGCAGCACAGATATGTGTACAGCGTGAGACAGTACAGGCTGTTCTCGTGCCGGTCATGCCTTCCCATCGCGCGGACTGCCGGCAGGATCAGATCCCTTCTGGATGACAGGTGCCTGAACATCATCAGGCCGTAATAAGGCTCTGCGTAGAGAGCGAACGGGCCGGGGATGTGCGGTACCAGAAACTCCATTATCTCCGACAGCGACATATACGCCTGGGGCAGGTGGAACAGGTTGTGCACACGCGGCGAGATCACCATCCGCAGGTTATTTTTCCTGCAGAACTCCTCCGCTTTATCCCGCGCAGGCTCCTTTCGAAAAAACAAAACAAGCGTTCCGTTGAAGATCAGTACACGGCTGTTCGGAAACAGCCGGGCGATCGCGTTGCGCAGCCTGTTCTCCGCATGCCTCATGGTCTTGTACATTTCAAGGTTCAGAAGGGCGATACGTGCCGGCGAAAATGAAGCAAGCCCTGCTGACTCTGCCTGCAGGCGGAACATGTTCTCATCGGTAAACCTTCCTTCCAGCAGGTGCAGCAGCACTGCCTCATCGGAATTCTTCAGCTGGCTGTCCCTGCTCAGACGGGTCATGAGCTGCTTTGCCAGGGCTGCCTCGATCCTTGTGAAAATGAGCGGTTCTGTCTGTTCGAGCTGCCGGTGGATATCAACAATGATCAGATAACCCACATGGACGTCTCCGGCATAGAGTGCGGAAAACCGCCGCCGGTACGGGCTGTTCGGGATGTCTATATACTGTCCGTCATGCGCATCGGAAGCGTTCTCTCCCAGCAGGACTGATCCCACCTCATAAGACAGCTCGCCGCTCTCGACTGTCCCCTGAAATGGTTTGTCCTGGAAGTCTCCCCCGTCGTACCACGAGATCACATGGAACGCAATATCAATGATCATGACAGGGCAGTCAAACAGTTCATACAGGTCCTGCGTGAGGAGATGAAACCCCTCTGAATGCAGGAAGTCATCGAAAAAAATCTGCAGGTCCATCGCGGTCCTCCTTTGTGCTGTCAGCACAATCAATCTGATGATTATTATACCTTCAGCATGATGAAAGCGCAAGGATTCCAGTTATAATAGGGGTGTACCGAGAACAAAGCATTTGTTCCAATCGTACAGAAAGGAAGTGTATAATTATGATGTTACTAAAGAACGCAAAAGATGTTGACAGCCTCGTAAAAGCAATTGATAAGTGCCACGGTGAAGTATTCCTGTGCTCGGCGGACAAGACTGAGGAATTCAATATGAAGAGCATTCTTTCCCGCTATATCGCAATCGGCGAACTGTGCAAGGATCACGGTGATGAGTATGAGATCTTCTGCGGCAATCATGATGATGAACGTTATCTTATTCAGTTCTTCCATGATCTTCGCGAAGACGACCGCAAGGTAAAAAAATACGCATAACAGATATAAATAAAGGCGGTCAACAACATGACACAGAGGCAGTCAACAAAAACAGTCAACGATTAACCGGCTTCGGATCTCCGAAGCCGGTTTTTCATTTAAATATGTTTCTCTATCGTCAGCGTATTTTTCCCCGCCAGGTAATCGTATTTTACCTTGTCCATAGTCTTTTTCACGATATGGATGCCCAGCCCTCCGACAGGTCTGTTCCCGGGAGTCGACGTGAGTCTCGGACGCGGCCGGCTTGTCGGATCAAACGGGAATCCACTGTCGGTAAAGACCATCTTCACCATGCGGTTTTCTTCATTGAAGGAAAATAAGATATCCGCATTTCCTTCTTTCCCGTCATATGCATAATTGGCGATGTTGACAAAGATCTCTTCGACCGCCACCGTTATCGTAAACTGATCGTCCGGTCCGCAGCCGGCGCTCTCCAGCTGCTGCTCTGTAAATGCCATGACCTCATCCAGATGGGCCAGGTCTGCGGGCACGGATATTCGGGCCTGCTTTGTCTCCCCGCTCTCTTCAGCTTTCCCCAGGTACTTCACGCACAGCATAGTAATATCGTCAAACTGCGGCGCGTCTTTTACAAACTCACTGATGGAGCCATACAGGGAGTTGATCAGTTTCTCAGGATCATTTTCCCCTGACACATTCAGAGCCTCTTCCAGCCGTTCTTCTCCAAACAGAGCTTCCGATGCGTCCGTGGCTTCCGTCACGCCGTCCGTATACTCGAACAGGCAGTCACCCGGGGCAAGCTGAAGTTCATATTCATGAAACCTCAGGCCATCTTTGAGTCCCAGCGGCGGGTCATGCTTCTCATGCATCATCTCAAACGAACCGCCGCATCTGCGGAGCACGGGATATTCATGGCCGGCGTTTGCAGCGACAAGTTTTCCGGTCGTTACATCAAGTATGCCCAGCCATACCGTACAGAACATCATCGACGTATTGCTCTGGCACAGCTGATGATTGACCAGAGTCAGCACCTCTCTGGGCGAGCCGCCCGCAAGAGTCTGGTTCTGGAGCAGTGTCTTGGAAATGACCATAAACAGTGCTGCGGGCACTCCTTTGCCGGAAACGTCGGCGATCGTAAGCGCCAGATGGTTCTCATCTACGAAATAAAAATCATAGAAGTCTCCCCCGACTTCCTTCGCAGGAGTCATGCTGGCATACAGGTTGATCTCCGTACGGTCCGGGAAAGGCGGAAAGATTCCGGGAAGCATATCGTTCTGTATCCGGGATGCAATATCAAGTTCCGCTCCTATTCTCTCCTTTTCAGCAGTGACTGTCTGGAGATTCTTCGTATAGGTATCGATCTCCCCGACCATGTCGACACATGTCCTCGTCAGGTCGCTGACCTCGCCGTATCCATAGCGGTACGGCATACACTGCTCCCTTACCTCATCCGGATTAAAACCATCCTCTTCCTGGTCCGCGTAATCTGTCAAAACCTCTGAAAGATGAACGATCGGTCTGGTCACCTTCTTCTCTATGGAACGCATGAACAGGACCTCCACGGCCAGAAGCACGTTCAGCATCACTGCTATTACCACACTGAATGAGTTCCAGAAGGTATCATACCGTTCAACCGCATTCATGCCGTCATCGGACCACACTACTCCCGCTTCACCACGTAATACCTTTTCATAATCATGAAACAGATCAGGAGCCAGCTGCAGTGAATTGCGATAGATCAGATACCCCGCAATTGCAGACGCAAGAGCACCTGTGATCAGGAATGCAAGAACCATTCTCTCATTGATGGTAATCGTTCTGTTCCGGATGACAGACCATAAGATCAGCATCGGTATACCCACGATCAGTACAGTATCAAGATACTGGGTAAACCACGTCGCCATCAGCAGGGCGAGCTGTCCCAGTTTTATACGGAATCCGCTGCTTATCGTACTGAACAGCAGATAGGCAATAATCGTTATTACACTGATCAGGTAATATTTGATTACATGGGAGGAAGTATCCAGCCTGGGATATGAGGCTTCCTCCTCTCCCTTCAGCGGGAACATATACCACAGTATAGAAGGCAGCGCACAATACAGAACCAGACTGAAAATAGACAGAATATAATACCAGACAGGCAAACCAAGAGTAAGGTCTGGGCTTCCGACTGCAAAAGATATAAAGCTGACGGTGTTATACAGAAGGAAGCCGAGAATCCCCCAGATGCCGAGAATAAAACCGAAAAATGGCATCACTGCGGCAGAGAGGTCAAATACGCCGACCCCCCTGGCTCCTGACATCAAATCCGACAGATGTGACAGAAGAAAGCAACACAAAAAAGCTGCCGCGACCGCCAGCAGGTCTTTTTTCCAGCCATAATGCCGGACAAGGCCAAATCCATGTTTCAGTCTGCTGCGTTTTTTCATGAAATCATTCCAGTACAAGGAAACTGTCAAGACCAGTGACCTTGAAGATTCCCTGGATATTCTTGGAAGCATTGCGGATGACCATGGATCCGTCTCTTGCATCCATCCAGTTCTGCGCAGTCATGAGAGAGCGCAAGCCTGCGGAAGAAATATAGTCGACCTTGGAAAAGTCCAGGATCAGATCCATGACTCCGTCGATCGCCCCTTCGATCTGTGTCTTAAGTTCCGGTGCAGTCAGCGTGTCAATGCGCCCCTCAATGGCCATTGTCAGAGTCTCTCCATCTTTGGTCTGCTGAATCGTCATTTCATTTTCCTCCTTAATTCATGCCCGGCGTCCGGTCTGTTTATCTTCATCAGGTTACGGCAGCAAATAATCGTTCCAGATATTTGCGAATGTTTCAATCTTAGGATAAGCATACGCCGCGATCACTACGGTCAGTACCCACACACAGACGGTAAAGATCAACAGCTTTTTGCCTCTGAGTGTGGCGAAACGAATATGCCAGTATCTCTCATTCAGTTCGATCAGGACAAAGCAGGCTGCGATGACAAACAGGCTGTACAGGATCAACCAGCCGAGTCCTTCGATCAGATCTCCCCTCACTGCGACGAGGACTGTCTGGACCGGGAGTATGAACAGATAGCTCAGGCAGTAATAACTGTTGATATGCTTCGACAGATGCATGATAAACTTCGGAAGTTTACCGCCTGTAATCCTGGTGACTTTGTAGAGGAACGCGATCAGTCCCAGTGTGAATACACAGGTCATGATTGCGTCCGGCGTCGGTTTCAGACTGTACTGAATATTCGTCCCGACCTCAGGGAGCGGGAACAGGTTCAGGCCATACCGCAGGACGTAGTAGAGCAGGGTAAGCGGGAAGCAGATGACCATAATAAGGTCAGCAAGCCCATTTTTATCCTTGATCCTCGGATAGTATCCGCCTATGAAGTATCCGAACGCCACGAAAATAAAGTAGTTGAACAGCGGGAAATAAGACTCAGCGTTCGTCACGACGAAGAATGCTGCGAACTGGCTTGCCAGATAGTTCGCAGGCGGAGTAACTGTCTTCCACAGAACCAGCGAGATCACACTCAGAATCACACTGATTGCCAGGATAACGCTGCCCTTAAACCTGCACTTTTTGAATATCGCCATCAGCAGAAACGACAGACCTGCGAATGTCAGTATGTCTGCCTGCAGAATAAGGAACACATTGGCGATGAAGAACTGTTTTCCCGTGATCCAGTAACCGATCAGGTTCGGGATAGCATTCCTCAAGATATTCAGGAACTGACCGATCGTCAGAAGGCCGAATCCCCTCAGCAGGTACGAGATCGGAGACTGATGCCTGGTATAGCGCATTCCGATTCCCATAGAGATCATGAAGGTCGCCGCCCCGAACAGTTCGGTAAACATCTGTCCTTCATTGCCGCTCGGAGCGCCAGCCTCGAGATCCAGGATCACATGCATCACGATCATCCCGACAATGCACAGAGCCTTCATGAGGTCGAGTTCAGGCTGCCGCCCCACGTTCACTTTCTTATCAGAAAAATATCTGCTCATCATTTCGTTTCCTTAAACCGCATCAGATAGTCCTTGATATCAAAGTCTTCACTGTATACATAATCCAAGCTGTAGACCGTCTCGCCCTTCTCATTTTCTCCGGAGGCGTAAGCGTCGACGTTCGCAAGAATGATCTTGGCACTGAAGGACGCGTCCTCTGCTTCCATTGAATACTTTCTTCCCGTATCGGTGAAGCGCAGGCGCATCCACTCAGGCATGAGCAGGACTTCCATACGAATGATCCCGTTCTCATCAAATGCATTGTCGATACGGTCTGTCAGCATCTCTTCGACACTCAGACGGATCATTCCCGCCTTCTCCTCGTCAAAACCAAGCTGGCTTGAAAGCTGCTCGATCATGGAGCAGGTGGATACGATCATGTAGCTTCTGTTGAGCACTCTCAGATCAAGGACGCGAAGGCCTTCATCCAGAGCCTCCGACAGATTGATCTCATACAGTCTCTCCAGCATGATCTTATGCAGGAGACGCTGGTTCAGTTTGCCGTTTTCATTTAACGGGAATGCATCAAACACGAAGAAGTGTGACGGTACTTTAAATGAACCGATCTTCTGTTTCAGGCGTGCCCTGAGGTCATCTTCATTCAACTGATCTGCTTTGAGCACTACGCATGCTTCCACACTCTCATTCCAGATCGGGTGCGCTGCGCCCATGACCTTCGCCTCGCGGATCTCGGGCTGTTCGAGAAGAGCCTTCTCAATTTCAACCGGAGAGATGTTCTCACCGCTCTTGATGATGATGTCCTTGATGCGGCCTGCGAACTGCAGCATGCCGTCTTCATCAAAACGTCCGAGGTCGCCTGTATGAAGCCATCCGTCCTTGTCGATCGCCTGCATCTCCTGCGGCAGTCCGTAGTATCCGTTCATCAGACTGGGGCCCTTGACGACGATCTCACCGATCTCGCCGGTTCCGGCAAAGCCGGTTCCTTCATTCCAGATCCGGACTTCATGGTTCGGAAGGCTGCGTCCCACAGAGACAGCTCTCTTCTCCAGCGGATCTGCACCGCACTCAACCGAGATGACCGGAGAGCACTCTGTCTGGCCGTATCCGACCAGGAACTTGCCGCCGCCAAGAAGTTTCTCAAAACGCATCATCTCGACCGGAGTCGTGAATCCGCCGCCAACGATGCACATTCCAAGCTTGCCGGACAGCTTCTCTTCAAATTCCGGCATGGTTGTAAGCATGCTGTAGATCGCGCCTACAGAACACATATCCGTGATGTGATGTTCAATGATCATGCTCATCAGGGTATCCGGCTTCAGGAGCGGTGTTATATGCAGATGCCGTCCCATAGCCAGGTAACAGTGAGCAACCATCAGCCCGTAGCTGTGGAACATCGGAAGAGCAAGACAGATAGATTCACCGATGTCATTTTTCAGGATCTCCATCGCGCCTTCTGCATTGTTCAGAATCGAATAAGACGACTGCAGAACAGCCTTCGGAATGGAAGTCGTTCCCGTGGTATAGATGATTACCTGAGAGTCCTTAGGCTGTGTGCGCGTCAGGGCTTCTTCAAGGATTGCTTTCTCATTCTCATTTAACGGTGCGAATGCATCCGGTCCGACAAATGCCGTCGCCGGGAAGATATGCTGCACCGGAATGCCGCCGTCTGCCAGCGCTTTCACTGCCGCATTCTGGTCAGCGATACTGATCGTATTGCCGCCGATGATGCCCCATGAAGCATCGACCATCTTAGACAGGTCACTGACATTCTGCGACTTCAGTCCATAGTTCATCAGGGCAGCCACGCCGCCTGCCTGAACGATCCCGAAGAATGCCACTACCCATTCGATCCCATTGAATCCCCACAGGACTGCCTTGTCATCCTTGGCAAAGCCTGCCTGCGCAAGCTTAACTGTGCAGCGGTCAGCCGCCAGTTTCAGCTGTGCATACGTCAGCGTCTTGTCACGGCATGTGACAGCCGGTCTGTCAGGATATTCCTGTGCGCCTCTGATAAGTGTCTGTGAAAACAGTTTTGTACCAAAATCCATCTCTCTTCACTCCCATCTCGCTTTATTAATTCTGCATGTTCTAAAGATGTCAACATTATTAGTTATTGTATCGTATTCTCTGCTTAAGGGCAAAAAAACAAGCAAAACTTCCTCTACCTCTTCAGGTAAGCCGATGACACAGGAAACTCGAAATAAACATCCGGATACGGTTCATCCTTCAGTGTAAAATGCCACCACTCGCAGTCAAGCGGAAGGAATCCGCTTCTTACCATCGCCTTCTGCAGCAGCATGCGGTTGTTAAACTGCTCGTCCGTGACCCCTCTGTAATCCGGATGGGATATCTCATCAAACAGATCGAACGGACTTCCCATATCCACCTCCGTGCCGGTCTGCATGTCAAGCAGGGTAAGATCCACCGTACTGCCGCGGCTGTGCCCCGACTGGCTTGCGATATAGCCCTGCGCGAAGAGCTCATGCTTCTGCAGCGTGGGATAGAAATAAGGTTTCATCCGAAGGTCCAGATCCTCAATCCCCCAAAGAACAAAATGACGGACTGCCCTGGCCGGTCGGTAGGCGTCGAAGATCTTCAGCCTGAAGCCCTGGGCATTAAGCTCATTGCTCACTTCCTTGAGCGCCCGGGCGGCTTCCACTGTCAGGATGGCACAGGGTTCTTCGTAGCCGTCTATGCGGTCTCCCACAAAATTGTAGGTGGAGAAATACCGGATCTCCTGCACGATCCCCGGCACATAATCTGACAGAAGGACAAATCCCGAAGGATCCATGGTAATTCTTTCCTTATAATCCATAATCCAAGAAATATCTCCTCTCGTCGGCTCCTAAACTTCAACCTCAAACGGCAGCTGGTCAAGAATATCTCTCTGCTCGTCGATGCCCGGATAGACTTCAACCAGTTTGAGTCCCTTCGGCGTCAAGCGGAACACACAGCGCTCTGTTATAAACAGCACCTTCTGTCCGTTTGCGATCGCCCGCTTTGCCGAGAAGCTGACACTTGTAACCTTTTCAACAAACTTCGGAATCGAACCTTCCTTGGTGATTGTGACGATATCACGCTTTCTCGTCACCTCAAGGCCTTTCGTATTGAAGGTCAGGCAGAATACAACCGTTGGAGTCTTTGCCGTGATATTTGCAAATCCTCCGATGCCTGCGAAGGCGCCCGGTCCCCGGTGGGCGTTCACATTGCCCTGTTTATCTACCTCCAGCGCTCCCATGAAGCAGATATCCAGGCCTCCGTTGTCATAGAGATCAAACTGGTTCGCCATGTCATATACCGACGCCGCTCCGATCATAGCGCCGAACGCCTCTCCCGATACAGGGAATCCGCCGATGCCGCCTGACTCCACTGTCAGAGTGATATTGTCCAGCATCCCATTCTTGCGCGCGTGGCGCGAGACCATCTCCGGGATCCCGATGCCGATATTGACGATGTCGTCAACACGCAGCTCCATGGCAGCCCGCCTTCCGATAATATTGCCGGCAGGGTTATTTCTCAGATTCTGGACTGAGATCGTATCGATCTTCTCATTCCAGACGTTCCATTCCTCATAAGGGATCTCAAAGCTTCCGGTCAGAGCGGTGTAGGCTTCATTTCTCTCCTCAGGCTCCACTACCACGATAGCGTCCACCAGGCATCCGGGAATAATGGCATTACGCGGCCTGGACGGCGTATCGACCAGACGGTCAACCTGAACGATCACCTTGCCGTGATTGGCCTTTACAGCCTGGCAGATCGAGAGCGCATCTCCCGACATGAACATATCGTCAAATGTAATGTTTCCCTTCCGGTCTGCCGCAGTCCCGCGAATCAGAGCGACCGTGATCTTCGGAAGCTTGTAGTACAGGAACTCCTCACCGTCCACTTCCACATATTTTACAAATGAATCGTCTATGGAGATCCGGTTGATTCCCGGTCCTTCCCTGCGGGGATCAACGAAGATATCAAGCCCCACCTTCGACAGCGCTCCCGGAAGGCCTCCCGCCTGCGCGCGGATCGCATGGGAGATGCAGCCGAGCGGAAGATTGTATGCCTCAAAGCGATCCTCCAGTACCAGCTTCTTCGTGCTCAGCATGGCTCCGAAATGTCCGCAGATCAGGCGGTCTACAGCACCTTCACGGATATACCCTTCCGCGTTGCGTTCCTCATCCCATACGCCAAAGCCGGCACTGGATATGATCGTCAGATGTGTCGGCGACTGCATTCTCTGATAACGCCGGTAGATCGCCTCATGCAGTTCCACCGGGCTCTCGATCCCCACAAAGGAATTGACACAGATACAGTCACCGTCACGGATCAGGCGGATCGCTTCATCCGCGCTCATAAGTTCATACATTTTGTTTCTACCCTGCTTCCAGATAAACTCATATCAATTAATTGCCATGAACCCATTTTATAACACAGACGCGTGTATATCCAGAAAAAAAGAGACCAGAAGAGACCGGAATAACCTTATGACATTTCTGTGACAAACCATTCTGTAGAATGCAGACATAGCAAGAAAAGGAGATGTATTATAGAACATCTCAGCAAAAATCACTATAATACTATCAAAGTTGTATTTTACAGAAGCAATAAAATACAGAATCAAAGGAGGAAATTGGAAATGAAAAAGAGAGGATTACTACTGACCGCTGCCGCCATGCTTCTTACGCTGGCGATGGCTACAATCGCCCAGGCTGACACTAAGACATACTACGCAGCCAAAGAGAAAGTAAATGCTTATGAAGAAAAAACCAGCAGTTCTGCAAAGCTGAAGGAGTATAACGGCGGAGACAAGATCCAGGTTGAAAAGTCTGAAGACGGCTGGTATGGTGTATCCGTACCGGATCCGGATGGAAGCGGTCAGACGACTGCATGGGTTGATAAAGACGACGCGAGCGAAACTATGCCCCAGTCCTTCTGCCCGCATGACTTTGGCGAGTGGAAAGTCACTCAGGAGCCGACCTGCATCGCCCCCAAGGTGGAGTCGCGCTACTGCAAGATCTGTGGTATCCTTGACGAGCGTGATGGCGGATTCGGCGATCACAAGTGGAGCGACTGGAACGTGACCAAGCAGGCAACCTGCAAGGAAGACGGACAGCGCACCCGCACCTGCTCCGTCTGCGGCAAGACTGAGACCGAGACCATCCCGAAGGGAAGCGCGCATCAGTTTGGAAACTGGACTACCGTGAAGGAAGCTACCTGCACTGCTGAAGGACAGAGAAAGCACACCTGCAGCATCTGCGGCAAGGAAGAGACTGAGACGATTCCGAAGGCTGCTCACAAGTTCGGCCAGTGGAAAGAAACCAGGAAAGCTACCTGCTCCAAGAAGGGCGAGAAGGAAGCAACCTGCACTGTCTGCGGTTACAAGGAAAAGCAGGCAATCGATGAACTTCCGCACAATTATGAGACAAAGATCATCACTGAAGCTACCGATCACTCCGCCGGAGTAAGAGAGAAAGTTTGCAAGGTCTGCAAGCACTCTGAAGGCAAAGAAGAATTTGATCCTGAAGGAACACTTCGTGTCGGCGCTGCCAGCGAAGAAGTTTACAAGATGCAGCAGCTGCTGGCGGACCAGAACTATCTTGACGCAGCAGGCGTAGACGGCAAGTTCGGTGCCGGAACTGAGAAAGCCCTGATGGCATTCCAGGAAGCACACGGCCTGAAGGCAGACGGAATCTGCTGGCCCCAGACCATGAAGAAACTCGAGCATGACTTCGGTCCGTGGGAAACGATCACAGATCTGACCCGCACCACAGCTGGCGAGCGTAAGCGTGTATGCAAAGACTGCGGATTCGAACAGCATGAGATCATCGAGCCTCAGCCGACTATTGTAAGCGGCAGCCGCGGAGAAGAAGTCCGTGCAGTCCAGCAGATGCTGACTTCCCTCGGATTTGACTGCGGAACCATCGACGGAATCTACGGTCAGAAACTCGACGCAGCATTCGGCGCATTCCTGAAAGAGACAGATCCGGAAGCAGCATTTGAACCAGGCAAGCTGACTGCAGATCAGATCGACGCTCTGGTCAACGCATGGATCGCAAGTTTCCCGGAAGACGCACAGATGAAAGAAAGCACCGCAAAGGATCCTGTCAACCTGGCACTTACCGTCAATCCGGTTATTGACGCGAACACAGATGAAACGGATTCCATGATGTCCTACAACTGGTCAGTTACAAACCTTGGCGAACAGGAAACCCAGTTTGTCCTGCTGCTCCTGCAGTATGGCGACGAGCCGGATTTCAAGGAGAACAATCTCGTCATGGTGCTGGACGGCGAAGTTCTTCAGGCAAAGTGCGGAAACAGTGTCAAGGGAACCTTCCAGGTCAGCAAAGAATTCGGCGAAGGCAACCTCAACTTCACCGCCCTGTCAGTCTCAGAAGCAGACGCAGCGAAATGGCTGAGCAACACCGTCACCTTCGAGGTAAAGGCTGAGGAAGAGACTGAGGCTGAAACTGAGATACTTGGTATTGAGACCGAGGCTGAAACTGAGGTCCAGACTGAGACAGTTGGCTGATATATAAAGATCAAAAACGAACAGCCTGAATATAGGAATGATTCAGGGGAGCCCTGGAGGGCTCCCCTGATTTGTTATCTGCAGCTTGATTCACTGAGCTGTATCCAGCCTCTGTCTTGCCACCAGATCTGCGAAGATTCCATTCTTCCCGATCAGTTCTTCGTAGGTTCCATCCTCGACGATCTTCCCGCCATCCATAACCAGAATGCGGTCGCAGTGGCGGATCGTTGAAAGTCTGTGGGCGATCACGATACGGGTGCAGCGCATCTTGTCCAGGGCTTCAGAAACCTGTTTCTGAGTGATGTTGTCCAACGCAGAGGTTGCTTCGTCAAACAGCAGGAGTTTCGGCTTCGGCGCGACCGCGCGGGCGATCATGATCCTCTGCCGCTGTCCCCCGGAAACACCGCCGGAGCCTTCCTGAAGCATAGTGCTCATACCCATGGGCATGGCCCGGATGTCGTCCGCAAGACCTGCGATCTCTGCCGCAGTCCATGCATCATCCAGTGTCAGGTTCGGATTGGTGATGGTGATGTTCTCAAAGATACTGCCGCTGAACAGGTCTCCTTCCTGCAGAACCGTGCCGATCTGCCTGCGCAGGGAACCAAGATCCAGGGTCTGTATATCCTTGCGGTCATAGAAGATCGCGCCCTTCTCGGGCTTCTCAAATCCAAGCAGAAGGCGGAGCAGGGTGGACTTGCCGCACCCGGTTCTTCCCACTATAGCCACATACTGGCGGGCGGTAATCCTGAGGCTCAGGTCATCCAGGATCTTCCTTCCGTTCTCTTCATACCGGAACGACACATGGGACAGTTCGATATTGCCGGTGATCCCGGCAAGCGATTCCCTGCCCTCGTTCTTCTCAGGCTCTGCCTCCATCAGCGGGCGGATCATCTCCAGACTCGGCTTGATCGTAGCTGCGGCGATCGCCATCGAAGAGATGGATGTAAATGCAGCCGATACGTAGGCATATGCTGCATTGAACGCAAAGTAATCAGCCACAGATACCTGTGAACGCACCGCGACATAATACATGATGATCGTACCGATCAGCGAGATCGCCGCGGTAAACACAGAATTAAACTTGATCAGCGCCGGCAGGTTAAACTTCAGATTCGCCTCCTTCGTGTAGAGGTCGATCCATTTTGCAAATACACGGTTTTCCGCACCGGACAGACGGATCTTCTCGATTCCGTTGATAAAGGCGTACGTAAGTCCTCTCTCCTTCGCCGCAAGCTCCATCTGCTCCTTATTCCGGCTCGCCTGCAGCATATTTGCGGCAAGACTGAGCGCAACGGTGAGAATCGTAACGATCAGCGAAGGAACCACGAGGCTTCGCGCATACGAGAAGATCTGCACTATGTAGATCAGGGAAAAAACTCCTGTGATCGTCGTGGAGAAAAGCGTGTCCACAAGGGTACTGCACAGCGAGCTCATATAGGACACATACTGACTCAACTCACCGGAACTGTAAGACTTGAAGAAATCCGCCGGAAGAGAGAGCACGCGCATCATAGTCGCTGCCTCCACATTGACGGTAAGCTTCATCCGGATCCTGGACAGGACCAGCTGTCTGATGATCGTGATCAGAAATGTGCCGATCGTCATGAAGAACATGAAGCTGAGCACGGCTCCGAGCAGCTGGTTGCTTCCGTAGATAACCACCTCCGATATCAGGATGTGGTTCAATTTCGTAGTGACCATTCCGGTCAGGGTGATCGCCAGCACAGCAATCAGGAAGGATGCGATATCGGACATTCGCAGCGTGGCGATCATATACTGGAACAGATCCTTCATCGTGAGGCTGCGAAGGGGAAGCGGCTGGTAGAAACAGTACGCCTTTGTGCCGATCTTCTTCTCTTCAGAAGCATTCACCCGCACTTCCCTGCCCGAGACCGGATCGCGGTATACATACACGCCGGCAGAATTGTGAAGCACTGTGATGACCGCTCCGCTCTCCTCGAGAGTAGTGATCAGGGGCCCCATGGAATCCACATGCCATCCGCGTTCCAGTTGGACTTCGCGGTACATGATGTCCGCGGCAGAAAGCAGGTAATCCAGTTTCTCCTCAAGCGTCTTCAGCCTGGGAGGGACCTCCCTGTCAGGAATACCGTAATACTTCAGCAGTACTTCCAGCGCATCTTTGACATCGGCACCTTCCGCGAAATGATCGGCAGATCTGCTGCCGGTCACGATCAGCTCCAGCTTCTGAAATGAATCATCCAGCAGCTTGAGTTCCTGCCTTTTCCGGTTTTCTATCTGTTCATCAAACCAACCCATACCTTATTCCTTACTCATTTGTAACAAGGTCCGCGTAAGCTCCGCCCTTCGAAAGCAGTTCATCATGCGTCCCGCGCTCCACGACATGCCCCTTCTCCAGAACAATGATCTCATCACAGTCGCGGATGGTAGAAAGCCTGTGTGCGATCACGATGCAAGTGATGCCGCGCTCGCTGATGGACTTAACTACCTCATACTCTGTCTTCGCGTCAAGCGCAGAGGTCGCCTCGTCCAGAATGCAGATCGTGGGATCCTGTGCCAGAGCACGGGCGATCTCGATACGCTGCCTCTGTCCGCCGGAAAAGTCCCTTCCGTTTTCAGACATCTTATGCTGGTAGCCGCCCGGGCGAAGAACGATCTCCTCATGGATATCTGCGTCACGTGCAGCCATGATCACCTCGAAATCTTCGATCGAACCGTCCCACATCTTGATATTATTTGTCACAGTATCCTCGAACAGAGTCACATTCTGAT
Source organism: uncultured Lachnospiraceae bacterium (assembly GCA_902801515.1). Classification (GTDB taxonomy): domain Bacteria; phylum Bacillota; class Clostridia; order Lachnospirales; family Lachnospiraceae; genus Porcincola. The sequence continues at coordinate 51,101 of CADCII010000002.1, forward strand.
CGATGACCGCTACCGATCCGATGAAAACATTCCGGTCGATCTCTGAGATCGGTTTGCCGTCAAATGTTATACTGCCGCTCCATGGCTGATACAGACCGCTGATCAGTTTCGCAAGCGTTGACTTGCCGCATCCGGAACGGCCGACCAGAGCGATCTTCTGTCCCGGTTTTACAGTCAGGTTAAAGTCCGTGATCAGCGGATCCCCAAGCGGAGAATAGCCGAACCGGATATCCTTCAGTTCAATATTGCCGGTCAGCTTCTCATATTCCTCGTGTTTCTCCCGCGGCTCCATATTCGGATCGTCGGGATAACTCATGACGTCATCCACACGCTCCATCTGAGTGATCATCTCCTGCATCGACTGGCCGGCGCTGATCAATTCATTGGCCGGCTTCATGAAGGAACCCAGGAATCCCTGGAACGCCATGACCATACCAACTGTGAACGAACCATGCAGCACCAGGTAGACGCCTCCGCCCAGAACCGCCAGATTCGAGATCTGAGTCACCAGATATGGGATCGTGCTGAAAAATGAACTGAGTTTGGTGTATCGATAGTTCTGTGTGTTTACACTGGCCTGGAAGCCTGCCCATCTTCCGAACACGCCTCGTTCTGCTCCGCTTGCCTTGATCGTCTCAATCATGCGGATGCTGGACGCTGTCGCAGAAGAGAGTTTGGCGCTGTCACGCATCTGGACACGCGTAAGATTGACTCTCCTGGCGGTAACCCAGGCGGAGACACCCATGTTGATGAAGATGGCAAGTACGCCGACCAGTGTAAGGATCGGACTGTATCTGATCATTACGACCAGATAGAACACCATCATCATGGTATTGATCGCAAGAGGTGCAAAAGTATTGACAAGCGTACCAGCGATCTCTGCATTGGTCGCCTGCCGGTCAGCAATATCTGATGACAGCCTCTGCCCGAAGAACTGCATCGGCAGGTGGAGGACTTTCCACAGATACATGGAACTTCCGACCGCCTCCAGCTTGCCCTGGATCCGCAGACTGTAGACCGTTGATATCCACAGTACCAGTATATTGATCACGGCAAAGGCGCTCAACGCGAAAATAAACGGGCGAAGCCAGCCTGGATTCTGCCCGCTCAGCAGCCGGTCCAGGAAGACCCTGCCGAAGATGGGACTGATCATACTGAGAAGTGATGAGATAGTCGTTGTCAGGACCACGAAAACAACTGCCGTGGACGTACCTGTAAGGCGCTCCTTCGCATAAGAGAAGACACTCTTCTTCTTGCCGGAAGGCTGGAAATCCTCTCCCGGTTCAAACGTCAGCATGACGCCTGTGAATTCCTGGTCAAACTCCTCCATGGACACATTAACCCGTCCACGGGCCGGGTCATTGATCACAGCCATCCCTCTGCGGAACCCGCAGAGCACTACGAAATGATTAAACCCCCAGTGGATGATGCAGGGGAACGGCCCTTCCGCCATCAGATCTTCCGGTTCCACTCGCCACGCCTTCACCACCATGCCGTAGCTTCTGGCTGCAATAATTATATTTTTAGCGCTGGCGCCGTCCCTGGAAACGCCGCAGTCCACCCTGGCCTGTTCCAGGGGAATCCATTTCTGGTAATAATTCATGATCATGGTCAGGGACGCCGCGCCGCATTCCAGCACTTCCAGCTGCATAACAACTGGAACGTTCGCTACGCCCTTTGTGATCGGCTCTGGGACCTTCGAATGGTTGCTCATGTAACACCTCTTGACTTGAGTAACTTAGCTTCTGTTCTGCCGTGTGCCTCACCTGCAAAAACATCCACAGCAGCTTAGCCGCAGCGGCCTCTGTCAGTCCCACGCTTCAGCTGTCAAAAAACAGCGACGCCGGCGTAAGTGTCTCGGTCACCACTTCTCCGGACACGATCCCATCTTCCTCAACGGGCTGCGCCAGATCGATCGGGTACACAATGTCTCCGACCGACAGCTTGCCTGCCAGGATCACATAGATATTCGTATCTTCAGAAACCACCTGCGGGTTAAGCGTATCCGGAGCAAGCTCATATTCGGTGCCGGCCACTGCAACAGTGCGGTGATCAATGACACCGTCAAGAGCGGACTCAGGAACCATGCAGATACTCTTCCCGTTCTCCGTAACTACAGCCGCCGGAACCGTTGCGTCGATCCTCCCGAAAAACCCCCAGATGCAGACGCCGATCAGTAAAACAATTACCGCAGCAAGCACAATCCATACTCCCGGGGATGTCACCCGCAGATAATCATTGAGTTTCTCCGGACTCTCCAGCCTCTTCAGGTTCTTCTCTCGAAAGAGGCTCTGTTTCTTATCAGTGTTATCCGGCATATCAGGACCTTCCCTTTCTTTGTCTTATTCTTCCGCTCCGTACAGGATATATCTGCCGTCCTCGATTACCATACCGATCAGAGTACCGCCCTTGCCGCAGCCTGCATCTATGCAGATTATACCGTTTGCAGGAAGATCGCGCCACTGATTCTCGGATAATTCAATGACATTTCCCTCATCTCCCGCAAAATACGCAGGTGTCTCGAGCGCGATATGCCCCGTGATCGCAAGCGGGCCGGCATACCGGTTCTGCAGCACTATTCCGTGATCATGCACAAGTGTGAAGACATCATTTGCCTCCGGCGGATCCGCCATCAGCCCCGCGTGAACGCAGCTGAAACCATCCCCTTTGTAATACAGGACAGAGTGCTCTTCTATCCACGGAGCACAATCCTCCATCTTCTCACCATGCTCTTTGAAGGAACGCACAGTGGTCCTTCTGCCGACTCTCTCCCACATCTTTTTCATGGCAAATGAGATCTTCGGCTGTAGCAGATAGTCTTCATGGTTTCCCCGAAGCAGCACAAAACGCTCTCCAAAATCATCCGCCAGCTTCTTTACGATCTGCAGCACGCCCCAGGAATCCGGCCCGCGGTCAAACAGATCTCCCAGCAGAATAAGCCGGTCCCTGGACGGGTCCGGGTCCAGGATCCCCAGAAGTTCTTCGAAGGGCCGGCGGCAGCCGTGTATATCTCCGATAATGTGTGTTTTCATGACCATACTTCCTAAGCAAAAACGATCTTTCAAGATTTATTATACACTATCCACTGATACTCCGCTGAAGCAGTCTCATTCACCGTCCAAAACAGCAATAAAAAGGTCCCCTTCAATACAGAGAGCAGGCTGAATGGTCCAGTTTCTGTATGCGGTGACCCCAAAAACGATTCTTTCAGTTAACAAATAACGCCATCAGCAACTAAACTGTCAGATCTTATCTGACTGATCCTGACTGGCCTGCGTCATCTTCCCGTCTGCTATATGCAGCACATAGTCACAGATATTCAGCGCGGCTCTTCGGTGCGTCACTATGATGCAGGTCTTGTCGCGCATCTTCGAGATGTTCTCCAGAAGCTTTGCCTCTGTCTTCTCGTCCAGCGCGCTGGTCGCCTCATCCAGAAGAAGGATCGGCGCTCCTGTCAGCAGCGCTCTTGCCACCGCCACTCTCTGCGCCTGTCCTTCAGACAGACCGACTCCTCTCTCTCCAAGAACTGCGTCAAGTCCTATGTCCTCAACCACATGATCGATGCAGGCGGCCTTCGCTGCCCTGTCGATTTCTTCATCTGTTGCGCTGTCCGTGAACATCGTCAGGTTATCCCTCAGCGTTCCCGAAAACAGCGTATTGCCCTGTGGGACGTAGGCAAACAGAGATCTCGTTCCACGCGAAGCCGGAACTACTGAATCCCCGAGTACGAAATCAAGGCTTCCTGATGTCGGCTTGTAGATCCCCAGCAGAAGCTGAAACAAAGATGTCTTGCCGCCTCCGGACATTCCGGTCAGTGCCAGGAAGTCTCCTTTACGGATCGTCCAGTTGATACTCTGCAGTACCTCTTCCACACCGTCATCATACTTGAACGTAATATTATCCATCCGGATCTCGTCAAAATCCGGTAGTTTCTGAGTTTCTTCCTCATCAGGAAGGTCTGTCAGTTCAAGCAGACGCTCCGCGGAGGACGTGACCCCATACGCCTGCGACGCCATACTCAATGAATTGGCGATCGGCCCCTGGATACGGCCGATCAGCTGGATCATTGCCGCCAGCGAACCATAGGTCAGATTCCCATGATAGATATTAATACAGCCCCAGATCATGCAGAACAGCCATGAGAGCTCAAACACCAGGCCCATACTGTTATTCATCCAGAAACTGAACATTCCCTGCCGGATCTGCTCCCTGGCAAGGAAGTCCTGATGCCCCGTGATACGCTGGACAGCCCTCTGTTCAGATACACTGGATTTAATCAGGCGAATATTTTCCAATGTCTCCTGCATGTCAGCATGCAGCGCACCTTCTGCTTCCTGCATCCTCTTGTGACGATCCTTCAAGGGTTTGCGGAATAACAGCACCACTGCCAGCCCCAGCAAACCGCCGACCAGCATCAGAATCACAAAGTGCCAGTCCATGGCAATCAGAATCGCGGCAGCTCCTATAAAACTGACCGCAACCCCGATGAAGTTCGGCAGGATACTCATCACGCCGTTCTTGACCACATGCATATCCGAAAAGACACGGTTCACAAGTTCACCGCTGTGATACCCCTTAACCCCCGGATACTCCTTGGAGAGCAGTTCCTTAACCAGCATCCCCTGCATCGTTTTCTGAAGATCAGTAGTCGCCCTCAGTCGCACGACCGCGCGAACCGCAGAGAGACCATGCTGAATCAGGATCAGCATGCCAAGCAGAATGGCATACTTGCGCAGCTGATCCATATTCGAAGAGACCGCGCCATCTACCAGCCCCTTCGTCGCGATGGTAAAACACAGCGAAAAAAGAGTCGCAGCAACCGTGATCAGACATATGAGCACGATCCTAAGATGCACACACTTTGACCATCGAATAGTTGCCGCAAGCCCCGGACTTTTGAATATGGATCTGATCTTACCTAGATTCTCTCTCATAAACCGGTGATTTCTTCACCCTCCGTCCTCCGGATGGTACGTCTTTACAACTTCCTTGACCCGCTCACGGATGTCACGCTTGTTGTTGTAGGCGCTGTCCATAAGCCCACGCAGCTGCTTTAAGAACTCTTCCACATCAAACGGGATGGGGTTCCCTATAAAGATGAGCTCATTGTCCGTCTTCCGGAGGCCTTCCTCCGCCATCAGTTTCTCCTCATAGAGCTTCTCACCCGGGCGCAGGCCTATATACTCGATCTTGATATCCACATCCGGCTTAAAGCCGGACAAGCGGATGAGGTTGCGCGCCAGCGTATCGATCTTCACCTGACTGCCCATATCCAGCACAAAGATCTCACCGCCTTTCGCATACGTCCCGGCGAGCAGCACCAGGCTGACCGCCTCCGGTATGGTCATGAAATAGCGGATGATATCAGGATGCGTCACCGTCACCGGCCCGCCCTTCTCGATCTGTTTTTTGAAAATGGGTATGACTGACCCGTTCGAGCCGAGTACATTGCCAAAACGCACCGCCACAAACTCCGTGTGAATGGTCTGGAGCTGCTCCTTCGCGAGGGCGCTGTAGTAGGTTCCCATCTCATGAGTGAAGAGCTGGGGAATCTCGTCTGCCTTCCCGGCCTTAATCTTTTCGTCAAAGCTCTGGATGATCATCTCACAGATCCGCTTGCTTGCCCCCATGATATTGGTGGGGTTCACTGCCTTATCTGTACTGATGAGGACGAAGCGTTCACACCCGTGCGCCATGGCTGCAAACGCTGTCTTATAGGTTCCGATTGCGTTATTCTTGATGACCTCGCAGGGCACAGTCTCCATGAGCGGGACATGTTTGTGCGCCGCCGCATGATAAACGATCTGCGGGCGGTACTCCTCAAACACCTGGAACATTTTGCGGCTGTCTCGTACGGAAGCGATCAGTACATCAAAGTCCAGCTCCGGAAACTTCTCCTTCAGCTCCATCTGCAACTCATAGGCACTGTTCTCGTAGAAGTCCAGAACGATCAGTTTCTTCGGATGGTGTCCCGCAATCTGCCGGCAGAGCTCTGATCCGATCGAACCCGAGCCGCCGGTCACCAGTACCGTCTTGCCGTTGATTAACTCAAAGACCTCCTTCAGGTCTGTCTTAACCGGCTCACGCCCCAGAAGGTCCTCCACCGAGACATCCCTCATATGGCTGACAGTCACATCGCCCGAGACCAGCTGGAAAACTCCCGGCAGATTTTTAATCTCACAGTCCGTCTGAGCGCAGATCTCCAGAATCTCCTTCCTCGTCTGCATGGAAGCAGATGGGATAGCCACATAAATCTTGTCCACCTGGTACTTCTCAACAGCTTCCGGGATCATCTCACGTCCACCGACGATCTGAACTCCATCCATGAACCGTCTCCAGGTATTCTTATTGTCGTCGATAATACAGACAACCTGCTCCTGCACCTCGGCCGCTGTCTGAATGTCGCGCAAAATGAGCCTGCCCGCGTCACCGGCCCCGACCAGCATAACACGGGGGATATGAAAACCGGAAAAAGATCTCATATCTCCATCCACCGCCCTGACTGTTCCGCCAACTCCCGCGCGCCGTACCACACCTTTGAGTCCCCCCGAAGGAATCGTTATACGCGCAGACATCAACACCCAGAACCGATACACAAAGCGGATCAGCATGACCAGGAACAGCTGTACGATGCTGCCGACCACATGGTAGGAGATGGGCATACGATTAACAGGTATTCCATTTCCCAGGAAGAGACGGATTCCGAAGATATGCACCACGCAGGAGATTGCGGAAGCAATCAGGATCCGCGCCAGCTCGCTGAAGCTCGCATAGCGCCATATGGAGCGGTAAAGCCGCAGAAGCCAGAACAATGACAGGCAGAACACGATATAATATGGGATAAACCGCTTGTACGCTTCCAGATAGTAGGCCAGGATCTTCGAATACTGGAAGTCAAACCGCAGCATCAGTCCCAGAAAATAAGCGGCCGCAATCGCAACTGCGTCATAGGCGGCCAGGACAAATGCCATGACCCTCCACTGCACATGAAAATACCGCCCGCTCTGCGGCGCTTTGTTTCCTTTGTTCTTTGTCTTGCTCATGCTTCTTACCCGAATCCCTGTACAGAACTTCTTAGGCTGCTATCTCCGCAGTCCGAGCATTCTTGCAGTCTTACCCGCTATTCGGCGCATCAGGAACAGCAATTTCCGCAACGGATATATTGCATTCCAGATACGACAATATATCTGATATCCCGTATCCTCTACTGAATAGCTCTTTCCATTTCGTACAAAACCGGTCAGAACACCGATCATCAGTTCCGGCGGCACGTACTCCATCCGGTACGTATTATCTCCACGGATGAGATATTCCTCGTCCTGTGTACCAATTATCCGATGCAGGATATAGCTGCTGCCGCGCTTATACAGCGCGACATCATATTTCTTCAGCCGTCCTTCTGGCGGCACGATCACTACGATGTCCCGGTTCTGATGAAGCATGGGGAGCATACTGACCCCCCTGGTCTTGTAGACCAGCCGTCCATCCTTCTTTAGAATCTCCTCAAATGTACTCATGCATTCATTCTTCCAGCGCGCCGACCGAACGAAGAGTCGAAAGGATCCCCTTCACATCCGCTGCAATCTCATCCCGCGGTGCATCATACTTTGCGCACATGGCATCCACGACAGCCTCTTCTGTCGTCTCTTCTTTCAGACAATCTACAATAAAAGCCGCCGTCCTGTTGTTTCGAAGCATCCCGGAAAACTTCTCCGCACCAACAGGCACCAGATACTGTACGCCATCAATTACCTGAGTGATAAAGTCATTCTTCAGTCTCATATTGCCCCCTGTCAGCACATATCCGCATGCATCCCTTTCCACGCCACCAATGCAGCCTCCGGTTCTGTGTTACATCCCATTCGGTAGAATGCCGCCTGCCCGATCAGCCGCTTCTCCAGATCCAGGACCTTCTGCATCCGGTTCCTGTCCTCCGGTCTCCAGATATGCTGCATCAGATATGGAAACGGTTCCTTGACCGCTTCGATATGGTTCCGGCTGTCCCTCGTCAGTTCCACAACCGCCTTCAGCCTTGCAGATCCATTGCAGCCCAGCTTGTGTTTCCCGCACCAGGGTGATCCGTATACGACAGCCCTTTCCTCTTCCACTCTGACAAGCGGCTTGTCATCGTTGATCATCCATACTCGATCACCAAAGGTCTCTCTCCAGAGCCTGGCATGCGTACTCTTGCCCGTGCCGCTCGGAGCGGTAAAGATATAAGCTTCTCCATCCATGCACAGCGCCGAACCGTGCATTAATAATATATTATAATCCAAAAGCGCTGAGGCAAGCAAAGCATGGAGCGCATTGTTTTCCACAAAGGAAGGAGAACAACTCCCCTGCAGAGCCTTCCGCATCCAATCCAGATCTGCTTCTCCGGGCTCTACCTTGAGAAGCGGCGGTCTGTCCGTGATAAAATCCCGCAGGAAATCAGAATTATACTGCGACCGCACTTCTATGGGGATTCCGGCGAGTTCTATGTATGTAGTCTGCATCATGTTTACATGCAATGAAGAGCCGATACATGTCTTTCTGAATATACAGATACATCGACTCTCACTCTGCTGCAGCTCCTGAGCTGATTCTATGTTTTTCCATTAATTATCGTCTTCTCAGATCTCCGGCAAAAGGATATCATCCCTTTTCCTCTTGCGCTTGGACTTGGTCCTGGGTTTGCTGTCGGTCTTAGCTAATCCCCCGATCACCAGATCCACCAGTTCCTCACTGATCTCTTCCCTGCTCCCCTTCGCCTCTTCAGGTTCCTGCCAGTCTTCGCCCAGTATTACTCCCGAACCTTCAGGCAGCTGCCAGTCTTCGCCCAATATTACGCCCGACCCTTCAGGCAGCTGCCAGTCTCCGTTCCATGTTTCTTCTGACTTTTCAGCTTCCTGGATGTTTTCTTCATTCCATTTTTCCGACATATACGTTTCCTCCTGCTCTTTAAAATGATGCCGGGGCAGTCCATATATCCTGTCCCAGCATCATAATAGCAACACTTATGTCACAATAATGTCACAGTCTGTTCTGCGATTACCATCTTAAAAAGCCTGGGCGGCTCCTTCCGGATTGTCATCCACAGCACTGACACTGAGTGCCACACCCCCACCGCTTGTCAGAATAATGTTCTCTTCCTCAAGAAGAATCACTTCCGTCTTCGGTGCATCGTACTGTTCCTTCATGCGCTTCTCCTTTCTGATTTCAATGAGTTGCCCGATATGCCTGGGCTGCCTCATAATAATGATAGATTGCTGCCGCTGCGTTTCGGGTGTTGCTGTCACACCCGGCTCCTATCGCAGCATGTACATAATCCAGCGGGGAAACCGATACGCTCGCCGTTCCTGAAATGGACCGGACGATAACATCATGCCGCTCATCCAGCTGATGTGCCGTGTAATCCGGTGTCTGTACATAGGATCTTGTTTTCTGTTTGATCATCACAACCGGTGAACCATCTACTGAGGCACCGAATCCCCCCGCGTAACCATCGGGGAACGTGAAATATAGATATACCTGCGTGCGGGTCAGCAAATTGAGTGCATAGGTGATCGACTGAATATCGGAGTCCCCGGTATCACGGATGATCTCAAAGCCTGCCACCGCATTTTCCACCGCACCATAATCATACGATGAAGTGTAGAATTTGTCCATCTCTTTGTAATCTACTCCGATGGTCCAGTTGTTGTTACTGGCAAGAACCGGTTGTACATAATGACCATAATCCGCCATCGCATGTACCAGTGCTGTCGTCTGTGCATCGAACTGATCCTGTACCTCTTCATATGCAATGATGTAATCCCGTACGGAGTAGGTGCTCTCCAGGGTCTTACCGTCTCCATAATGGAACACGGCAGTGACGGGCTCCGCCATCTCGTTGGAATTGACATAAACCGTAAAGCCATAATAGCCCTCGCCGTTCACATCGCGGAACTCGGGATCATAACCCTCCTCCATTGTCCTGGCATTTCGACTATTGATCCGGAATTCCATGTAGCTGTCTTCATAGTCCACACCCTCAACCTCCGGAAGATACAGGAAGAAGTTGATCCCGATCTCTCCGGAAAGCAACAGTGAGTGGGTCGTAAATGCCGGCGCCGCATAGGTGTTGGTAATCTCGTCTCCATCCACAGTGGTTTCATAGGCGTCTATGGCATCCTGTGAAACTGTGTAAAGGATCTCCTGTCCGGCCTCGTATTTCGGTACGTCTTCAAAGCTCCACTTCCATCCTTCACTGCTTCTGGCTGTTACAGCATATCTGACAGCAGGCTGACTGTCAGCTTCAGGCAGGCTGTCAGCGTCAAGCAGGCTGTCATTTTCAGGCTGGCTGTCAGCTTCTGGCTGGCTGTCAGCAGACTGACTGTTGTCTGATACGTCTGCCTCTTCCCCTTCTTTCTGAAGGCGGACTGTCACCTCATCCGGCCGCTTTCCTTCCCGGTCGTCATCGTCCTCCCAGTTTATGAGTCCGCTCAGCGTGACGGTTTCCGGTGTATGGGTAAGCAGGACGGTGAAGCCCTCTGCCTGATTCCCGGTTATCGCATACTGGTAGGTTCCGGGGCCGTCTGTGCCAGTGATTACGGTGTCAGGTGACAACGTCACATTGTAGACACCATCTTCCGGAAGGTCGTTGAATTCTGCACGCCATCCGCTGGCTTCATCCGCACTCTGTTCGATCTGATCGCTCTGTTCGATCTGATCCCCCTGTTCGATCTGATCGCCCTGTTCAATCTGATCGCTCTGTTCGATCTGATCACTCTGTTCGCTCTGTTCTTCCACCGCGGATCCGTTGAGCAGCAGCTCCACACTGTCCGGGCGGATGCCGTCCTGATTGTCAGCATCGTCATATTCTACCTGGACAGAGATATTAATGGTCGCCTGTTCATCGTCCTCTCCGCTCACTTTTGTGTTAATAAAGGTATATGCGCCTTCGCTGCGATCCCTTTCGAGCGTATAATTTTCCACAGGATCCTGCGTCACATCATACTGGATGAGTGCGCCGTCGCTATAACGGTCAAGGTCATCAAAGGCAAATGTCCACGGCTCTGAAACCTCTATCTGCCTGATCTCCTCACCGCCTGCCATCAGTCTGACCGTGACCTTCTCCGGCCTGTCTCCTGCTTCTTCTGTCTCTCCTGCTTCTTCTGTCTCTTCTGTCTCTCCTGTCTCTTTCAAATCATCTATCCAGACGATGCTGCCGTTCAGACTGGTCTTTTCCGGAACCCGACTGAATGTAATAACGTAGTGCTCCCTGATGGTATAATCTTCTTCTATATACTCCGGCTCGCCTTCCGTCAGGGTGCTTTCGTATCCTGGAACCTCCGCCGGACTGATCTGGAACTGCACTTCTTTGCCGTCCCGCACTGCATACCGGCTCTCAAACATAAACTCATCGCTGTATTCCGATCCGACGTCAAAATAGCCGTAATCGAAGGCGTCGCTGGTCAGGACTACACGGGTGGTGTCGGGACGTTTCCCGTCCTGATCGTTCTGATCGTCAAAAGCAACCTGGCAGGCAATCTCTTTCATACGCGGTGTATGCGTCAGCGTGATCGTCCAGGCATCCTCATCCTCCTCGCTGCGGCTGACCTCGGCAAGATAGGTAGTTATCCCGTCTTCTCCGGTGATTACCTCGGTATCCGGCACCGAAACCGTATAGTCAATCAACTCGTCCGTATCCGGATCGCTAAGCGGAAGATCCATAAAACTGCCATTCCAGAGATTCGCCGCACTCAGCAGGAGTTCCGTACCGGTGTCCGCACCGTCTGCCATAAGGGCAACCCTCACTTCTTCCGGACGAAGCCCGTCATCGTTGTAAGCATCCTCCCATACCAGGTTCACCTTCACATCCGTTTCCCTGGCGATAAAGGTGTTGCGGATCATACAGCTTCCCCAGAGCACACCGGACGACTCTGTATAGGAAACCTGGAATTCCTGTTCACGCTCGCCGGCCCGGTCCATAAACACAGCTGTCTCGGTATCCTGCACTAAACTGTTGTCCAACGATACCTCGAGAATACGGAAGGAATCCTTCCTGGTCGCGTTGACCGGCGCAAACTCTGCCTTCCAGTCATCCTCCGCCTTTACGCGGACACGCTGCACAGTCTCCCAGTCTTCTTTTCCTTCCATACGGCGCTGCAGCTCAGCGTATACAAAGGCAGGATACTTCTCCTCTTTTGCATCCCAGGCGATCTCCACAGAGAAGTTCTTGCTGAGAGGAACATCCAGCGGAGTTTTGGTAAGGACCGTCATCCCTGCATCGTTGTATGTATAATCCAGGGTATAGCTACTCTGCCATGAATGCGGGACTGTCTCACCATCCTCATCCAGATAATAGATAACAGTACTGCCATCCTCCACGGCATCGCCGGAGGACGTGAGCTCCCTGATACGATAACTGCTGCCCCGCTCTTCGATGACGGAGGGGAACTCACCCTTCCAGTCATTCTCCCCGGACAGCTCCAGCGTCTCCACAGTTGCCCATGGCTGGTCCTCTGCGCTCTGCTTCTGAAGCGCAACTGTGATCTGTTCCGGCCGAAGATCATCGCCCTCTTCCCAGGCGATTTGAACCGGGAATGTCATCTCAATGGAGGGATTCCCCAGCCGGATCTCGGTTCCGGTATCAGAGATGGTATAGTCCACATGTTGATAGACCGCATACAGATTGACGCTTCCCTCCCGGGTTATGCTGTAGGCCGCCTGCGTACTATCCGCATCCTCATCATCCGGTGCGTGGACAGTCCCTTTCATCTGATCATTGACAAGGCGGAATCTCCATTCCCCTTCCAGCATTGACTGCAGTTCCAGAGAGATGCGGGAAGTCCAGCCATTTTCTTCAGAGAGCCTGACAGAAGTTCCTCCATATACCCAGCTGTTTCCATCCTTTTTCTGGAGCTGGACGATCACCCGCTCCGGCCGGTCTGTCGCATCGTCATCCCAGACTACACGCACCACATGATCCGTAATCTCGTCAAACTGAACATGAACCGTCACATCTCCCTCGGGCATCGTGAAGGAATAAGACTCTTTCTCCTCCGTATCATCCAAAATAGCGCCAACGCCTGGCGTGTCTGCAGTAACCGTGATACGCTCCAGGCGATAGCCATTCTGCGCGCTCGGAGTAACCGTAACTGTCTCACCGGCATTCGCCCGCTCCACGGAGGAGACAATCGTCCCTTCCCCGCTCTGCGTCAGCGTAATACTATAGTCAACCTGAAGCTTCTCAAATATCGCACGGACCGTCACCGCTTCAAAGCCCATAGAGAACGTATCGTCCGACCGTACGCCGATCTGTGATCCGCTTTCCTCATAGACCTCCCAGCCTGCAAAGCGATACCCCTCCTCCGGCTCGGCTGTCAGTGCGACAGAATCATTGAAACCGGCTCTGTCACGGGATGCTGTCACTGTGCCGCCATCAGACTCCAAAACCGTAACACTATGCAGAGCCTCAGTCATCACAAAGATCGCTACATCCGCATCCGGCATGATGAATTCATAGTGAATACCGTCCTCATCCTCCACGAGCGGATCCAAATCAATCTGGTGACCCTCGAATGAAGCATCATAATACTGTGCAACAACACTGCGGATGTTGTGATCTCCGTCCGCTCTCACAAGAACCGGCACAGTCTCACCCGCGGCAGCCTGATCCGGATACTCCACCTGAGCCCCTTCGATCATGTCATCCAGCACGATACGGTAGTACACTTCGGAAGCCTCCGATTCAGTCTCTTCCGTGAGGTCGATCTCCATCTCCGGCATCATCGCATCCTGAAGGTAAGCATCCCCCGAGTCCGCGTCCATGTCTTCAATAAGTCCGCCTGCTTCCGGATAGTCGCCTGCCGCATCATCGTACGCACCCAGATCCCACTCATCTGCGCCAAACCCATCGTCAGACTCTATCATAAAATCGTCATCTTCCGCAAACGAATCCGCGCCGTAGAGCTCATCATCCAGTTCCGGTGTCAGTGCCTCCGGAACCACATAGTCCTCCACCACCTCATCGGCAAAGACCGGAGTCGGCACAACCAGCGCAAGCGCAAGCACTATCGCAAGCGCTCTCTTCCAGATTCTCATCATGCTAAGTCCTCCTGCTCATATATTGCAAATTTGACTGGTTCATCACGAATAAACATGTATTTTTCAATTCAACTTCAGAATCCCTTCTTTTACCAGCAGTTTTGTCCTTTTACAGATCTCCGGATTGTAATGTCCCTTGTCAGCTCCATTGCTGCGGTATGCGGAACAGCTGAAGCAGATACTGTCATATACGCAGTCTGCGCATTCCATCGGAAGGGGGAAAGAAACCGCCTCTGCATGAATCTTTTTCCATGCATCCGAAAATGAATGATCAAGCAAACTTACCCGCAATGAATTCAGATTGTCACAAGCTGCCATCTGCCCGTTCCAGCTGATGGTAAATAAGCTTCTCCCAGCTCCGCACCGGATCCCGTACTCTGGCGTGCTTCCCCTTCCACATGCCGGAAGTTCTTCCTCGATTGGAAGAGGCAAGTCAGGAGCCTGTTTTCTCAGCATCTTATAGATCTCAACATATTCCTCATGTGTGATATCGCATAATTCACGTCCCGTTTCCTTGCGGGGCTGAAACAGGGCCACATTAAACGTAAACGGAATATGGAGCCTTTCGATCAGTTTAAAAATATTATCCAGATCTTCATATAAATATCTGCTGGGAGTAACTGCAATCATCACAGGAAATCCGGCATCCTTCAACCGAAGCAGATTCTCATACACCGTATCAAAAACTGCGTGCCCCGTAACTCTGGTGTAGGCTTCATCCGAGCTCCCGTATAAAGAGATCGTCAAGCTGTGCGGCCGGTATTTTCGAAAAAAAGCCATCCTCTCTTCCGTCAACAGCAAACCGTTTGTTTTGACGCTGACCTTTATACCCAGGCTTCTCAGGAAAAGGTACAGATCATCGAATCCCGGATATGTCAGACACTCTCCGCCAGTAAGCACAGCGTTCATCATACCCTGTGCGTGTGCCTGCTTCATGATATCCTTCCACCAGTCAGCAGGCAGCAGATGAGCACCATTCAGCTGTTCCGGATTAAGATGGACGTAGCACATCCTGCAGTCAAGGTTGCAGAGCGGCGTGATCTCAAATTGACCCGAGACAGGAATCCCTCTTTCTCTGGCCTTCATCTCCTGGTAGGTTTCTATGCAGCGCCAGTACTGGTTCTCAGGAACATGCTTTCTGTGAAGCAGCTCAACAAGTTCCGGCAGGGACTGTATTGCAGAGTAATCGATATCAATCCGCTCATTCATATAAGAATCCCGATCTGCTTCAATTTCTCTACCGCAACATCAACATCTTCCCGCGCTGTTGCAGATTCTACGTCAAATTCCCTGACAAGGCGCTCTACAAGGTCTTCTTTCTCCAGGTCTTCTTTCAGCTGATTCAGCATAAATGCGGAAACCTCGTTAAGAATGACCGTACCATTAAAAGAATCTATCTGATCTCCGGTAGGTACCAACATATAGTCATTTGCCATTTGTACTATCTGAAAATCCGGTTTTAACTTCATCTCTCCATATTCCCAACTGTCTGCCGAGCAATCGCTTCATACGACCTGTATGTGGATTCATCCGTGATATCACAGGCAAGCTCATAAATCGGCACTCGTTCAGCCAGATATCTTATCGACTGCAGCGCTGTTGACAGCAGCTCAGTGTCCCACATTGGCAGAAAACACTGTTCGCATAACAACTTTATCTTCTCCTGCAATGTCATCTCGATTAACTGCGTTTCCTCTGCACGCTTGACTTTTAATATTGCGCCTATCGGGTAATTCACGTTCCGGTGTATCTGCTCTTTTCCATCCCACGGGACGCCATAGGCTAATTGCTTATACGAATCAATCGCAACACGGTCACCGGAGATCCATTCTGCAGAAAGTAATCTACACCATCTTTCAGCACGCGAAGACTTACCTATACCTGAAGGCCCGGTAAACGCATAAGCACTTCCATTCAGTTCTACGACTGCTGCATGCAGCGCGACAAATCCCTTCTGCAGCAATTTGCACTCTGACAACACTTGAAAAAGAGGACTGATAATATTCATTACTTCACTGTCAGGAAAGCAGGAAAGCTTTTCCAGAATAGCATATTCTGCCCTCTTATAGTCTGCATCAACCGCAATGGTACAGGCTCCATCCCGCTTCTCGAAAGTCCATCTGTAAATGTCTGCAGGTGAATCCGCCTCCCACACATTCAAACCAGCCGGCTCAGCTCTCTTATGGAACTTCGAAACCGGATGAAGTTTGTCTGCATGCTCTATAAAAAGATCCGACACTCTCTGATGATCACGCCTGACCAAAAAAGAGTCGTAGCTGTGAGGCAAATAATTCTCTGCTTTAAGCAGCAGGGAGCCGATTGAATAGAATACTTCCATCTCAACCCTTGTACACAAAACCCCCAAACAAAAACTTGAAAACAAGAAAATGTCCGGGAGTGCTTTTCATAATATTTTTCTGGATAAATCGATAATCAGCTATATATAATTCCTCGCTTTTGCCCAGGCAATGATCTGCTGCTCACCTTCCGGAGTATTGGGGATCGAAGCCCCGAATTTAGCTGTCTCCATAACATTGGCTAGAGATACACCATAATAACATTCCCCGGAAAACTCGCAGTGCATAGTATATGTTCCGGCTGCATCCGGGTCAAATCCAATGGCGCCTCCGGCAACAATCTCAAGTAACTCTGGTGAAATTTCTGTTCTGGCCATATTAGCCTCCATTAAAACCTGCTCATTTTCTAAAACCGCATTATACAGAGCAATCTCGTGACGGATAATCAGGTTTATCTGTAGCCAGTTTTACTGGGTGTAAACACTCTTGGGTTCCTGCTGTTCCATCCAATGTAGAAAGGCGTACCCAATCCACAAACCTCCGTTCCGACTGACACATTTATGACTGACCCAAAGCAAGAAGCGGTTGTGCATGAAATCTGGTCCTTGTAATCAAACGTGATTTTTTCAATTACTGGTGTTGAATAACTCCTTTTCATTGTGGCATCTCCCGCCTGTATTCTTTGAATTCCTATGAGGAATAATCCTGTTCTCAATCTCCCGAATTGTCATGATCAACTTATCCAAAATATGTAATAAATGTATTCAGAATTATCTGTAAAGTCAAGCATTAGATTGTACTCAATGGATTCCGTTGTTCGTTCTGCAGTTCCTCTGTTCTTCGCACATCGCATCCCTCCTCTCAACCCTCAGTACACCTGGCAGCGGTCAATTTCATAGTGGCTCAGGAATAGAATACAATGTCTTTTGTCACAAAACTGTCACAACTTGAAGAATACTCTGACATCGACGCAGCTATCGCTTTTACAGTTCTTTTCGCTCAAACATCCCCTGCAATTTCACATACTCCCCATCACTATACACCACCATTCCGTTTTTCTTTCTCTTGATCCCGAGCGCTTCAAACATCATGTCTCGTCTTTTAAACTCCTGTAATCCTTTTACCAGGCCGTCATTCCCGCCCGCGAGCTGGATTCCTTTCCACGCCCAGGCAAAGGGTCTCGCCAGAGGGTTATTCGCTTTTTCCCATTCCTTTTCTCCCCTGCGCTGGAGTTCTTTCAAAAGTGCGGTCGGATGGTGAAGCCATTCGCCTCTTGCCACAGCTCTCCTGTCTTCAAATTCTATCTGTCTCCCAAAGTTCCCGGAGGTCAGGACATATTCCATCAGGTATTCGCAAACTTTCTCATCCGCCCTCCTGGTCCAGCTACGTTCCGGAAGCCCCAGATAGAGCTCACACATTCTGGCAGCATTTACTGCGAGGGATTCCAGCCCCACCTGTTCTGCCAGTTTTCGGAATTCCGGCCACTTTTCATCGGGAAGGCATCTATGGACAAACATCATCCAATCAATGATCTGTCTCAGTCCCAGTCCGAATTCCAGATGATGATTTATATGTTCAAGTAAAACGAGTCCGTTCACAGGATCCGGGAGTGTATGTTCATGAGACTTCACAATATTTTCCAGTATGAGGTTATCTATATTCCGCGCCTGGTCAATGTCATCCACCCATGCATAAGAGATATGTACTTCTACGGAAAAACCATCTTTTATAAATTCTCTGTGCCTGCAGTTTGGTGCTATTTCCTGATACCCGTTTTCCAGAAGTGATTCACATGCAGCCTGCATATCTTCACGCCGCGTCATGATATCAATATCTCCCAGACTGCGATACTCCGGAAATGAATAGTACCGGGCTGCGGAGATCCCCTTCAAAATAACATATGGAACCGTGACAGGTAACTGCGACAGAAGATGCGTATAGCGCGCATAACAAAGTATGTGACGCTGAATGTCTATCTTCCATCTTTTTCGCAGGTCGTCCGGCATGGAAGTGTCTTTCAGGATTGATGCTGCCAGTGCCTGTATGCCATGCTCTCTGCATTTATTGTAGATCTCCCAGTCTGTACTTCCTGCAGGTCTTCCCCAGACTGCCGCCTTTATAAACTCTTCAAATCGTTTCCAATCCTGATTCTTCTTCTCTTTCATAGATACACTCTTATTCCTGCGGATCATTTTGGTCTTTTCCGGTTCCCGGTTTGTCTTGAGGAGCGGGCAGCGCCCGCCGCAGCCTTCACCTTCTCCCGAACAATAGCCTGATCTCTAAGATCACATTGCGCCACCGCCGGATTCCCCGGTAAATGGGAAGGGTCGGGAGAAGCAGCTTATGCCGATAGAAAAACGGATAGTATTTTTCCACTGCTTCCATCGGTAAGAACGCACGCCGCACCATATATCGGAGCATGCCTATATGCCTCGAATAATTATGGATAGCATGCGGCGTAGAGCCATAAGCTTCAGATTCTATGAAGTAATCCAGCAACTCTGTCTCCTTCTCAGACAGCTTCTGTATGTCTCCTGCATGAAATACTCTCAGCGCCAGAGAGCGGTTTCTCTTCTCGAATCCTGCAATGCCAAGCTTTTCTGATTCCTCTGTAATATATTCCCAATCCAAGATTCTGGAATGCTTTTTCAGATATACATAGGTATCCAGTAAAGACCGCAGTCCGGTTCCGCCCCAGGCGAAATGCTTGTACTCATGTGCGATCATATACAGATAGAAATCCTCATCGGACAAATGGTACCCAAAGTTATTCCCGCTGTCTTTTATCAGCAGTCTTCTTACATCCCGGTAATATCTGTATAAGGACTCAGGCAAGGTTTTTTCGTCAAACAGGACCCGGTGCATCTCGAAATGAAACATAGGAAGTTTCCTGTAGTCATCCCGGTGTCCCTCATCGTATATTTCAGTCTCGTAGTCAAGAGACGCCATGATCTCATGGACGTCTTCGGCTTTTTCCGCGTCAAACAGGATATCATTATCTGACATCTGCCGCATACCGGTCTGCGGATAGAACCGCTTCAGGACGATACCTTTTAAGGGCATATACCAGATCTGCTTCTCCTCAAACTCTTTCAGGATCCGGACCCGTTCTCTGTCGAAGTTCACCTCACTGCTGACAGCCCTTGACCTCTCCTGCAAAAAACGGCCGTCCCTCACTCCGGCTGCCTCCAGCGCAAAGGCGGTAATAGCCGTAAGCTGATGGGCATCCGCCATGGCATAGAGCTCAGACAGATCTACAGAAGCAATTATCTGACGATCCACCTCTTCCTCATTGACCATACAGGATACCAGGTATATGAGTACTTCTGACGTCTTATTCATCTGTCTGTCCTTGCTGCAAATCAGCTGTTTTGCCGCGGCACCGTCGAAAGCTCCAGTTCTTCAAACCGGACTTTTCCATATTCGTTATAAGGAATCTCATCCAACAAGATCACCCGAAATGCGGAATTATGCAGGTTCGTCTTTCCGCTGATAAACGGGATGATCTGATCCTTCAATTCTTCCTTCGTAGTATAAATCCGCATCTGCTTATCATCACCGGTACACACAAAATCTGTGCCCGGATAGTGCATCTTCAGGATTCGTTCCGTTTCATCCAGACTGACCCGAAGCCCAAAAAGCTTCAGAAAACGTCCCTTACGTCCCACAATATAATAGAAGCCATCCGCGTCACGCTTTGCGATATCTCCCGTATGATATTCCCCGCAGAATTCATCTCCCTTCGCCAGATCTTCCCTGCATAGGGCATAACCCATCGTTACATTCGGTCCGCGGAATCCGAGTTCTCCGGTCACTGTTCCATCCTCATCCGGCGTTTCATCGATAAGAAACAGTTCTCCATCCGGAATCGCTTTTCCAATACTTCCGGTCTTCTCTATTGCCAGCTTCGGATTAAGAAAAGACATACGCGCGCTGGTCTCGCTGGTTCCAAACGTTGCGCAGAAACGTTTCCCGTTTTTTTCCGCATAAGATGCAATCCACTTGAACATCTTATCTGTCAGCCTGCCGCCGCCCTCTGCCAGTGTATACAGATCCGGCAGATCCATCCGGTCAAAACCAATCCTGCGCATAATCTCATAGCTGAAAGGAACGCCGCAAAAGCTCGTCCCTCTCTCATCTTTTATGAATTCCCAAAAGTCCGGATCCATAAGATTCGCATTGACCATCAGAACAGTTGCCCCGGCAAACAGATGGCTGTTGATCACATTCAGTCCCATCGTATAATTCATGGGAAGGTCACAGATACCGACCTCATCTCCGGTCCATGAAAAAGCCTTTGCAGCATTCTCAGCATTAGCTTCCAGATTCCCGTACTTATGCCTCACAAGCTTCGGGCTTCCGGTCGAGCCGGATGTGGTAAGAAGCATGGAAAGGCTTTCATGCAGTGGATACGGTTTATAGGCAGTCTTCAGGAGAACATAACCATATGCAGCATACACCTGCTCTCCTTCTATCTGCCCCCCCTTTATATCCTCCGCTTTCTGATCCGGTATCCAATAGTAACCAGGCTGATAGATCTGTTCCAGATTCAGCCTCAGACTTTCATCGAGTTTAGAGCTGAGGAGCAGCGGTACCTGTCCGTTGTTTTCAAATGCAAGATATCCGGCAAGAGAACCGGCACAGTTTGAGCAGAGGCAAAACACAATGCTTCTGGGAATATTCAGCGAATCAAGTTCTTCCACCGTATGGCACAGTTCTTCATATGTCAGGCTGTATCCGGAATCATCCTTTATAGCGATCTTCTTTCGATCCGGTTTCTCAATATTTAAAAACATTTTCAGATGCCTCATCCCAGCTAAAACTATTCTTTACATGATCGTACATCCGTCAACCGCCAGAACCTGCCCGGAAATGTAAGAAGACAGATCTGATATCAGAAACATGCAGGCATTCGCGATGTCTTCCGGCTCCGCCAGCCTGCCCATGCAGATATTGTCAATCCGCCCCTGCAGTTTTTCCGGATCCGCCTGCTTCATCATATCTGTGTTGGTAAGTCCGGGGGCGATTGCATTGACCCGGATGTTCTGTCCCGAGAGTTCTTTCGCCGCCGACTTTGTCAGAGACAGGACCGCCCCTTTTGTTGCAGAATATACAAACTGGCCCTTATTTCCTCTTAATGCAGTCAAGGATGTAATGTTAATAATACTCCCGCCGCTTTCCTGCCGCCGCATAATACGGCTTACTGTTTCGAGCATATTGATCGTTCCATATACATTGACGGAAAACATCTGCTCCATGTGTTCGCGGCTGATCATACCGATCAGTTCATTGAACTCAACACCGGCGTTGTTCACGAGACCATCGACCTGTCCGCAGTCCTTTTTCACCTGCATCACCGCAGTTCTGACAGCCTTCTCATCCGAGACATCAAAGTACAAAGGACGCACTTCGCCCTTTACCGTAAAATTAAACTCTTCAGCCCAGGAATCTACAGATCCCTCTCTTGTGGCAGTCGCATAGACGATCGCACCATTCTGCGCAAAAACCTGTGCAATTGACTTTCCGATCCCACGGCTCCCACCGGTTACAATGCAGACTTTATCAGTAAGCATTTCATTCGTCTCCATTAAAAAGCATACAGCAGATATTTAACATATATCTTGAATTCATAGAACTGACGATATCTGATAAAATATACGCACCGTCTGATATTATTCCATGTAAAGCACTCATTATCCTATGGTTTTTTTCCAAAACAAAGTGAACAACCGAGATTTCACATAGTTTTATCTTGTATTCTCTTGCAGGATCCCTGATCATACCCACTCTACTTCAATTTCATGTACCAGCAGATCATCGCGTCTTCTGATAAATTCCGGTGCAACCTGCGGGAACATGGCGCAGCTGAGTACGTCCTCTTCTGTCTTTGCGATGTCACTGTACTGCTGCTTAATCCGCTCAAGCTCCGGTTCCAGCAGATCGGCCGGCCGACAAGTTATCGGCTCCGATTCACCGATTGCCTTTTTCCGAACCTCTTCATTCACGGTTCCCGGAAGTTCTCCGTATTCACCGCCAAGCAGGCCTTTTGACTCTTTGGTAAAGGTTGCATACCGCCCCATCAGAACATTCAACACAGCCTGTGAGCCCACGATCTGACTGGTCGGCGTCACAAGGGGCGGATAGCCAAAGTCCTTCCGGACCCTCGGAACCTCTTCCAGCACTTTCTCCAACTTCTCTTCTGCGCCGGCTTCCTTCAGCTGAGATAAAAGGTTTGACAGCATCCCGCCCGGCACCTGGTACAGCAGTGTGTTAGGATCTACCCGGAGCACTTTTGAGCTGATAAGGCCTTCCTCCTCCATCTTCGTCGCTACAGATTTGAAATGAACTGCCGCCCGCTGCAGTTTTCTCAGGTCCAGTCCGGTACTTCTGGGAGTACCTTCCAGCGCAGCGACGATGGATTCGGTTGCCGGCTGAGATGTTCCTCCGGCAAACGGGGAGAGCGCACAATCCACGATATCCACACCTGCCATAGCGGCAGCCATATATATCATGGCGCCTGTCCCTGTTGTATTATGCGTATGAAGATGGATCGGGACGGATACCTTTCCTTTCAGTTTCCGCATCAGACTGTATGCATCCGCAGGAAGGAGCAGATTCGCCATATCCTTCACACAGATCACATCCGCTCCCATCTGTTCTAACAGAACTGCTTTCTCTACGAAGTATTCCTCACTATGAACCGGGCTGGTGGTATAACTCAGCGCAGCTTCCACCACTCCTCCATACTTCTTTACACTCTTTATGGAGGCTTCCATGTTCCGGATATCATTGAGCGCGTCAAAGATCCGCACTACGTCGATCCCATTCTCGATTGACCTGCCACAGAACGCATCCACCATATCATCTGCGTAATGCCGGTAGCCAAGCAGGTTCTGTCCTCTCAGAAGCATCTGCAGTCTGGTATGCGGGAGCGCTTTCCGAAGCGCTCTCAGCCTTTCCCACGGATCCTCATTCAGAAACCTCATGCAGGCATCAAAAGTTGCTCCACCCCAGCACTCCAATGACCAGTATCCGATCTCATCCAGCGCTTCGCATGCAGGCAGCATATCTTCCAGCCGCATTCTTGTCGCTGCCTGGCTCTGATGTGCATCGCGCAGAATCGTGTCGGTTATGCACAAAGGCGTATCGGTGCTAAACAATTCATTCATATACGATACCCTCAGCTCACTTCAAACAGTACTTCACCGCCGGCAACGGTTTTCCCTTCTTCGCAGTTAACCTTTATGATCGTTCCATCAGCAGGAGACAGGATCTCATTCTCCATCTTCATGGCCTCCAATATCAGAACCACTTCGCCAGCCTGAACCGTCTCGCCTTCTTCCTTGCAAAGCCTGAGGACAGTTCCCGGCATAGGCGCGGTTACGGTTCCGGTTGCATTGATTGTAGTTCTCTGCGCAGAAGGATCCATCACGCGGACAGTCGGGTCTGCAGCGGCATTCTGATAACCTTTATACTCCCTGCGGACTGCAGGCTGAGGCGCTGTCTCTTCCGGAACAAGCTCGATCTCCATCTCATATGTTTTTCCTTCTAATGTGATACGGTACTTACTCATTCCCTAGTCCCCCCAGCTGATATTTTTGATAAGTTATATGATTATCCTCTATATACTTTTCCAGACTGCTTTTCTGTATCTCTTTAAAAGACCGGACCACGACATGCTTAGGCTCGATCCCGCTCTCTTCCGCCACTGCGGCCACCGCCATGGCAAGAATCTTTTCTATCTCCATCGTCCGCCTCCTGTCAAAGTGGGATGTTCCCGTGCTTCTTGTGCGGCAGTTCACGCTTCTTTGTCTTCAACATCCGAAAAGCACTGACGATCTTTGTCCTTGTCTCTTCCGGCAGGATCACTTCGTCTATATATCCGTGCTCAGCTGCAATATACGGGTTCATAAACTTTGTCCGGTATGCATCCAGAAGCTCTGCCTTTTTCTCTGTCGGGTTCTCCGCGTTCTCGATCTCTTTCCTGCCGATAATGGAAACAGCTCCGGATGCGCCCATCACTGCGATCTCGGCAATCGGCCATGCATAGACTACGTCTGCTCCGATTCCCTTACTGTTCATGGCGATGTAAGCTCCGCCATAAGCCTTTCGCATGATCAGGCTGACCTTCGGAACGCTTGCCTCCGAATAGGCAAACAGGAGCTTTGCTCCATGCCGGATGATTCCTCCGTGTTCCTGCTGGCTTCCCGGGAGAAATGCCGGTACGTCGACCAGAGTCAGGATGGGGATATTGAAACAGTCACAGAAACGGATAAACCTGGCTCCTTTGTCGGACGCATTGATCTCAAGGGAGCCTGCCATATACTGGCTCTGGTTCGCCACGATTCCAATCGTTTCTCCGGACAGACGCGCAAATCCAACCACAAGATTTCTTGCAAATCCCGCCTGCACCTCCAGAAAACTACCCGCATCTGCAAATGCATTGATTACCTTTCGGACATCATACGATCTCTTTGTATCATCCGGCACGATCTCCTTCAGCCGAACCGAATCATCGATCTCCTGTCCCGCTGTCTTCAGAGAACTCTCTTCGTTGTTCTGGGGAAGATATCCGAGAAGCTGCCGGACACCATTCAGGCAGGACAGGTCATCCGGATAAACAAAATGCGCCACACCGGATACAGTACTGTGTACCCATGCACCTCCCAGGTCTGAAGATGAAATCACCTCACCCGTGACCGACTTCACAACAGCCGGACCAGTGATATACATCTGGCTGTTTTTCTCTGTCATGAAGATAAAGTCCGTGATGGCCGGTGAATAGCATGCACCGCCGGCGCACGGACCCATAATCACTGAGATCTGTGGAATGACACCGGAAGCAATCGTATTGCGATAGAAGATATCGGCATATCCGGAAAGACTGTCTATCCCTTCCTCAATCCTGGCTCCGCCGCTGTCATTGATCGAGATAAAAGGAGCCTTCATCTCCAGAGCCTTATCCATGGCACGGCAGATCTTCATGGCCTGAGCTTCACCAAGCGAACCGCCCGCGACCGTAAAATCCTGAGATGCAGCAAATGCCAGCCTGCCATGTATGTATCCGTATCCGGTCACCACGCCGTCCCCGGGCCGCTTCTTCTTATCCATCCCAAAATCAATTGCACGGGATGTAATCATATCGTTTATCTCGAAGAAAGATCCATCGTCAAATAATGCTTCCAGACGCTCACGGGCCGTCAGCTTGCCGGAAGCATGCTGTTTCGCAATTCGATCAAGGCCGCCGGCAAACACCAGCCTTTCACGTTTCTTATGAAGCTCTTCAATATCTTTTGTCCAATTATTATTCATATTTACAATCCCAGCAGCTTTTGCTTTCTCTTTAATATTTCTTTATTTAATGTATCGGCATTATAGTAAAGAGCCACCCTGTTGGCAATATCAATCGGTATATGTTTCTGTCTGTTCCGGACAACGATCCTCATTTTATCCCTTAGATCATGTGCGTCCTTCACCCGGCATTTATATCCCCCAATATTGTCAATAATCTCTGATGGGCCCGGTATATCTGCTGCAATACATATTGTACCGGTACATGTGGATTCGATAAGCACATTGCCGAACCCTTCACGATAGCTTGGAAGTACCAGACAATCTGCAGCGGCGTAATACTCTTCTATGTTTGTTACAGCAGGTCTGATTATAATATTTTCATTGGCAATTGCCTTTTCCCAAAGTCCGGCGTTAATCGTATTGATCCCTTCTTGATTTCCTACCATGACCAGTTTTGCATCTATATGCAGATTCATAAATGCTTTTAACAGTTCATTGATCCCTTTGTCTCCGGTGATCCTTCCTGCAAACAGAAATACGAACTCTTCCTGTGCTATTCCTAACTGATCACGGATCGTCTTTCTCCACGGCTCTCTTTTACTGACATCAAATCTCTTTACGTCAACGCCGCCCGTACTGCCATTCCAAACAACAACAGCTTTTTCAGCTTTAAATATTTTCTCGTCAATTCCGGACTGCCTGTTTCCTTTTGAAACACATTCAATACTGGTTGAAAAATCACATGTCAACTTCTCTATGCTACGAAATATCAGCCTTTTTATCCCGGAAAATCCCTGATATCGAAACCCCATCATGTGGTAGTTGCGAATCCGGATTCCGGCCAGCTTCGCAGCAATCGATGCGCAGAAAGAAGCGTTTAGTGTAGAGTACTGAACCATATCATATCTTTCTTTTTTAAAGATCCTTTTCAGTACAGTTATACTTCTGACCGTTCCCAGTAAAGAGACTCCTCTTGGGATATCAATGTCTATTCTTCTGACTCTATTGCTTAATTTCTTTGAATACTGAAGAGATCTGTCCGATATCACCGTCACTTCAAATCCATTCTCGGAAAGATAATTAAGCTGCGGGACAAAAAACGCACTGATCGAATCCTTAATTGTTGTCAGATAGCATATTTTTTTCATTTTTCTGACCTCCTAAATCGAATCAGGTTGATGGCCCGGGCAATCCGGAATGATTGTTCTTTTGTTAACATCTTCCTGAACATCTTTACTTTCCAGTTCAGTTTCTCAGAAAAATCAGCCCGGTCATCATATTTAAATGGATATATCCCCTCTTTTTTCAGGTACTGCAGTCCTTCCTTTACAAAATTGTTGTCATCAATCCTGGAGAGGCAGCGTATAGACAGGCGTTTCATTATAAAAACATGCAGGTCATAAGTTTCCTGCAGTTCCGGAGTGCATCGGTCCCGATAATCTTCGTAGATTGCCAAAACCTGTTTGCTGCATTCGAACCCTCTTTTCATTAATTTATTACGGTCCATATGTGAAGCAGAGTTCTCTCTTATTCGGTAGTAATATCCATAGTGATCCACCCGGATTACTCTTTTTGAAGCCATCCCGAATTCAAAATAAAAAGTATAATCCTCATATACACTTAAATTCTCTCGAAACCGGATATTATTCGTCAGCAAAAAAGACCTGTTAAATATTCCAAGCCATACCCCAAAGCATGGATATCCGGATGATCGCTTTGGATAAAAATCATCCATATTTGAAAAACTAACAGGATGATATTTATCTGTTCCATTTTTATACTCAGGTAATGATCCGTCATGAAAGCCAATTACTTTTCCCAAAACTGCGTCTGCAGATTCTTTTTCCGCAATGCTTAAATAGGTCTTTACAGTATCGGGGACCAACATATCATCGGCATCCAAAAACCAGACATATTTGCCTCTGCTCATTTTTAAGGCCAGATTCCTTGAGCTGCTGATGCCCATATTCGTTTCATTTCTCTTTACAACTAATTCCGGATATTTTGCAGAGAGATCATGTAATAATTCACAGGAACCATCTGTCGAACAATCATCAACACATATGATTTCAAATTGAGTAAGATTTTGTGTATAAACTGATTCTATACAAGAGGTTAAATACTCTCTTACATTATAGGCGGGAATACAAAACGAGATTGTCATTTGTAATCATTCCTTCCTGTTTGTTATTTCAGCATAAGTTTTCACTCAGGAGCCTGGAAAATTCATTTTTGTCTGTACGCATTCTCAAGGTTTCTCTGAAGAAAACGGATAGATTCCTGACGCATGTTTTCCAATTTACAATCTGCCTCACTAAAGTCAATATCTGTAAGATCCAGACTGTCCGGAACAGAAGATATCATTCGCTCTCCAAGGTTAAGACCATCAAGGAACTCATGCATACGAATATTAATTCCCTTTTTCCTGCCCGGTCGGGTAAATGTAAAAAACTTCTTGTGGAATAAAACAGAAAATGCCGTTGCATGAAAAGAGTTCGTAATCACATATTCCGCATTCTTCAGCAGGCCTAACCATTGATCAGGTTTTTGAACCATAAAAACTCTCTGAGCGAGCGCCACATTGATACTGAAAGCAGAACGTATAACCTTTAATCCGGTTTCTTTTTGTATTTTAGCTACAAAATCGTTGAACTCCCTGTTTTTTTGTGTCAGATAAACAAATATATACTTCTTAGTCCTTCCTGAATTTACAGCGTCATTTACTACACTGTTCCAGTCTTCCTTTGTCAGGAGCAAAACAGGATCAACAACCAATTCCGCAGATCTGTTTAAACATTTTCTGACTATTTCTACTCCTGAACGTTCTCTGCAGGAAATCTCATCAAATGATTCCAGCTTTTCCCGTATCCACTTATAATCGTCTTCTCCAAATTCGGTTTTTCCAAAACTTGCCGCATAAGAAAACTTATATTTCTGTGCAAAATCCAGATAGTATGCTCCTGCTTTACGATTGTAATCGGGATTCCATACAACATCACTTCCACACATGAATGCATCTGCCTGCTGATTTAAAAGAGTTAACGCCTCTACTTTTTTTACATCAGCAAACTTCATATACCTGTTTTCAAACTCTTCAAATTGCTTTCTGTAATACCAGTATACAATTCTTTTTATCCTTCCTGCAAAATTAGCAGGAGGGGTTTCCAGCAGGGTTTGCAGCGGAATAAGTCTATAACTGCATCTTTCATTTAAGACCGTTATTCTCTCAACTGCTGTCTGCAGTGCATAGGCCTGCAAACAACTCCCATAATTTGTTGTATGATCAAATGTAATGCCGTAAATACAGACCATAGCGTTGTATTACTTACCTCGTATTAAAGTGTCATAACCACTTAATGAAAGCCAAGTTTCTTCAGAACTCTTTTTATGTTTTTCGGAATGACAGATCTCACCCAAAGTCTGGTTCTTTCCATATCCCATAAGTATTTTCTATCCGCAGTTCTCCAACCGTATTCTTTAAGAGTACGAAAGAATTCTTCTCGAAATTCCGGGATATTGAATTCAACCCGTGTTTCACCCAGAGTTAAATTGTTACCCCTTGCTATATTATTAATATCCGTGACAGATACTTTCAGATCTTTCGAAGCAGCTTTAAATAAGCTTTGTCCCTTATTCGAATTTATCAAAACCGCTGACACACCGTCATTTACATCAAATTCTGAATGATATTTTTCTATTCCCCAGTAATCGCCCATTGTAATGTCTTCTATTCTGTCCTTGTAACGATACTGGCAATGATAGCAAGACAAACGATGGCAAGTTTTTTGTGCATATGAATAAAAATATGAATTTGCAACATAAGACTCGTACTTACGTTTATATTTCGTATTGTAGGAAATATGAATCCCTACACCCTCCTTTGTTTTATCTCTGAATTTAAAGTCCAGGTGAGATAATGGAATATTCTTAGCAATCGTTCTTAAATACTTATGAAATGCCAGCGGACTCGGCGCACCTCCGCAAAAAAAGGAGAGTATAAATAAATTATCATATTCTTTTCCAAGAAAGTTTCTCAAACCAGCCGCCTGGCAGGGAAGCCCTGAAAATAAGACTGACGTACCTCTTTCAAGACAGTTCTTTATCTCAGGAAACGTGTCTCCGGCCCAGCTCCAGACATATTTAGAGCCATGCATAGGTTTTATACCCTTTTCTGTATCTGCGCTGCACACAACAGCTTTACAGTCCTTACTCCAGATGCATCCGTAAACAACGCCTCCACGAGACAAAATCTCTTTTGCCAAAGCAGAAAACACGCCACCCGATGTACTCTCTCTCAGTGCAGATTTATCCAGTAGTTGTACAGCATATGCCTCTTTGATCGGATTTGTTTTGGGCATATTTATCGCAGGGCAAACCTTGTTGCATAATCCACATTCAATGCATTTTTCTTTCTGAATATGTGGGGTGGGAAAACCCTCATGGTCATCTGCAAAGAAAATCGCTTTTTGCGGGCATTTCTGCTCACATGCCCCGCAGCCAGTGCAATCATATGCTTTCGCCAGTTCCATCTGTTTACCTCTTTCCAAATAGCAGCAAACAACAGATATCAACATATGTCCTTAATTCATAATACGTTTTTCCCAATCGTTTTCCATCTTTATCAGTCTGGATTCGTCTAATAATTTTTTTACTGTAACATTCCATATTCTTTGACGACAATAATCAATTATTGCACAAACCGCAAATACCAGGATGATACAGATAAGAAAGTGCAATGTCTGATACTCACTGTCATAGTAAAGCTCGGTATGAAGTATTGAATGATAAATTAACGGCTGAAAATACAGCATAGAATGTAATATATACACACCAAAGGTTGTACCTGAGATAGTATTAACGATTTTCAGGTTAGTCTTTGGCAAATCAAGGAAAAACACAAACAGTGCTGCTGAAGCAAGAATATTGAATATATAACAATAACTCCACGCCCTTTGACTAAAGTAAGGCAGGAAGCTGGATACTGTAGTCGCAGAGCAGGAAACAGCAAAAACTGTAAGCGAAATAAATCGCGTCTTTTTCGTATTTTTAAATGAAATATACTTCCTGATATATGAGGAAATAAAGTACAAAGTTATAAAATTGGTTATACCATAACCACCATCATGAATAGGTGCACCAGCAAAGAACGATGGCCAGATAGAAAAAAGCATGATTTGGATAAAAATCAAAAACTCATGAGATTTTTTATTCAGACAGTCTAATAATTTGTTTATAAATGGAGCAATGATCAGTAGTATGATATATGTTTCCAAAAACCATCTCAAACCTATAAAGAAAGGGAAAAAAGCAAAAAACAACTCTTGTACAGAAAACGTATATTGTCCCATTGCAGTTGCAATTCCGAAACATGAGAGATTATAGAATAGCATAACAAGATATAAATCAACAGCTTTCCTGAGCCCGGTTGTTTTTGCTGACAGCATAAAATAACCGCTTATAAGAACAAAAACATTAACAGAAGTGATACAAATTGATTCAAAGATATGGGATGAGATGATATTCACTTTTAGTGCTGTATTTAATCCGCCCCCTATCGTTTTATTCATATAATGGAGACCGATCACCATTATCATAGAGATAATACGTAATATTTCAAGAGTCGAATTCCTGCTATTATTCATTTCCTAATAAACTTCCTATAAACGTATACTATAATGACTACTATTGTGAAAATTCTTATTTGATTATTGCCCTTTTTAGATTGCCGATAGGGGATGTTGCTATCATTCGTCTGACCACAGTGTATATTCTGTCCTTCGCATAACGTCTTTCCAGTTTATTCCAACTGAGCATATCCAAGTCAGAAAAGAAATGGTCTCTCTCATCCGGTCGCCTTACCGAGTCTACCAGTACAGGGTTATATGGAAAAGCCCGTTCAAAATCTACAGGGAACACAGACATGC
The DNA here is from genome assembly GCA_902801515.1 of uncultured Lachnospiraceae bacterium. GTDB lineage: Bacteria > Bacillota > Clostridia > Lachnospirales > Lachnospiraceae > Porcincola. The sequence goes on from CADCII010000002.1 coordinate 82,686, forward strand.
TCCTGCATATTTGTTCAAAAAGAAGTCTTCCCTTTTCCGTATGAACCAGTGCCAGGGAAACGCCAAGATCATATTCTATCTCCGGCAGAATCTGGTCCGCTCCCCAAAGATCCCCCATCGTAAGATCGGAGAAAAAACCCTTTTTTTTGACTCGGCAATGATAGCAGGACTCCCGTAAACATACGCTTTTCAGAAACATAATCAAATAAGGGTCTTCCCTTAGAGAACAACGGTATATTTTCCCATTTTCCGCCGTAATCTTCATACTGAACTTCTTCCATCCCTCTGTCTTATCTCTGAAGCTGATGGCTATGGCTCTGCTGCCCAATTTAATAAGTATGTGTTTCAGATAGGATTGCCATAACAAGGATGACGGTGTTCCATGGCAAATCACATCTGCGCATATCAATCTTTCATGATCCCTGCCCAAAAAGCCCTTCAATCCTGCGATCTGGCACGGTGTTCCGGTAAAAAGTACCCACCTGCCCTGATTCAACTGTTCCCTGACTGCAGGATAACAATTCTCCAAGTCAGACTGCGTGTATTTTGACCCTCGAAGCGCACTCAGTTCTTCGATAGTTTCCGCCATTATGTGATGGACCCTGCTGAAATCCGCAGTGAATGCTGCTCCGAAAACACAGCCGCCTCTTGCAATAATTTCATCCGCCAAAGCTGAAAATAAACCGCCGGAAGAGCTGTCCTTCAGAACACCCTGATCCTGATTCACAACAGCCCAGGCCTGTCTTCTGCCATCTTTCGCTGATGCCGCCTGTAATATCGGGCATACTTTCTCACATGCACCGCAATTCACACAGTTTTCCTCTTGGATCTGCGGATACAGAAACCCCTCATTATTTTCGGTCATTCTGATGCAGTGCTTCGGACAGATATTTGCGCATGCGCTGCAGCCGCAACATTCCTTTCCAACTCTGGCTATCATTTCAACTCCCACTATTGTTTCTTTCCTTTTTTCATCTTCCGGACAAAGCTTTGAATCAGTTCTTTTTCATAATCATTCATACTAAACAGCCATACAGAACATGCATATACTGACATGTATATCAAAATACATATTGCCAAACGCAGGAAAGATGTCATCGGAAAGACCTTCGTTATCAAAATACCGAATAAAACCGGAGGAACCACCCCTGGCAGCATACGCATCATATTTTTCCAGAACAATGGTATATCAATCCCGCATTTTTTATAGTAATACACATTCATGATCAGACCATTCGCAAAAATCAGCGAAATCGACGTCCCGAATGCCGAGCCGACAGCACCATATCTCTGGCACAGCCATATAGACAGCCCCAGATTGATCAAAGCCATAAAAGCGTACACAATGCTCCTGAACTGGTGCCTGTTTTCCGCTCTTTGTATTTCAATACCCAAACTTTGAATCAGCGCTATGGACGCCGGAAATATCAAAAGCAAAGCAACAAAGTATGCATTCTCATATCCATTACCTACCCAGTAATAAATAAATACCTGGCCAAAAAGGGCAACACCGCTGGCAACCAGGCCCAGTATCAGATACTGAATACGGCCAACTCGTATAAATAATTCCGTGAAGCTCTGAGCCAGTTCTTCCGGCTGTTCCTTCCATTCATTATAAATCCTGTGAATACGCGGTGTGAACACGCCTGAGATTGAAGAAGAAATCATCATATAATAATGATACAGACTGAACCCGATGGAATAAACTGCCACTTCCGCAGTTCCCCTGAATCTTCCCAGGAGAGTTTTGTCAATATTCCAGTTGATCTGATCAATGATAATATTCAGCGCAATGAATCCGGAATAACCCAGAAGGCTCTTCAGCAGTCCGCTTTCAAATGAACCGAACCAAAACCGTTCCTGCAGACGTTTTGTAGTATAAAACAGATAGAGTATATCTGTTATCACAGAGACCGCTAATGTCACAGCTACCATACCAATAGAACCATAGCCCGCAAGCAGCACAGGCAGCGTCAGCATTGGCCCCAAAACTGTCTTTAGCACGCCCAGCATCTTCAGAAATACAAATCGTTCATGAGCGGAGATGATCGTCTGGAAAACACTCATCGGGAAGGATACCGCCAGATTAATCGTCAGCAGCAGCATTAAGATCTGCGCAATTCCATATTCCTCCGATGTCAGCCCCTTTGAAAAAACAAGCTGAAGATGATTCGTAAGATACATTCCGCACAAAAAAGCAATTATGCCTATCATGCTGAAAATCAATAAAAACATCCCGTTCAGCCTGTATATGGCTTCCGTTCTTTTTTCTATTTTATATCTTGCGTAATAACGGATGTAGCCGCTGTTAAATCCCAGGCTGAGCACAGATAACATGGAAATAGTCGAGGCAACCGTATTATATAGTCCATACTCATTCTGACCCAGAAGACGGATCATAACCGGCGTATAGACAATTCCTATGATGATGCTCAGTACCATCTGCAGATATGACAGCAGCGTACCTAATTTCAACTGATTCATCAGAGAAATCCTTTCAGACTATTTTCTAAAGCATTTGTCCAGATAATCCGAGAACTTTCTTCTTTCAATAATCAACTGCCTGTCAGCAGCATCAAAGCTGCAGGATTCCTGGATCTCAAAAGGTTTCTGTTGACGAATGTACCTTTCTTTCAGGCAAAATGCTTCACAAATGGTCTCAATTCGGGAAGAAATAACCTGCACTGTATTTCTGTCAAACACATAGAAAGGTACATGAAAATTGATCGAAAATGCAGTCACGTGAAACGAGTCGGTAAACACTATATGTGCATTGGAAAGCAGTTCGACAAACTTCGCCGGATCTATGCCGTAGAAACTGCTGCGCGGATCAAAAGGATCAATGATCATATATTCGCCGGCGGCTGCATATTCTTCGATATGCTTAATCAGATCTTCACTGATTCCATCCAGAAAAGCCAGGAATACATACGGGGCCTGTTCAGATGCCTTCCATGAAAAAATTTTCTTCCACCGTTCACTGGAAATATAGAGAGTCGGATCGATCAGCCATTCGCAGTCTCTTCCCGTTATGCGCGAGATTTCCTGTGCACCTTGCTTTTCACGGCAGGACAGGTACCGGAAGCCGGAAAGCCACTGACGCATCTGTTCCGAGTATTCCTCCGGAATAACATCAACACTGATACTCGGACTGATACAAACCTTCTTGGCATCTTCTGCAAAGCGCAGGAAATAAAAAGTAGAATTTTTCGCCACTGATCTCATGCATACATTCCACACCTGATCACTTCCGGTAACAAAGTAATCATAAGCAGAAAGTATATTTACAGGTATCTGTTCATCCGTCTTGAGCAGATATTTCGTCTTGATGTATTTCCTGTCAAAAGCCAGGAAATGATAGATCCGGGATGCCTGAATATCTCCAAGAATAATCCCCTGAAAAAATTTTCGAAGCGCAAACGTACGCCGCCTCCATTTAAAGCGTCTGTTAATAAAAACTATGGATTCAGCACGAAAACCGCGTTCTTCCAATATCTCCTGAACCGCAAGGTTCTGCAGTCTGTTTCCATAATTCTGGTTACCATACAAGGTTATGATTCCGATTTTTTTCATGCCGAGGCCTCAATTAATTCAGAAGCAGTCGTTTTATTCCTAAGATCATTCCCGGATCCATCGGGCCATAATAACCGTCATAATACATGTAAAGTGACAGTGCCATTGCACCGTATATCATGAAGTAGAGTGCCACTTCACTGAATCCAACCATGGAAGACGTGGGAACCATCAGTTCAAAAGGCGTTTCTGCAACTATATACTTCAGAAACAGCAGCAGAAATGGCAGTATTGCAAAATACAAAAATATCATGCTGCGAACAAATATGTCATATTGTCTGATGGAACCAAACGCGCACATAACAAACAACAAGATAACATCTCCGTATTTTTGAAACCGTTTTGTCTGTGGAATACGCCTTTTGCAATACAGGCATAGCAACATGCAAAAAACCATCTGGGTAAATCGAACTGCAGCTCGAAAAAAAATATATTTAGTTCCTCCACCGAAACCATATGCATTCATTTTTACTATGAGTGCCTGAACCATGGGAATTCCGGCATATCGTATCAAAACAGGAAAGATAAGATTAATAGATGAAAAAGCTGCCAAAGTGATAATCATCAACACAAGTTTAGGAATAAAGCGATTCAATTCTATCATCAAGCGTATGATAATGAGAATAATTGTACTGTTGTGTATATTGGCAATCACAAGATACGCTATTATACATAATAGTTTATTGGCGTTCCGTACAAGATCTTTATAAAGAACATAGGCAAACAATGCATAAGCCGTCGTATTACGCATACCGGAAATGCCTCTGAAGTCAAGCATTACAAGTAAAAAAAAGAAACAAAAGGAAACCTTCCAGTCCGCTATATCTTCGTCTAAATCATCCACAGCCATCAGGATGATGCTTGCAACCGAAATATAAGTAATAATTCCCGTTATAATGGTCAGCAGCTGATCAATCTTAAGGCGGCTGATCAGCCAGGCATAAAGAAGATACACGGGAGCTCCTTGCTGAAATGTTTCTACCGATTCATAGTATTTATTAATTGCACCGCTCATGACAGTCCATAGATCATATCTGCGGAGAATATGCAGAACTTCATAATGGTGGTACAGATCATAGTTTACAGGAGGCTGATAAAAGAAGTACAGGGAGCTTAATCCAATGGATGCCAATATCATATACATGCGCATATATTTCCTGGGAACTACAAACGCAAAACATCCCCAAAAGACAACAGAGCACCAAACTATCATTCGTTAAGATTTCCTTTTTGAATCGCAATTGCTAAAACATCTTTCCGGAAGTGACAACCTCTTAAACCTTTTTGTTACTTCTGATTCGAAAATAACTATAAATCAGCCAATAACACCGCATGCGCAAAAGCCGGTAGATGACAGTATCCCGGCGTTTCCACAGTTTTGCAGGTCCGGCATACTGGCGAATTCTTTTCAGCCTCTTGCGGGAACTCCATATGGTGTCTTTTTCACCAGGCAAGAGGACATATCTGCGGATGCACTGACAGATATATTCTGCAATAAAGGACTTTCCTTGTTTGATCTTCGCGTTTTCCATAAAGGAGACCATATATGCGAGATTATCCATTTCATTTTCAAAGCAGACAGAATTTGCCGCCTTAGATAACCCGGCATTGTCTCGATAGTAAATATACAATGGACGGTTGATAAAATTAACCGTATTACATTTTGTGTAATAATGATTATTAAAATATCTGTCCTCCGCAAGCACCATGTCTTCACGGAATCTGAGATGAAGTTCCTCAATTCGATCTTTTCTGAATATCTTCATACACGGGGAAGAAATAAAACACCGAAGTGTCACAAGGTCTTCGCGCAGACTCCCCTTCAGAGAATCCATTGCAGCTTCAGAAAGAAGCCAGTTCGAGGAACGATTCCCGCTGACTGCCCGGAATCCGCACATCACAATGTCACAGGCGGTCTCCTGAATACAGTCGTACATTGACGACAGATAATCCGCCTCAATGGCGTCATCACTGTCAATGAAGCATATCCACTCACCATTTGCTTCATCAAGGCCTCGGTTTCTCGCCCGGCTCACGCCGCCATTTTCCTGTCGGATGTATCGAATCCGACCATCTTCTGAAGCCAGTTCAAGTACGACATCTGCCCCATGATCTGTTGATCCATCATCAATAACGATGATCTCTGTATCGCGAAAAGATTGCCTCATAACTGATGTGAGACAGCGTTTGATAACAGCAGCAGAATTGTACATGGGGATAATAACTGAAATCACAGTTTCTTCCTGTCCTCGTTTTTCGCTCACTTTCATTTCAGTGAGGTTAACTCTTCCAGAAAATCATTATAATTGTGATTGGCATCAAAATGATTTTCCCAGAATCTACGTGCATCATGTCGTAAGGCTTGATAATCATCTTCATTCATATTATAAACCGTACGAATTGCTTCCGCGATTTCACCGGGTGTGGCATCTTTAGACATCAGTATCCCGTCATCGTTATTTACTATTTCTCCTGTCCCGCCCACGTCTGTTGCGATACAAGGGATCCCAAAAGACATCGCTTCCATAATGGATACAGGCAGCCCCTCTGATGAACTGACATTAAGAAAAACATAAAAGTCTTTGGCTGCATATCTTTTCATCAATTCAGTGTTCGATATATTTCCGGCAAAGGATACTTTTATATTACTGCTCAGTTTATCCCTTGCATATTCTCTTATCTCATCCATTAACTCACCGTCTCCAAAATGAATCCATTCTATTGGAATGTCTTTCATTAAGGATAGTGCATCAATTATCTTATCAATCCTTTTCACATTTAAAACATTGGAACAGGACAGTATGGAAAGGGGCTCTTTTCCTGAAGAAAACACTTTTTCTCCATGATCTATCGTTCCCAGATACCTGACATCAACCTGAGCCTTTCCAATATGGTATTTACTTTTTATATATTTAACACCATAATTAGAACAGGGAAAAACATAATCCACTTCATTCAGAAGAACTCTGCGCATCGGAATATAGTTATTGATATTCCGCTCTTCGTATAAATCATACCCATGAGCCCGGCACACTATTTTTATTTTGTTTCCCCACTTTTTTTTGAGCAGAAGTGCAACATATGGCTGATAATCAAATCGATATGAATATATCAGAAAGTCATTTTTACTTTCTTTTTTCAGAACCTTGTCTATCACCCTCGCTTCGTGATGTGCTTTACTGAGATAATAAAGCAGATTCATAACACGCTGTTTTGTTAATCTATGTGTCCGCTTCAGTTCAAAAATTTCCTTATACAGATTCCCATCTGTCATGATGGTCAGACAGTTGAGATGATAAAAGATCCGCGATATATACCAGACCGGAATGACTTCTGCCTTACTCTGCAAGTCTCTTCTGGATCTTACAGTTTTCTCCCTTAAGTCCAGGGCAGCAATCCATACCTTATCAAAACGAGTATAGTAGCGCTCCTCCGTTTCCATATACTGCTCATACTTACCATATGGAAACTCTTTTGCCAGTACTAATAGTTTTTTCATGATTTCCTCTGTCTGACAAGCCTTTTAAACATCTGGTCTATATAAGTGTCTAAACCAGGATACCGTATTTTTCCAATATCTTTTTCCCATTCTCATAAGAGCCGTAATGAAGAATATCATCTGGTTCAAGCATCACATCAAAAGCTTCCTCCAGCTCAGATATAAGAGACAGATGTGCTACGGAATCCCATTGCGGTACATCTTTAAAAGTAAAGTTTTCATTCAGCACCGTTTCATCAGCCCCCAGCACGTCCATAAAAATCTTATTGTATTGCTCCAGACTGGTCATAGTTTTCTTCCCTCAAAATAACACAGGCATAAGCCCAGCGTATTCTTCGCAGCCTATGCCTGCACAACAACTTCTTCAATGATCAAGCTTTTTCCATAACTGCGAGGATATCACCAACCGTTTGGAAGCCCTTGATCATATCTCCTGTTAACTTGACAGCAAACTCGTCATCCATCATAACGATCAGAGACAATTTCGCCATAGAATCGTATTCGTCAACATCTTCAAGAAGTGTGTCCTCTGTCAATGTTCCCTCATCAATCTCCAGCGTTTCTTCCAGAAGTGCGATTTTTTCCTGATTTGTCATCTTTACCCCTCCTTAGGCAGTCTTTGTTTTTCTATATAACATAATCTGGTTTCCCAGCTTGTTACCAAAATAAACTCTAACAGGTTGTCATCCCCCCATCTACCGGCAGCGTGATCCCTGTTATGTACTCTGCCGCGGGACTCAGAAGGAAGGCTATGGTTTTTGCCACAGCTTCCGGCTGAATCACCCCCAGATACTGCCGGCTCTTAAGTTCTTTCATGCTCTCGCTGTTGGATCCTATATTATCTGTAAATCTGGAAAGCATGCCTGTGGCAGTCATGCCGGGAGCTACTGTATTGATACAGATATCCTTCCCTGCAACCTCCTTTGCGATACACCGCACAGCTGCATCCATGGCCGCTTTCGAAGCGCTGTATCCGAGATGAGTCTTATCTCCCTTCAAAGAAGCAATGGAAGATATCCCAACGATTCTCATCCCCGGATTATATCGGCCCTTCTTTGTAATCTGGCGTACACTTTCTACAAAAGCAAAGAAGTTTACATCGAAAAGAGATTGTAACTTCTCCGGCTTAAACATCTGCAAAGGCATACTCATAGAAATCCCTGCTGCATATACCATGCCATCCAGACTGCCGTTTTTATGAATAATCTGTTTGACCGTTTCCTCTATTCCGGACAACTCACTGATATCCGCAGCACAGTACGCGTGCCCTTTTCCCTCCAATTCATGCAAAGTTGCTATAAGGTTTGCTTCCGTTCTGGCAACCAGAGTCAACTTTGCCCCTGCACTGCTTAGAGTAATGGCAGTTTGCTTACCAATGCCGGATGAGGCTCCTATAACAAGGATATGCTTTCCTGTCAGATCAATTAATGTATTCATTCTTCTATCTCTTCTCTTGGATATCCATCCTCAAAGAACTCATCTGTGTGAACCAGCGGAAGAATATCTTTCACATCGATCGGCAATGCAACGGTTGACCAGGAAAGACCTACGCCAAATCCGCAGCATAGAGCATTGATCATTCGTTCGTCATCACAGTCCCCATACTTGTAAACAAGTGTGATTGGAATCGAAGAAGAACTTGTATTCCCGAATCTGTCCAGAGAGATCAACACTTTTTCTTTTGGAAATCCTGTCTTTTTCCCTATCCTCTTCAGGATCATCAGATTCGCCTGGTGCAGTACCAGACAATCATAGTCTTCCGGGTTCTTTTTCTGTTTCTCCATATAATCATTAATCTGGGCCGTCGCCTCTGAAGTAGCAAAATTGAATACTTCTATATCATCCATGCGTGTCCCCGGAATCTCCGAAGCAGGACGATCCGGATTTCGAAATGCCTCATATGGTGCAATAATTGCTTTATACCCCGCCCCATCTGTATGTGAAGAAACCAGGATGGGATCAGAAGCCGTGTTTTCTATCAGAGTTGCTGTTCCTGAATCTCCAAAAAGCAATTCTGCGGAATGGCCGAACTTTCTCCTGATCTTTTGACTTTTTTCCCGTGCTGAAGTATCACCTGCCAGCACTAATCCATACTTTGTCTGAGAAGTCTTTAGCAAGCTGCCAACAATATTAATCCCATATGTAAATCCGCTGCAGCCTAAGTTGACATCAAATGCAATGCAGCTGGTGCTCAGACCCAGCCTGTTCTGGAGTACACAGGCAGTAGCTGGTAAGTAATAGTCGCTGGACTGTGTAATAAAAACAAGAACTCCAACCTCTTCCCGCGGGATTTTTTTCTCCTCTAATATCTTTTCCGCTGCAGCAAAGCAGAAGTCAGAAGTACATTGTCTCGGATTCGCTGAATATCGTCCTTCAACTCCCGTTGTCTTGATAAACTTGTTGATAACAGCTTCATCTTCCGTGGAAAATTCACGCACATTGTCCCATGTGTTTGAAACAGCTGCTGCCATACCGACCACTTTCACATCCTTTAATTCGGAATACATATCCTGTCCTTACCTTTCTGATTATCTGAACATGTATCTTTAGCTCTGCATTCTTTTATAACAAAACAGTATTCTTATATCTATCCCTGCGACATCCCTCCATCGATAAGAATCGATGTTCCCGTTATTGTCTTCGCGGCATCACTGATGAGAAACGCAATCGTGTTTGCCACTTCGATCGGTTCTGTCACGCCCATATACTGTTTTTCTTTGATCTCCTGCACTTCAAACGTATCCGGATACCGATCCATATAGATCTGATACATTCTGGTGTTTACCCAACAGGGCATCACAGAATTGACCCGTATCTTCTTTTTCTTCAGATCACATACAAGACACCGGATCGCCCCGTCCAGAGCGGCTTTAGAGGCACTGTAAGCTACCTTTGACTGCTTTCCCTGGATGCTGGCTGTAGAGGAAACCGCAACGATGCTTCCCTCATCTTCAAAACAGCCTTTTTTTGTGATGCATCTTACAATTTCTATAAACGAGAACAGATTCGCATTCATTACCTGTATCATATTCTCAGTTCTGGTCATCTTCAGAGGGCGCATCGGGGCTATGCCTGCACAATGTACGAAACCGCTGAATGGCCCATACTCGGATACGAGATTCCTGATACTCTCCTCTATCGTATCCACTTCATTCAGATCCATAACATGTATATGGTGCCCTATACCTTCCAGTCTCCCGTAGAGTTCTTTGAGTTTCTCTTCATTCCGGCCGCTGATTACCACCCGGGCTCCAAGCCGGCTTAACTGAATCGCCGTCTCCACTCCCATTCCGCCGGCAGCGCCTGTGACCAGGATCCTTTTACCAGTCAGATCCATTGGATTGATCATGTAAGTTCTCCCTTCATAGCATATCCGGCGTTATCCTGCCTTCTCTATAGTAATCATCTGTCTCTTCGATTGGAAAGACATCCCGTATATCAATGGAAACACTGGTCACTCCCCAGGAAAGACCGATTCCAAAGCCGCTCATCAGAATCCTCTTCATCGCACTTTCTTTCCCTGATTCCTGATTGCTGTCAGGATAACTTCCAAAGGCGTCGCACAGCGTAATCGGTATGGAGATCCCTCCTGTATTTCCATAGTGGTCCAGAGATACCGGAACTGAATCTTTTTTCAGCTTTAGTTTTCTTATCAACTGCTTGATGATAAACTCATTCGCCTGATGAAAAGCAAAGATATCATAATCATCAGATGTTGTTTCAGTATATTTAAGGTAATCCTCCAGCGCCTTTGGCACATCCGATATGGAGAAGGAAAAAACGGAGGTCCCATCCATATAGATGTCATAAAGAGACCTTTCTATCCCGTCACTGCACAGGAAACGGTCATGCGGCGCATCCATATCTCTGAACCCGCCGGCCGGTAATATGATCGCTTTATATCTTTCGCCATCACTTCTCAAAAGAGTGATTGTCTCGATGTCATCTTCCGTCTTTTCCAGCAAGACGGCAGCTCCGGCATCCCCGTACATCATAACGATCGATTTATCGAACGGGTGTACCAGCTTTGAAGCAGTCTCGCCCATCAAAAGCAGCCCATACTTCATATCGGAAGCTGCCATCAGACTCATCGCTGTCTGCAGTCCGTAGATAAACCCGGAGCATCCCAGGTTAATTTCCATGCAGCTGCACTCAATCGGAAGCTTCAGACGTTTCTGTACGACACTGGCACTCGATGGCCGTCTGTAGTCCGGCGACTGAGTGACCAGTACCATTAGCCCGATCTCGTTCCTGTCTATCTCTTTTTTTTCGATTAGTTTTTCTGCCGCTGCAGTTGCCAGATCACTGGCGGTCTGCTCAGGCAGCGCCTTATACATAGCTTTGATGCCAGTACCTGCTGTAAATTTAGCAGGGATCTCTTCTCCGAATACTTCGGAAAAACTCTCCACTGTTACTCTGTTCGCCGGCACCACGCTGGTAATACCGCTTATTTTTATCCCTCTGTTCTTAAAAAATGACATACCCGGCATCCTCTGCTATGTCTTTATACCATTGCATATCAATTCTGCCTTGGCGGAATAGCGCCCGGACGCGCGGCGCAAAGCGCCTTCCACTGCGCGTCCGTGGCATCCGCCGGAGGCCTCAAACTTCGTCGCGAGCATGGACTCACGACGAAGTTTTGATAAAGCTGTCAAAATGTCCCGGCCAGATCCGTGTGCCGGCAGGAATCGCTTCGATCCGCGGTTTTCCGATCGTATTCCACCGTTTCTCACTCCCGCCGGGAAACCGGCATTCTGTTTCATAATTCTCCAGAAAACTGTCACCGGTAAAGCAATTATCTCCATCCAGACGGATGATGCAGCTCCCGGCAGAGTGACCCGGCGTCTCCTGCAGTGTTACGACATGTCCCTGCCACTCAAAAGAGAATTCATCTTCAAAAGTAAGATCTGCCTCACAGACATATTCTACCGGTTCTATCTTCATTTCATCTGCAGGAACCCAGGTCTGCATCTCACAGAACACATCAAAGTATCTTGACATATTCTTTTTTGAGCTGCTGATGTTTTCGGCACAAACCCTGCTGCAGAGAAGAGGCGCACCTGTTCTCTTCTTCCATTCATTCACCCCGGATATATGGTCATAGTGTTCATGCGTGATCAGAAGGTAATCGACTATAGAATCTCCCACAGCTGAAAAATCTCTGCAGGGGTCGATCACAATCGCATGTCCCCCCTCTTCCAGAACATACATACAGGAGTGCAGCAATCCGGAATCTATCCTTTTAATCTGCATCAGACAATACCGCCAGCGTTTTTTGGAGTGTCTTTATATTCTCGATCCGAAGGATCGTCAGATCTTTCAACGTTTTCTTGACCAGGCCCGACAGTGTCTTGCCGGCACCACACTCAACAAAGGTATCAATACCGCACTCCTGCATATTTGTAAGCGTCTGTACCCAGCGTACAGGACTCATTGCCTGCCTCACGAGAAGATCCGCAATACGATTCCCATCCGTAACCGGATTTCCATCCACATTCGTATACACCGGTATTGACGGATCCCGGAACGTCACAGATACGAATGCTTCCCTCAGTTTCCTTGCAGCCGGTTCCATAAGAGCACAGTGGAATGGTGCGCTGACCGCAAGCTTTATGCATTGAAGTCCTTTTTCTTTTGCCAGCCTGCAGGCTTCATCGACTCCTGTAGCAGAACCGGATACAACAGTCTGCAGCGGACTGTTGTAGTTTGCGGCAACAACATACCCATTCGTTACTTTCGAACAGATCTCTTCTGCCTGCTCTGCTGCTGATCCGATAAATGCCGCCATTGCACCATCTCCCGGTGCAACTGCCTCCTGCATGGCGTCTGCACGCAGTTGTATGATCCGAAACGCATCTTCCATTGAGACAGCTCCGGCATAAACCAACGCGGCATACTCCCCAAGTGAAAACCCTGCTGCTGCATCTGCCACGATCCCATGGGCTTTCAATACCATCCCCGCAGCAAGATCTCCCGCGAGCATACATGGCTGCGTATTATGAGTCAGATTCAGTTCTTCCTGTGTACCTTCAAAGCATATCCCGGATATCTTCCTGCCTAGCACTTCATCAGCACAGTCGAATACGTCCTTCGCCGCCGGCTCTGTGTCATACAGTTCTTTCATCATACCCCGGAACTGTGCGCCCTGGCCTGAAAACAGAAATCCAATCTTCATATCCCTGTCCTTTATTCCAAACCCTTCATCCTTTTCGCCGGATTGCCCAGCACAGTTGTGCCTGCTTTTACGTTTGTAAAAACGATGCTCCCGGCAGCAATCCTGGCACCGTCTCCGATCTTCCGTCCCGGTACAATATAGACATGACCTCCGATATCTACCTCTTTTCCTATGATGCAGCCTCCACTGATCCCGGTTCCAGGCATGATCGAGGTATAGTCTCCTATCGTCACATCATGACCTATTCTGACGCTGTCGTTCAATACAACTCCGGCACCAATCTTACAGTTTACGGAGACCTGCGTCCAACCATAAATAACACTTCCGGGGCCTATTTCTGAGTAAGGAGCAATATAAGCACCATATCCTACCAGTGTTGCAAACTGTACTCCTTTATCCATCAGACTCTTCTGAATCACCGCTTTTGTTTTTGCATTTCCAATCGTGCAGGTGCAGCAAACATCATCCTTATAATCGAGAATCCAATCTTGTCTCCCAAGCCAGGGATAGCCATCGATCATATCCCCTTCCTTGTACTGATCGCCATCATCAATGAATCCGAGTAATTCATAGCCCACCCCTCTCTGATTCATAAAGGGAAGGATCGAAGCTGCCACTTCTCTTCCGAATCCCCCTGCACCTAGCAGAACAAGCTTCTTCATGCTTTTCCCTCTCCCATAAACTCTTCCATGGTAGCCGAATGATCTGAATTAATTCCTTCTTTTTTTACAACCGTGCGCACTGTTTTTAAGACAATCTTCATGTCTCCCAGGAATGTGATCTGGTCAACGTATCTCACATCCCAGTCAAACTTCTCCTCCCAGGTAAGGTCATTCCGGCCATTGACCTGTGCAGGCCCGGTAAACCCGGGTCGTACTTCATGGCGCCTTGCCTGATATTTATTATACCGGGACAGATATTGCACGAGAAGCGGCCGTGGACCGACTACGCTCATATCGCCTTTTATCATATTGAAAAGCTCGGGCATTTCGTCCAAAGATGTCGAACGGAGCTTTCTTCCAAACGCAGGGAGTCTGTCTTCATCCGGAAGGAGATTGCCATCCGCATCCTTCTTGTCTGTCATGGTGCGGAACTTATATAGCTTGAAGATCTTCCCATCTTTTCCGGGACGATCCTGCGTAAAGAAAATCGGAGAGCCCAGCTTCAGCCACACAAGAAGAGCCGTTATAAGCAATATCGGTGAAAAAACAAGCAGTGCTCCTGTTGACAGAAAGGCATCCAGAGGACGCTTGATATAGCGTTCATAGGGACCATAAGGCTGATGTGAACCACTGCTTTTCCCAACACGCTCACGAATAAAAGCAATGATGCCTGATAAAGTGCTGACGGCTGATATAACCAATATAATCCGTTTGATATACTTCATATTAATCGCTTCCTGCAGGAACCGTTAAGCCAGCGTTCCAGATCCGGTTTTCTCAAAGAAAACACCTGTGTATGATCTCTATCACTTTCTCCTGCTGCGCTTCGGTTATCTTACTGTCGCTTGGCAGGCACAGACCTCTCCGGAAGATGTCTGCTCCCACATCAGCCGCACCACCGGCGATATAGGCGTTTGTCCTTCCCCTTCCGTTCCCCTCTGCCGTGACGAACGGAGATGTTCGATAGATAGGCTGCATATGCATGGGTTTCCAGACAGGTCGTCCTTCCGAATTAAAAGCAGCCAGAGCATCCAGGACTTCATCTGGAGAACTTTTCCCCTTATCAGATTGGTACAGATAGTCCCTCTCTCCACGGGCACAAGGTGCCATGGCACCTTCATCGATCAGCATGCAGCTGAGCCAGTGATTCGGGATACTGTTTTCTTCGTCAAACGGATTCATTTTAACAGGAAGACCTTTTAAGCCCTCTTTATATCTATTATAGATCGCACGCTTCTGCTCGATGTGTTTCTCCAGATAAGGAATCTGCCCTCTCACGATACCTGCTGTGATATTGCTCATACGGTAATTATATCCGATCTCTTCGTGCTGATACCATGGGGCTGCCTCCCGGCTCTGAGTGCTCCACTTACGAACCTTTTCCGCATCCTCTTTGATATCCGTAAGAAACATACCGCCGGTTGAGCCTGTGATAATCTTATTCCCATTAAAGGAGATACAGTTATACTGTCCCAGAGCGCCGGTCTCCACCCACTGGCCATTCAGCTTATACTTTGCCCCCAGAGACTCTGCCGCATCTTCTACGATCAATGCTCCATGCCGGTCACAGATATCTTTTAACTCCCGCATCTTTGCCGGAGTTCCATAAAGGTGTGCAATCACGACCAGCCTGACTTCCGGGAAGAGTTCAAATGCCTTCTCAAGCGCTTCCGGGCTCATGTTCCAGGTGTCATATTCCGTATCGATGAAAACGGCTTCTCCGTCTTCATACGCAATCGGATTAACGGAGGCGTCGAACGTCATGTCGCTGGCGAACACCTTCCGGCCTGCCAGAGTTCCCCTGTTCGTCCGCGCCTGGCCATATAGTTTTTCCGCCGCCAGTTTTGTAGCCAGATGCAGAGCAGCTGTGCCGGAAGACAGCGCGACAGCATATCGGTTTCCCGTAAACGCAGCTATCTCCATCTCCACAGCATCGATGTTCGCTCCGACCGTGGACACCCAGTTAGTCTGGATTGCTTCATCCACCCAATGCTGCTCCTCCCCATGAATTGTGGGGGAAGAGATCCACAATTTTGACTCAAATGGTTCTATACCCGCAAAGCGGGGATCAGATAATATATTCTTCACTTCTCACACTCCGCCGTCAATGTTGTCCAGATATTCCGTGGTGCTCAATTCCGCCGGCGGACAGCTTTTATACCGCATCTTCCAGTTCCAGCTCATCGAGCAGCTTATAGATCTTATATTTCAAATATGCCTCATCTGTCATACCTGCCACGTCTGTCACGTCTGCCACGTCTGCCACATCTGTCCCATCTGTCTCATCTGGGCTGATGCTCCAGATCTGTCCCTTAAACCTCTCAACACTAAGTGGATTCCAGCTGTCCGGATCTACGCTCTTCCTGTCCTGATCGAACATATTGGAGATGACCAGATTGCCGAATTCATCATAATATCCGTTCCATCCGGCCACACCGTATTCGTTGTTCACAAGCTTATTGTAGCGATCCAGGCGGCGTTCTGAGATCAGCCGGCCCCTCTCATCGTAACCGTATTCGATACTGGAATATCCCACACTGCAATTTACGGCAGCACCGAATTCGTCCAGGTATTTCTCCCAGGCAACATTATCGTTCTCATCGATTTTGTACTCGTAAACGGCATATCCGTCTGTCGTGAGGATCGGATTCCCGGATTGATCCGTATAGGTAATGTCATATATACCTGTCACCGGATAATACAGCATATTCCTGCCCCAGGCGTCGTTGTTCGCCTGCGTTGCGGCACCTTCCTCATCGAGGTAATACTCATGGTACTGTTCTACCGGCTCAATGCTGCTCAGATCATAGTCATAGCGGACCGCTGCGTATCCGAATCCGCTGTCCACAGGAAGGTCTCTCTGATCCAGCCAGGTCTTCAGTTCAATATTGCCATAGCCGTTGTAATCGTTCCGGATACCATACACGCCTTCCACCGCAGTCGGTTTTTCTTCATCGTCAAAGTAGTGAATCAGAGACACATCCTTGCGTGAAGTGTACTCCATGACAGTCATATGGCAGCCCTCCGGTCCGTCCACCGGGTTGTCATCCGCGTCATACCAGCGGATCTCGAAGGAATTCTCATACCGGTCATACGTCTGCAGAGAATAAGCCCATCCTTCTCCCTCATCCACGGTCTCGTTTATGACCTTCATGACATAGGTCTGACTCTCTTTATCCTCTGATACCAGTTTCCTGCGGCTGTATCCGGCTTCGATCACAGCGGGCCTGCCGAATTCGTCCTTATAGTATTCTTCTTCTATGAGGCCGCTTTCGGTATAGCTGATCTTATGGGTGGCAAAGCCCTCCCGGCAGTTGACCGGCATATCCTCTTCATCCAAATACTCCTCGCTGATCAGACGGCCCAATTCATCAAAGTCATTCAAAATGGCTGCATAGTGAACATCCTTCGATATGACACCCCGCCCCATGGTATCCAGATACCGTTCGGAAGTCAAATTGCCCAGACCGTCATAGGTATACAGCGCTGTCGCATAGCCTAAAGTAGTATCTGTCAGGTTCTCTTTTGTGTCATAGTAAGACTCTTCCGTGACATTTCCAAACTCATTGTATACAGTCTTTTTGATAGCATATCCTCGCTGACACTCACACAGGTTCTCTCCTCGGTCATAATAACTCACCGAAGTCTCCCTGCCGGCCAGGTCATAAGTAAACCGGGCCTCGGCATACTGTCCGCTATAGAAAGTGGCGACGCCAAGCGTATCAAAGTACCGGATTGAGAGAACTCTTCCGTCCGGATCCACCTCGCGGTGCAGCCAGGAATACTGGTCGTCAATGTGGATTGCCGGCTTTCCATCCATGTTCAGCAGATGCTCTTCGATGCAGTGGTTCCGGTCATCATAGGTGTAGATAACCTCACTGTAGCCATAACAGCACCAAGTTCTCTCACCCTCTTCGTTGTAATAGCTCTCGCTGATCAGGTTGTCACTGTTGTCATACTCAAAAGCTATAGCGGCATAGCCGGTATCCAGCACAATCGGACGACCTTCTTCATCCAGATATTCTATTCGGATATTGCGTCCTCTGTTATCCCATGATTTACGGATCACTGCGTATCCTAACGAGCATGCGACCGGCTGGTCTTCCCGATCCAGATATGTCTCGGTCAGGATCCTGCCGTTCTTGTCAACCGTACGGAGTATCGCCGAGTAGCCGTCATTGATATAAGTTCGCTCATACTTATCATCCAGATAGGTCACGCGGATCACATACTGGTTTTCATCATACAGATACTGCTGCGCGGCATATCCGTCTTTGGAGATGATCGGCTGTCCTGACGTATCTATATACGTCATACTCAGGACCTGTCCACGGTCGCCGTACTCATAGCGTATCCCCGCATAACCTGCTGAGTTGAGTGCGGGCATACCTCGAACGTCCAGATAGTTCTCGCTTATCATCCTGTCATTGTCATCATACGTGTATGTGACCGAGGCGCAGCCCTGCCCGGTCTCCACCGGCTGCAAAGCTGCCGACAGGAAGTCTATGCGAATCAGGTTTCCCCGGGAGTCAAAGTGAGTTTGCGTCGTTGCAATACGGTCTGTCGTGGACGCGATACGCTCATTCTCATCCAGATACTGCTCAAGGATCACATGGTTGTTACTGTCGTATTCCCTCTTCCAGACAGAGAAGCCCTCCGGAACCCGGGTCAGTTTGTCATTCTCATTCAGGTAGCGCACCTGCAGGGTATTGCCTGCATTGTCATAAACATAGCCGATCGCGGAGTAACCCTTCTTGACCGTGATCCGGTTCATGTTTTCATCCAGATAACTCTCCTGTACCATCCGGTTCAGAGAATCGTACTTATATTCCACAGCCGCATAGCCGCCTGTAATCATGACTTTTGTCTCATTCAGGTAATAGACATTGCTGAGACAGTTATTCGCCGCGTCGTAGGTATGAACGATCCTGTTGTAGCCGTCGGCCAGCTCGGCCGGCTGTCCTTCAAAGATATACCAGGCCTCTTCCGTGCAGTTGCCATTATCATCCCGTACATAGGTAATATAACTCCAGCTGCTTTCCTGCAGGATGTATCTGCCGGTCTCACCAAAATACCCCTCGCTGGTCAGATTCCCCTGCTCATCCCAGGTCTGCACTTTCCGGGCATAGCCCCCTGCCGTAACGATCAGGTTACCGGCCCCATCGGAGAACTCCTCTGTCAACAGATGGCCTGTCTCATCGTAAGTACACTCACGGAGCGCATAGCCCTTAGCAGAGATGACCGGTTCTCCCTTCAGGCCGAAATAAGCCTCTGTAAGAACATTGCCGTTGCTGTCGTAACTGTAGGTTACCGACGCATAGTCACCACGGTACATACAGGGGGCATCAGTCTCATCGAAGTACTTCTCAGAGAGAAGCCTGTCCTCATCGTCATATTCGCGCAGGATTTTTGCCACGCCGGCTCTGACACTCGTGATATTTCCGTCTTTTCCGTAGTAGACCTCGCTCACCGGATTTCCGTTCAGGTCATACTCTCGCACGAAGGAAGCATAGCCGTCCGGACACTCCGCCGGATCTCCGTCTGCATCGAAGTAGTGCTCTTCCAGCTCACGGCCATCCTCGTCCCAGGTATATTCCGCCCTCTGGTAACCAGCCGGGACAGTGACCGGTTTCAGATCTGCACCAAAGTAGGCAACGCTGATCCGGTTGCCCATATAGTCATAAGTCTCTTCACAGCGTGCATATCCATCGACCGATTCGACTGGTTCCCGGTTCTCGTCCAGATACATAACTGCGGTTTGTACGCCGTTCTCATCGTATTCCCGGACCAGGACCGCATACCGGTCTTCATTGACGATCAGGCTACCGTCCGCATCGTAGTAGGCTTCTTCCAGGACATTCCCATAGGAATCACACTTCCGCGCAAACCAGGCATAACCCACCGAGCCAGGCATAACAGGTTCACCGTTTTCGTCAAAGTATGCCTTCCGAAGGAGATTCCCGTTCAGGTCATATTCCTGCTCAAAAGAAGCGTAGCCGTCCGTGCACAAGACCGGATTCCCGTCAGGATCCAGGTACTCGATCCGCCTTACAAGTCCGGTTCGTTCATCGTATTCCTGCCGGAAGGCAGCATAACCTTCCTTAATCATGACCGGCTCCAGATCTGTTCCAAAATATGCTTCGTAGATTACATGATGATGAACGTCGTATTCGCGTTCGATATGTGCCTTGCCGCTTACGAGCATCAGATCGCCTGCTGCATTGTAATAGGAGATCCTGATCCGGTTACCGCTCCTGTCATACACATAGCGGCGTGCGGCATATCCATCCGGCTGGATCAGCGCTTCCCCACTGGCAGCAAAGTATCTGTCTCCGGTCAGGTGATCAGCAAAGTCATAAGAATGAACCTGTGCCGCATACTGACCTCCTGCCGTCACCATCCGACCATCTTCCCCGAGATAAATCTCCCAGAGCAGCCGCCCTTCCTCGTTGTATTCACGGCAGACGGATGCATACCCCTGGGCAATCCGGCCGGGATTCCCTTCCTGATCAAAATAGCTGGCGGATATCTGCTCCATATCCTTGTTGTAGTTGTAGAGTACCTTGTGAGCACCGGTGGACACGTTGGTATCAGGCCTACCGTTCGCATCAAAGAAAGATTCGGACATCAGCAGTTTCTGGCTCGGACCTTCATAGGTCATGCTCCGGGCATAGCAGCCGTTCTTTGCTTCCATCGGATTTCCGTCTTCGTCAAAGTATTCTTCATATACCGGTTGTGCATCCGCCTTCGTATCCCCGTATTCATAATGGATCGAAGCATACTGCAGCTCATCACTGCGGGTCGGCTCCCAGTTTTCATCCATGAAGGTCACGCTTATGACCTGGCCGTATTCATTCCGCTCATTTACATATCCGGCGTAGCCCGCCTTCATATTGATCAGCTCCAGGTCCGTCCCGAAATACTTTTCCTGGCGGATCTGTTTCATTGCTTCTGACACCCGCTGATCCTTCTTCCAGCTGCTTCCTGGTACATCGGCAAACTTGTACTCGATTCGTGCCATGCTGTTTCCGGTCATGGTATATTCATCTTCCGTATCATACCAGGTGATGCGGTAGTCGAAGTCGTCTCCGTTGTATTCATACTCGGCGACGGAAAAGCCGTCTGTGATCATCGTCCTCTGGCCATCCGCACCATAATAAGTCTCGTAATGCTTCAGGTTCGAGTCCTCGTAGTATTCAAAAGTAACTTTCGCATACCCGCCCTCGACTTTGATCAATTGCCCATCGTCCCCGAGATAGTCTCTTTCAGTGATCCGATTGAGGCTGTCGTAGATGCATACCAGAGATGCGTATCCGTCCTCTGACAGGATCGGTTCCCCTTCTGTATCATAATAATCGGTCCGGATCAGGCTTCCGTTGTCATTATATGTCTGCTCTCTGCGATGCCAGTGTTTTTTACCCAGTACCGGCTTTCCGTCTATTCCGAAGATCTCCTGCGTCGTAGACTGATATACAGAATAATCCAGATTTTTCTCGATCATCTCGCCTTCCGGAACACCCAGCTTCTCTGCGAGATATTCTGCATCTTCCGTTCTGTCCGCATAGGCTTGTGCACTGTATTCCGACACGACTGTCGCACCGCCCTCCGTACCGATAAGCGGGGAGCCATCTTCATCCAGATATCGTTTGATGACAGAAAAAGCAGGGCCTTTCCCATCTTCGATCTCGTACAGAATCTGCGCGTACCCGCCGGATGGCCGGGTCAGGTTTCCTTCCGCGTCAAAGTATTCGGTTGACCGAAGATTCCCATCCTCCCAGGTATCACGTCGATAACTGTAACCTCCCGGTATGTCAGCGCGGCTTCCATCTGCAGCATATCGGTCTTCCGTCATGACGCAGGTATGCCCCTGAGAGTCAGTAAAGTAGGTGTATTCTGACCGTGCGTAACCGGTATCGATCGTATCAACTGGCTCGCCATTCAGCCCATAATATTCTTCGGTCAGGATGTCACCGTATTCGTTCCTGGTATACTCCGCCTGATGGAAGCCTCTGGCGTTCATGGCCGGATTGCCTTCCAGATCACAAGTCGTCTCCCGGATCACATTCCCAGCCTGATCCCATTCGCAGAAGGTCTCAGTCAGTTCCGGAAGCTGCAAATCGGAAGCCATGTTTACACTGGCTTCCTGTGCTGCCGTTTCCGTCGAGTTTCCTTCTCCCGTCCAGGCCGGAGTGATGCTTCCAATCGTAAGCCACAGGAAGATCGCTGCTGTGATCCCGGTTTTCTTATGTCTTGATACGAACTTATGCATTATTCTGCTATCTGATTTCTTAATGAGTTTTTTTCCTGCCCCTGTGAGGCTTTCTCTTTCTTGGTTTCTCTGCCGGTGAGGCGGCATTCCGTAACTTAGCTGTTTGCTGCTGTGATTCTTGTACCTGTGCGGCCTGCGCCGTCTGTACAACATCCTCGGACGGATGTTTCCGATAGTCATATTTGCTGTAATAGCTCTTGTAGTACTTTCTCCTGTAGTACCCGCCTTCGTCGATCTTCTCTCCGTAGAATACAAAGCCCATCACATTCATACCGGTCATCTCCGCAGAGATCAGCGCTTTCCGGATGTCCCTGTGATCCGAATAGTTCTGCCTGATGACAAAGAGACAACCCGCCACCTGTGTAGACAGTGCTAACGGATCCGATACAATGTTGATCGGCGGCATATCCAGGAGCACCAGGTCGTACATCCCTTCGATTTCTTCCAAAAGCTTCTGCATAGTATCCGATGCCAGCAGTTCGGCAGGGTTCGGCGGGAACGCTCCGGCCGGAAGGATATCCAGGTTCTCTCTCACATTCCTCAGGATACAGTTCTGCAGGCTGCTCTCTCCAGCCAGAATCTCCGAGAGTCCTTTACTGTGTTTGTCATACTGGAAGATATCTCTCTGGCAGGCACGTCTGAGGTCACCTTCAATAAGCAGCGTCTTCTTTCCTCCCTGTGCACATGAGACTGCCAGATTCGCAGCGACCGTGGACTTGCCCTCTCCGCAGATGGCACTGGTGATCACCACCGAGCGGGATTTCTTTCCAACAAGGCTGTAAAGAAGATTCATGCGCAGTTTTGCATAGCTCTCCAACAACTCCAGGGGACTTAGATCTGTGAGCAGAAAAGCGCCGGGGTTATTCTCACTCCCCTTCGTCCTCTTGATCGAAGCAAGAACCGGAAACGTATATGCATCCGTCAGATCCTTGGAATCCGTGATTCTGCGGTTAAAAAGGAAGAGAAGAAGCAAAATCACGCCGCTCAGCATTACACCGACGACGGCTCCGAGCATCCCTCTATACACCGGCCGCCTGTTATCCTCATACATCGGTTCCATCGCATAGTCAATTACTTCTACGCTGCCGGCTCCGACGACGCGGATCAGCTCTTCCGGAGCCACATCCAGCACTGCATTGGTAATATCCATGGAAAGCTTTGGATCTGAAGTCGTGGAACTGACACTGACGACACCGGTTTCCGAGACAGAAGACATATGCAGGCTGGACGCGATAAATCCCGGCATAATTCCGGGATAGTCTGCCGCCAGCCTGTCTGTCACCACTTCCATGACTTTGTTGCTCTTGACCACGATCATGTAAGTATCAATCAGCTTGACTGCAGAATCCAGATCCATCGAGGTGGCGTACTGATAATTCACCAGGTTCGGGTTGCTGTTGTACACATACATTGTCCCGGACGCAGTGTAGGTAGTCGGCATGCGGTGAGTGGTGTTCCAGTAGCGCACGCCGAACCCGATCACGGCGCACAGAATCAGTATCCAGATCCGTTTCAGTACATACCGGATCAGTTTGAACAGGTCGATTCTGAATACGTTATTTTCCATAGATATATATGATTCCTCCGATGGGGACAGCAGGTTCTAAAACGATACAATATTATACATAATTTTGCATGAATTTGCACAAAAACCGTAAAAGGGCAAACCGCCTCACTTTGATTACTATATCACAGGGAGGCAGGAATTGAAACAGCTTAATCCGGGTTTGATGTGTAGGTTATGTTTCCTGTAGTCATATCGATCTATGCACTGCCGATGCCATCTCCGCATACATGGACTCTGCCCTCTTTGGTGAGCTGCAGATCATAATCGATCTTGCTGTTTAAGCATCGAAAAAGGCGGCTTTTCATCCGCCTTTTTCAACTGTATTCCAGTGCTGTTTGTCCGATTATCCCCAAAACCGAATCACGATCGTGGCTAGAAATTCCGTACAATACTGTCAATTTCCTGCTGGTCCAGCCTGGTAATCCGTTTGTCGACGACCCGGTATACCCGGTCGCACATGGAGAGAACTGTCGGTCGATGAGTGGTGATAATGAAGGTCTTTCCCGGAGATTTCTGAAGAATGTTGCGAAGTACAGTTCGCTCTGTCTCCACATCCAGGGCACTGGTAGCTTCGTCCATCAACATGATTGGGGCGTCGCGAAGAAGAGCCCGCGCGATAGAGATGCGCTGCGCCTGGCCTTCAGACAGACCTTTGCCCCGCTCATAGACGCTGTTGTTGATCCCGTCCGGAAGTTTCTCCACGAATTCCCAGGCGCAGGCAAGTTTCAGCGCTGCTGTGATCTCATCGTCTGTCGCATCCTGTTTTGCCAGTCGCAGGTTTTCCGCGATCGTCCCACTGAGCATGGTATTGCCCTGAGGTACATATGAGATCAGTTGGCGGCTCTCGGCGCTGATCGTAAGAGGCTCTTCACTGTCATTCTCCGGCATGAAAGTACTGGTGCCGTCGCTTGGCTCAATAATTCCCAGCAGAAGTCTGAGAACGGTCGTCTTTCCTTCCCCGCTGGGACCTACCAGAGCGGTGATCTGTCCGGGATGGGCTTCGAAATCCGATGCCTCGATCACCATCTCATCTCCATCATCATACTTGAAGTCCACCTGATCCAGTTTCAGCGTCAGACCGCCCTTGAAGTATTCAGCAGGGATTTCATTTTTATCATGCTTCTCTCTGGGAAGATTCATCAATTCCTGGATACGGTGTGCAGATACACTGCTGCTGATGAATCCGGGCACGATGCCTACCAGGCCATGAAAGGCACTGCTCAGAGCGCCTCGCTGCTGCAGAAACAGCGTCATGGTACCATAGGTAATATGGCCGCCCCACAGCAGAAACAGAGCATATCCGTACGCCACATATTCGATCAGCAGACTCAGGATTGCCATGAACACATTCGTCCGGATCTGAAACATATTCCAGGCGAGGGTAATGCGCCGGTACTGCATCTGCAATTCCCGAAGCTGCAGACTGAATGAATCCATGATGCCGAAGCTCTTAACCGTATCCAGATTATACAGTGCTTCTGACTCAAAAGAGTACATCCGGCTGGTGGTCTCCATCATCTCCTTCCGATGCTCTTTCTGTTTCTTCACCAGATACCGGCTCATCAGCAGGATCACAGGTGCGCTGGACAGCGCAATCAGGCTCATCACCGGACTGTAATACCAGATCACGATAAAAGTACTGACGAAGCTGTAAACAGATATAATCACACCCGGCAGCCAGCTGATTGCATTGTCTGCGACGGTGCCAATATCTCCATGAAATCGGTTGAGTATATCACCGTTGGAAAACTGATTCAGCGACTGCCATCCGGCATCCATCACGCTGTCAAAGACATCACCGCGAATTGCATTGGTCATATCTACATTAAGTTTCTGGCGGATACGGCCAATCAGATTACTGATCGCAAGTGAGATAAGCGCGCTTCCAGCCATTATAAGAGCCGCCATCCAGAGCTGATCTGACTTATGACCGATTACCACATCCACCAGGAACTTGCCGGCTACAGAAGACACCAGTCCCAGGGTACTGCTCAGTAAGCCCAGTACTGTATACGCTGCGATAGGACCCTTGAATCGTCTGGAATAGGAGAAAATCCATTTCCAGTCCAGAAAGATTTCCCCAAAGGTATCGTTCTTCCAGCGTGTTTTAATCTGATTCAGAGTAAATGAATTCATAACCTTATGCTATTCATGTAATAGAATCTGTTGATTATATTGTTTGTAATCAACATGGTCCTCAGTTTGAACCTTAGTCTGTATACCTGACAAAATTACTATAATGGATTGTTCCGCCTGGTTCAATGAAATAGCGTTTCCGGATATCAATCCGAAAACGCTATAGTCTTCTTTCTGGCACTCACTTATGTAAGCCTTCTCATCATTGAATGGAATGCATCAATTCTTCCTGGAAGCATTATATCCGCCGAAATACTGAAGTCAGAACATGCTGCAGGTCAGTTTCCAGGCAGCACAGCCATCTCCCATAGAACCTGGGGGAGACGTTACATTCTGGCAATTCCCATTCGAGAAACTGCCGCATTTATAACCGGTAGAAGACCATGCAATATTATTGCATGAAACCCCCCTTGTATAGGAACCACAAGTAAAAGATCCGATTGGATTATCACCTGAACAGTATATAAACGAATCCATATCAAATTCCATCACTTCAGCTTCGGGCTTTACGTATGTCATATTTGTCTCCTTATATCCATATATCCATCTCTATGGTGAATAGGAACCATCGAAGAACACTTGTAAATAAGTATATCAGATAAAGTGTATCGTAGAAGAACTTTTTCGTCAAGAGTATCATCAGATTGTGCAAAGTGCAA
Organism: uncultured Lachnospiraceae bacterium; assembly: GCA_902801515.1. Lineage (GTDB taxonomy): Bacteria > Bacillota > Clostridia > Lachnospirales > Lachnospiraceae > Porcincola. The sequence goes on from CADCII010000002.1 coordinate 109,226, forward strand.
AGTACACTCCCGGCTTCGCAGATAGATTCCATTATTCCTCCACTGCAAATGCAACTCTGCCGAGGAACTCATCCAGGTCTTTTTCTGCAGTCTCCTGATCCAGATCTTCGTAGCGGTCAAGCATTGCCTGTATCAGCTTTTCCCTGCTGTCTGCCCCATCTTGGATACTCTGCCACAGAAAGGCTCCGCTCTCATTCAGGCGAATCACACCGTTGAAGTTCTTGCTGGCGTCTCCTACAGTAACCACGATATAACCGATCCCAAGTTTTTTGATGATAAATCCTTCTTTGATCTTCATCCTGTCTCCTTCTTTCGTTCATATTCCAAAGTAATCAGCGGCCACCTCTGCTGCTGAGCTGTCATTGCGGCAGCGAAGCCGGTACATTGGTACTGTCTGTGCCATACGGTCGATCAGTTCCATCATTTTCAGCAAATCTACCTGTCCACCCTGAAGATGGAAGTGCTGCATCAATTCTCCCAGGTGTTCTGAGGCCTGCACCGGGAAGATGGAATTCTCCTCCCCTCTCTCCAACAGGCACAGGGCTTTAAGTGGTGCGCTGGTCCTTGTCTGCCAGTTCTCTTTTCCGCACCAGGGTGTTCCGTATGCGATAAGCTGATCCCCTCTGAATCTGCAGACCGGCTTGTCGCCGTTGATAACAGCAACCCGCTCTCCCAGCACTTCCTGCCAGTATCTTGTGTGGGTGCTCTTGCCGGTCCCGCTCTTTGCGGCGAAGGCATATGCCTGACCATCAACAGCAACCACCGAAGCGTGCATGACGAAAGCATCGAAAGCAGGCAGTGCGTTGCTGATCTTCTCATAGGTTACCACGCCTTCAGCGTATGCGTCACTGAAAATAGAATCTGGTGCTTTCTCTCTCTCCTGACGAATCTCCTTCTCCGATACAGATATGGAGATATCAGCCAGGCGGAGATTGCATTCGGCTGTGTCTGCTGTCAGGATTGTACCTGCTGCCTGTGTCGTGTCTTTCTGCCCGTAATCATCCGCGGAAAAAGCTGCAGAGCTGTCTGAAAAATCCTCTATGATATATTCCCGGCACAGATCATGCACATAGCCATACCGATTCTCGATGCGGATCACCAGGCCGGCTATCTCAATTCGAAACATCCGCTGCCTCCCCTTGCTCTTCATACAAATGACTATCTGCCTGTTAAAATACTGAATTTCTTATTTTTTGCTGCCAGTTTTTGGTACAGCAATATTACCAGGAAATAGAATGCCAGGCTGATAAACAGCAGCGGATACTCTACCCAACGCAGATTTACCCCGATTCGTCTTCCCACAAAATTATAGACTCTCCTGGCATAAATATTGGTTGTAATATTCAGCCCCATTACAATAATCGAATATCTTCCAAAAGTGCAGAACAGATCTTTGAGGTACAATGTATGCATCGATCTGCATATCCACATCAGGGCACAGCTCATCAATGCCACCTGGAATATGAATATCAGCAGATCCTTTCCATACTGTCTGAAATACATATCTGTATTGCCGTTCCACATGATGATCATACTTGCTGCTATGATCATCAAAACAGGCACTCTCATGGTCTGAATCTTATCTAACAGCCGCTTTTCTTTGATATAGTATCCGATCAGCATAAATACGGAACCGATCAGTGCCACGTCCAGATGCCAGGGCAATAACGGCGCTTCGAAATAGTACGTTACATAATTTATCGCAATGAAAACTACCGCCAAAACACATTGCCACATTGGTTTACAGTTAACAAGCAGATAGAATGCCAGCTGGCTCAGGAATAAACATGTTAAAAACCACAGTGCAGTACAGTTTTGCGGAAGAAATACCCCATCAACCCGAATGCTGGTAGCGATCCATCCAAGATTTTTAATCGCCGTCAGCAGCATGTCACTGTGACGATTATTAAAATAAAATATAGGAAAATTGATAACAAAACAGATCGCACACCAAAGGAAATACGGAATAACGTAATTCCTGAACCGGGCTGCTGCAAACTTCCCAAACCCTCTTTCAGACCACTTTTGCCTGTTGAAAAGGAAACCTGACAATACGAAGAAAAGCGGTACATGAAAGCCGAATATCCATTTAGTGAGAGGACGCCAGATCAAAGCATGCCCGGCAACCATCAAAACGATACCTATCCCGCGAAGATAATCGATCCATTCTTCTCTTTGCTTTATTCCATTCGTATTGGTTTTTTCCTGCAGTAAAGACATTTTCTTTAATCTCCATGTGCTTTCCAATCTTTATGTATGTGTACGCTGGATAACACATAATATCCGTAATTATACCTGTGATCGCATCGCCCTCACTGCCTCTGGTCTTTCTCCTTCTGTTTCTGGGCTTTCTGCTCCTGAAAGATCTGGTATACGATACGAAGTTCTCGCTCCAGTTTTCGTTTCTCCTGCCGGTAACATGCGTCATATTCCGTACGGTTGGGACAGCGGTCGAACTCTGTGCAATGGGGAAGGAATACACAGCCTGTACATTCCTCCCGTACTCCGCAGGGAGCAGCCACCTTGTCCCACGCCTCCTGGTTAATACCTGTCTTCACATCGCCATAATGCATGTTTTCGGGCATGGCATCACAGGCGTACAGGTCTCCTTCTGCATCGATCAACACGTTGCATTCCGGAGCGGTTACCATACAGTAGTGAGACTTGAAGGTAAACAGTTCTCCGAGGTCAAACGGCATCAGCCCCTGGCGATGGATGTAATCATTTATCTCCAGCACCCGCTCTTCCAGAGTGTCGCTCCCGGCATCCGCCGGACAGGCGTCCAGGCCTTCTCCCTGCTGTGCGAACAGCGAGTGTGCATACACCTGCAGCCGCTTCTTCTCTTCTTCGCTGAATTCATTTTTCAGGAAATCCACCACCCGGAAGATCTCTCCCAGGTTCTTCTCATCCACATTCAGGCGCACGGTCACGCCGATCCCTTCCGCCCGCAGCAGATGCATGCTTCGGATCACTGCTGCAAATGGATCCTTCAGAGCGGCTGTATAGCGCTTGCGTTTTTCGTATTCTTCGGCCATTCCGTCCAGAGTGATCTGGATCTTTTCGACCTTCCAGTCTTCTGCTGCCTTCTTCGCAAGCTCTTCGGTAAACAGACTGCCATTACTGGTCATTTCTGCCGTATATTCGATCCCGGCATCCTTCAGTCCTGCGCAGATGCGGTCGATGTTGTCCCATGCGCACAGGGGTTCTCCTCCGAACCAGTGGATATGGATTTTTTTGTCATCTGCCGGCTTGTGTTCCAGAATAAACCGCAGTGTATCTTCTACCGTCTCTCTGCTCATCTTATGATACTTCATTCCCTGCTCGAAACAGTAGAAGCATCTGGCATTGCAGGTAGTGGTGGGCAGGATCACGTAATGGGTGATACCCTTCGGAAGTTCTTCCTTGAGCACCAGGATATCCTTAAGTTCCAGGTAGGTGCGGCTCTCCTGTTCATCCTCCGGAACCAGGAAATGATCCGCATACAGTTTAGCAGGAATCTCTTCCTCCAGCACAGAGGACGGAAAGAGTCTGTCGTCCGCAAAGTAGTCGATGTACTTCGGCTCCAGAAGCAGGATCTTGCGCGTCAGGGTATGGAACAGCAGATACTGCCCTTTTATGTACATGACATGCACAAAGCAGCTTCTGCGGATGTTCTTATCTTCTGCCGGTTTCTTCTGCGCACCCAGCAGCATGCAGGCGCGCGGGTCGCCTGGGCACAGGCACTCTGCGATATTGTTATCTTTACGATCGTTCATATTTTCGCTTTATCCATTCCGATTCTCTTACTGGTGCTGCGTCAATCTGTCAGCGTGTGAGTCATCCAGGCTGTTATCTTCTCCTGTCTGTTATCGGATAATTATATAGGATTAGTCCCCTTCATACAACGGTAACGAACAAACAAAACAACCAGATATATACCCGCTCTGTGCCGGTATCTCCTGGTTGTTTCTGTTGTTATTATGTTTATTGCGGTTCCGCACACCTTCTCACAGCTTCACCATTCTGTACCCGATCCCTACATGTGTCTGGATCATGGGTTCTCTCTCCTGGCTGCTGAGTTTCCTCCGAAGAGTCGTCACGACTACGCGCAGTGTGGCCATGTTGTTCTCCCAGCTGCTCCCCCAGATGTTCTGGGTGATGTACTTGTAGGTCAGTACTTTGCCGGTGTTTTTCGCAAGAAGGCACAGCAGGCGGTATTCGGTCTGCGTCAGGTGCAGTTCTTCCTCATTCAGGAACACGGTGTGCGCGGCGTAATCGATCTTCAGTCCGGCGTTCACATATATGGAGGATTCTTTTCCTGCCAGATTCTCCAGATAGTTCAGGCGCCGGAATGTGACACGGAGCCGGGCGAGGAGTTCTTCCACAGAGAATGGTTTTGTGATATAGTCGTCCGCCCCTGCATCAAGGGCTCCGATCTTGTCCGTGTCGTCGCTGCGCGCACTGATTACCAGGATCGGTGCCTGTGACCAGGACCGTACCTGGCGGATTACTTCTGTCCCGTCCATGTCCGGGAGCCCCAGGTCCAGAAGCAGGATCGAGGGGTTGTAGGAGGATGCCATCATCAGCGCCTCTGTCCCGTTCACTGCTTCCAGGTAGGAATAGCCGTGCATCTTCAGTGTTGTCGCTATCAGGTTCCGTACCGGTTTGTCGTCTTCGACAACCAGTATCTTAGATGTTTCCGTTTCCATCCAGTAAGATCTCCTTCTTTGGCAGGCTGAACCAGATCCTCAGTCCGTGTGGCACCAGGTTCTGTGCATGTATGCTGCCTTCGTGTGCCTCCACTATGGACTGGCACACGCCAAGTCCCAGGCCCAGTCCTCTGCGGCTGTCTGCCCCGGTTCTGTCTCCCATGTAGAACAGTTCGAACAGTTTTGACAATTCTTCTTCGGCAACTCCCGGTCCGTTGTCACTCACACTGACAAAGACTTCCTGCTCTGTTCCCGACGTTTCGATACATATCTTAGAACCGTCCGGAGTGTATTTGATCGAGTTGTTGACCAGATTGATGATCACCTGTTCTATCAGCGCCGCGTCAGCTTCGACAAACAGATTCTCACCGCCCGGCTCGAAGATCACTCTGCGGTTTCCTACGCTGCGGTCTGAATGCTGCAGCGCTTCACTGATCACGTCATCGATCAGTTCGATATCCTTGTTAAGTTTCAGCTCCTTATTCTCAAGCCTGGTCACGGAGAGAAGATTCTGCACGACGCTTATCAGCCAGTAGGAATCTTCTCTGATATCCCGGTAGATCTCTTTCTTTGTTTCCTCATCCATCCGGTCCGAATCGGCCAGAAGATTGTCCGCATTTCCGTAGATAGAGGTGAGTGGCGTTCTGAGGTCGTGGGAAATGGAGCGAAGAAGTGTAGTGCGAAGCTGCTCATTCTTCATCGAAGCAGCAGCCTCCTCTCTGGCCCTCTCACTGTATTCATTTTCCATAGCAAGCGCGCACTCACTGACAATGGAGTCACAGATACTGTGTGTAAATGAACTCATTTCCTTTTTGTCGCGGCTGATGGCAAACACTCCATAGGAGTGTCCATGGATCCGCACGGGCAGGAATAAATAATCTGACTCCGGGCAGGTGTCTGTCCACGCACCCACACTCTTACCCTCTCTCAGTGCCCGGGAAGCGGTCTCGTGGTCTTTTTCGGACAGAGCGGGCAGCTGTCCCTGTCCGTCCGGGAGTGCCTGCTCCTCATATCCGGGGACCAGGATCTGTGGTTCTTTCAGAGCCCCGCCCTCTGCCGGATAGATCAGGATCGTTCTTCCTGTCAGTTTGAGCAGCTGGCTGCCCGTCACCTCCAGGATCTTCCCCCTGCTGTCCTCCTGTCCGAGCAGACGGCTGGCGTCCAGCAGGATCTGTGTGCGGAAGGCCTTTTTGGAGGACTGGCGCGCGTATTCCTTCAGGCGGGACGCGAGTGTGCCGGTGATGAACGCCGCGATGAACATGATGACAAATGTGATCATGTATCCGGGGTCATATACCTGAAAATAAAACAGCGGCTCTGTGAACAGGTAGTTGAAGATGACTACACTGGCAGCGGCGCTGACGATGCCGGCAAGCGGGCTGCTGGTCAGCACGGCGGTCAGGGTCACGCACAGGATGTACAGGGTGATGATGTTGGCATCCTGAAGACCTGCCTTCTGGAACAGAAGCGCAAGAGCGGTCGCAGCGCCAAGAAGCGCCGCGACCTTCAGCATGTCTTTAATCACTCCGTGCTCAGCCTGCTGGCTGATCTTTACATTTCTCTGGGCCCGGGCGGAGACGTCGGGTATGATCATCAGCGTCTTGTCCGGAAGCAGCGTCGACAGCCTGTCGGAGAGGGATGTCTGGAACAGCCTCTTCAACACTGGTACGGCACTCTGCCCGAGTATGACCGTATCCGCTTCGCTCATGTGGGCGTATTCCGCAATCCTTGTGGGGACGTCTTCCCCGTAGACCGTCTCGGTGCGGGCTCCTATGCGAGCGGCAAGAGCCATGTTGGCGTCCAGTCTGCGGCTGCTCTCGTCGGAGAGTGTGGAATGTGTCGGCGTCTCAACGAAGAGCGCGATCAACTGTGAGTCCCTCGCCTGCGCAACCTGCGCCGCGGTCCGGATGATCCTCGCTCCGGAAGGAGCCGGGGAGACGCATACGATTATCTTTCGGCTACTCATAATGACGGATCCTTATCTGGGTCGGACGTGCCGTTCCGAATCCTTCACCTTACTCCGGAGACGGAGTTTGTCAAGAAGGCGCTTCATCTGTACGGGAGTATGCTTCTTCGGTGCATTTTCAGCTGATTTCATTTCATTTTCCACCTGACACTTTATGTCTGCATCTTCAGGCAGGATCACATGCTCGATAAAATGATCTGCTATTCTTACAAATACTCTCATGATCCCTGCGCCAAGCAGGAACGCCAGAACCAATAACACATCACGCATCATAATGTTACCTCCTCTCCGAGCTGTTCTTGCCCAGGCAGTTCCGAATGTCCTGCTGGCTTCCCAGCGCGATTACACTCTGGTTGTGCTCAAACCGAAATTCTGTTCCGACAGCGATCACCATGTTCGATCCGCTCCTCACTGCCAGGATATTCAGCTGATAGCGGTTCCGGATATCCAGGTCCCTGATCGTATGTCCGATCCATTTCTCAGGCACCAGGAACTCATAGATCCCATAGCCGTCAGCAAGTTCCAGGTAGTCAAACAGGTTGTCGGAGCTGACATGAAGGGACAGCCAGTTCGCCATCTGCTTCTCAGGATAGACAACCTCGTCGGCTCCATTTCGAAGGAGAAACTTCTCCTGGGTGTCGCGGGCTGCGCGGGAGATCACGCGTTTTGCGCCAAGCTCCTTGAGAAGTGAAGTGACCTCCAGCGATGACAGGAAGTCGTCTCCGATCGCGACGATGCAGGTGTCAAAGTTCCGGACGCCCAGCCCTTTCAGAAAGTCTGCGTTGGACGCATCGCCAACCAGGACACGGTCCGCGAACGGCGCAGCCATCTCCACCCGCTCTTCCTTTTTATCGACCGCCATTACCTCAACATTCATTTCCGAGAGCCGGTGGGCGATCCTTCTGCCGAACCGGCCGACTCCGATCAGTAATATCGACTTCATATATCCTCCTTATCCAACGGTCACCCTCTCCGTGATCCTTCGCGCGTTGCCGTGACGGATCTGCGGGATGACTGCGTAAACCATCGTCAGTCCTCCGACCCGTCCCAGGAACATCAGCAGGATCAGGATCAGCTTGGACGCGGTCGACAGTGACGGCGTTATCCCGAGCGTCAGGCCAACGGTTCCGACTGCGGACGCGCTCTCAAACAGACAGGTCAGCAGCGGCAGGCCTTCAATCCGGCTGATGATACATCCCGCCATCAGGAACAGGCTCAGGTACATCATGCAGATACATACGGCATTGCGGATCACGGACTCTTCAATTCTCCGGTTGTGGAAGTTGGTGTCCTTCTCTCGAAGAAGCACTGAGCGCACAGACAGGAAGATCACGCCGAAGGTCGTCACCTTCATGCCGCCGGCAGTCGAACCCGGTGCGCCGCCTATCAGCATCAGCAGTATGATCAGCATCTTTCCCGCTTCGCTGAAAACATTCATGTCTACCGTCGCGAATCCTGCCGTCCTTGGCGTCACGGATGAGAAAAATGAATGCAGCAGCCGTTCATTTACCGGTCCTTCTCTGAATTCCAGCAGGAAGAACAGGATCAGAGGGATGGTGATAAGTACCAGCGTCATGTTCAGGATCAGTCTGCTCTGCAGCCTGAAGCGGCTCAGCCTGCCCCCTCTGTGGAAGATGTCGTCCCAGGTAAGGAATCCCAGTCCGCCCCATATGATCAGGCCTCCGATCACCAGATTGACCCACGGGTTGGCGGCGTAAGATGCCAGTGATGAATACGCCCCCCTGCAGCCGAGCAGGTCGAATCCTGCGTTACACATGGCTGAGATTGAATGGAACACGGAAAACCACAGGCCCCTGAGCATACCGAAATCCCTTGCAAATACCGGAAACAGGGCGGCTGCTCCCACAGCCTCCGACGCGAACAGCAGGACCAGGATGAACCTGGCAAGACGGATCACTCCTCCTGCGTGCGGCGCCGAGATGGAGTCCTGCACCGTACCTCTCTCACGAAGGCCGATCTTTCTGCCGGTGACCAGTGCCGCCGCACAGATCATCAGCATCACGCCCATGCCGCCAGTCTGGATCAGAAGCAGGATGACAGCCTGTCCAAATCCGGACCACGCCTGCCAGGTATCCCTGACGACCAGACCGGTGACACAGACCGCTGAAGTTGCCGTAAACAGAGCGTCCGCCGGCGGACATGGGACAGTTCCTGAAGAGGCTGCCGGCGTCATCAGCAGCAGCGTGCCTGTCAATATGATCATTGCAAATCCGAATAAAATAATCTGAAATGCAGAAAAATTCCGATACATGATGACCAACCGCCTTTCATGGATTGATTATCATGCATCGGATATTAAAAGGGTGTTAGAAACAAACCGATGAGATTAAGATTGTATAAAGATATATTACTTTGATGCAGCCGTGAGTGTTATGTCTCCGGTAGTCGTATCAATCTTCACGCTGCCGCTTCCGTCTCCGCATACATAGGCTCCGCTCTCCTTGGCAAGCGGGAGATCGTAGTTTATTTTACCTGTGACAGTATCCAGATGAGCGGAGAATCCCGGCTTCTCGGACAGGGCAGCTGTGACGTCTCCCGTTGTCACGTCAATGTCCAGCTTCTCCAGTCCTGGCGCGCTCAGCTTCACGTCACCGCTCGTTGTGTCGATCTCAGCGCTCCTGACTTTGTCCAGCGTCGCTTCGACATTGCCGGAAACAGAAGACATCTTGAGCTCATCGGCGCCGCTCAGGTCAAGTTTGATATCGCCGCTGACGACGTCGATCGTCATCTTCTGTGCCTCGAGGGACGGAAGATGCACATCTCCCGAAGTTGCGTCGATATTCACATTTTCCAGGGCGATGCTTTCCGGAAGTTTTACTGTCAGCTCTTTATCTTGATTGAAACCAAATGAGAAGAAGCTGCTTCCTTTCTTGGCGAACCGGATCCTCAGAGTATCGTCGTCAAGCCACCAGCGCATCTTCTTGTCTTCGCTGAGACTCTTGCGCGACTTTTCACTGATCTCGACCGTGTCTTCATCGTGATACTCGAATATAATATTTCCGCTGGTCCAGTCGATGTCCAGGTTTTTGACGGTATCTTCGATAACCGCATCCCCGACGGTGTATTTATCAGCGTCTTCATAGTTGTATGCCGCAAATGAAACGATGTGATGTACTCCCGATGCCACTGCTGCGATGACAAGAGCGCTGCAGATAACAGCAACCGATTTAGCTAATGTATTAGTTTTCATTTTTCTCCCTTCTCTTTCTGAGGATCTCACTTGTAATCACTACGATGCCCGCGATGATGCCGAGCGTAAACAGTATGCTCCCTGAGGTTATTTTTCCGCGTCTTGTGATCATATTCATCATGTTGATGAACAGGATAGCGTCCGTCCCGAGCACGATCATGACCGGATTGCTGTCACCGATCATCTTCCTGACCGGCCTTGCCCTGACCAGGAACGGCAGGGATACCAGCCCGAGCCCGAACAGTGTGGCGCTCGACGCGATCCAGAACCACCGTCCGTGTGAGTACAGGCAGGTCACTGCGAGAAGCAGCATCAGGCTTGCGCAGAATGCACAGAATGTCCAGAATGCTCTGTCTTCAGGCACCATCAGGGGGACGATAACCAGAGACGCCGCCACCAGCATGGAGGCCAGCACTACGAAAAACACGCCCAGGGAAGACCCTGTATAGATGTTGATCACCAGGTACGCCAGGATCGGGATCATGAAAAGTCCCGACATCGCGGATCCCACCGCCGCCGACCGGCGTCTGAAACGGGTCTCCCCATATCTGATCACCGAAGTCTTTTCATTTCTCAGAGAATCATCGATCTCTGTTTTCCGGATCCGCTCCAGCTCCTCGCGGCAGGCACTGCATTCTTCAAGATGCTCGTCCACCATCTGGCGGCTCTTCTCGCTGCAGGCATCGTCCGCGTACAGCGGCAGAATATCGCGGATCACTTCGCAATCTATCTTCATGTCTGATCCATCCTTTCCTGTATTTTCAGTCTGGCACGGTGATAAGTGACACGGGCCCAGTTCTCAGTCTTTCCGAAGATCATTCCGATCTCGCGGAAGCTCAGTTCGCCGAAGATCCTGAGTTCGAACACTTCCCTGTACGGTTCGTCCAGACCATGCAGCGCTACATGGATCCGGAATGAAGTATCCCGGTCGATCGCCTTTTTCTCGAGGCCTCCGCCGGACTCCGGCATATCCTCAGGGATCGGTTCGGTCTTCTTCTGCCGCCGCTTCTCGTCTACGAAATAGTTCTTCGCGATAGCGCACAGCCAGGTCACCTCACTGGAATCCCCGCGGAATTCATTTTTCCTGGAGAACGCCCGGAAGAAAGTCTCCTGCGTAATCTCCTCCGCCAGGTTCCTGTCCCCCGCCAGCGTCATAGCGTAGGAGAACACCCGCATGTAGTATGTTTCGTACAACTTCTGACTGTTCTGACTGTTCAGACCTGACGGTTTCCGGCTGGTCTGATCATCCAGACCTGACGGTTTTCGGCTGATTAGGGCTGCCACTTTCTCACCTCCTTTCTTGCAGACTCATCGATTAGACGGATGTTAATCGTTTTCGTTACAAGAAATTATAAATTTTTTTTGGGAATTTGACGATAGTTTTTTTTGGGGGTAGGATTGGGGGGAGAATTGGGCAGGAGGCGCTGATAGTTTTGCCCCATGCCCAGGCAATTGAGAAAAGCCAAGTAAGTTTGGGCAAGAGGGGGTGAATAACAAGACTTCACACCCAGAGGAAAGGTACAAGCCCGGGCGGAACAAACGAATAACAAGACCTCTTGCCCAAAAAAGAAACAAGTAAAGAAAGATAAAGAAAACGATTGGGGAGGAAAGAAGAATAACAAGTCTTCGTGCCCAGAGAGGAAGCAAGTTAAGATTCAAGCTTGGGCAGTATGGACGAATAACACGACTTTTTACCCAAATCTTCAATTAAGACTTCGAATAGTCTTTCTCTTAAGTAAGTCAGAGACCGGATCCGATGAGTCCCAACGCGCTTATAAATTGAGACAAGTTGAGAGTCGGGTCAAAAGAAGCCCAACAAACTATATAGATCCGACGTAAAGTGAGTGTGGACATGAAGAAAAAGATCAAGACAGTACTGCTGCTCCTGCCGGTTATCCTTCTTCTGAGCGGATGTGCTGCGGAGCAAGTTAAAAGTAAGGCATCTTCCGCTTCTGATTCTGAGGAAGATGCTATTATGGATATCTTTAACAGCCTGTTTTCATTTGACCGGGAGATGGTTGTGGGAAAGAACATTGCTCTGGATGAGATTACGGATTTCTACTGCATCCGTTCTTCTTCGACCTTTCCGCCGGATTACCAGGCTTACCGGTTCTTCATCGAAGACGGAAAGCAGCAGTTCTACCATGAGACCAGAGAAGGCGACTCATGGCCGCTTACTGAAGAAGATATAACTGTCTCCGGCACGAAGGATCTGACGCAGGAAGAATGGGATGAATTCTGTTCATTCCTGGAAGGCGGACACGTGAAGAAGGAAGATGATGAGCCGATAGACGGCGATGACGGTCCCTGGTTTACCCTGTACTGGAAGAGGGACCGCTCCGAATTCCGGAATTTCAGTTTTGCAGCGTACGATGCACAAGTCTCCTTTGAGGACTACTGTGCCGAGCTGGCAGGATCTGATGTCCAATAACTTTCCCCCGCTTGCCGGGAGACTGTATAGCACAAGTGCTTGCACGAGTGACAGGCACTTGTTCATCGTTGCACGAGTGACAGGCACTTGTTCAACAAGCACTTGTTCATATTGACTTTTCATGCCCCTGCTGGAATCTTTTCAGGTCCTCGGTCATGCTCTTTGCTGTCCTTGCGTCCAGCATCCACATGATCACATTGACAAGGATGTATATGATTACGACGCTGAGTGCGACTGCGGCTGCCATGAAGATGGTCTGTCTGTTCAGTGGATCGTCTCCGAACATGAATGCCAGCAGGAGTACTATGATCAGCAGCATCTGCATAACCTTGCGGATCACTGCCTGCTTCACAGACAATTCCTTGTCGGTGGAAATGATCAGGCTGGGGATGATGCCGATCAGGCCATAGACCAGCGGGTAGAGAAATGCTTCGTATCCGAATCTCTGCTGTGGGCTGAGCAATGATCCCAGGATCAGCATGGCGGCGTTGATCAGTGTTACGGATATAAAATAGCTGCCGGCGGCTTCTCTGATTCGTTCTTTCATCAATCTGCACCTCCGTTCCTTATCCGCGCAGTTTTTCCCTGACTTCAGGGACGTATTTTCTGGAAATGATCACGTTTTCATCGTTCTTCAGCCGGCACAGGAATCTTCCGTTCAGCGCCGGCCTGATCGCGACAATCTTCATCATATTTACGATGATCGATTTTGAGATCCTGACAAAACTTCGCTCCGGCAGGATTTCTTCGAATTCATACAAACGCCTGCGCGACTCATAACATTCATTTTCCAGATACAGATATGTGCGGTCATCCACAGCCTCGATGTAATAAATATCCGACAGCGGGATCTGGTACAGCGATTCCCCGCTGTACGCATCCACGCTGCCCTGATGCAGTTTGACAGAGCGTATTATCTCATCGACCCGATCATCATGCCGGTGGCAGCCGATCTCAATATATTCCGTCTCTTTATTCTGAATGATCTTTACCCTGATCTGCATACGATCAATAACTCTCCTTAACCGAGAACGCTCCGGTGTCTTTCAGGAAACTGTCAAAGAAGCCAAGTACCAGTGCATTTACCTGATCTATACACTCACCCGCGTCCACCTCACCTGTGCCGAGCAGTTTTGCAAGAGGCGGGGAGAACAGCGGAAGATCTGTGAAGTTCATATGCGCCGCACCCTTGAAATAAGTCTCATATCCGTTCACCGCATTATCCAGTATAACATTGTTGACATAGACATAGCCTGCTTCTTTGGTCTCTGCCAATGACTGATGATGACTCTCGGAATCAATACACAGCAGAGGCTTATCATAAGGCAGTTCATTTGCCTGGATCACACCGTCCTTAACGCCGGTCTCTTCACCAAGCATCGTTCCGTCCAGATCGATAACCGCCGATATGTCATCTCTCCTTCCGACAGTCACTGCCGTCGCCCCGCCGAGCGAATGCCCCATCAGACCGATCTTATTGTAATCTATCGCATTCAGAAGGGAAAGTATCCTGTCTGCAGCATTGCCGTCACAGTGCCATGTATCCGGGACAGCGCCGGTCTCTCCTGCCGCCTTGACCTGATCTATAACAGCAGTCATGTCAGACTCGCGAAGCGTCATCCATTCTGAGGTCATATTATAAGCATCCGACTCCGGCATATCATCACTTCCGCCAATCTTCATGGCCGACCGGAAGAATCCCGGATCTACTGTTATGGTCTTTCCATTCGAGTCCTTCGTGAAAAATGAATGATACGGATGATCCAGGCTGATGACCGCATAGCCATGGCTCGCCAGTTCCAGGAATGTCGAAGCGTTGCTCTGATAATATCCGAACGCACCGTGACTGAAGATTACCAGCGGAAGAGATTGTTCCGGAAGATCCGCCGCATTCTCAGGATAGTAGAAATGCATCGGCACTTCTCGATATGAACCGTCGTTCTCAAAACTCTCTGTTCTGTCCGTATCGATGAGAATCGCTTCACACTCAGCCGGCGTGTACTCTCCGGTCACTGCCCTGCCATGATAATCTGCGAACAGGAACGAAGGAAGCATACCGCCCGATATGAGCAGGATACTGAGGATCGCGCTCCATACGATCGCCGCCCTCTTCTTCCTCTTCTCATTTTTCCGGTTGATGAGCCAGAAGATCACTGAAACCAGAATACGGACCAGAAGCAGGATCACGAGACCCTTGAATCGAAATGATAAGTCGATCCCGGGGAGAAGAAGCATTAGAAGAAAGATGATGATCTCTCCCGCGTTAACCGCCAGACGCTTCAAAGTCCAGCTCTTCTTCATTTCCGGATCCGTACATTCAAAAGCCGCGAATCCAACCTCCGTGATGACTAATATCAGTAATAATACCAGTGCCATGTCCATACCCGCCTTTCCGGTTGTCTGTGTAACAGTGTCAGCTGAAGAGTTGTTTCAGTGTGCCAGCCGAGGGGCTGTGCCAGCTTAGATTTTTATCGTCTGAGGGGAATATAAAGCATCCCCTGCTGCCCTTCAATCGATCCGGGGGTAAGATGCACAGAGAGGCGGTAAGATGCAAAAAACAGCGCAGCCGCCTGTACGACTACGCTGTATTATTCCATATTATGTAATCCCTGATCCGTGCTCAATGAAAGCCGCTTTTCTCAGCGGATCTGCTGTCCTCCTGCTGCGTAGATCTCGAACCATTCTGGATGCTCCAGCTGCACATCCAGAGCCTGGATGGCAAGGTCGAGTCTTTCAAGTTTGCTGCTGCCTGCAAGCGCGATCGCTCCTACCGGATGATACAGGATCCATGCGTAGATGATGGTCGCAGGACTTACGCCGTGGCGCCCGGCGATCTCTTCAATCTTCGCCCGGACTGCCGTGCAGACTGTATCGTCTGTTTCTTGGAAGATCCTTCCGCCTGCGAGCGGTGACCAGATCATGGGATGTATACGGTTTCCGGACAGGAAGTCTATCATGCCGGACTTGAAATGCTCATAGCAGAGCGGATTCCATTCGATCTGGTTTGTGACAAGCTGTCCATCGACGGCTTTATTCAGAGCTTTGAACTTGAATGGATCGAAGTTGGATACGCCGATCTCCCGGACCAGTCCTTCCTTCTTCAGGTCAAGGAGCGCCCGGCCTGTTTCCCACGGATCCAGCAGCGGATCCTCTCTGTGGATAAGGTACAGATCGATGTAGTCGGTCTGCAGTCTCTGCAGGCTCTCTTTGCAGGACTTTATGATACGGTCATATGTCGTATCATAATAGCCGAACGGTTCCCCATTGATCATTGCACGGGATATGCCGGTCTTTGTAACCAGTTCTGTCTTTCCCCGGATCGACGGGTCTTTCGCAAATGCTTCTCCCATCAGTCTCTCACAGTGAGTTCCGCCATAAACTTCGGCTGTGTCAAATGTTGTGACACCTCTGTCAATACAGCCGTTCATAAATGAGACCAGTTCTTCTGTTGAAAACTCCCAGCCGGTCAGTCTCCAGAATCCCTGTGCAATGACAGACAGGGAGAGGTTTTCTGATAACGCTGTCTTTCTCATGGGCAACTCCTTTTCATTTTCATGTTTTCTTAATTTATATCGGTATACTGCTGCGTCCGGTACATATTTTCGCCAGGTTCATTCACCGAATATATACCGGCCATTTCCTACGACCCGCTTCTCATTTCCCAGTATGATCTCGGTCTGCACCGGTGTCTCGATCTCGTATCGGATTCCATTGTCGGTGTATTTCCATGCGGAGCGGATTCTTCCCTGGACCGTATCGAGTATGGCGCTCATGCTCTGCACCCGTCTGTCAGGATGCGGTTCGATCTTTGCCCGGGCGAATCCCGGCTCAAGCGGCTGTATGCCGCAGGCCTCTCCAAATACCCAGTCAGCCACGGATCCGTAGGCGTAATGGTTGTAAGAGTTCATGTCATCATCCCAGAATGTTCCGTCCGGTTTGATGCCGTCCCAGTGTTCCCACACGGTGGTCGCACCTCTGGACACGGAATACAGCCAGCCCGGGTATTCTCTGCGAAGAAGCAGTGACCATGCGATCTCTGCATATCCGTACCGGGTCAGTTCGTGCAGGAGATACGGGGTTCCAAGCAGGCCGGTCTGCAGCTTCATACCACATGCGCGGATCTGGTAAGCCAGTGCGGCAGCGACTTTCTCGGGGGACTCGGCCAGGTTAAAATGAAGCGCCAGTACTTTTTCGGTCTGTGTGTTCAGCCGTCCTCCGAATGTCTTCTGAAATGCGCTGACGATCTGTCCGTGCAGTTCTTCGTAAGCCTTCACATCCCTGCCCAGAAGTTTTCCGACACGGATCACGATGTCAACGGAGTTTGCGTAAAATGCGCTGCACACGAGGTCGTCGTTGCTGTATCCTCTCTTGGACAGTTCGATGGTTGCCGGTTTGTAATCCGGCGGTGCGTCCAGTGCCAGCCAGTCGCCGTAGGTCCAGCATCCGGTCCAAAGGTAAGGCGTCTTTGAAACGGTCGGAATATAGGCGATCCATTTTTCCATCGCCTCGTACATGTCTGCGACAAATGAGATATCCCCGTAGGTCTGGTACAGCTGCCAGGGGATGATCGTCACGGCGTCGGACCACGCAGCTCCGCCCGGGTTGTATGCGGTAAGGCTCGGGATCACTTCCGGAACCCAGCCGTTCTCATGCTGAGCCGCCCTCATATCACCCAGCCATTTGCGGAAAAACTGCCGCACATCGTACTGGTAGGTGGCGGTCCGGCAGAAGATCTGGCCGTCTCCGGTCCAGCCGTACCGCTCATCTCTCTGCGGACAGTCGGTCGGGATATCAAGATAGTTGCCCTTCTGGCTCCAGACGATGTTCTCAAACAGCTGGTTCAGCAACGGACTGCTGCACTGAAGCCAGCCGGTACGGTTCATTTCCGAATGAAGAACAATCGCATGGATCTGATCCGCACTGAAATTTTCAGGTGCTTCGTCGATCCGCAGATACCGGAAGCCGAAAAAGGTCAGCCTGGGTTTGTAGGACTGGTGCCCCTCCCGGCAGATGTAGTGCAGCTGGCTCCTTGCCGAGCGATAGTTGGCTGTATAGAAGTTGCCGCTGCGGTCCAGGACCTCAGCTGTGGACAGACTCAGCCGCTCGCCCGCATGCGCATCCATTTCAAATGCCATGTACCCGGTCATGTTCTGGCCGAAGTCAAGCACCCACTCACCCTTTGGAGTGCGGAAGGAGCGGCAGGGATAGATGGTCTCCTGCTCCCGGACCTGAGGTCCTTCCTGCTCGATGAGGATATTCTTCGGATAGACGCAGGTCTGTGCCTTCTCATACTCCATCTTCAGGGTCATGTCCACATCTTCCCCGATGAAGATACCGCTCAGGGTCACTGTGCTTTTTGACACTTCCCAGCTGTCGTCCGTCAGGATGACTTCCTCACTTCCGTCTTCATAGACGATATGAAGTGCCGCGATCAGCATCGCCGGCAGGAATTCATCCGGATTCTGCGTACCGGTCCAGGGAGCATTCGTGCGCCGGAACCACCCATTTCCCACAGTGACCTCCAGGGAATTATTCTCCTGAAGCATCGAGGTGATATCGTATCGCTGGACCTGCAGCCGCTTGCTGTATTCAGTCCAGCCGGGAGCCAGTATGAAATCGCCGACCCTGCTGCCATTCAGCTGCGCCTCGTACACGCCGTCGCAGGTGACTTCGAGGCTGGCTGCCTTCACCCTGCCGCGGCACGCAAAGATCTTGCGGAACACCGGGACAGTCAGGGAGTCGGCATCTTTCATTCGGATCCAGGAAGCATGTGAAGCATGTCGGATCAGCATTGGAGGATCTCCTTTCAAATGAATACAATCTCCTTGTCCCATGATGAGAACGGTCCCGGGAGCACGTCGCCGGTGTGTTCATTTCCCGCAAAATCACACGGGACGCAGGAGACGGGGCTTCGCTTTGTGATCTTTGACGGGTCTCTCATCACCTGGGCAGGTTTCGCAGGACCCGGTGCGTGAAGCGGACTGTCATGGCGCTCTGTCAGGCGCACCTTTCCATTTTCCACCTCAAATCCGAACCAGGCACTGTCTGAGGTCTGGTCGAATCCGCAGAATTCTTTCCACGTGTCAAGGTCAAGGCACAGTTCCGGCGCCGGATACATCACTCGCAGATATCCGCCGCTCATGCACAGGAACAGATTGCCTTCCGATTCATTGTCCTGCGTCGGAAAGACGATCGCAGCTTCACGGCAGTCATAGAAGATGTTGTTGAGGATCTTCGCCTTCCTGGAAGTGCCGCCTCTCTCCAGTCCTCCCATACGGAAGCCGACCGGCTTCGCATAGTAACCACTGTGCCTGCATCTGCCGATCAGGTTGTGGGCGACGATCAGGCGGTCTGTTCCTTCGCAGTAGACACCGTATCCGTTGACAACATCATGCTCTTTCATTTTATACCATCCCGTAGAGCCGGGCTCTGCCGGAACCTTAGCCGGATCAAAGCGGCCCTCCACGTTCCAGATGATATTGTTGTCGATCAGATTGACACCTTCCTTAGTGCACTCGATAAAAATGGCTTCTCTCTGCTCGATCCCGTTGATGAAAAGATTCGAAGTAATACGGGTGTTTTCATTTCCGCAGTCAAGCCACAGATGGTCCGCACGGAAAGTATCACGGAATACATTTCTGCGGATCAGGCCGTTCACACTGTTGTGAAGCTTGATACCGGCAGCTTCCCAGGACAGCTCCATCTTCTGCCAGCCTGTACCCTCGATCACATTGTCCTCGATCAGCATGCGCTCCGACCACAGACCGGCGATACCGCACACGCCGGCATTGCGGATATGGCAGCCGCGGATCACGGACCAGCCGATCAGCTGACCCTCAATGTATTCATGATGCCAGCATTCATTTCCGATATCGATCGCAAGCGCATTTGCCCAGTTCACCTGGCAGTCTTCCACGATCCAGTGGTGGCCGCGGAAGCTGGAGATGGCGCCGCGCTGGGGCACGGGTGCTCCTCCCGCCGCATGCTCACAGATCAGTCCCTTCACATAGATATAGGAGAGGAACGGAATCTTCGGGGCGAAGCACTGTTCCCGGACGGATACTTCGATCAGATGGTCATGCGGATCTTCGTCGCCTTTCAGCCGGAAATGAACGGTCTGTCCGTTTGCCTCGACCCAGTAGGTGTTCTCCTCTTCCCCGATCAAATGATAGAGGGGGACCTGCTTCAGGGGCTCGCCGTCGCAGTAAATGCATCCTCTGCGATTGAGGTAGGTGGTCATATCCGTCTTGTCATATTCGATGAACAGGCGGTCGTGGATGATGTTGACTGCGCAGAACGGGTTGTAGCCGCGGAACATGTCAGGATCCAGTTCATGCTTCCAGATCGCTGGCTGAGAGTGCTTTGTTCCGGAGGCGGATTCCTTACGGTCCGTAGATTCCGTCCGGTCTGTGAATTCCGGAAGCGGCCTCAGTTTCCAGCCGGTGCTCTTCTCAAACTGCGTCACCTCATCCGACGCCCGGATGTACACATCCTCTCCCGGGTACGCCTCGTAGCAGAGCATGTGCGCAGGATCCGAACCGCCCTGGGCAGGACAGACACATTCCCTGTAGATCCCGCCGCGGATCAGCACCTTTGTTCCCGGCTGCGCCAGAGCGGCAGCACGGTTGATGGTCTTGAACGGAGCGTCCTCACTCCCGTCATTGTCATCGGAAGAGGCAGGGTTCGAGCAGTCTACATAGAGCGTTTGGGTATAGGTACAGTCCTCTTCCCAGAATTCATATTCATTTCCGTCCGGAAGAATCGCGGACAGGTCTCGATTGCGGGTTGGCATAATCATTTCCTCACTACTTCTGTATTCTCTTCACCGGCCGTCAGACAGAAGGTTCCGACTGGTCTGCCTGCTGCATCTTCAATACAGTATTCACCTTTGAAACCGTGAACGCGCGCAAAACCATTTTCATCCGTGCGGATCTCTTCTACCGTTTTCCATTCTTCATGTATCAGGTGACGGAGCATGTCATAGGACGGTTTCCTGCGGTTCTCCACCGTGATGACTCCTGAAGGTGCGCCGAGCCAGGCTCCGTCCGTGAAGTCCCACCCGGTGATCGCCTCCACGAGAGGATGAGCAAACAGGAAGCGATACATTTCCTCCATCTCGCGCGCCTGCCGCTCCTCGCCCTCCGGGGTCGTCGGCCAGTCCGGAATCTGATAGTCATTGAGATCAACAATCTCCGGCGGCATCAGATGTCCCGACACCAGAGTGTTTTCTGTGAAGTGAAGCGGCAGTCCGAAGCCTTCGAAACGGTTCAGGATTTCCTGCAGCTTTTCCACTCCCATATATCCCTGGTGCTGGTGAGTCTGCAGACCGATCGCACTGATGGGAACACCTGCTTCAAGAAGGTCCCGTATCAGCGCCGCATAACGGTCGCTCAGGTTGAAATCATTGATGAGCAGCACAGCATCCGGATTAGCCGCCTTCGCCGCCGCGAAAACTTCCTTCACCAGACCCACTCGGCCATATTCTTTGCAGATCCTTGTGACAGCGTTGTCATACCTGTCATACTCAGGCATGATGACAACTTCATTTATCACGTCCCACATATCGATCACGCCTGCGAAATCCCTGACATCTCTGTCGATCCGCGCCAACTGCTTCTCGAGAATCGTGTGGTTGTCATATTCCATCAGCCAGTCTGCGCATACAGTATGCCAGCACAGCGGGTGGCCTTTGACCTTCTTGCCCCGCTCTGTCAGGTATTTCGCTGCGTTCATCCGGTTCTCAAACTGCGTCTCCCCTTCGGTCGGCTCATAGAGCCCCCAGTAAAAAGACATAGTCCCGTAATTGTAAAGATCGCACCATTTCTGCATGCGGTCCTCATAGAACGGATCACCCTTCTTCTCATTTGCCGCAAGCATCGCGTCAAAAGCACCGCAGCCAAACAGGAACTCATGCTCCGTCTGCCTGACCTTGAACACAGAATTCGCCGCAGCGTTTCCATCTTTGTCAGTGATGTGCAGGACCGTATCCGCCTGCCGGTAGGTATAGTCAGCCATGTTCGTTAAATCCCTTCTATATTTCTTGAACAAGTGACTGAACAAGTGACAGGCACCTGTTCAATGTTGCACGAGTGACAGGCACTTGTTCACTATATTACCAGGGGTAGGGTTTTCCTTCCCAGGTGATGAACAGGTCGCCGTTTTTGTCTTTTCTGCGCTCTTCGAAGAGCAGGCGGAGTGTCTCTGCGTGCGGGAATGGTTCCAGCGGTGCTTCGGCGTTGCCTTCGTTGGTGCGCATCCAGCCGGGATGGATGCAGATGATGTTCACGTTTTTCTCATCGCGGATTGCGTTTGCGATGGTTTTCGTCATCATGTTGACGGAGGCTTTGGTCATTGCGTAGTCGGTCAGATTTGTCCGGTAGCAGGCTCCGATACTTCCAGCTTCTGATGAGATGTTGACGATCAGTGCTGCTTCGCTCTTCTGGAGCGGCGGATAGCAGGCCTGAATCACGCGGAGGGGTCCGACTGCCCCTACGTTGAATGCCGGAGCCATCGCGTCCGGGTCTGCTTTAAGTACATTTTCACCGCAGTCCGGTGCTGTCGTGACGGCGTTGTTGATCAGCAGATCCAGGTGGTCGACGGCAGCTGCGACCTGGCTGATTCCTTCTCGTACGGACTGTGTATCTCCGATATCCATGATAATGATTGTCAGAGTTTCCGGGTATTCATTTTTCAACGCATTCAGTGCGGCTGATTCTTTCCTTGCTGATGCGAAGACTCTGTCGCCGGCCATCAGGTATCTGCGGACCAGGTTGAATCCGAGAGCCATCTCGCGGCCGGTTCCTGTGATCAATACGTTCTGTCCCATTTATTTACCTCTCTAGTTTTCTGGACAAGTATCCTTGAACAAGTGACAGGCACCTGTTCAAGAACGAGTGACAGGCACTTGTTCATTGTACTGTTGGGAACTCCCCGGTTTCCGGCTGTTGACCGGAAACCGGGGAGCCATGAAGAAAAAAGCTGTTGTCACACGCTTGCTCTGTAGATGGCCAGCATGTCTTCTTCGTTCAATACTCTTGCAGACCCGGAGGCGCCTCCGACGCTGACGGAACATTTGTGAGCCATGGTCTTGAGTTCTTCTTCTGTCGGGCTGATTCCGAGTTCTCTCATATTGGTCGGCATATTGATGCTTCTGTAGAAATCTTCCATTGCCTCGATTCCCTTGAGGGCGATCTCTTCATCTGTTCCTGCCGGTTCTACGCCCATCACGTTGATTGCGTATCTCTTGAAGCGGGGCAGGCAGTTCTTGTAGACGTATCTTGCCCAGCTTCCCCAGATTGCGGCAAGTCCTGCGCCGTGCGCGACATCGTACAGGCCGCCCATTTCATGCTCCAGCATATGGGTCATCCAGTCGCCGCCGTCGTTGCCGCAGCCGGTCAGTCCGTTGTGCGCGAGGCTTCCTGCCCACATGACTTCTGCGCGGGCGTCGTAGTTCTTCGGATCTTTCGCAAGAATCTGTGCATTTGTCTTGACCGTGCGAAGAAGGCCTTCTGCCATGGAGTCTGTGATCTCCATGTTTCCGCCGTTGGTGAAATAACGTTCCATGGTGTGCATCATGATATCGGTGCAGCCGCATGCAGTCTGGTAGTCCGGAAGTGTCATGGTAAGTTCCGGATTCATGATCGCGAACTTCGGTCTGCCGTGGTCGCTGCTGTAGCCTCTCTTGACCAGGCCTTCTTCCTTCGTGATAACCGAAGAATCACTCATTTCACTGCCTGTCGCAGCGAGGGTCAGGATGACTCCGAGGGGAAGACATGCCTTAACGTCTCTCTTTCGATCGTAGAAATCCCACACGTCGCCTTCGTTTGTGACGCCGTATCCGATCGCCTTGGCTGAGTCGATGGCACTTCCGCCGCCCACCGCGAGCAGGAAGTCGATGCCTTCTTTTTTGCACAGTTCGATTCCTTCATATACAAGTCCCAGATGCGGGTTCGGGACTGCGCCGCCGAGCATGACATACGGAATGCCTGCTGCATCGAGGGTGTCTGTGACTCTCTTCATGAGACCGGAGCGGATCACGCTGCCGCCACCGTAGTGGATCAGGACTTTGGTGCCGCCGAATTCACGGATCAGGTCAGCTACTTTCAGCTCTGTTTCTTTACCGAAGACGACTTTGGTTGGTGTGTAGTAATTGAAACCGAACATTGTTTTCCTCCTTGTGGTGTTTCTTAAATTATAAATACGTATTGTAAATAAGTGCCGTTTCAAGTTTCCTGATCTTTATCTGATCGTATGCAGTTCGTAATCCCTTGTTCCAAGGCCGATCTTCTCGCCGTGGGCCAGGGTCTCTTTCCAGCGGACATTTGGATTGCTGTCCAGGAAATGATCGTGATGGTGGTGCCAGTTCGGATCTGCAAGATGATCTCCCAGCTGGCTGTTGGCGACTGGAGTTGCCTGCAGACAAAGATCCGCGCAGGCCTGGTCCAGAGCTACCGGATCGAAAGATGCAAGCATGCCGATATTTGGAAGTATCGGTGCGTCATTTTCACTGTGACAGTCACAGTTTGGAGATACATCCATGATCAGGCTGATATGGAAGTTCGGACGTCCATGGCAAAGTGCGTGAGAATATTCCGCGATCTTGCAGCAAAGGATCTCATTTGCAGAACCATTGATGTTGGAGATTGCGTTAAATGCGCAGCCGCCGATGCAGCGCCCGCAGCCTTTGCAGATATCAGGATCGATGTACGCTTTGCCATCTTCTCTATATGAAATGGCGTCGCTGCCGCACTCCTTCGCGCAGCGTCTGCAGCCGCGGCACAGATCGGTATCAACCTGCGGGGTCCCTTCATTGTGCTGATGCATCTTGCCTGCGCGGCTTCCGCCTCCCATACCGATGTTCTTGAGCGCACCGCCAAATCCGGTGCTTTCATGTCCTTTGAAATGACTCAGTGAAATGAGTATGTCTGCGTCCATCAGGGCTCTTCCGACGAGTGCTGTTTTGCAGTATTCTCCGTTCGGCACCTCGACTTCCACATCGTCAGTGCCTCTCAGGCCATCTGCGATCAGGACATGACATCCGGTGGTGATGGTGTTGAATCCATTGATCTCCGCACAGGTGAGATGGTCGATCGCGTTGGCGCGGCTTCCGGGATACAGGGTGTTGCAGTCTGTCAGGAACGGAATTCCTCCCAGTTCACGGATCACATCTGCCACTGCTTTGACATAGTTGGGGCGAAGATATGCGCAGTTGCCAAGCTCGCCAAAATGCATCTTGATCGCTACATATTTCTTTTCAAAATCAATTCCTGCAATGCCGGCCGCGCGGCACAGTTTCTGCAGTTTTGTGCACTGGCTTACGCCTTCTGTCGTTCTGAAATCTGTGTAGAATACTTTCGCTTTTTCCATATTTTTCCTCACTTTCACTGTCAGCGACGCCGTGGTCACTCATTTTCATTTATATCCTTATTTATGCCATGTTACTCGTCATATTTTGCCGTATTACAGGTCGGATTCTACGGAATCGGAAGATATGCCCGACAGAATCGGAAAATATGCGCAGTTTTTCCTCCCAACTTGTTGAGATATGTCAGATATTGAGAACTTTTCCTCACTTCTGCCTTAATTAAAGCATTTTTTGCGTAACAGTACCAGTTGATTCGCTGAGTAAATATTCATTTTTTCATCTACTGTTTATATAGACGGTGTTTCCTGGTCAACCAGGCAGTAAAGGCTGACCTGGATTATACGGGTTGACTCAGGCAGTATTGGCGGGGGTTGTTTATGAGAAGATTTCGAATCGGCATCCTGGGCTGCGGCTATATCAGCAATACTTATATCTCGGATATCCAGACTTTCTATAAAGATCTGAAGATCGCTGCCTGTGCGGATCTCGTTCCGGAAGTCGCGATGGCTCAGGCGGATAAGTACGGGATCGCGAAGTCATGCACGCCGGACGAGCTTCTGGCGGATGACAGCATCGACATCATCGTCAATCTGACGCCTCCCGATATGCATCCTGAAGTAAACCGTAAGATCATAGCTGCCGGGAAGCATCTGTTCTGTGAGAAGCCCTTCGCGCCTTCGCTTGAAGAAGCCAGACAGGTTCTGGACATGGCGGACCGCAAAGGCGTCAGAGTAGGCTGCGCGCCGGATACATTTCTCTCATCCGGGCTGCAGAGTATGCGTTTCTACCTGGATTCAGGCATTATCGGAAAGCCGTTTTTCGTCGCCGCGAACATGACCAACTTCGGCGTAGAGACATGGCACCCGAATCCATTTCCTTATTATACAGACCACGCAGGCCCCATGTTTGACATGGCACCTTATTATCTGTCCGCAATTATCTCCCTCCTCGGACCGATTGAAAGTGTTGCTGCCTTCAGCGCAATGCCCTCCGGGACCCGGCATGTATACACCGGTCCCAGGGCAGGCGCGGATATCGAGACATCCATTCCGACTCATTTTTCATCCATACTCCGCCTGAGGAATGGCGTGATAGTCAGCATGAATATGAGTTTTGACATATACCGCTCGGATCTGCCCGCGCTGGAGATCTGCGGAACGGATGGGACACTCTCCTACCCCGATCCGAATTTCGGCGGCGGCACACCGAAGGTGTACAGGAAGGAGCAGTATACCGGGACGGTGTATCAGCAGACTGAGGCTGCCGAGGCGAGACGGGAGAAGTTCTACGAGCTTCCGGAGCTGTACGCCCGGGTGAAAGATTATTCAAGAGGGCTGGGTGTGCTGGAGCTTGCGGACGCGATCCGCACCGGACGCAGGAACCGCACCGGAGCGGACCTGATTCTTCATATAACAGAAGCGATCGAAGCAGTCCGTGCGTCAGCTGAAAACGGCGGATTCTACACCATGCAGACGACCTGCGAGAGGCCGGAGGCAATCCCGCCCGGAGTGCAGGCAGACAAGTTCAGGTGAAAACCAGGAAACCTGGTTCATTTTACTCACAAGTGAAAGGAGACACAAAAACATGGCAGGAGTATTGGGAACCCACATGCTGGCACAGGTCGGCTTCATCGTCAAAGACGTCGAAGAGACCAAGAAAAAATGGGCAGCGTTCCTCGGCGTAGATGTGCCTGAAACACAGCCGATCGGAGACTTCGCTACGACCCAGACGAATTTCCAGGGCGAGCCCGCGCCGGAAGCATACTGCTGGATGGCATTCTTTGATGTCGGACCAAACCTTCAGCTGGAACTGATCCAGCCGAACGACAAGCCCTCCACCTGGAGAAACTTCCTCGACGAACACGGCGAAGGCATCCATCACGTCGCGTTCCAGATTAAAGATTCCAAAGCAATGGTCGCCAATGCAGAAGCTGCAGGCCTGAAACTGGTCCAGCACGGCGTCTACGGGGACGGAAGCGGCGAATACAACTACCTCGACGCCCCGGATCTCAAATGCATCGTTGAACTGCTTGAAAGTTATTGAGCGAATGTGAACAAGTGACTGTGAACAAGTGACAGGCACCTGTTCAGGACGGGTGCATATGCGTTTGCACGAGTGACAGGCACTTGTTTAGGAACGAGTGACAGGCACTTGTGCAAGAAAGGCACTTGTGCAAGAGGGGCGCTTGTTCAGGAAGGGAGTGGCATGAGGCTTGGATCTTCTTCTCCGCTGGATCACGCGGATCCGGTGCAATGGGCGAGGCGCCACAGGGAGCTTGGCCTGGAGGTGATCAATTTTCCGCTCAATTGTGAGTCGGATCCGGGGTTGATTGATGCCTACGCGAAGGCGGTGGCGGATGAGGGGCTGGCGATCGCTGAGGTTGGCGTATGGCGCAATCCGATGTCTCCGGATCCGGCGGAGCGGGAGTCTTCTCTTCGGTTTGCGATCGGGCAGCTGGAGCTGGCGGACCGGCTGGGGGCCTGCTGCTGTGTGAATATCCTGGGGGCCAGGGGGCCCAGGTGGGACGGTGCTTACAGGGAGAATTTCTCGGAAGAGACCTGGAAGATGGGTGTTTCGATGATTCGTGAGGTCATCGATGCAGTCCGGCCGACTCGGACGTTTTTCACAATCGAGTCGATGCCCTGGATGTACCCTACAAGTCCGGATGAATACCTGCAGCTTCTGGAGGATGTGGACCGGGATCGTTTTGCGGTTCACCTGGATATGTTCAACTGGATGACGTCTCCGCAGAGGTATTTCTATAACGAAGAGTTTGCTGACGAGTGTTTTGAGAAGCTTGGAAAATTCGTAAAGAGCTGTCACTTGAAAAATGTACTTCTCGAGGGTGACTACACTCTGCACCTGAGGGAGACTGCCCCGCAGGATGGCGGTGTGAATATCGCGCATCTTGTCCGGCGGGCGGAATCGTATGACAGCGCCATGCCATTTATCATTGAGCATCTTGATTCAGATGAGGCTTATCTGAACAGTATTGCATACGTACAAAGTATCACAAAGTAACGCAACATTAAGCAACATAACATTCACAAGGAGGTAACTTATGAAAAAGTCTATCGCTGCGCTGCTTGCACTTACACTGGCAGCAACAACCGCATTTTCATTTGGCGCAATGGCAGATGAGGGCGCTGATCTTGTATGGTGGGGCTGGACCCCGGGTTCTCCG
This sequence comes from uncultured Lachnospiraceae bacterium, assembly GCA_902801515.1. Classification (GTDB taxonomy): domain Bacteria; phylum Bacillota; class Clostridia; order Lachnospirales; family Lachnospiraceae; genus Porcincola. The sequence goes on from CADCII010000002.1 coordinate 137,070, forward strand.
GTAAATGAAGAGTATATCGCGGAATTCAATAAGGAATATCCGGATATCAACGTTACCTGGAAGCAGATCACGATCGATGACTATGACGCGACTCTGAAGCCGGCTCTGGCAAATGGAGAAGGTGTTGACCTGTTTGAGTGCTCCGCCGGTTCCGCAAATGGCGGCGTTTCTGTCTATGGTCCGTCCGCGATCGATCTTACAGATGCTGTCAAAGAGGCGCTCGGTGATGATTATACTGACAAGCTCAGTGAGATCTCTCTGAACACGATGACTGTTGACGGTGAGCTGAAAGCTCTCGGTGTAGGTGCTGTCTATGCAGGAAATCTGTGGATCAACAAGGATCTGTTTGACAAGTATGAAGTCGAGATCCCGACCGATATGGAATCCTGGAAGAAGGCCTGCGCTACTTTCGAGGAAAATGGAATCATCGGTTTTGTCCAGGGCGCCGGCCAGGGTGCTTTCAACATGGACACCTTCCATGCAATCTGCGACAACGTAAGCCCGGGCGATTTCCAGAAGGCTACTCTCGGCGAGATCGAGTGGACCGAAGATACCTTCGTTACCGGACTTGAGCTGTGGAAGTCTCTCTTTGACGAGGGCATCATGCAGCCGGGCGCACTTGGCGTTCAGCAGTATCCGGAAGCAAATAACATGTTCCTGTCTCAGCAGGCTGCTATGGTCATGATGGGCTCCTGGTTCACCATGAACACTCTGCCGGCAACAATGAAGGCAAATATGGAGTCCGCTTCTTCCACGGATGAACCGTTCACCATGATCCCGATCAACTTCCCGGACATTGCCGGCACAGGCAACGTCGGATCCATGTTCTGCGACATCGACTATGCGACCGCTGTTCCTGCGACTGCAGCAAACCAGGATGCTTCTGTGAAGTTTGCTCTGTGGCTTGGAACTTCTGAGGCCGGTCAGCAGATCATCGCTGATTCTCTTAACGTAGTTCCGGTCCTCAAGTCCGCTGTCCCGAACTGGGATAACATCGAACTGGTCAATCCGGAAGCTCAGAATGAAGCAGTTCAGGAATACCTCGCCAATGCGATGGCTCAGCCTGAAAATGCACGTTTCGGCAACATCAGCGCAGACCTCAACTCTGCTATGATGGACGTTCTTGCAGGTGTCGCTTCCGACACAATGTCGATCGAAGACGGCCTTGCACAGCTCGCAGAAGTTCAGGGTGAAACCTGGTAACCATACTTCCTTGTGGAAAGGGGTTCCCGGTTCTCCGGGAACCCCCGGTTACTGCCATCCTGATACTGCTGCACAGGTTCAAGGCAGGCATCAAGCCTGCCTTTCTCAATAGAGGTGACATTGGTTATGAAAAATAAAAAATCCGCAAAGGCCCTGAGAATCAACGGGCTTCCGTGGATACTGCCCGCATTTCTGTTTCTGGTGATCATCATCTACTTCTCGATCGGTTTTACATTTAACCTGTCTGCATACAACTGGGACGGTCTCAGTCCTGTCAAGGAGTTCTGGGGCTGGGAAAACTACAGAAGACTGTTCAACGACAAAGTCTTCTGGAAATGCCTGTCCAACACGGTTATTTATTTCATCATTACTTTTGTGATCCAGAATGTGCTGGGATTCCTGTTTGCTGCGATCCTTCACTCTGATGTAAAACTCCCCACGGTCCACAAATGCCTGATCTTCATCCCGACGATCATCGCGCCTGCGACCATGGCACCGGTTTTCAGGCTTCTGTTCAGCCCCCAGGGTATGCTGCAGTCAATCTTCAAAACGCTGCATATCCCGATCACGGTTGACTGGCTGTCCAATCCCCACACTGCGCTGTTTGTCCTGATGAGCGTCGCGATCTGGGAATTCACAGGTATGAGTTTCATCCTGTATTTCGCGGCGATGAGCCAGATTGACCATGAGATGCTCGAAGCCGCGCGTATCGACGGAGCCGGCGATCTGAGAGTAATCTGGTCCATGGTAGTTCCCTACTGCAGAGGAACCACGATCTCTCTGGCAATGCTCGGCGTTATCGGCGCGCTCAAGACATTTGAGATCCCGTACCTGATCACGACAGGCGGCCCCAACCATGCGACTGAATTCCTTGGCACCTACATCTACAGGCAAGGTATCCGAAACGCCCACCTTGGCTATGCGGCAGCTCTGTCTGTTACTCTGCTGGTGCTGGCCGTTATCGGCGCGTTCCTCACCAACCGCCTAAACAGTGAGGAGGGATGATCCATGTTTGATATAAGAAATAAAAGAAAGAAAGTTGTTCTTCAGATAATCCTTCTTCTGATGACGATCCCGTATGCAGTCCCGCTGATTCAGATGGTCCTGGGATCTCTGGGCGGTATCGGCCTTGGCAACTATAAAGCTGTCTGGGCAACCGGCGTTGTTCCCACCTTCTTCAGGAACTCTGCGATCATCGCTGTGGGAGTCATCATACTGGTTTATTTCTTCAGTATGACTGCCGGGTTTGCTTTCGCGAAGCTGTATATAAGAGGGAAGGAAGTCTTTTTCTGGCTGATCCTCGCGGCACTGACACTGCCGGAAGTCATCATGCTGACTCCGCTGTTCGTCACCTTCCAGAAACTGCATATGTACAACACATTTTTCGCGGTGATTTTCCCCTCCGCTGCGCTGCAGCTGCCCTTCGCGATCCTGCTGACCCGCAACTATGACACGGGCATCCCGGACGCACTCATGGAAGCCGCCCGCATCGACGGAGCATCTCCCGTAAAAGTGTTCTGGTACATAATCCTTCCTCTGGCACGCCCGATCGCGTCATCTGTCACGATGCTGACGCTGATCAATGCCTGGAACTCGTACCTTCTGCCTCTTCTGTTCCTTCAGGATCCGAAGTTGCAGACCGTCACGCTGCTGCCCCAGTTCTTCCAGGGTGAATTCACCAATGACCAGACCAAGATCCTGGCCGCGGCTGTGCTGACAGCCATCCCGGAGATCGTAGCTTATCTGTGCATGCAGAAGAGTTTCGAGAAAGGCATGAGCGCAGGGGCACTGAAATAAAAGTCAAAAATCGCTCATTTCGGACTATGGAACTAACAGAATTTCACATCTATAAGCGTCGATATGAGCAGAGGTATATATTATGAATTTACTCTTTGAAAATGAATTATGCGTGGTAACCGGCGCTGCCAACGGCATCGGCAAAGCCATTGCGCAGCGCTTCCTCGAAGAAGGTGCAGACCTGATCATCGCCGACTACGATGACAAGACAGCCTCGGAAGCATTTGCCGGCAACCCTCATGTCCTTGACATCATCAAGGCAGACGCCACGATGATCGAAGATCTGGAAAAGATTGCGGAATCTGTCAAAAAAACAGGACGTTTTGTCAAGGCGGTCGTTCCGACCGTCGGAAATGGCCCGCAGAATCCGATCCCGAATATCACCCCGGAAGAGTTCCACAAAGTCATGGACCTGAATGTATTCTCGTCCTTCTTCACGGTCCAGAAACTGCTGCCCTACATGACAGAAGGTTCTGCCATCGTGCTGATCTCTTCCATCGCAGGATTCCAGGGCGGTGAAAATGCACTGGTCTACAATGCCGCCAAGGCAGCGATAAGATCCATGGCGCGTTCATTTGCAGGCGAACTTGCCAAAAGAGGGATCCGCGCCAACGCGATCAGCCCGGGGCCGACCGACACCAAAGGTTTCTCCGACTTTGTCCATGACGATCCCGGCATCCGCAATGGCATCCTGTCCATGATCCCGATCGGACACATCGGACAGCCCTGCGAGATCGCGGCAGTCGCAGCCTTCCTCGCATCCGACCAGTCCACCTACGTAACCGGAGCCGAGGTCATCACAGACGGCGGATTCACAAACCGGTAATCAGAAAGGAGTTCTTATGGCACTCTCATCTACCAGGATCATCAAAGTGATCATCGTAACAGATGACCTTGACAAGACTGTCTCAGCCTATAAGCTGCTGTTCGGAACCGGCTGTGCGCCGGCATCAGATGAAGCGGAACCAAAGATGGTCCGGACCCCCTACACGAAATACCTGGGCCAGGACATCACAGACACTCCCATGAAAGTGGAAAGCGTATTCAGTGACAATTTCTGGTTCGAGATCATCCAGCCGATGGGCGACAACGATCCCTGGGCAGCATGGCTCAAGGAGCACGGCACATCCCTGTACTCGGTATGCCTGCTCTCAGACGGACCGCTCGAAGCAGACGAAGAAGTAATGAAACAGGCCGGATTCGAATCAATCTTCAAACAGGAAAAAGGATTCGAGGCATATGAATATTTCGATACGGCAGACGCACTCGGCCTGCTGGTAGAAGTGAAAGAGCATTATAAATGAAATAAGAGGAGCTTACTGATCAGCTCAAAGAGCGTACGATAATACTATAATAAAAATAATATTATAAAAACGATGCCAGCTGAATCAGGCTTCAGCTGGCATCAATTTTATTTATCATCAGGTGATCATCTTACTCCGGAATTCAGAGGGCGAAATACCCTTCACCTTGCGGAACGCACGGTTGAACGTCGAAATACTGGAGAAACCAGCTTCAAACGCAATATCCGTAATATGCCTGGACGGGTCAAGCGAGATAGCTTCCGCTCTCCGGATGCGTTCATTTGTCAGGTAATCAACAAACGTCATGCCGGTATACCGCTTGAACAGATGTGAAAAATGCGATTTGCTGATCCCCACATGGCGGGCCGCGTCATCAAGCGTAAGAGGCAGTCCGCAATTATCCGTTATATACAGGCAGGCCTCCGCCATCAGCTTCAGCGACTCCTGCTCCTTGCCTCCGGGCTGCACACCCTCGCCCTCTTCATCCCCGGTCCAGTACTCTCCCAGCTGCGCGAAGAAATTCAGCATACATGCAAACATCTTCGTCTCGGTAAACGACTCGGAAGAGAAATACAGCTCCACAATCTTCTTGATCCCCAGAACCATCTGCTCACTTTGGATCTGAGACGGGTCATAACGCAGATAATGACGGCGCGGATGACTATTGACCAGCTGGCTCAGCTCACTCAGCCCCGACAGCAACTCAACCGGAAACTGAATAATAAGCCACGAATCCTCACGCGGAGCCTGGACAGAATGCAGTTCACCAGGATAGACGATCACAATATCATTGATCAGAAGGTCATGCGGATTAAAATTGACCGCAGCAGTATTCTGGTCGGACAGACTCAGCAGAATCTCCACATAAGGATGCCAGTGAAGCTGCCCGTTAACCTCCATATTCATTCTCCGGGAGACATTGATCTTCTTCCCATCCTCAAAAACCAGCGCCTCATAATAAGCCGAAACCGCCATAGAACCCCTCCGTCAGGCAAGATAAACACGTACCTGTTGTTGCACAAGTGCCTGTCACTCGTTCAAGCGTCACTCGCACCTTGAACAGGTGCCTGTCACTTGTTCAACTCGTCTGGTACATTACCATCATAGCACAGCCGTGCCTGCGAAGGAACAGCACCAGCGTTGATAAAACGCTGTCTGGATTGCCTGCCTGATTTATCATGTGCTGCATGCACATACTGAACATGCATTTAACTTGTTTGTATGAGAAATTTAAGAAAAATCCATGGCGTTTTGTTTTTCCTGCCGTATAATAAAATGCGAACGATACAAAGTTTATCTGTTATCGATATTATTAATTTCTATATAAGGAGGCTATGCAAAAATGCTGAAAAAAACTATGATCGCGGCCCTTGCCGCTGCAGCAGCTCTGTGCCTGGCTGTTCCGGCCATGGCTGAAGAGACTGAGAAGAAGAATACATTTACAACCGCAGACGGAGTTCTTTCTATCGATCTGCCAAATGAGAGCTGGGCACAGCTTGAGGATCCTTCTAAATGGGTTGCTCTTTCTGACGGTTCCAACCTGATCACGATTGACCATTATTCCAATGGTGAAGAACTTCCGGAGATTGTTGTAGCAGATGCTCATTATGTCAATACTCTGACCGCTGCATTTACGACACAGAATGAAGTGTTCATCGCTACCGGCTATGTAATCGATCCGGCAGTTATGAACAACATCAATGAGTCCATGCTCTCTATCAAGATTCTTAAGTATGACACCAAACTTGCGGTCACAAAGGATGCTCCCAAGGATGAGTACACAATTGTTCCGAGAGATACGACTATGTATGTCAAGGTCAGTGACTCTCTGTACGTCAGAAACGGATATTCTGTTGACAGCGGACTCCTCGGATCTCTTCAGAACGGAACAGCGGTCCACGTGACCGGCTCCGTGCAGAAGAACGGTGCAGATACCGGATGGGTGCAGATTGATTATAATAACGGTTCAGGATTCGTTGCAGGCAACTATCTGACAGATACTGCCCCGGCACAGTCTTCCGACAATCAGTCCTCTTCCCAGCAGAATCAGGACACTCCGAATGAGACCTACCTGGTTTACTCCCAGGGTTCCGGCCGTCCGGTCAATATCACCGGCAGCAATGGCGTGTTCTACGATGGTGAAGGCAATGTCTTCTACGCAGTCGGCGGAGGCAACTTCACTGATAACTATGGTGCTTACTACAGCACGACGGTCCCGGCAAGCGCTCCGGATACTTCCGTTGTCGGACTTGTCTCTGACGGTTCCGGCCGCCCCGTAACTGTCATGCAGAATGAAGATGGTACCTACTCTGATGAAGAGGGCAACATCTACCACGTAGAGCAGGACGGCTCCTACTCAGATGACTACGGCGCAACCTACAAAGTTTCCGGAACCAACGAAGGAAGCTATTGAAACAATTAAAACAAACGCCTTTTAAAGAAGCCCCGGTTTCTGCACTTGATGAAGTGCAGAAACCGGGGTTTTTGTCGTCTGTCGGATATATGTATAAGACCGGGTTTGAACAGGTGACAGGCACTTGTTCATTCTTGGACGAGTGACAGGCACTTGTTCATTCAGCCTTGCGTTTTTCATCCGGTTGCGGTAAAGTAGTGGCAGAAAAGATGCCTCGGCGCAGATCATTTGATTTGCCTGTGCGGCGTCTTTTTTGTTTTTCAAGCGGAAAAGTGAGGCTGATGAATATGAAAAATAATTCGGTTAATGTACGAAAACTGATGACTGACCTGCTGTTCATGGTCATTGGTGCGACACTTACTGCCGTCGCCACCAAGTATGTCTACGACCCTTCCGGCCTTGTTACCGGCGGTGTCTCCGGTCTGTCCATTATCACCAGGTCGGTATGCGCCAGGTATCTCGGGCGTGAGTTCCCCCTGTGGCTGAGCAGCATCGTGTTCAATATCCCGATCTTTCTCTTTGCAATGAAGGTGCTGGGAGGAAGGAGTATTCTGAGAACTGCATTCGTGTGGCTGCTCCTGACCGCGGAGTTGTTCTTTCTCCCGGAGATTTCTTTCATCCCGGATAATCTGCTACTTGTTGCGATCTACGGCGGCATCCTGATGGGGGCGGGCTCAGGTCTCCTGCTGCAGTCCCGCGCCACTTCTGGCGGCTCTGACCTGCTGGGCGAATCGCTCCATCGCAAGATCAGAAGCGTCAGCGTCGGACGACTGATCCAGATCGTTGACGGAATCATTGTCGCAATGGGACTTCTGACATTTGGCGTCGAACACACCCTGTATGCGATGATCTCGGTATTTATCATGGGAAAGGTGATCGATCTTGTCCTCAATCAGGGGAAAAGCGCAAAGATGGCAACGATCATTTCTGATGAAAATGAACTGATCGCCTCTGAGATTATGTCTACTCTGGACAGAGGCGTTACGGGTCTGAACGGCAGAGGCATGTATACCGGGAAGGATAAGCGGGTTCTGATCTGCATCTGTTCCAACAAGGATCTGGTCAGCATCAAAGATATCGTGAAGAAGTATGATCCCAGAGCTTTCCTGGTTGTCGGAAGTGTTACGGAAGCTCTCGGTGAGGGTTTCGTAGAAGAATGGAACTGACAAATAAGCCGCCGGCCGTTTTTCAATTACGGCCGGCGGCATTTTTTATGTTTCTTTCATTTTCCTGGTGAGCATTCTTTCATGGTGAACATTCTTTCTTGGTGAACATTCCTGCACTGTCAGGGCTTTCTCTGACAATATCCGGGCGCTCTTACGCTGTCTGTGCGAGTTCTCCGTATGCTCTCACGATCTCTTCCAGAGAAGCGTTCTCTCCCGCGTGAGTCTTGCGGTATGACATGATCATCTGTCTGAGATAAAGCTGGGCCATGGGTCCCTGGCTGCCTGTAAGTACGCCGAAGAGTTCCTTGTTGTTCATTTCATAGAGCTTCTTGTTCATAGTCCCTGCCTCCATTCTATCTCAGTTTCGGACTTTCCTGATATCTTTTTCAAGGCTTTTGGAGCCTCGTTGACTTCCTGTCATCTGCATTATAGAATAGCGATGTGTATGACACAAACGGCAGATAATCATATTTGCTATGACATTTTGTAATGGGAGGATGCAGCGATGGATGCCTTGAAATGCCGGGCTTTTCTGGCTACTGCGGAGCTTGGAAGTATGAGTGCTGCCGCCGAATCTCTCGGGTATACCCAGTCCGGAATCACCCGCATGATCCGCTCTCTGGAGGAGGAACTTGGCTTCTCTCTGTTTGTCAGGGAAAAAGCCGGCGTTGCCCTGACCGGCAACGGGAAAGAGATGCTTCCGGCGATCCACGATATTGTGCGTGCGGATGAGAAGGCGCAGCAGATCGCTCTAGAGATCAATCACATCACCAGGGGCGTTCTTACGATCGGAGGGTATTTCAGCATCTCGGCGCTTGTCCTGCCGCAGATCCTCTCGGTCTACCGCTCCAGATATCCCGGTATCGTTATCCGTCTTCAGGAAGGCGGAAACCGTGAGATGGCGAAATGGCTGACTGAGCGTTCTGTCGATGTCTGTTTCTGCGCCATGCCGGAAAAAGACGTGGTCTGCGACTGGATCGAGTTCTTCCAGGATGAGCTGGTCGCCTGGATACCAAAAAGCGATCCCGACAGCAAGCTGAGTTCATTTCCACTCAAAAGACTGGAGAAAAAACCGCTGATCCAGACGCTGCCAAACCACGATACCGACCTCGACCGTCTTCTGAAAGAAAACCGGCTGCGGCCGGATATCCGCTTTACGACACGCGACACCTACACGACATACAACATGGTCGCAGCGGGGCTTGGGATCAGCTTTGACCAGAAACTGAACTCAAAGCGTTGGCATGGGGACGTGGCCGAGATCCCGTTCGATCCCCCGCAGTATATCTCCCTGGGGATCGCGGTTCCTTCCATGAAAGAGCTCTCTCCTGCCGCTCTAAAGTTTATTGAGTGCGTTGAGGAATATAAAACCAGCCAGGGGCTCCAGAGAAGCTGACGGAAATGAAATATGCCTGCACGTAAAAAGGGCTCCATGCTGTCTTGCATGGAGTCCTTTCGAATACTCATTCTAAAACAGATTTTATTTCCAGCTGAAATTCACCAGACCGATTATGTACAGTGCGATGACGACGATCGGAACAAAGTATTTGAAGATCGGCTTCATCCAGTCCTGAACCTTCATGCCTTCGCCGGCGTTGGCCTCGGCCTTGAAGTTTTCCCAGCCCCATCCGAAGCGGTCGCTGGTGCAGAACAGTGTCATGATAAGGGCACCGATCGGCAGCAGGTTGTTGCTGACGATGAAATCCCAGAAATCAAGCCATGCGCTGCCTTCTGCGAAAGGCTGGAAATGGAATACGCTGTATCCGAGCGCTGTTGTGATCGCACTCACAAATACGATGATGGCGCAGATGACAGAGCCCTTTTTGCGGTCCCATCCGGACAACTCTCTGACGCATGCAAGGATATTCTCGCAGACTGCCAGCACTGTTGAGAATGCTGCAAATGTCATGAACAGGAAGAATATCGTTCCCCAGATGCGTCCGCCTTTCATGGTATTGAATACTGCCGCCATGGTTTCGAACAGAAGCGCCGGGCCCGCATTTACTTCAAGACCCAGTGACGTGCAGGCCGGGAAGATGATCAGTCCGGACATGATTGCAACGAAGGTGTCCAGGACGATAACATTTACAGACTCACCCATGAGTGAGCGCTCTCTTCCGATGTAGCTGCCGAAGATTGCCATGGAGCCGATACCGATCGACAGTGTGAAGAATGCCTGGTTCATTGCCGCAACGACAACGTTGAAGTTGATCTTGGTGAAATCAGGCAGCAGATAGAAACGAAGTCCTTCAGCTGCTCCCGGCAGTGTAAAGCTTCTGACAGCAAGCACGAGCATCAGGCACAGCAGCGCGGTCATCATATACTTTGTCACACGCTCAAGTCCTGACTGAATGTTAAATGAAAGCAGTATGAACGCGATTACGACAACGGCTGCAAGATAGCCAACGTTGATCCCCGGGTTGGTGATCATTCCGACAAAGCCGATATCTTTCGTCTTGCCAAGCAGGAAGCTTACAAAGTAATACACGATCCATCCGGTAACTACCGTATAGAAAGCCATCAGGCAGAAATTGCCAAGCATAGCAAGAATACCATGCAGATGCCATTTCTGACCCGGCTTCTCAAGCTTCTGGTACATCTTGACCGGGCTTGCCTGAGACGCACGGCCGATCGAAAATTCAACAACCATTGCCGGAAGGCCCAGGAACAGGAGGCACAGAATGTATACTAATACAAAAGCTCCTCCACCATTCTGTCCCGTCATCCACGGGAACTTCCACACGTTACCGCATCCGATTGCGCAGCCTGCGCTCAGAAAAATAAAACCTATGCGGCTTCCTAATCGTTCTCTTTCCATAATACTCCTTCTCCCTGAATAAAATAAATTTCAGCGGTTAAAATTTCCAACCGCTGAAAGTCATTTTACCAGATTAAACTATTGAAGTAAAGACTAAGGTGATAATCGATCAGGATTACAGGATACAGTACTGTCAGCCCACGATAAATAATACTCCCAGCGTCCCCGGGCCGCAGTGGCAAGAGACCACTCCGCCTGCCCTGGTCTCCAGAATCTCATCAAAATGATTCAGGCTCTTCAGATATGCCCTGACCGACTCCACAATCTCCGGGTCACACTTGGAATGTGTAATGAACACCCGGTCACTCTGGGCAGTCTTCAGATCCTCTTCCATATCCCTGACATACTCAAGGACACATTTCGAAAGCCTGCCGCGATACTTTTTCTCCGGACGCATCGCCCCGTCCACCACAGCAATACGCGGATGAATCTTAAGAGCCGAACCGAACAGGGCAGACAGCCCCGAGCATCTCCCGCCGCGATACAGATACGTCAGCGTATCCACCACGAAGCTGGCTCTTACAGCTCCACGAAGCTTCTCTATCTGTGCGGCGATCTCATTTCCGCTCATACCCTGTGCGGCAAGTTCAGCCGCCCTGATCACCAGCAGGCCGATCCCCGTAGAAAGATTCGCCGAATCAATGACAAACACCCGGTCTGTCATTTCCAGCCCCTCCGCCGCAAGCCTGCTGTTATTAAAGCTTGCCGACATAGACGAGGAGATCGTAAAGACCACGAACTCATCCGTGCCATCCTTCCCAGCCTTGAGGAACTCCTCAATATCAACAATCCCCGGCGCAGCCGTACGCGGTGTCGTCTTGTGCTCATCAGACCACCTGTACAGCTCATCAGGCGTGATATCAATGCCGTCCCTATACTCTTCTTTACCAAGATGCACGTACAGCGGAATAATCCCTATTCCATACCTCTCCACCAGTTCAGGAGAAAGATCACAAGTACTGTCCGCAAGAATCCTGACCATATCGCCACTCCCTTCATGTCACACTGCCAGTCCAGAAACCCCGCTTCTTCCATTATTATATCAATTTCCCGGGATAGAGCAACTGAACAAGTGCCTGTCACTCGTGCACACTGTCTCATCAGGGCCGATCTGCATGACATCCTCTACGCATAATAAACCCCGGTTCCCGCATATAATGCATATACAGGAATCGGGGTAATCTGCTGTCTCTTATAAAAACGCCGGGGCCGGGTTTGCACAAGTGCCTGTCACCCGTTCTTAAACAAGTGCCTGTCACCTGTTCAGTCACCTGTTCAAATCTTAATAGTCGCCATAACTCAGTTCATCCAGTTCTGAGAGGTAGTAATCTGCCCAGCTGTACTGGCTCATATACCTGCCGGTGTAGGTGTATTTGGACCTACCTTTTTTCTCCATCCAGTCGTAGAGATCGCACTCGATCCTGTCGACTGCGATTGCCATGCTGCCGCGCTGTTTCAGGATGATTCCATCCAGTTTCAGTTTGGTAAATGTGTTCTGCAGGTCCTGGCGCAGGTTGCTGAGGTATGACCGCTTCTTCTCGGGGTCTCCGTCATCTTCCCACATGGATGCGATGAGTTCTCCATTTGTCGTCTGCGCGCCTTTGTTGTTCACAAGAAGCGCCAGTATCTCTTTTGTTTTCTTGTACTTGAACTCGATCGGTTTGCCATCCGCAAAGATCTCAAACTCGCCGAACGTCTGCGCGAAGATGCGCTTGTGCTCTTTCTGGTACTCAGGATATCTGAGATCCTCCAGTTCATTTGCCACTGCATCGTCCGTGGCCGGTTTGATCAGGTATCCGCTTGCGTGCATTTCCAGAGCGTCGTACGCATCGTCTTCTTCGTCGCTCAGGAATATCAGGTTGACGCTGGGGTTAAGTTCTTTCAGATAACGCCCCAGTTCCAGCCCGTCCAGTTCCTGCATCATTATGCTGATAAATGCAACATCCACTGTCTGCTCTCGTGCAAGCGCAAGTGCCTTCAGCGGGTCTTCAAACTCCAGAATCTCGGAATCAGGATCCTTCTCATAGATCAGGTCTGAAATGAGATCCAGGCTGTCTCGTTCATCATCTACCGCTATGATCGTCATTGTCATACCCTCCCGGCAATCTGACCGCTGACACTTTCTGGTTTTTACGTTCTTCTGAAGTCATATGCAACGGATCCGCAGCGCCGACCAGCAGCATCTCTCCATCTTCAAATACCGAATCACGCAGAGGTCCGGAACGAAGATCCGCCACAACAAGTGCGGCAAACCTGTCATAGTTATCATCATCAATCACAGGAAAATGATATTTCATCCGGTACCAGTGTTTTGAGTCATAGCCCACACTGCCGATATACAGGCGGTCAGCGGTTGCCGCCACCTCATCCGGTCCCGCAGGCTGTCCCATCTCAAGCCCCGTGTCTTCGCAGAAAAGAATCCCGTAAGCTCTGAGGATCCTGTCCCTTATAGTTTCCTCATGCCCGGAAGCATTTATCGACTTCATATCCATGGTTCGATAGTAGAATTCCTTCGCCTCATCACTTTCATCGAAATGAACTATCGATTCATAGAATTGCCTTCCCATCTCATAATCATTCATAATTCATGGTCTCCTGATAATCAGTGGTGAACCTCAGATGACTGAAGTCACATAAACACGCTCATATGTTGATCTGATATTCAAGTCCTCACTATATGATAATACTACATTTCAGCAACATGGCAAAGAGATATCAGCTTTCGATTTTCATGAGGTTGTCCGGGACTTTTCTGCACGCCAGGTGGTTGACTGCGCAGGCAAGGGCTATGATCACCGGAACTGCGGCCGCGCATGCGATTATGATGATCCTCGTGACTCCAGGGATGCCCAGTTTCGGAAATACTGTTACAGACATCACGAAGAAACCTAATGAGATAATGCCGACCACCATGAAGATCACGTTGATCACGCCGAGTTTCCTGGAAAACTCTGTCTCGCTGTCCCAGTTGAGCCGCGGCTTTCCTGAATTCTTTATGAGCAGCAGATTGATGATGATCAGGTTCAGGAAGAAGCTGACAGCTGCGCCGACGGGTATTACCCAGATGCCTGTGATGGGCATGCTGCCTGTCACTATGAAGACGATTCCCAGAACGACTACATAAAGTACACTTCCCAGCGAACAGATGCGCATGCAGTAATTGCGTTTGCTCTTGTAGTAGTCCTGCAGGCTGACCGGCAGTGCGCGGATCGCGCTGAAGTTACTGCCTTCACGTGTAAACGCGGATCCCGGCAGGACGTTGAAACCGCAGGCAAAACACGACGCAGTGATTGCGAAGGTTACAAAGCACAGCAGAGCCGATACAGTGTCCAGAGGAAGCGACATCGACTTCAGCACGGAATCATTTCCAAAAATTAACGTCAGTGCGAACAGTACCGGCCATGCGAAGCTCATGACATAACCGTAGATCAGGAAGGCAGGATTTCTCCGGGTGCTCTTTGCTTCATAATCAGTCAGCGCCCTGAGGACATCGTTCTTCTTCCCGCTGCGGAGTATTTCTTCCGACACGGCTTTCTTCCTGCTGCCGGTAGCCTTCATTGATAATGCGCTGTTGAAATAAAACGCCTTGACTGCAAGCATTGCCAGCACGACAACGACAGCCGTTGCAGCCACGCTGACCGGCAGTGCCCAGGCTCTGCCCTCAAACATGAACTTCTTCATAAATTCAATGTTTGGGAAAACCGAGGAAACTGAAGAGAACGCATTGAATGCGGTCGCCGCAGCCTTACCTGCTTCCTCCCCGTGCAGCTGATTGCTGAAGTATACATATGCAATGGAGAGTCCAAATGTAAATATACCGCCGAGCGCTACAGTGATATCGCGGTTTCGGATAAATCCAAATATCCTGAAAATGAGCACGACCAGAAGTGTCGCTGCGAAGATTCCGGTGACAGGGATCAGGATGCTGGAGAGTACCGACCCGATATAGAACGCCAGTCCTGCGCCTTCACGGATACCAAATCCCAGACATATCCCGTTCAGAACAACGAAACACAGACAGACCGGAAAAACAGCGACAACAGCGAGTTTCGCCATAACGATCTGGCTTGCGGAATAAGGCAGCGGAATAAGCAGCTCAAGGTCATTTGCCGTATACAGCACCGTCACAATATCCTTGATCGCAAGAGCAAAAGTCATTATCAGCAGAGCCAGCATCAGCCCCTGCGCCGCGCCTTTGGCGGAAATGAATCCTGCGACAAACGGCTGGATATAGTACACGCCTGCAGCCAGTCCCGCAGTAAGAGCCAGCAGGAAACCGCACAGCAGAAGCTTCGCCACCCCCGGCGATATCAGCGAATTGCCTTCTCCAAAAGCTGTTTTTCCATTACATTTTTGAAGAACCGTTATAAGCTTCCCGACTTTTGAGAAGCTTCCATATTGCTTTTTCTTCATCATCTTCACTATCAGACATTCTTAAAAATGTCACTCTTTCACATCAGTAAGTTCAAGGAAAATGTTCTCCAGAGACACCTGTGATTTGTGCGTTGCCTTCAGGTCGTCCAGGGTTCCTGTGAACAGCAGCTCTCCGTTTTTAATGATGCAGATCTCATCACACAGCTTCTCCGCAACCTCAAGAACATGAGTCGAGAAGAAAACAGATTTGCCCTTTTCAGCGTGTTCGCGCATCATCTGTTTCAGTTCAAATGCAGCCTGCGGATCAAGTCCTGTCATGGGTTCATCCAGGATCCAGACCGAAGGATCATGGATGAGTGCACCCATGATCATGATCTTCTGGCGCATGCCATGTGAATAAGACAGGATCCGGCTGCCCAGCTCATCATAGATTCCGAACCGTTTCGCATAGTTCTCAATGAACCCGGCCCTGCCTTCCATGGGAGTGTCATATACATCCGCCATAAAGTTCAGGTACTCGAGTCCGGTCAGCCTCAGGAAATGATCCGGGCTGTCTGAGACGTAGCCGAACTGATGCTTCGCATTCAGAGCGTCATTTACGACATCGATACCGTTGATCGAGATCGATCCTTCCGTCGGTCTGATCACACCGGTGATCGCTTTGATCGTCGTGGATTTCCCCGCTCCGTTCTGCCCGATAAAACCTGTAATGGCACCGTCTTTTGCAGTAAATGAGATATTCTTCACTGCTTCATGATCACCGTATCTTTTGGTGAAATTCTCTACGCGTATCAAGGTAGAACCTCCTTATATGATTCACTTTATATTAATCTGCGAATTAACCCGACGCCTGCCAGCACTGCAAGTGCGGCAACATAAAGCCAGTCGAGAACGGGGCCGATTATCTCATAAACGGTATGAAGCGCCCTGACCGGAACTTCTGCAAAAACGACGTTCTCGTAGCCTGAACCCGCCGTGTCTGAGTGCATGATGACACGTCCATACTGATCCGTTGCAGTGCTGACGCCATCCATGCAGGACCGCACAAAACTCACGCCGTTCTCCACCGAGCGAAGCTCCGCCCATTTGGTGTGAAACGCCCGGATCGGCTCCCAGTCCCATGTCGGCACAAGGAAGAGATCCGTTTCGTTGTCCAGTCCGTCCCGGACATAGGTCTGAAAATCGGAATCCATACAGATGACAGATGCAAGCTTTACGGTTTCTCCGTACGGAAGCTCGACGGTCTTG
This sequence comes from uncultured Lachnospiraceae bacterium, assembly GCA_902801515.1. Taxonomy (GTDB): domain Bacteria; phylum Bacillota; class Clostridia; order Lachnospirales; family Lachnospiraceae; genus Porcincola. The sequence goes on from CADCII010000002.1 coordinate 153,393, forward strand.
TTTGGAATAACGCCTTTACCCTCTGTCACATATCCTGTCTCAACAAAATTAACCAGATGAGACTTGTAATACTTCCATACAGTCTTGCCGCTGTTATCAATCAGATACTCGACATTATCTGTCAATCCTTCCTGGCTGTTATCTTTGTCTTCCACCTCAAGAGCAATGAGAACGAATATATTATTCTCTTTCGCAGCTTCAGACACCGCCTCGATCATTGCTGCTTCTTCCTGATCCGATATGGTAAATGCTTCCTCGCAAAACAGCAGAATATCGGCTCTCGCTGCAGCGGCTGTCTGTGCGGATTGCTTTACCGATGCAATACTCTCCTCAAGTGAGAGCGCTATATACTCATCGCTCAGAAAATCGCCGGTATACGGACCTGTAGTCAGAGCAACCTTTATGTTCGGCTCCGTATAATCCGCAAATGCAAGTCGTATGCCGCCGAAAGAAAAGACTGCGATGAAAACGGAAAGATAGACCGCCGCAGCTCTTTTTGCTTTCTCTGATCTTTCCCTGTAATTGTCCAGCACATACATCAGAACAGAAGAAAGCCATACAACCAGAATGCTGATACCGTAGGAGCCGAAAACAGATGCAATCTGGATCAGCGGATCATTTCCGGTCTGAGTAGCAGAGACCGATCCTATCGTGGCTGTGGGTGTCAGCTGCATGATAAATTCCACAGCGGCAAATGAAAGCGGATAGATCAGTGTCGCCAGGAAGGTTTTGTCCTTACGGGCAAATAAGAAGTCAATCACAAGGGGTATGCAGGCGGTCAGTCCCAGTGCGAAACCGGCCACGATATTCTCCGGGACAGTTCCTGCTGCGCAGCCATACCACTTAACCGCCGAGAGCAGGACCATTACAGCGCAGGGAATCAGCAGGCCATATACCTTCTTGCTTCTTCGTGTAAAACAAAGCATACAGAACGGCCATATCCACGCCATGACAGGAACATTCCATCTTCCGCTGGACAGCAGAAATGCGGCAGCTCCTGCTGCGAAAAGTATCCATTTATAGTCTCTTTGATTATTCATAGATTTCATCTGCATTTTATTTAAGCTTTCAAATGTCTTATCTGCAAAACACATTTTGCCTGACATATACTCAATATCTTCATCCCTATAATCTTGTTATACGTTTTTCCGTTTTTATATCCATGTGATTTTTTTAACCAGTTTTAATATTATCGGATTTCATTATATCTGCCGGTGACGGCTATTACAAACCCTGGTACGTTTTTTGCCAGAAATCAGAAACCTCATACCACAGGGCAAACTGCGGTATGAGGTTTCCTGGTCATGATGGGTTTTGGGGTTTTTGTTTTTGGGGTTTGGATTTTATCCGGCGTCGTGAAAGACAGCGGATTGTCCTTCTTGCCGAGAGGGGGCCTGGAAGGAAGATTTGTTATTATTCCGCTGTCAGTCCGTGCGCCTTAGGTGGTGGGAGCTCTCTACTCAAGCCATCCTTGCAGAGCGGTTATGTTATAATTCATAAATTTATTCTTCGCATATTCTTCATCGGATTTCCAACTGTTTGGCGTGCGTCCTATCACTCTTTTGAAATTGCGGATGAAGGTCGAAACGCTCTCATAGCCCACTTTGTCCGAGACCATCGCTATTGACAGGTCCGTCTCCCGAAGCAGTGCGCATCCTTTCTGAATACGGAAAAAATTGACATACTCCATCGGCTTCATATTCATGTATTTCTCGAAAACCTTTCGAAAATAGCTCTCGCTCATTCCACAGGAACGGGTCAGATCTTTAGCAAGGATTTTGGACATATAGTTTTTTTTGACATAATCTATCGCCGGAAAAATATCTAAAGTCACTGTCTCTCTTTCCGGGAGATCCGAGTTCTGCAGTTTACGGATTATTTCTACGACAAGCATTAACTGAAAATGTGCGACCATGTCTCTGAACATATATTCTTTATCCTGCAGTTCGGAAAAAATGCTCTGCACAAAAAATGTCAGTTTTTGAATATTCATATCCGGTGTGAGAAGACGTCCCTCTCTTTCGATTTCATGTGCGATGTTATCCCTGAGAATCTCATCGTCCGGATATAGTTTTTTCAGAACCTCATAAATATCAAAGTACATCCATTCCCAGCCGGCCTTCTTACCAAAGGTATTTGTTGTATGCAGTTCTCTTCTGGGAATTAAGGAGATGCATCCCGGATAAAAAAGCAGTTCCCTCTCTCCCAGAATCATTTCTCCTTCACCTGCATAGCAGTGCCCGACTTCAAAATAATTATGAAAGTGCAGTTTATCTTTTCCTTCACCGTATTCTTTGTTCCAGCCTTTACCTGTCAAGGCGAGCAAAATATCTCCCTGGGGTATGTCATAATAACGAAATTCAACCTGTTTTTTTTCATTCATAAGCAGTAACTCCCCTGCCGCACATCCAATAACACGGTACGATTACTTTTGCCTGTTATTCTAACACCTGCCTTATGCATGGTAATTCGCACATTCGTTTTATTTATTTACAGTTTCACTTTTAAGATTTCCATACAACTCTGTCCCGATCCTGTGCGCCGGAAGAATAAAAAAAGCTCCATGCCGCAGCTTCTTCTGCAGCATAAAGCTTTACACTGTTTCTTCTCAACTAAAACTGTATTCCTCATTTTCCGATCATCTGACTACTCTTACGCCAACATGATTGTCTTCAAGGTATTTCATGATGTCATCGTTATATCTGCCGGTGACCGCTATTACGAACCCGGTTACATTTTTTGCCAGAAAACAGGTGGACTCTTTAAATGATCTGACTACCGTCACGTCATTCCAGCCAACTCGGATTACCTGAGACCCGCCTTTGTTCAACTCAACTCCCTTTTCATCCAGCGTAACCGTTGACGTCCTGTTATCACTCAGATAAGCATTCACCATCTTATTCATATTGATCTGATAAGCAATCAGAAGTATAAACGCCAGGCCTGTAATAACAAGTACGACTCCGGTCCAGACATTGAAACCGTTAAAGATTCCACCTAAAAGCCATATTATAAACAAGCCTGCCATTACGCCTGTCCATATGGGAAAAGATTTGAAATTATCCTTCAGTTTTGCTTCTGGTTTTTTTATAAGCTGCCTGTACTGGCTGATTACATTTACTACTTCTTTGCAGTATTCTTTCGTTCCTTTTTCTTTTACCTCTATAATCATAAGATATGTCATACCATCCTTTCTTCATCCGCATCAGTACATCATGTTATACGATTTCCTTTTTTTATATCCATGTGTTTAAATGTGAAGAAAAAGTGATGATATGAGCTGGTAAAATACTCAGGAATTGTCATTTTCCACCAACTGCGTATCAGCAGTTCAATCCCTTGATCATGACTCTGCCATCCACAACCTCATAGCCAAATTTCCTGTACAGGCTGTGAGCATCCCGTGTCACCAGAATCCCTCGAAGCCCCGCATATACCGGCAATGACTCAATATATGATACTAATGCTGTACCGAGACCTTTGTTCCGGTACTCTTCATCAACAACTACATCGCAAAGATAATATGTGGTCGCATAGTCACTGATTACTCTGGCAAAGCCGGCAAGTTTATTCTCACCCTCAATAAAAATCCCGTAGCAGGAAGAATTGCGGACAGATTTCTCAATCTGCTCGTCCGATCGTTTATCAGCCCAATAGGTAGATTGCAGAAGTTTGATAATATCGTCGGGATTCATTTGGCTTAAATCATCAACAATTTTGTATTTCATTCTGTCACCTCATACCAGTGCCTTCCCCATCTCATATGCCTTTTTCATTTCTTCCGGAAATACACAGTCGTGCCGTTCCTGTTTCGCTTTCGCATCACCGTCCAGCATATGATCCCGAAGCAGACGGCCATATTCCAGCATCTCATCATCCGGTTCATAGGACGGGTCAGTCACTGTCTCAACATAACCGATCAATGTGCAAAGCGCCGGAGCATCTGAATTCCATTCATCGAATTGCTCTGATGCGCAAACAGTACAACATACAATAAAAGCAGTTACACAAGCAGCTATTATTTTTTTCATTGCTTTTCTCTTCCCTTTCCAGGTAATGCAGGCGTCCGTGGGGTTTATGGCACGTTTATATCCCTTCTGGAATTCTTGGCTTCCTTCTTCTAAAGATTCGAGCACCGAGATCCTTAGGAAAAGACAAAATGGATCATGCATGATTCCCGGAATGCCTCATACAGAGAAAGCACTGCAGGTTTCGCATCGAAGAAAAACAGCTCATCTATAGGCATTATCAACCACTCACTTTCTGATGAACCTGTCCTCTGATTCCGGTGTCTCCGCACTCACAAACCGCTCCACGGTCATGTGGAGATCATACTTCTCCCGAAGAGCGGTAATCGTTGCCATCATGGGAGAAGCATGATGCGCATCGATAGCCTGCTGATCCCGCCAACTGTCGATGAGCAGCACGGTCTCCGGATCGTCAAGGGACTGGTAGTACTCATAGCGCAGGTTGCCGTCTTCAGTCCGGATGGCATCTGCCGTCCCAGAGGACTCCATCTCTTCTGCAAACCTGCGGGCATTGCCGTTCGTGCCGGTATAATACAAATTCACTGTTAGAGCCATCGCTGTTTCACCTCTTTATCCAAATGTTTCTTCCGGTCTTTGCTGATCCTGTCGGAAAAACCATTGCTGACCGGGATCAGGCCATCATCGTGGCCGGTGTATAGAATCGTCTTACCATCAGAGAATCCCCAGATGTAATAACAGAAGCTGCCGAACTCCTCCCTCACTTTCCGGTATCACCGAGCATTGTTGATTACAGCCTGTACCTTACATGGAGAGCGGATCATACCCTCTGTTTTTAACCGTAGCCTTTATTCATGCTTCAGCAGCCAGTCTGATAGATTATGGATCTTTATACCTTCATAGTCATAGGTCGCATGTCTGGTATTGGCCAGGATCATTTTGGGATACGCATCCTTGATCTTAAGCAAAGGATCATACTCCCGCTCAAACGTCTCAGGACGTGAGATATCATCGCTGACCTGGATATACATTTTTTCATCGCCGCGGACTGCCACAAAATCCACTTTTTTCTGATACAGTTTTCCAACGTATACCTCGAAACCGCGCCGCATCAGCTCAATACAGACAATGTTTTCATACATCCGTCCGTAATCAAGATTCCGCCTGCCAAGTCTGGCAAAGCGTATACCGGTATCGCTCAGATAGTATTTCACGGAAGTCTTCAGATATTTCTTTCCGCGGATATCATATCGGCGTACGCCATAGAAAACATATGCATCGCAGAGATATCTGATATAGTTTCCGACAGTCTTGTGATTGGTTACGACCACATTTGCTGTCAATGTATCGCTGATATTGTTGGGCGAAGTCAGATTGGATACGTTATCCATCATGAACTCTGCCAGATGTTCCAGCGTCGTTGTATCCGGCAGATGATACTTCGTAACCAGGTCCCTGTTGATAATCGTATCGTAAACATCTCTGATATAGTTTGTGCGGTCTCTCTCAGCACGGTATTCATAAGAGCCAGCCAGACCGCCTTTGATCACATAATCATCAAAGAGCTTTGCCGTGTCCTGTTTCTCCGCATAGTAGCGGCAGAATTCCGCAAAGCTGAATGGGAACACATGGATCTCAATATAACGCCCCGTAAACAGTGTTGTCAGGTCGGAACTCAGGAGGAAGGCATTGGACCCGGTGATATAAAGATCATATTTCCGGGAAGTATGGAGGCTGTTGATCGCAAGCTCAAATCTCTCACACAGCTGCACTTCATCCACAAACACATAATTCTGTTTTCCGGCAACATAATGACTTTCAATGTAATCATACAGAGCATGGTATTCCTTTAATCCTTCATATTTCAGATCAAAGAAATCCACAAAAATAATATTGGCCTCCGGCTGAATCTCCTTGATTCTGCGGATATAAGCCTTCATCAGTTCAGATTTGCCGCTGCGGCGCACTCCGGTAATGATCTTGATATCCGGGGTACCCATGAGATCAAGAAGCCGCTGCATGTATTCTGGTCTTTCAATATAGTTCATCGTATCGCTTCCGAAATTGTAATTTTTTTAAAGTTTCGCACCTGTGCTCATAGTTTACTCAGAATTACCCTGCTTGTCAATGTGAGAAGGCTTTACACATTGTTTCATATGTTCTTTTGAGCTCTGGCATATCGTATTTCGGAACCAGATCCTTTTTGCAGAACTCGACCATGAGTTTCAGTCCATTTGAGTAATACGCAAGGCAAAAAAGAAAAACCTCATGCCATGACATTCATTTGTCACAGCACAAGGCTTGTTGTTTCTATATCGAACTAGATACATTTATCGCTTATTCGTACTCGATTGATGATACTGTATCCTGTGCCCTTAGGTTCCTTTAAGACTATATCTTGTACTCATATTCCGAAGTTTCCAGATGTTCTTCTGTTTCTTCACCAAAAATGCGACCAAGATGCGACCGGTTAACTGTTCAATATCTCACTTGTCATCATAATGCCCGCCACATTGGATTACGGTTATCGTATTGTCATCAGCACTGAAGATCAGACGGTTTTTCTGATCTATACGGACACTTGCATATCCGCTGAAGTCTCCCTTAAGCATTTCTACCTTGCCATAGGAGCATTGATACCCGTTTCGCATAATATCTTTCAGTAGTTTATTTGTCCTTTTCAGCGTTGCCTTTTCT
>CADCII010000003.1 GCA_902801515.1 uncultured Lachnospiraceae bacterium
ATCTTCTGGCAGGAGGGATGCGTTACCGCGATATCGCTGTTGTCTGCGGAAGCCTGAAGGATTATTCGGAATACATAAAAAGGGTGTTCGATACCTATGAGATTCCTTATTTCATTGACAGATCGTCTTCGGTGATCCTTAATCCCGCGTTTGAATTCGTGGAGAGCTGCATCGACGTTCTGGAGAAGAACTATTCCTATGAGAGTGTCATGAGACTCATACGTACCGGCCTGGTTCCGGGGGCAGTGAGCAAAGAAGCGGATCTTCTGGAGAATTATCTGCTCGCAGCCGGAATCCGCGGAAGAAAGGCCTGGAGCAGTTCATTTACCAGACAGACCAAGAATGGCGATGAAGCGCTTCGCCTGGCGGCTGAGAGCGTGAGGGGCGTATTTATGGAAAAGTTCCTCCCCTTTGACGAAGTGATGAAGAAGGGGAAGGCTCCGCTCAGAGAGAGGGCTGCCGCTCTGTGGCAGTTTATACTTGACTGTGATATTCCCGGAAAGATGATGCAGTACAGGGATGCATGCGCGGAAGACGGAAGAGAGGACAGAGCTGCAGAATATGACCAGGTGATCCGGGTGATTGCCGGTGTTCTGGATGAAGCGGCAGGACTGATCGGGGATGAAGCTGTGACCAGGAAGCAGTTCATGGATATCCTCAGGGCAGGCTTCTCAGAGGCAAAGATCGGAGTCATTCCGCCGGGGATCGATGAGGTTCATGTCGGGGATCTCCAGAGGACAAGGCTTGAGCATATTAAGGCGGTACTGTTCCTCGGTCTGAATGACGGATTTGTCCCCCAGAGGAAAATAAAGGGCGGCGTCCTGAACGACATGGAGCGGGAAACCCTGAAGAAAAGGAATGTAAAGCTGGCGCCAACCGCCAGGGAAGATGCCAATATCCAGCAGTTCTACCTGTATCTGACGCTGACCAAGCCGTCGGATCTGCTTGTGCTGTCCTGGTCAGAGGCTGACAGGAAAGGAACCGAGATGAGATGCGCGCCTGTCGTGAGTACGATCCGCAGACTGTTTCCGGCGTGCGGACTTGTCCCTGCGGCATCGGAAGATCCCTATTATGCTGTCACATCAAGAAAGACAGGCCTGGGTGTTCTTGCGGGCGGAATCTCCGACTGGCTTTACAGTGATGAAGAGACAGCCTGCCGCAGAGAAGGAAAACTGAGAGAACTGCTGAAGATCTATGACGAGACACCGGACGAATGGCAGAAGACAGTATCCGCACTGTTTGATGCTGCCCGCGGCAGGGATATCCCATCTTCCATCGATGCTCAGACTGCGCTGCAGCTGTATGGAAATGTTCTCCACGGCAGCATTACCAGGCTGGAAGAGTTTGCCGGCTGCCCGTTCAGGCAGTTTGTTGATTACGGGCTGAAACTGAAAGAGCGGGAAGAGTATTCCATAGAGAGTATGGATACAGGTAATCTGCTCCATGCTTCGATCGAGATCTTTTCAAGAAGGATGAAGAACAACCCGGAAGGCTATACCTGGGATTCCATCCCGGATGATGTGAGAGACAAATGGGCTCAGGAAGCACTGACAGAAGCCCTTGGGGATCGCGGCATGCAGCTGTATCAGGATTCACACAGGGGCATGAATACGATGGAACGGTGCCGGATGGTCGTGAAACGGTCTGTCCGGACGATCCAGGCTCAGGTGCGCCGGGGGATGTTTGTGCCGGCAAGATTCGAGGTGGCATTTAATTCGGGAGATGAGATGACCGGCATCGGGGAACTTCCCGGCGGCGCGAAGCTCCAGCTTCGGGGAAGGATCGACCGGATCGATGAATGTGTGGATGAAGAGAACGGGAAGGTGTATGTGAAGGTGATCGATTACAAGTCATCTGAAACAAAGCCGGACCTCGACAGTTTTATAGATGGTGAACAGCTCCAGCTGGTCGTGTATATGGATGCTGCCGCAAGGATGGAGCAGCAGGCGCACAGCGGCAGGAGCATTGTCTGCGCGGGACTGTTCTACTATGCGATGCAGGATCCGATTCTGAAAAGCGACAAGGCTGGTGATGATCCTGAGAAAGCGATGCTACGGGAGACAAGAGTCGAGGGCCTTCTGAATGCAGACCCGGATGTGCTCCAGAAACTGGATAAGACACTGGGTCCGAAGGTTAAGTCCCTTGTCATTCCTGCGGAAATGAATAATGACGGTAGTCTGAAAAAAAACAACAACGCACTTGCCACGGAACAGATCGATGAACTCAGGAAGTATTCCAGGGTAAAGATGAGGCAGATTGCAGCATCGATCCTGGATGGCGAGATACGGCCTGCTCCTTCCAGGCGATCCGGGAAAACCGCATGCACATTCTGTGATTACGGCGATATCTGTCATTTTAACGCCCGTGAGAGAGGGATGGAGTTCAACGAGAGAGAAAAAAGGGAAGAAGCACAGAAGTGGTCTGTCATCAGGAATGCGATCCATCCTGAAGGCGAAGGCGCGGAAGAGACCGGAGGTACAGAGAATGGCTGAGAATGTAAAATGGACAGCTGAGCAGCGGAGTGTGATCGATTCCAGAGATCAGTCGCTGCTTGTAAGTGCCGCCGCCGGCAGCGGAAAGACAGCCGTACTGGTGCAGAGAATCCTGGACCAGATCATGGATCGAGCTCATCCTGTCGAGATCGACAGGATGCTGATCGTTACCTTCACCAACGCAGCTGCCATGCAGCTTCGCGAAAAGATCAGGAGCAGACTTGAGGAGGTGCAGGATGAGGCTTCGGCAGCAGGTGATGAGAGGACCATGGACACAGCCTCCAGGCAGCTTTCGCTTCTTGCCGGAGACCATATAGAGACGATTGACCGGTTCTGCAAAGAGGTGGTGCTGGATCACGCATCTTTGATCGGGATCGATCCTTCCTTCAGGATCGGTGATGACGGGGAATTAAAACTGCTGCAGTCGGACGCGGCGGCACAGGTGATCGAAGAGGCGTACGCAAATGAAGACGCGAAGTGGGCAGAGGATTACAGGGCCTTTTCGCAGTTGTATGCTCCGGGCAAAACAGACAGAAAACTGGAGGATCTGATCCTGCGGTTTTACAGATTCTCCCAGTCCCATGCATTTCCGAAGATCTGGAGACGGGAGTGCGCTCTGAACTACAGCGGCGATGCTTGCGGAAGTGAGTGGATGAAGAGTTTCCTCTCCACGGTGCAGATGACGGTCAGGGAATTCCACGCCATGCACCGGAGTGCAATGGATGTCTGCAGGCAGATCGACGGTCCCGCTCATTATCTGGAAGCGATGGAGGATGATGAACGGATACTCAACGCCCTGGAGAACTGTACTGAGGCAGAAGAATACCGCAGGATCCTGTCGGGGATTACGTGGACGAAACTGAAAGGCGCGAAGAAGAACGGACCCTGTTTTGATCCGGCAAAGCAGGAATATGTGAAGTCAGCCCGGGATAAGGTAAAAGACGGGTTGAAGGCGATGTATAAGAAGATTTTCCCGCTTCCGGAGGAGGATATTGATCTTCTGCGGAACAAGACAGCCCGGTATATGGATGTCCTTGCCGATCTGACGGATGCCTTTGAGGATACATTTTCTCGGATGAAGAGGGACCGGAACATCGCGGACTTTTCCGATGTTGCCCATAATGCACTGAGGATCCTGATTCAGACCGATGAGAACGGCGCCCCTCTGAAAAATGAAGACGGCGGTTTTGTTCCGACTCAGACGGCGCTGGAATATGCCGATTATTATGACCAGATCTATATCGATGAATACCAGGATTCCAATCCGGTCCAGGAGCTTCTGCTGTGGAGTGTTTCAAAGGAGCCGCGCGGAGAACAGAACCGGTTTATGGTCGGTGATGTCAAGCAGAGCATCTACAGGTTCCGCATGGCTGATCCTGAGATCTTTAACGAGAAGGCACAGTCCTGGTCTTCGGACACTGAGGCTGCGGAGAGAAGAATCGACCTTCATGCGAATTTCAGGAGCAGGAAATATGTTATCGATGCAGTCAATCTGATCTTCAGGCAGATCATGCGGCAGGAGGTCGGGGGTATTGAGTATGACGACAGAGAAGAGCTAAGACCCGGATACCCATATCCGGATGAACCTCAGGATATGGTGCCGGAGCTTTTGCTGGCTGAGAAAGAAGATTTTCCGGACGCGGGAGACAAGATCAGTGCTGAGGCGCAGATGGTTGCCCGCAGGATCCTTTCCATGGCCGGAAAGATGAAGATCTACGACAAGGAGACGGCGGAGTACAGGCCTGTCACGTATGGGGATATTACCATCCTTCTGCGCACATCGGGAGAATATGCACAGACCTTCGCCAGAGTACTGTCAGATCACGGCATACCCAGCCGCTCTGGAGCCAATACAGGGTATTTTGACGCGGCAGAGGTCAGGACGATCCTCTCATATCTGAAGATACTGGATAACCCTAGGCAGGATATCCCGCTCGCCGCAGCCCTCCGCTCCGGGATAGGAGGACTGGATGACAGGGAACTTGCTCAGATACGCTCGTGCAGCAAGGATACTTCATTTTACGACAGCGTCCTGCGGTATATGGAATGCGGAGAGGATGAGAATCTTCTCAGAAAACTTGAAAGATTCCTGACCATGACAAAGTCGCTTCGCACATATGTGAAAGATACGCCCATCCATATCCTTCTGTGGAAGATCTTCGATGAGACCGGCTATGCGGATATGATCCTCGCTTCAGAAGGCGGCAGACAGAAAAGAGCGAACCTTGATCTGCTGGTGGACAAGGCAATCGCCTATGAGGAGACCAGTTACCGCGGACTGTTTCATTTTGTAAGATATATCGAAAAACTCAGAAAGGGTGAGATGGATTTCGGTCTTGCCGAGAGCCCGGGCGAAAACGGCAATGAAGTCCGGATCATGACGATGCACGCCAGCAAGGGACTGGAGTTTCCGGTCACATTCGTCAGCGGTCTGGCCAAACATATAAACCGGACGGATTCAGATGCACAGTTTGTGTTAAACGCGGATCTCGGTGCCGGTATAGACTATGTAGATGAGGATCTGCGTGTCAGGACGCCCAACCGGATCAGGAGTGTGATCTCGGACCGGATCCGTTCGGATTCCGTCGGTGAGGAACTGCGTGTCCTCTATGTCGCGATGACCAGAGCGGAGCAGAAACTGATCCTCACAGCCTGTGTGGATGACAGGGCAGATTACCTGAAGAAGGCTGCGCTGCAGCGTGCGGTAACCGAAGAAAAGTATCCTTCCACTATGATCCTGCAGACAAAGTGTATGCTTGAATGGGTAATCTGGGGGCTGATACGCCACGGTGCAGAGAGTGATTTCTTTGATGACGGGAGATGGGAACTGTCGCAGGCACCTGACAGCCCTGTGAGGGATCTTGAAGGACGGGTTAAGATCATAACCGGCAAGGAGATCGTAACTGACGCGGCAGTCAGCTCACTGGTGAATATCAGGCGTGTAGAGGATCTCCTGCGCAATGGGAGCACAGAGGTAAATGATGAGAAACTCAGGGAGCGTCTGGCAGGAGTGCTGGCACAGCATTACGGATATGAGGATTCTGCCGGCATGCCTGGCAAGCTGTCTGTATCTGAACTGAAACATGCCGCTTATGAAGCAGAGATGGAGCGCCTTGAGGAAGAGAGAGACTCCGTGCGTCTTGAGGAGATCACCGGCTGGGAAACTGCCGGGGGGACCGCTGACGCTTCCGACAGCAGTGCGGAAGGAACAGGTACCGCCGGGAGTGGTGCGGAAGGAACCGGCACCGCCGTCAAGGCAGATATCCCCGTTCCGGCGTTCCTGCAGGAGAGCCGGGAGGGCGGTCTGTCCGGAACCGCAAGAGGTACAGCGTACCATGAAGTTCTGGCGGCTGCTGATTTTGCTTCGGATCCGTGGCCTGGACAGGTCGCTGCACAGTTGGAAACAATGGTCAAGTGTGATAGAATCCAGAAAGACGAGGCACAAAGTGTAGATCCTGGTAAGATCGAGAGATTCCTTAAGTCGGATCTTGCCGCCCGCATGCGGCAGGCGCAGCGCGCAGGCAGACTGTGGCGGGAGCAGCCGTTTGTCATTGGTATGCGCGGGGATGAGATCCGTGATGACTGGAGCCGGGATGAGACGGTCCTGATCCAGGGGATCATTGACGCCTTCTTTATAGAAAATGAAAACATTATTCTGATTGACTACAAGACAGACGTGGCACAGCCGGGCGATGAGCAGAGTCTTGTGAACCGCTACCGGAAACAGTTTGAACTGTACCAGAAAGCGCTGGAGAAACTTCTGGGCAGAAATGTCACTGAAGGCTGGCTCTATTCGCTGAGCCTGGGCAGGGCGGTCAGCGTACCGCTGTCATGATATCAGGTATAAAAGACAGTAATAAACAGGATCAATTATGGCTATACAGGCAAAAAAGAATCGTTCAGGTGCTGGATATTTCTGGGCGGGGTTTCTGATCCCGACTCTTATTGCGGGAATCGGTTTTTATCTGATCGGAGTCTGGCCGTCAGGAGACGGGACTGTACTTATCATTGACTCTCTGCATCAGTATCTCCCGTTCTACACGGATTTTCATGAGAAACTGAGATCCGGCCAGGGACTCCTGTATTCTTTCTCTGCCGGCCTGGGCTACAATTTCTGGGCGACGTACGCATATTATCTGGCAAGCCCTCTCAACTTCCTGATTGCCCTGGTACCGAAGGCGAATGTCTGTGATTTCATGGATCTGATGATCCTTCTGAAGATAGGGTTGTGCGGGGGTACATTTTCCTGGTATATACATCAGCGCAATACCAGAGCGGTGGCACTTCCTGCCGCGTTTGGCAGCATGTTCGCACTGAGCAGTTTTGTGATCGGCTATTACTTTAACCTGATGTGGCTTGATTCGATCGCAATGCTTCCGCTGATCAGCTGCGGGATCGAGAGGATCTGCGGAATCGGCCGGGACAGACGCCTGAGCGGCGACTCTGACGGGAGGCTGTACGGCCTTGCCCTTGCATGCGGGATCTGGTGCAACTACTACATCGGATTTATGCTGTGCATCTATGCAGTGTTTTATTTCCTGGTGTGTCTCATTATTGCCGGGAAGTGCAGACCGGTCCTGCTTGTAAAGAGAACCGTACGCTTTGCCTGGTTTTCTCTGCTGGGCGGTGGGATCGGAGCAGTGGTACTGCTTCCGGCGTACCGCGCTCTGACAATATCAGAGTCCATGCAGAGTAACAGCTTCCCAAAAGTACTGGATTTCTATGACAGTCTGATGGACATGGTGCTTACTCATTTCGCAGGGATCAGGCCCATCAATATCGCAAGTACCCAGGTTGGCCTGAACGCTTACTGTGGTGTATCAGTCCTGATCCTGGTATTGCTGTTTGCGCTTGACAGGAGCATAGCACTCAGGGAGAGACTGGCCAGGCTGGCTCTGGCGGGATTTCTCCTTCTGAGTTTTTCCCTCAGACCGCTGAACTATATCTGGCACGGATTCCATCAGCAGAACGGACTTCCGAACCGGTTTGCTTTTATCTATATAGCGGTCATACTGACGATGTCTTTCGATGCACTGAAGAATCTGAAGAAAACATCCGTGTGGAGAGTGCTTGTGGCGGGAGTGATCCCCATTGCCGGAGCACTGGTCCTGTTCATCGGGAATTACGCAAGAGACTTTGAAGACAAAGAGTATCCGGCATACGTATATCTGATCACTGTCGGATTACTGTGCGGGTATTGCCTGCTGCTGCTCGTGACAAGGCTTACCGGATTCACCAGGCAGGGAGCAGCTTTTCTGCTTGCAGTGCTCTGCTCGCTCGAAGCCGGCGCGAGCGCCGTGTATGGGATCATCTGCAATGATTCGGTGACCCGCTCGATCTACCTGGATGACCAGAAGTCGTACAGGGAACTGATGTCGCAGATCGGAGACACAGACTGGTACCGTTCAGAGGTGGACGCCCAGCGGATGAGGAACGTCACTCTGTTCTGCGGCGGTAATTCCGTTGTGATGTTCAACTCTACCATGCAGCAGTCCGTCACTAAATTCTGTGACGCGATCGGGATGGAGGCCAGAACGAACAAGAACGGTTACAACGGCGTCACGAAGCTGATGAACGATGTGTTCGGGATCCGCTATGTGCTGAGTGCGAACGGAACAGGCAGCAGTCTGTACGGCTTTCCCGAAGTGGCCTCGGACAGTAATCTTAAGGTCTATAAAAATGAAGACGCTCTGCCTCTGGGGTTCCTGGTCAATGATACGATCACTCAGTGGGATACGACAACGGGAACTCCCATCGATGTGCAGGATTCATTTGTGACACTCGCAACAGGCCATGAACCGATCTATACGCTGGACCGTTATCTGGATCTTGAGAGCGGTACTGAGAACGGAATCATCATACCTGAGGGCAAGCAGGTGTATGTATACCTGGCGAACCGTGTCAAGGAGCTGAGGCTTAAGACGCCGGAGTATTCCAAAACATACAGCACCTACACGGACCATCTGTATGTGATCGATGCATGTGATGATAAGTATGACGCCGACCTGACAGCAACGCTCAGCGGAGACGGTCTTCAGAAGGCAGTCATCTATACCTGCCCGGATGCACTGGAGAAGGAAGTCAGGGATGAACTCGCGAAGACTCCTCTGGAAAACGTAACTGCCAGGGGAAGAAAACTTACCGGAACGATCCGCGCGGACAGGGACGGGGAACTGCTGATCACGATTCCGTATGACAGGAACTGGACCTGCCGTGTTGATGGAAAGGTCACACAGGCAGACTGTATCGGAAATGCCCTTATGGGGATTGCGCTTACGGCCGGAGATCATGAGATCGCGCTGTCTTACATGCCGGACGGGATGAAGACAGGAGCTGCGGCAAGCATCCTGTGCGCTGTCCTTATGGTCATTTCCTGTATTCTGGAAGACAGACGAAGAAAAAGGGATATAGCATTGGGAAGAGTAAGAAAAACAGATGAAGATGTGATCAATACGATCATGGATATTGCGGGCGAGGACCAGGTTCTGGAGATGGAACCGATGAAGAAGCACACCACATTCAGGATCGGCGGTCCTGCGGATCTGTTCGTGATCCCGGACAGTGAGAAATGTCTGACGAGAGTAGTGGATTACTGCAGACGGTCCGGAACACCGTTCTATATCGTCGGAAACGGAAGCAATCTTCTGGTGTCCGACGAGGGATACCGCGGAGTGATCATCCAGATCGGACGGAATCTCTCTGATATCACTGTGATCGGGGAACAGATCCATGCCCAGGCCGGTGCGCTGCTCTCGACTGTCGCTCACAGAGCCCTGGATGCGTCTCTTACCGGGATGGAACAGGTGTCCGGGATTCCCGGGACGCTGGGGGGCGCCCTGACGATGAACGCGGGAGCCTACGGCGGGGAGATGAAGGATATCACACAGGAGGTGACCGTGCTGACAGCAGACGGAAAGATCGTCACACTGAAGGCGCAGGATCTGCAGTTCGGTTACAGGACGAGCATTATCCAGAAAGAGAACATGATCGTTCTTTCGGCTGTGCTGAAGCTTCAGTCAGGAGACAGGGACAAGATTCAGGAGACGATGAATGAACTGCGGGGAAGAAGGCAGGAAAAACAGCCTCTGGATTTGCCAAGTGCGGGCTCAACATTCAAACGGCCTGAAGGTTATTTTGCCGGAGCTCTGATCGATGAAGCGGGACTTCGCGGATATCGTGTGGGCGGTGCCCAGGTGTCGGAGAAACACTGCGGATTCGTTGTCAATAAAGGCGGCGCGACTGCTGCGGATGTGCGGAAACTGATCGATGATGTGAAGCAGATCGTGTATGATGATTCCGGAGTTATCCTGGAACCTGAAGTGAGGATGCTCGGGTTTGACGGTGATAAGACCTGAGAGAAGCTCTGCACATTAAGACAGGGGTGACCAAGTATGAGGTTTGTGATCGTGACCGGCATGTCCGGATCAGGAAAAACACATGCACTGAAGATGCTGGAAGACATGGGCTATTTCTGCGTGGACAACCTTCCGCTGGAACTGGTCGGCAAGTTCGCGGAGCTGGCTCAGAGCCCGGCTCAGGAATACAGCAAGGTCGCGCTGGGACTCGATGTCCGCAGCCTGTATAAGGGAAAGAGCAGTGTGGAAGAATTCCTGCAGATTCTGGAACTGTATCCCCATGAGATCCTGTTCATGGACTGCAGAGAAGATACTCTGGTGCGCCGTTTCAAGGCATCCCGCCGTCTGCATCCGCTTGCGAAGAGCGGCAGGATCGAAGACGGGATCCGGAAGGAGAGGGAATATCTCAGGAAACTGAAAGACTGGTCGGATTACGTGGTTGACACCAGCGACATGCTGACAAGGCAGCTGCAGGAGGAGATGTCCCGTCTGTTTGATTCAGACGCGCAGGAAGGGGACATGTTCATCACTATCATGTCTTTCGGATACAAGTACGGAATTCCATCTGACGCCGACCTGGTATTTGACGTCCGCTTCCTTCCGAATCCGTTCTATGTGGAGGAACTGAAACATAAGACCGGAAATGACAAAGAAGTCAGAGATTATGTATGCCAGACGGGTGAGGCGGATGAATTCCTCCGCAGGGTTGAGGAACTTCTTGATTATCTGATCCCGAAGTATAAAGCGGAAGGGAAACGTCAGCTGATGGTCTGTGTGGGCTGCACCGGCGGCAGGCACCGCTCGGTGACGATGGCAAATAAACTGGCGGATTACTACGAACAGCAGCCGCTGGCAGCCTGCCTGCTTCACCGTGATATCGCAACTGCGTAGGAGAATAGGATGTCATTTTCATCAGAGGTTAAGGAAGAACTGTCCAGACAGACGGACAGTGCAAGACACTGCAGGATCGCGTTCCTGACAGCGTTGTTTCATATGGCCCCTGTATTGACGGAAGACACGATTGGTATACGGACAGATCTGGAGTACGCTGCGCAGGCTTTTGCAAATGTGCTCAAGAAGGTCGTTCAGGCTCCGGTCAGCGAGGAGAGAAGGTCTAAGGGGAAATCCTGGGAGATCACGGTCACAGTGTCTGGAAAAGAACAGGTAAAAAGCCTGCTTGAAGCAATGAAACTTGACCGCTCTCCGGACACAGAGCTTATTCCTCAGCAGGATGAGATACGTTCGATCCTTCCCTCACGGCTTCTTCTGCAGAAGACTTGCTGCAGGAGAGCATATCTGCGAGGAGTCTTCCTGATGACAGGATCGGTCAGCGATCCGTCAAAGAGTTATCATCTGGAGATCGTGTTCCAGAGACAGGAAGATGCCCGGATGATCGTGAAACTGATGGATTCACTGGGATTCGGCGCCAGGGTCTCGACCCGCAAGGGCAGGTTTGTGGTATATCTCAAGGAAAGTGAACAGATCTCTGATCTTCTCGGAGCGATGGGCGCCACACTCTGTCTGATGAAGCTGGAAAATGAGCGGATTCTGAAGGATATCGCAGGAAATATCAACCGCCAGGTGAATTTCGACGCGGCCAATCTGAAGAAGACGGGGGTCACTTCGAAACGCCAGAGAGAAGATATTGAATTTATCGAGAGGACTGTCGGCCTGGGAACACTTCCTGCCACGCTGCAGCAGGCGGCGCGTCTACGCCTGGAGATGCCTGACGCAAGTCTGCAGGAACTGTCAGAAGCGTCGCAGCCACACGTGGGAAAGAGCGGGATCAATCACCGCCTGAAGAAACTGGAAACTATTGCGCAGGAACTGCGGACATAAGGATGGAGAAAACTCATGACGGCCATATACCTGGTATTTACAATATTATCATTGTTTACCTGTATGCTGCCGGCAGGTGTGCTCAGCGTAATCTGGGAACCGCTCAGTGATAATCTGACAGTCGGGGTTCCCTATATTGCGATCCTCCGTGTGCTGATAACAGCCGGCGTCATCGCAGCTGTAGTGTTGTCGGACCGGATCCGCGCATATGCGATGATCCGTGATATTGTGATCGGTGCAGCGGCTCTGGAGACACTTGCCCTGCTGGGATTCTCCATGTCGAGGGTGTTCTGGAATCTGTGTGTCTGGTCATTCTGCCTGGGGTTCGGCCTGGGGATGGGAGTTTCGCTTCTGGTCAGGATGGTGCGCTGGGCGGGCAGACAGTATTCACAACTCATATTTGCAGGCGGCTCCGCAGGGATAGCCGCCGGCGTCTGGATTCTCTCACAGGTTCTGGCAAGAGGAATGGGATGGAGAACTTCATGCCAGATACTGGCAGTGGCGCAGGTGCTTTTGTGCCTGGTGCAGTTTTCCCTGAGAAGGAGAGGACGCCGGGATTCCGGAGAACTGCTCAGGAAGATGGAGAGGGAGCGAAACCGCGTCAGGTCCGGGAGACGGCAGGAGAAGATCCGCAGTGACGGAGAAGTGGATGAACGCTTTGCTCCTTTATATTTCCACAGGATAGTATTCTGCTATCTTGCGTGTGTGCTATGCGGTATACTGATCCTGGGAATGATGCTGTGGCCGGATACATACCTGATAGCAGCCGGAAAGAGTGCACTGTCTTCTGTCAGCTCCGTTATACTGACAGCAGGAGGACTCACAGCGGGAAGGCTTCTTGCCCATCTGATCCGGGTCACGGATAAAATGAAACGGCTGCTGCCCGGCATGCTTACGGTTCTTGCATGCGGGATCGCCGCAGCCCTGGTACAGACCAGGGCATCGGCCGTGCAGCTTCAGATACTGCAGTTTGCTGTCGGGGCAGCGGCAGGTCCGGTATTCCCCGGACTGATCCTGACAGAGGATGAGAGACTGGATGAGGAAGCCCAGGATTCTCTGCTGGGACTGATGACGGCTTTTTATTTCGGAGGCTGGGCACTGATCACTCCGCTGACACAGGCACTTGTCGGGAGTTCACAGGAAAATATGTTTGCTCTCTGGCTGCTGGCGGCAGCTGCTGTTATGACAGTATGTCTTGCCCTGGCCGGGAAGCGGGTCAAGAGGTGATAATGGTATGGAAAACTATGTGATCACGATCTCTAGGAAATTTGGCAGCAACGGTCATGCCATAGCAGGGGAAGTCAGCCGGATGCTGGGGATCCCGGTATATGACCGGAGTGCGGTTGAGGCAAGAGTATCCCAGCTTATGCCTGAGACAGAAGATGTGTCTGATGACCTGGATATTGTGGATTCGGAGGAGACAGTTCAGAAGTCCGAAACAGGAATCAGCATTCTGAAGGGGCTGTTCAGGCGGGAGAGCCGGGAGAGTGTACAGGATCCGGGACAGATCGAGTTTGACCGGCAGTGTGAAGCAATCCGTCAGTTAGCGGCAGAAGGTCCGTGCATTATCATCGGACGCTGCGCAGATGAGATCTTCATGGATGATCCGCGCGCTCTGCATGTATTTATCTATGCGGCAGATGATGTGCGCTTGAAAAACAGTGTGGAGATGCTGCATACCGGAGAAGAGGAGGCAAAGGCGCTGATCCAGAATGAAGACCGCGCCAGAGAAGCCTACAGGAAGCGGTTTGCGAAGCATGCGGGAGATGAGATCTTCGGAAGACATCTGCTGATCGATTCCGGGAGATTCGGCGTTGAAGAGAGTGCGAAGATACTCTTTGAGGCGGCGGAGTACTTGTTTGGGGAGCAGTGAGTAAGTTATACTTGCTTTAAATAATTAATATGAGGGGGAATACAGATGAGGTGTCCGTATTGTGCAAGTGAAGATACCAGGGTAACAGATTCAAGACCGGTCGAGGAGACGAATTCTATCCGCAGAAGACGCCAGTGCGATAAATGCGGAAAGCGGTTTACGACCTACGAGAAGATCGAGACGATCCCGCTGGTAGTTATCAAGAAGGATAACACACGCCAGCAGTATGACCGCAGTAAGATTGAATCCGGAGTGATGAGGGCCTGCTACAAGAGAGCAGTTCCTATCGCACAGATACAGTCCATGATCGACCGGGTCGAGGCAGAGATCTATAACCGCGGAACCGGAGAGATCAAGAGTTCTGAGATCGGAGAGATGATCATAGAGGAACTGAAGGATCTTGATCCTGTTGCCTATGTCCGTTTTGCTTCCGTGTACAGGGAGTTCAAGGATGTAGGAACCTTTATGGAAGAGCTAAAGAAGATCATCAAATAACAGATGAAGTGAGGGATACGCCGTGCGCAGACGACTGGAAGAGCTGCTGAATGAGACATTTGAATATGAGACTCCTCAGCTGCAGCTGACAGGGGACCTGCCCGGCGGCCAGGCCCGGGAGAATGAGACTCTCTCCGGGACACTGGTTCTTTCTCATCCGGAAGGAAAGAAGATAAGAGGGTTCGTATATACTTCCAGTCCCCGGATGGCGTGCAGTGTGCAGGATTTTTACAGTGCGAAACCACAGGTGCGCTGGCAGTTGGACCTGACAGGAATGGAACCTGGCGAATCCACTCAAGGATCAATCATTTTCTGCACTGACATCGGAGAGAAAGAGGTCAGTTATGTAGTCTCGATACTTGAGCAAGGCAGCAGGATCACTGTTCCTGATGTGGACGGACTTGCGAAACTTGCCGCTGCAGATTTTGATACTGCCTGCGACATCTTTCAGTCTCCGGATTTCGGCAGATACCTGGAGGATGGAAAATGTGAGGAGCACACGCTGTGGAAGGTGTTCCAGGATGAGCCTGTCCGTGAGCATGCGCTGGAGGAATTCCTCATCGGGACAGGACGCAAGGAACCGATTGAACTGTCGCTGTCATCCGACAGCAGAAAAGTAGAGAATCCGGAAGGAACCGTCCTGGAGCAGGTGACTGTTTCCAGGAGTACATGGGGATGGCTGGAACTGGAGATCTCCTCAGACGCAAGATTCCTGAGAGTAGAGAAGAAGCGGGCCACAACGGATGATTTTATTGGATCCGGATGGGAACTTCGCTATATCATAGACTCCAATTTTCTTCACGCAGGAAGAAACTGGGGAAGGATTACGATCCGTACCTGTTATCAGACGCTGACATATGAAGTCTGCGCGGAGATCCGCAGCCGTTCTGATCTTCGTTCACACCGTGTGAGAAGTGTCATGTGGAGAAAGGCAGCTTCGCTCTATCTTGACTACAGGATGGGGAGGCTGGAACCGAAGCAGTGGGCTGAGCGGACACAGTCTGTGATCGGCAGCTACAAGAGAGCAGGGGGCGAGGATATACGTGCGGATCTGCTGTCTGTTTTTGCGATGCAGGCAGAAGGAAAGCGGTCTTCGTCTGAGAGAGAACTGCGCAGGATCGAACGTGTGCAGGATGTACTGGGCAATCCGGAAGCAGAGGCCGCATGGCTGTATCTTTCAACCTTCTTTTCCAGAGACCAGGACTATATTAATCAGGTAAGAGGCAGGATCCGCATCCTTCATCTGGAACATAAGTCCTCCTGGCTGATCCAGTGGATCGCACTCTATCTTCTGGAAGATGAGATGGGCGGAGACGCCGGTAAGCTGGAGATAATTCTCCGCCATATAGAGAGTTATCACGCCAGTCCCATACTGCTGCTGGAGGCGGTCCAGATCGCCCTGAAGAATCCTTTTCTGCTCCATGACTGGACAGCAGGGACCAGGATGGTGATCAACTATGCTGTTAAGGAAGGCATCACGGACGAGAGACTGGTCCTTCACAGCATGAACCTGATCCGCAGAAGGAACAGGTTTGATCCCGCCACGTTCCGCATGCTTGCCCGCTGCTATGAGAATACCCGTCTTGATGACGTGCTGGCAGTGTGGACACAGATGGCGATCGTCGGCGAGAAGAAGGAAGAGAAATATTTCAGCCTGTATCAGGCGGCGGTAGCCCGTGACCTGAAGATTACCGGACTGTATGAATATTACATGGAGACCATGGGGGAGGTACGCATTGAGCAGATGCCGCAGGTCATCCGCCGGTTCTTTGTGATGAATGAATCGCTTGACTGGAGAAAGAAGGCAAGGATCTACCGGAATATGTCTGACTCTGCGGACAGTATTCCCCAGATCTTTGCAGCCATGCGGCCTTCGGTGGAGAAGTTTATCACAGATCAGATTCAGATGCTGAGGATCAATGAAGATCTGGCAGTCCTGATCTCGCGTTATCTGAACCGCCAGATGATCACAGCTTCCCTCGCGAAGAAGCTGATAAGGCTGCTGTTTACATTTGAGATCGACTGCAGAAATCCTCTGATGAAGAAGGTGGCAGTGGCTGATACAAGACTCAGCCGTGTCCGTACGGTCCCGATCACAGGACACAAAGCACAGATCGAGATCTATTCCGAACAGTCCAGAATCCTCCTGGAGGACGAAGAAGGGCATCGCTACGCATCGACCTCACTCTATCTTGCAAAACACCTTCTGGATGACGCCAGACTGCTCAATCTCTGTGTGCAGGAAACGAGGGATGACCCGCACCTGGTTCTGTTCTTCACCCTGAATCCGAAGGTACAGCAGCCCATTACGCATCAGACACTGGGATTCTTCCTTGATGCAGAGCGGCAGGCAGGGATCTCTGAGGATTACCGCATGCAGTTAAGGACCTGGCTGCTGGATTATTACGATACGCATACTTCCGAAGAGACTATGGGAACGTTTCTGAGGGAGATTGATACCGACACCTATGTCCGGATCGACAGGCGCAAACTCCTGGCGCTTCTCGCACAGGAGGGTATGTATGAGACTGCCTGGCCGGTTATTGAAAAGTACGGAACAGAAGGGACGGACCTGAACCTGCAGGTAAGAATCCTCTCCCAGACCGTTCTGGACAGGGATTATGAAGAAGACCGGACGCTTCTCAAGTTCTGTGCGGTGCTGTTTGAGTCGGGCAAGGTGGAGGAGCATCTGCTGTCTTACCTTCTGATGTATTATGATGGTCCTGTCAGGAAAATGAAGGAACTGTGGCGTCTTGGCCAGGAGTATGGACTGGATACCATGGCTATCGAGAAGAAGATACTCAGCCTGATCATTTTCACGAGAGAGGGAAGTGAGGGCAGTGAGCAGATCTACCTGTCCTACCGCAGGGCACTGGGAAGCAGAAGACTGAGCAGAGCCTACGTGATCCTTCGCTGTTATGAGTATCTGGTGAAGGAGCATCCGGTCGCAGAACCGATCTTTGAAGAATGCCAGAGAGAATATCTTAAGGGGAGCAAACTTCCTGACGTATGTGCTCTGGCACTGCTGCAGTACCTCAGTTCAGTCCCGCAGCTCAATGATGAACAGTTGGAAACAGCGCGCGGACTGCTGTCATTCTATACCGGGCGAGGGATATGTTTTGCGTATTTCCAGAGATTCCCGGTGGAACTGGTCTCGGGACTGGGAATCCAGGACAAGGTATTCTGCGAGGCAGTCGCGAATCCGGCGAACACTGTGAAACTGTTCTACCGGTACAAGCATGAAAACCATCCGTTCACAGAAGAGACGATGAGGGATGTGTTTGAAGGAATAAGGGTCAGAGAGTTTGTACTCTTCGAGGGAGAAGAACTGGAGTGTTATACAGTTGAGACAGGACAGGACGGGAAGTCTTCTGTCAGCCCTCACCGTTACCTGAAGGCAGGTATGGTGCCTGAGAATCTGAAAGACAGCCGCTATGGAAGGATCACTGCCATGTCACAGCTGCTCACATCCGGGGATAAGACGGGATTCTCGGAAGCTTTGAAGGAATACCGGCAGCTGGACAGCCTGACGAAGGAGATCTTTACCCTGATGTGAGACAGTTATGGATGATGAAAAGAGTGTATTAATAGGCATACAGATCTCCGGAGACGGAGCGCAGATCACCTGGTATGACCAGAGCCTGGAAGAACCTCAGACACTGTCCCTGCCCGGAGAGGGTGAGGACGGTCTGATCAGTGTACCCGCGGACGCCTGGAAAGGAGCACTTCGCGGGGGACGGTTCGGTATGCAGTCTCTCGGAAAATTCATGGCAAAGCTGATCGGCATGGTTCCCGGAAGTCCCTCCATGGATAATGTGAGGGTGTCGGTCACTGTCCCGAGCCTTACGCAGGAACTGGGAGACCATATCATTGCCTGCCTTGAGGAACTGGGGATCGGACGCAGGAATCTCTTCCTGCAGGACTGGCGGACCAGCTTCTACTACTATGTTGTCAGCATGAAGAAAGAACTCTGGAATGCGGATGTGGCGTTTATCCGTCTGCGGAATATGCAGATGCACGGGAGCATCCTTCACATTGACCGCACAGTACGTCCCTGGGTCGTAACGATCCAGGATGTCGCGACTGCAGACGTAAGTGACCGCGCCAGAGGTAAGCGGAATGATGAGGACTGGGACAAAGAAAGAGACAGGATCTTCTATGAGTTCCTGGGAAAACTGTTTGAGAGACGGACTGTATCGACCAGTTACCTGTATGGCAATTATTTTGACAGAAGCTGGGCAGAGCGCTCTTTCCAGTATCTGACATTCCGCAGACATGCGTTCCAGGGACAGAATCTGTTTTCCAAGGGGGCTTGCTACAGCCTGCTGATCAGGATGGGGATCCGCCATATCCCGGACATGCTGTTCATGGGCGTGGACATGGTCACCCACAATATCGGAATGCGCCTTAGAGTGAAAGGCAGAGAGCAGTATCACATGCTGATCCCCGCGGGAGTCAACTGGTATGAGGCACACAGCCGCATTGAGATGATACCGGACGGAGAATCCAGCATAACGATCCTGACAACGCCCATGGAAGGCGGGGAGACGGTGGGGAGAGTTCTCAGGCTGGATCATTTCCCTGACAGAAAGAACAGAGCAACCAGGCTGCGGATGACGATTTATTTTTCATCTGCCCACCGGTGTGAGATAGAAGTCGAAGACCTGGGATTCGGAGGGATCACTCCCTCCAGCGGCAGAGTCTGGAAAAGACAGGTGATCCTATGAGTTTTGACCTTTGTATGGAAAAAAAGGCGGAACATCCGTTTTTTATAGAGAGTATCGGGATCCGGATCTATACGATCGAAGAGCTGTGCTGGTTTTTGCACAACAATCTGTACCTGATCGACAGAAATGTAACTTCCGCCGCCCTGGCAGCCTGGATCCGGGATGAACTCGGCCTGAAGTCACTGGCAAGGAAACTGATGGACGCGGTTGAGCGGCCGGACAAAGATGCGAGTTATTTTATCGTTCCCATTTTCCAGGAGATCGGGTATCTGTCTCCGGAGGAGATGCGGCGTCTTCGCGAGGAACTGACCAGGGTGCAGGTCCAGCCGGAAGACCAGAGAGCAAAGATACGTGCTGACTATCTGGTCAGCGGAGGGCGCAGCGCAGCAGCGATCACAGCCTACAGGAAGATCCTGGATAAGAAGGCGGAAGGAAACCTGGGGACTTCATTTTACGCGTCTGTCTGGAACAATCTGGGGTGTGCCTATGCGCAGCAGTTCAGGTTCAGTGACGCGGCTGACGCATTTCTGGCCGGATGGAAACTGGTCCAGACCAGGGAACTGATGCGCAAATATGTCAGCACACTGCCGCTGTTTCTGTCAGAGGAGGAATACAAGGAAAAACTCACTTCGCTGGGAGCCGACGGGATGCTGATCGGAAAGATACAGGAATACAATGCTTCTGTTGCCAGGGAAGTCGAGGAGAAGGTCGCTTCCAGAAGAAATCCCGGAGAAGATCCGGCAAAGGAACTGGAACAGCTGAAGACAGAATACAGAAGAGGGGCATTTCATTAATGACCGGAAGAATGCTATATCCTATACGGAAAGCCGCGGCGGTACTGCTTATGACTGCAGGTATCGCGGCGGCAGCTTTTCTCCCTGCTTCAGGTCAGGAAACGGCGGAAAACCCGGGACAGATTGAAGAAGTCCATGTCACCATCCCGGGCATGGAGGGCAGCAGGAAAATCCTGTGGATCTCCGACATGCATATCTTCAGTTACCCGGATGACCCTGATGTGGCTGCGGAGCAGCAGGAAGAGGCTGAGGAGAGAGCACCTGTCTTCACAAATACGGAGGGGATCACTTCCTGTGAAAACTGGGAGCTGCTGAGCAGCAGGATCGATTCCTACAGCGCTGATTATGTGGTATTTGGCGCGGACATGATCGATTATGTCTCTGTGGCAAATCTGAATGCCCTTCAGGAAGGTCTTGCCAAAGTGAATACCCCCTGGATGTACATCCGTGCGGACCATGATTACGGCCGCTGGTATGTCGATATGGGAATAAAAAAGATGCGGAAACTCCACCGTCAGATCGCGCCCCAGAATAAGATCTGGATACAGAGATTTGAAGAATTTACACTGGTCGGGCTGGACAATACGACGTCGGCGGTTGACGATGAGACGCTTCAGGAATTCAGAAAAGTCTGCGGGGAAGGGAAACCCGTCCTGCTGTGTATGCATGTCCCCGTCGACCAGAGAGAAGGAAGGGCGGAAGCATCCGGCTCCGGCCAGACGCTGGCACAGGCTTCAGAAGAGATCTGGGGAGGCAGGATCCTGTGCTGGGGAGAAGGGGATGAGTATGATACTCTTTCCGCAGATAATATGAGGGAACTTACGGATATGATCTATGAGCCGGGAAGCCCTGTCGCGGCAGTATTCGCCGGTCATCTGCACCTGACATGGGACGGCAGTCTTACCCCGTCATGCACGGAGCATGTTTTCGGGGCGGCGTATGAAGACCATATCGGGGTGATCACCGTAAGCGGATAAATGTAGTTGCGTCCTTGTCCTCTTTACGCTATAATCCACATTGTTTTTTGGCTATTTGTATTAACCTGAGGGAGAAACATTTGCATAAGAGAAATTACGGAATATTTGACGCCGGAGAGATCCTTGACGAGCCGCGCGAGGAGTGCGGCGTCTTTGGAATGTATGATTTTTCCGGTGAGGAAAATGTTGCACCTTCCATCTATTACGGACTGCTCGCTCTGCAGCACAGGGGGCAGGAGAGCTGCGGTATTGCTGTCAGCAACACTGAAGGACCGAAGGGTAAAGTGCTCAGCCGAAAGGGAATGGGACTGGTCAACGAGAACTTTGATGAGGATGATCTGGACAATCTGTGCGGCAATATCGGTGTCGGCCACGTCCGTTATTCGACAGCCGGCGCCAGCACTATAGAAAATGCACAGCCGCTGGTCCTTCATTATATCAAGGGCACGCTTGCCATGGCGCACAACGGCAATCTGGTCAATTCACCGGAACTGACCAGAGAACTGTCCAGGACCGGAGCAATCTTCCAGACAACGATCGATTCTGAACTGATCGCTTATGAGATCGCCAGAGCCCGCGTCAATACAGCGTCTGTCGAGGAGGCTGTCTCCAAGGCAATGGAGAGGATCAGGGGAGCTTATTCTCTGGTCATCATGAGTCCGAGAAAACTCATCGGAGCAAGAGACCCCTTTGGATTCAGACCTCTGTGTATCGGAAAAAGAGGGAACACCTGGGTGCTCGCATCTGAATCCTGCGCCCTGGATACGATCGGTGCGGAATTTATCCGCGATGTTGAACCCGGCGAGATCGTGACCATATCTCCGAGATTTGGTATCCGCTCTGACAGAAGCCACTGCATGCGCACGTCGAAGACAGCAAGATGCATATTTGAATACATCTACTTTGGAAGAGCGGATTCAGAGATCGACAGGATATCTGTTTATAACTCGAGAATCCAGGCAGGACGTTTCCTGGCGCAGGACAGCCCGGTGGAGGCAGACCTTGTGATCGGTGTTCCGGAATCCGGCAACGTGGCAGCTCTTGGATACAGTATGGAGAGCGGCATACCGTTTGGACAGGGATTCGTGAAAAACAGTTATGTAGGCCGGACATTTATCAAACCGTCCCAGCACAGCAGGGAGTCGGCCGTCCAGGTCAAACTCAATCCGCTGCGTCATGCGGTCGAAGGGAAGAGGATCGTCATGATCGACGACTCCATCGTACGGGGAACGACCAGTGACCGTATCGTCCGTATGCTCAGAGATGCGGGAGCCACCGAGGTACATATGAGGGTCAGCTCACCGCCGTTCCTGTATCCGTGCTATTTCGGAACCGATATACCGGAGAGAGAGCAGCTGATCGCCTACAGACGCTCCAATGAAGAAGTATGTGAATTGATCGGTGCAGACAGCCTGGCATATCTGGGCATGGAGAGACTTCCGCAGATCGTGGACGGACTGCCGATCTGCAGCGGCTGTTTCAGCGGGAAGTATCCTGTTGAACCGCCGAAGGAAGATATACGCGGAGAATATGAACGATAAAGATGCATAATCCATGCGGCAGTTTATTTCACCAGGAGGATATCATGAACTACGACGGATATACCAGCCCGCTGTCACAGCGTTACGCTTCAAAGGAGATGCAGTACCTCTTCTCGCAGAACAAGAAGTTCCGCACCTGGAGAAAACTCTGGATTGCTCTGGCTGAGACTGAGAAGGAACTGGGACTGAATATCACGCAGGAACAGATTGATGAGCTGAAAGCGCATCAGGACGATATCAATTATGCGGACGCCGAACAGAGAGAGAAGGAAGTGCGCCATGACGTCATGAGTCATGTATATGCTTACGGGCTGCAGTGCCCGAAAGCAAAGGGCATCATCCATCTGGGCGCCACCAGCTGCTATGTCGGCGACAATACTGATATCATCATCATGCGTGATGCTCTGGACCTGCTTCACAGGAAACTGGTCAATGTGATCGCGAAGCTCGCACAGTTTGCGGAAGAGTATAAGGACCTTCCAACTCTTGCGTTTACTCATTTCCAGCCGGCGCAGCCCACCACAGTGGGAAAGCGCGCCACTCTGTGGATGAATGAGTTCATGATAGATCTGGAAGACCTTGAGTATGTGCGCTCTACATTGAAGCTGCTTGGCTCCAAGGGAACCACCGGAACCCAGGCTTCCTTCCTGGAACTGTTTGACGGGGATAATGAGACTGTCGACAGGATCGATCCGATGATTGCTCAGAAGATGGGATTTGATTCCTGCTATCCGGTCTCCGGCCAGACCTACTCCCGCAAGGTCGATACGCGGGTTATGAATGTGGTTGCGGGGATCGCGGCAAGCGCGCATAAGATGTCCAATGACATCCGTCTGCTTCAGCATCTGAAGGAGGTCGAAGAACCGTTTGAGAAGTCGCAGATCGGCTCCAGTGCGATGGCCTACAAGAGGAATCCGATGCGCTCCGAACGTATTGCTTCCCTGTCGCGCTATGTGATGGTGAACAGTCTTAATCCGGCTATTACAAGCTCTGTACAGTGGTTTGAACGTACGCTGGATGATTCCGCAAACCGCCGCCTGTCAATCGCGGAAGGTTTCCTTGCGATCGACGGAATCCTGGACCTGTGCCTGAATGTTACGGACGGCCTGAAGGTATACCCGAAGGTCATTGAAAAGAGGCTTCGTTCGGAACTTCCGTTCATGGCCACGGAGAATATCATGATGGATGCGGTCAAGGCGGGCGGAGACCGCCAGGAACTGCATGAGAAGATCCGTACTCTGTCCATGGAAGCGGGCAGAACGGTCAAGGAAGAAGGAAAGGACAACAATCTTCTGGAACTGATCGCCGGAGATGAGACCTTCCCGATGGACCTTGAGGACCTGGAGCGGTCCATGGAACCATCCAGGTACACGGGCAGAGCTTCCTATCAGGTCACAAAGTACCTGGATGAGGTGATAAAGCCGATGCTGGAGGATAATAAAGAGGAGCTTGGGGTCACGGCTCAGATCAATGTGTAACTGTAAGTTTGCAGAATTTGCAGTTCAGTCAGGAGGTTATCATGGTACAGGCAGTTGTCGGTGCAAACTGGGGAGATGAAGGAAAGGGCAAGATCGTAGATACACTTGCTGACCGCGCGGACATCGTCGTGCGCTATCAGGGCGGCGCCAATGCCGGACACACCATTGTCAACAAGTATGGTAAGTTCGCATTGCATACGCTTCCCAGCGGAGTCTGCCATCCGGAATGTGTCAACGTTCTGGGCAATGGCGTTGCTCTGAATATCCCGCTGGTGGTGAAGGAGATCCAGGAACTGGTCTCCAGAGGAGTTCCAAAGCCGCAGGTTCTGATCTCTGACAGAGCACAGGTGGTCATGAGCTATCACATTAATTTTGACGCATATGAAGAAGAGCGCCTTGCAGGAAAGAGCTTTGGCTCCACCAAGTCCGGCATTGCTCCTTTCTTTTCGGATAAATATGCGAAGATCGGTTTCCAGGTCTCTGAACTGTTTGATGATGAGATACTTGAGGAGAAGGCAGAGCGTATCTGCACTCTGAAAAATGTTATGCTCGAGCATCTGTATCACAAACCGCTTCTGAAGAAAGAAGACCTCATGCAGGAGCTGCATGAATACCGCGATATGGTCAGGCCTTATGTCGCTGATACCGCGACCTTCCTTCAGAAAGCAATTAAGGAAGGAAAGACCATCCTTCTGGAGGGACAGCTGGGCACCATGAAGGATCCCGATCACGGAATCTATCCCATGGTGACATCCTCTCCGACACTCGCCGGATATGGAGCCATAGGGGCAGGCGTTCCGCCCTATGCGATCGAGAAGATCGTAACTGTCACGAAGGCATATTCCTCTGCAGTAGGAGCGGGAGAGTTTGTATCTGAGATCTTCGGTGATGAAGCGGAAGAACTGAGAAGACGCGGCGGAGACGGCGGAGAATACGGTGCGACCACGGGACGTCCCAGAAGAGTCGGCTGGTATGATGTGGTCGCCTCCAGGTATGGCTGCCGGCTGCAGGGAGCGACGGATATCGCGCTCACAGTCGTTGACTGCCTGAGTTATCTTGATGAGATTCCTGTCTGTGTCGCATACGAGATCGACGGACGCCGGACGGATGATTTCCCGACCACGTCTGACCTGAAGAAGGCGAAACCGGTCTGGACGACTCTTCCGGGCTGGAAATGTGATATCCGCGGTATCCGCAGCTATGACGAGCTGCCGGAGAACTGCAGAAAGTATATCGAATTCATCGAGGAGCAGATTGGTTTCCCGGTCACTATGGTTTCCAACGGACCGGGCCGTGATGATATTATCTATCGCGAGAGTACCCTGAAGAATTAATCCGGGTAAATGAGACTGCCGGATACCGCTTTGCCGGTATCCGGCTTAAGGTTTACAGGGAGTATACGGTTATGAAGATTCTGTTTCTTGCATGTGCGGCGCTGGTGATACAGCTGTTTCTGTTTCTGTGTACCGGCTCTGTTGTCATGCGCGTAAGGGGGAAAGATGAATACTCCCTGAGCAGTGCGCTGCTCCTGGGATACTTCACCTATTTCGGCATTTTTGAAGTGATCTGTCTTCTGAGCGAAGTGTTTCTGCTTCCATTGCGGACACTGACTCTGATCATGGCGTTATTTGCCGCCGGAGCAATCTTCCTGGGGCTTTTCACAGGATACCGGAACTGGATACAGAGTACGAATTCTCTTCGTTACAGACTGAAGCTGCACGGACCGGTTCTGATCGTGGTCCTGTTCGCTCTTGCCGCAACTGTAGTATTTGTGCTGCTCTATTCGGACGCGTCCGCGGATTCCGGATGGTATGTCGGAACTTCTGCGACAGCGCTGGCGACCAACACGATCGGGAGATTTGATCCCTCAACAGGTACGAAGGTGCTGCGCTTCCAGGCAAGGTACGCACTGAGCTGTTATCCGTATCACAGTGCTGTGATCTGTTCTCTGATCAAGGGGCTTCCCGTCATTGTGCAGGCAAGAAGCGTCATGAGTGCCATCAATGTACTGGTCAGTTTCATAGCGGTCTATTATCTTGGACGGGTCCTGTTCCCCGACAAGGCACAGAAAACCGGCAAAGTCCGTTCCATTAAGGACAGGCCGGGCAGTGTCACACGGCGCAGGGCAGATCTGTTCACTGTCACGGTATTCTTCCTGAATGTCCTGTCATCAACGATCTATTTGCCGGGAATCTTCCTGTTTGACCGCTCCTATGAGGGCAAGTCACTGATCCTGAATGTGGTACTGGTTACGGTGCTGGCAGTGAGCATACTGCTCTGGAGAGATGAAGAGGAGGGGACATATCCCTACCGCACCCTGTTCTGGGTGATGGCAGCGGGCGTCTGCTTCTCCGCAAGCAGCCTCATGGCTCTGGTTCTTGCTCTGTCGGCTATCCTTCCTGCGATAGCGGTCCGCGGCAAATGGAACCAGCTTCCGGGTCTGATCTTCGGCTGCTTCCCTGTCATATGCTGGGCGGCTGTCTATTATCTGATGCAGCACGGCACGATCGTGCTTCGGACATGGAGGTGATCAGATGGGCGGAGTAACAATAAAAGAATACGGGCTTTCATTTGTCTGGGTATGTCTGAAGAATTATATCGGCAGAAGCTGGCCGGTCCTGGCAATCTTCCTCGCGGGGATCATTATCTCCATCATCGTGAGTGTTCTGGGGAAAAAGAAAGAGAATCCTCTGGAAGTTGTGACTGTGGACGGTGCTGACAGGAAAATGAACTACGGGGATCCGGATTATGAAGATGAGACGGATGATGGCGCCACCTGGGCTTTTATCTGGGTGATCATAATCTGTGGCCTGACCGTATTTAACCCATTTCTTGTCAGGGCGCTGATCCCGAAGCTGGGAATGACAACGGTCTATTACCGTTTCTTCTGGGTGCTGCCCATCACTTTCGGCGCTGCTTACTATATGGTGAAGGCAGTCACGTCGATCCCGAAACTGCTGGTCAGAGTGATCGCCTGCATCGTGATCGCAGCTGTTCTGGTTCTGGCCATACCGGTCAATCCAGGTCTTACGAACCTGAGGATGCCGACCAACGTCTATAAGGTTGACGGAGCGGTTCCTGTACTGTGCGACGCGATCCATGCAGACTTTGAGAAAACACAGACATATCAGAGAGCACTGGCAGGGATTGAGAAGTATACCAACCGCAATTCCAAAAACTGGCTGAAGGCACAGGCGCGCCTGAGACCGCTCTGCGTTTTCCCATATGAGATCGAATTCTCCATACGACAGTATGATCCGGAGATAAGGCTGCTGTTCAACCGGAATCTGAGGCTGTACTATGAAGGTAACCGGACGACAGGGATTACTTACGATGAGACCAAGAATAAGTATCAGAGGAGAGCACGGATCCTGGATGCAATGTATGGCCGCAATGACAGCATCACCGCGGAACAGTTCATTGCAGATATGAATCGGACCAAGACAAAATACCTGGTTGTGGAGGAGCATCTGGCAAACGGCGGGTTCCTCGTACAGGCAGGCTGCACCCAGGTGGGCGTGGTAGCCGGCTATACGATCTTCAGGTACGGAGACTGATCCGAAGGCTGTTCAGGAGAACGGTTCGGAAATAAATACTGGGTAAAATGAACCCGGCGGAAACTTGTGAGTTCCGCCGGGTAATTGTATGCTTTATGCAATCCGGATTTTGTGCTGCTGTTCATCCTTCCTGCCCTTTGTTACGGTTCGTCCTTCCTGTCTTTGAGATCCCTGAGTGATCTGTCAAGCTCGTCTTTGACAGGCTTTCCTGAGACGACCCTCCCCACCAGGAGGATTCCGTAGATCAGGACCGGGACCAGGACGGAGAGTACGATAAATGCTGTCAGCAGATCCTGATGACTGCCTGTGAGAGCGATGACAAGGGTTGCGATCCAGATACCTGCTACCAGGATCACTCCTGCCATAGCCATGATTCGTTTTATATTCTTCATAAAGACTGTCCTTTCCGTGAAACGCAGCTTGCTATCTGCGACAGCGCCAGTGTAGCACATTCCGGGGTTGGGGACAACATTACGGGCAGAGGACAGGAATCCTTATGGAAACAGCAGGAGAATGCAGTACGGGAGAAAGCAGTATATACAGAATTTCTTGAATCCGGAGTAAAGATACGATATACTGGTCAAGTGCCTGCGCGCAGAGCCGTGACGGAGGTGATTGATCCGTACCGGGAACAGGAAGAGCGCCGCAGCAGGAAAGATCCCGCTGAGGATCGAGAACAACAGAAGAATAAGAGGTATAAAGATATGGCATTACTTGAACAGTGGAGAGCTTATGCTTACGATCAGCAGGCTGACAAGAATAAGATGCAGGCCTTCTGGGCAGATTATTTCGAGAAGGAAAAGAGCGTGTATGAGCAGCTGCTGGAGAATCCGGACGAGGAAGTAAAGGGCACTGTCAAAGAACTGGCTGAGAAGTACGGACTTGATATCCAGACTATGACCGGTTTCCTGGACGGGATCAATGACTCTCTGAAGGTGAAGAACCCGATCGACACGATGGAAGAAGATACTGAAGTATCTCTGGCATTTGACAAAGAGATGCTCTATAAGAACATGGTCGATGCCAAGGCTGACTGGCTGTACGGCCTTCCGCAGTGGGAGAACATCTTCGATGAGGAAACGCGGAAGCAGTTCTACCTGGAAGCCAAGAAGATGAACACCATCGTTAAGCCGAAGAAGATCGGCCGCAATGAGCCCTGCCCCTGCGGAAGCGGGAAGAAGTACAAGCAGTGCCACGGCCGCACCAAAGAACTTGAGGCTGAACTTCAGCAGATGCTTGCAGAGCAGGAACAGTAAGTGAGGTTTTGCTCAGAATACCGGAAATGAATGAGGAGGGAGGTGACCCATGGGTATGATTACGCTGATCGCCGGGGCAGCCTGCCTCCTTTATTATGCGGTTATTGCGGTCTATGCGGGAATCGACGTCAATTTCGGCTGGTTCTGGATCGGGCTCGGATGCGCGTTCATAATAGTTCATTTTACAGAAAAATCACGAAGCAGGATATTCCATCTGGGAGGGCGGCTGCTTCTTGCCGCAGTGATACTGGGGCTGTTGATTCTGTCTCTGCAGTGCGTACATGTAATCTCGGGAATGCGTCAGAAAGAGGTTTCCGATGTGGAGTATGCGATCGTGCTCGGGGCAGAGGTGAAAGGTACCCGGCCGTCCAGATCGCTTCTGATGCGGCTTGAGAAAGCGGCAGAATACGGACTGGAGAATCCGGGGACGATCTTGATCCTGTCCGGCGGGCAGGGAAATGGCGAGGATATCTCAGAAGCGCAGTGCATGTATAACTATCTGACTGAGAAGGGAATCGCGAAGGAGCGCCTTGTCATGGAGGACCGGTCTTGCACAACGAGAGAGAACCTGATGTTTTCCGATGAGCTGACGGGCTGTGCTGACAAAAGATGCGGCATTATATCCAACAGCTTTCATATCTGCCGCGCGCTGCTGTATGCAAAGAAAGCAGGATACACAGATCCCGTGGGGCTCCCGGCGCGCAGTGACCCCATTCTTCAGGTACATCTTGTCATGCGGGAAGCTGTGGCTCTGACAGTCGGGAAACTGAGAGGAATTCTGTGATAAAGGAAGATGAGACAGGGATACTTTCAGGCATGGTGACCGGGGGAGAGGGATCAATGGATTCTTTCAAATATGATTTTATTTCAATCATGGATCGCAGGGGCAGGGATGCCTATGCGGTAGACGGCGTCGGCAAAAACAGATGGCAGATCGAGCCGCAGCCGCCGAAGAACGGGTTTGATTTTATCCCCATGTGGGTTGCGGACATGAACTTCCCGACCTGTCCGGCAGTGACAGACGCGATCATAGAGAGGGCGAAGCATCCTGCATTCGGGTATTTTGAGATCTCTGATGAATACTATGAGTCGATCATCCGCTGGAGACAGAGTTCTCCTTCTGACGGTGCGGGTATCATACCTCACAGGGACCTGCAGCGGGAGCACATCGGCTATGAGAACGGAGTGCACGGTTTTGTCACCAGCGCAGTACGCGTGCTGACCCGTCCCGGAGAGAGTATCCTTCTGCACAGTCCGAATTATGTAGGCTTTCGCAGCGACACATGGGCGCAGGGGCGAAAGTGCGAATTCAGTCCGCTGAAGATGGATGCACAGGGGATCTGGCGCATGGATCTTGACGACATGGCGCGCAGGATCGAGGAAAATGACATTCACGTCATGATCTTCTGTTCTCCGCAGAATCCCTCGGGAAGGGTCTGGGAGCGGAGCGAGCTGGAAGCGATGATGGAGATGCTCGAGGCTCACAGCGTGGATGTGATCTGCGATGAGATATGGGCGGACCTGACATTTGAAGGGCACCCGCACACACCTCTCCAGGATGTAAGCCCCTATGCGAGAGAACATGTACTTGCAGCCTATGCCCCGAGCAAAACATTTAACATCGCAGGACTGATCGGCAGCTACCACATCATTTATAACGATGAACTGCGGAAGCAGGTCACGGAGCAGGGATCCCTGACGAATTACAACGAGATCAATGTACTGTCCATGCACGCACTGACCGGCGGCTATTCGGAGACGGGAAGAGAGTGGCTGAATGAACTCAACCGCACACTTGAAGGAAACGGGACGTTTGCCCTTGACTATATCAGACAGAACCTTCCGGGCATCAAGGCAGCAAAGCCGCAGGGAACCTATATGATGTGGCTGGATCTTGCGGAATATCTTGAGACATCCGGAAAAAGCCTGGATGAGGTGCTTCACGCAGGATGGGACGTCGGCGTCGGCTGGCAGAGCGGCGTACTGTTCGAAGGACCGACCCACATCCGCCTGAATCTCGCTTCCCCCCTGTCCAGGATACAGGAAGCATTCCGGCGCATGAAAGAATACGTCTTTATTTAGGCACTTATTCACGAACCGGCGGCTGCGTTGAGGATCAGTTCATCCGGCGCAGGTGCTGCGGTATACTTTTTAACTCTGAGCTTCAGGTACTTTCTGCGGTAGATGTCGGTCCCGACAAATGCCTCTGTGTCAGCGAGGATCCATTTCACGCCGACTTCTTCCCGGACATCGAGTCCGAATCCCATATACTGAAGATCTGCCATGCAGCAGGTCATCACGACCCGGCCGGCGTTATATCCTGGCATGGGTGCGTCCTGTCGAATCTCAAGCGGATCCGTGAACCGGATCCGTTTTCCTTCGTAATGCTCCGGGTGATCGTGGGCGTCCAGCCAGAAGGGGATGTATTCCCGCGCTGAGATCTCCAGCTCCGGGACATCCAGCGAGTAGGGCACGAAGAGGTCAAACGCCTTTTCGTGGTATCCCATGGGATCGCGTCTGAGATAAGAGGCTGTGCGGTTCATGACCCGAAACTGCTGGCTGTATGGCGCAAGCAGTTCTTTGGACGGGCAGTCCCGGAAAATGACCTGGTGTGAAGCGGATACCATGGTGCTGATGTGCTGCTTCAGATTGGCCATGCAGACACCAAGCGTCGCCCAGTCGAAAAGAGTCACATTAAATGTGGGCTTCATTTCAGAGGGGAACCTGCCGGCAAGGTCATCCATCATAATGTTCATTTCCACATATACGCGGTCCGGGCGGTATTGCTCCAGCATACGCAGACAGAAATCCGTGACATCTTCCCCATCCTCATAATATGCGGCACTGGTACGGAAAGTGGAAAGGAGGCTTTCATCGTAAGACTCCTCGCCTTCTTCGAAGCACAGGATCAGTGTCGTACCATACTTATGGAAATAATCGTGAACGATGCAGTCCTGGATGTAGGTGGTCTTGCCTGCCTCCAGAAATCCGTATACAAGTCTGGTATCGATCGTATGCGTGCTCATTCAAGGTTCCTCACTCTTCCTGATAACACAACAGGCCTGCCGGGGGGCAGACCTGCTGCGGAAATCTTACTGTATGACTATTCCGGTATGACAGCATCTCCGAAAACAGTCTCCGATCCGGTTATGATCAGTCGTAGATGCAGACCAGACGTCCGTCGACCTCGCCCCTGCGAAGTCTCTCGATGCCTTCACCGATCTCTTCGAACTTGCAGGTATGGATCTTCGGATCCAGCTCGCCGCTTGCAAGAAGCTCAAGGCAGTCACGAAGGTCGTCGGTAGTGCTTCCCTGGGAACCCTCGATGCTCATTTCCTTGAAAATGAGAGGATAGGTGTTGATCTCTGCTTTGTCTGCAGCCATTCCGACCAGGACGACCTTGCCGTACTGGGCAACAGTGTTGATAGCGTCCGCGGTAGTTTTGCCGGCGCCTGCAAAGTCAACGATCACATCAAGATTCTTATCTGCAAAATCAGCGATGCAGGGCTTTACTTCCTTCGCGCCAAGGCTGAGAGCGAGCTCCTGTGCAGCCGGCTTTCTGGTAGCGACATAGACTTCACAGCCCTTAACAACAGCAATGCGTACAGCAAACTGTCCCAGGCCGCCGACGCCGATGATGCCGACCTTCATGCCGGGCTTGATTCCGCCGACAGTGCATACAGCATGGTAGGAAGTTGCACCTGCGTCAGTGGCAGCAGCAGCTTTGGCAACAGACAGTCCCTCCGGAACCTTGACCAGCTGCTCGACCGGAGCGGTCGTCATAGTGCCGTAACCACCGTCACGGGTATATCCGGGAGTCGTTCCGTCCTTCGCATACAGCGGGCAGACAGAGACAACATCGCCGATCTCATAACCTTCAACACCTTCGCCGATCTCAACGATCTCACCGCAGACCTCATGGCCCATGATAACCGGAACGTTGAAGCTGGGCATCCAGCTCTCAAGATCCAGAGCACTGACGTCAGAGTGGCACAGACCGCCTGCCAGAGTCTTCAGAACGACATAACCCGGCTTCGCTTTCGGATCCGGCTTCTCGACAATCTTCAGCGGCTGATGTGTTCCGGTAAATTCCCAACCTTTCATGATGCATAACCTCCTTACGCATAAACAAAATAAAAAAATGAATAAAGAAACTTTCAGTAAGAATAATTTATCGTCATGAAAGATAAATTGTCAAGAAAAAAACAAGCAGATAAGGAACAAGTGCCTGTCACTCGTTCAAATTCAAAGAACCCTCTTGACAGGATAGGAACCATGTACTATATTCTAGGTGTACTAGTAATGATAGTACACACAATACAAAGGAGACAGACATGTTTCAGATTGATCCGTTAAACAGAACGCCGGTATATGAACAGCTGATCCGGCAGACAGAGCGCTTCGTGCTCACGGGCATATTCAAGCCCCAGGACCAGGTTCCTTCGGTGCGTGCTCTCTCGGTTGAACTTGGAGTAAATCCGAATACGATCCAGAAGGCATACAGCCAGATGGAGGCGTCGGGAATTCTTCAGTCTGTTCCGGGCAGAGGCCGGTTCGTCACGGGAGAAGCGAAAGAGATCATCGGGCGTCAGAAGAGGGAACAGCTGAATATCCTTCGGGAACGGCTGAAGGAATTCGCAGAGGCAGGGATCACAAGGCCCGAGATAGAGAACTGCCTGGATGAAGTGTACGGGAATAAGTAACCATGAACGAGTGATTGAACGAGTGACAGGCACTTGTTCAGTATGGGCGCTTGTTCAGCATGAAGGAGTGTTGAGATGATTAAGGCGGATGGTGTTCGTAAGTTATTTGGGATGAAGGAGGCGCTGAGCGGGATTTCCTGCAGTATTCCGGACGGGAGTATCTATGGCCTGGTTGGGTCGAATGGTGCGGGAAAGTCTACGCTTCTGAGAATCCTTTCAGGGGTGTACAGGCCGGATGCAGGTTCGGTGATGATCGACGGAGCGTCTGTCTGGGAGAATCCGGAAGCGAAGGGTAAGGTCACGCTGGTGGCGGATGAGGTATATTTTCCCGCCGGGACGACGCTGGAGAAGATGGCTGCGCTGATGGCTGCGGCTGATCCTGGATTTGACAGGGGACGGCTTGCGTATATGTCGGATCTTCTGCACCTGGATGTGAAGGCTTCCCTGGGGAGTTTTTCCAAGGGAATGAAGAGGCAGGCTGCGATCGCGCTGGCCCTGTGCCGCAAACCGAAGTACCTGCTTCTGGATGAGGCTTTTGACGGACTTGATCCTGTGATGAGACGCCTGGTGCGCGGCCTGCTGGCGGAGGAGATCATGGACCGGCAGATGACGACGGTGATCACGTCACACTCACTCAGGGAACTGGAGGATACCTGCGACACTCTGGCGCTGCTGCACAGGGGCGGCCTTATCCTGGAGAGTGATATCGGAACTCTCAAGACGAACCTGTTCAAGGTCCAGATAGCGTTTGAGGATGATTTTGATAAGAGCAGGTTTGAGGGGATCGAGATTCTGGACTTCAGGAAGAGCGGTTCTGTTGCGACTATGATCGTGAAGGGAGACAGCAGTCAGGCGGCGGCTGTGCTCCGGGAAATGAATCCGCTTCTGATGGATATTCTTCCGCTGAGTCTGGAAGAGGTCTTTGCTTATGAAATGGAAGCTCTGGGGTACAGCTTTACGGCGCAGGGGATTGCGTTTGCTGATGAGTCCTGAGGTTACGGTATATATGGTATATAGAGAAGGAAGGGTATGAGATGACTGGAATGGCTGTAAATGTAAATATGGCAGACAGGGTGGTTAAGAGTGTCCCGGTGCGCAGGAACAGGGGATTGTTTGACGGGGCACTGATTATGGAAGGACTGCGCAGGACCAGGACGCTTGCCCTGATCATGGGGATTCTGGCGTGGACCGCGGCGGTACTGGTCCCGGTGATGAGAGGCGGGTACGGACCGCAGACGCCGGTGCTGTACGGACCGGTCCAGATCAATCCGGTATTGCTTTTGTGCGTTCCGGTGTTTGCGCCGTTTCTGACGATGAAGGCATTTGACTTTTTGAACAGCAGAGCAGGAAGCGACATGTTTCATTCATTTCCGGTGAAACGCCAGTCGCTGGCAGTCAGCTTCCTGACAGCGGTATCAATGTGGCTAATCATTATAATCGGCCTGAGCATCCTGCTGTCCATGGCAAGCTGTGCAGTCATGCATTCATCCGTCACTCTGGACAAGTCGCACCTGGGAATCTGGTTTCTGCAGATGCTGGCAGGCTCATTTCTGGTGGAAATGAGTGTGTTCCTCGCGATGTCGGTTACGGGTACGTATCTCACAAATATCGTGACTGCTATGGGACTGATCTTCCTGCCCAGATTCCTGATCATTGCAGCAGGACAGATGCTGGCGGAGATGGTGCCCATGATCAGCAGTGCGCATCTGCCGCTGTTTTTCACAAACCGGCTCAATACAGTCACCGGACTGATCTTCAGCTATTTCCTGGGTGCGTTCTACATGAGTGAAGCCGGGCCGCTGTACTATATGCCGTCCGTGATCTATACATTTGTCCTTGCTCTGATCTACGCACTGATCGGCTGCGTACTGTTTGTCCGCCGCCCCTCGGAGACGGCCGGCAGGCCGACACTCGGAGAAAAACTTCAGGGCGCTACAAGGATTGGGATCGGATTCCTGATCACGGTGCCTGCGGCTATGGCAATCTGCACGGATATTGCAGACCGCGTCCGGACACGTTCTCTGTCGGAGATCGCGGTACTCATCGCCCTGTTCCTTACCGCATTCGGCGCCATGTTCGTCTATGAATATCTGAGTGCGCACCGTCTTCTTTCATGGAAGGCAATGCTCACCGGGATCGCAGCAGTCCTGGTACTGGACGCGCTCTGGGTCGGGGGCGGCCTCCTGATGGCACACGCCTACAGCACAGAACATTTTGACAGGGAAAAGATCGAATCTGTCGAACTTACATCCGAAGGATACTATAACGCTGCCGAACTGTTCAGTTCAGCCGGTGAGTACCGGCAGGAATACTGGGGAAATAAACTGCGCAAAGTGCCGCTTACAGACGAACGCATACTGAGCATTGCAGCGCTTCGCCATGAACAGACCGCACAGGAGACCGAACTTCTGGATGAAGTTGAGATCCTGGAAAATGAAGCAGTTGATCCGGATTCTGCCTTCGACAGCCAGTATGTCACCCTGGAGACGAAGATACGTTTTGCAGGCGGAAGAGAAGTGTACAGGAATCTGAATTACACCAATGAAGATCTTGCCCTCATCTGGGAAGCCGCAGCACCTCTGATCGGAGACAGCATGCTGGAACTTCCCCGCGCGGAAGAACTGACCGATGTCTATGCGCAGGATTATTACAGCATAGATATGGTAAA
Organism: uncultured Lachnospiraceae bacterium; assembly: GCA_902801515.1. Lineage (GTDB taxonomy): Bacteria > Bacillota > Clostridia > Lachnospirales > Lachnospiraceae > Porcincola. Next base: position 35,756 of record CADCII010000003.1, read on the forward strand.
AGCCTATGAGACTTACCAGGAAGAACTCAGGAAACTTGCTCCGGAAAAATGGGTCAGAATCCTGTCCGATCCTGACTCCTACAGTGAGGAAGTCCTCCAGTTCTACACCATCAGAAATGGGATCTACACAATGGGCGCCCTGCCCGTGACCAAAGACTTCCCGAAGACATGGAAACTGCTGGAGGGATCGCGCATACCGGCTGAAACCGAAGCTGGCTGAACAAGTGACCATGAACAAGTGACAGGCACTCCTTCAATTTTGAAGGAGTGCCTGTCACTTGTTCATGGTCACTTGCCCAACTTGTTTGAAATTCTCCGCTTGTATATTTTTATGCGTTCAGATAGAATAATTTCGACGTTACAGTGAGTGGCTGCCCGGGAACGGGAGTGTGGATATACAGGAGGTTTTATTCATGGATTATGCAGCGGAATCTCTGCGTCTTCACAGAGAATGGAAGGGAAAGATCGAGGTGACATCCAGAGTCCCGGTTAAGAATTCCGAGGATCTGTCGCTGGCGTACACACCGGGTGTCGCGCAGCCTTGCCTGGAGATCGAGAAGGATGTTGATCAGAGTTATGAACTGACCCGCCGCGGCAATCTGTGCGCGGTTATCACGGATGGTTCTGCTGTGCTTGGCCTTGGCGATATCGGGCCTGAAGCCGGCATGCCGGTTATGGAAGGGAAATGTGTCCTGTTCAAGAGTTTCGGTGACGTGGATGCTTTCCCGCTGTGCGTGAAGACGAAGGATGTGGACGAGTTTGTCAATGCGGTTGCTCTTCTGAGCGGTTCCTTCGGCGGGATCAATCTGGAAGATATCGCGGCTCCGAGATGTTTTGAGATTGAGCGCAAGCTGAAAGAAAGATGTGACATCCCGATCTTCCATGATGATCAGCATGGAACTGCCATCATTACGCTGGCAGGTCTTACCAACGCGCTGAAGCTTGTCGGAAAGAAGAAGGAAGAGATAAAGGTCGTTACCAGCGGAGCCGGTGCTGCAGCGGTCGCGATCGTGAAGCTTCTTATGAGCGCCGGGATCAAAAATGTGATCATGTGCGACAGGAAGGGCGCGATCTATGAAGGCCGCGACGGCCTGAACTGGATCAAGAAGGAGATGGCGCAGGTCACAAACCTTGAGAAGAAGACCGGAAGCCTTGCCGATATGCTGGTCGGCGCGGATGTGTTCATCGGCGTCTCCGCGCCGGGAACGGTTACCGCAGATATGGTAAAGACCATGAACCGTGACGCGATCATCTTTGCCTGCGCAAATCCGACTCCGGAGATCTTCCCGGATGAGGCGAAGAAGGGCGGAGCGGCTGTCATCGCTACCGGGCGCAGTGATTTCCCGAACCAGGTCAACAACGTGCTCGCGTTCCCGGGCATTTTCCGCGGGACCTTCGACGTGAGGGCGAGCGATATCAACGAGGCTATGAAGGTGGCTGCGGCAAATGCGATCGCCGGCCTTGTCACGGATGAGGAACTCAATGCGGAATACATCCTGCCGAAGGCATTTGACCTGAGGGTTGGACCTGCTGTTGCCGAGGCAGTTGCGCAGGCGGCGCGTGAGTCCGGGGTTGCCCGCATCTGATATTCTTAAAAGGTCCATGGACGGTTCTGTGTATGAATTATTCGCGGACTGCAATTCACTGTCATGAAGCTGTTTTGATTCTGTAAAATGAAAAACAATCTGCGCCTGCTTCTCTGTTTTGTGTAAGAAACCGGAGGGCAGGCGCTTTAAAATCCATGTTGGACACTCTGCCTGAAGTGTGCTATACTACCTTGTCAAGTATGCTCTGAAGGGGAGTGCATTTTTAATGAAAAAAACTGACAAGGGCAGATTTGTGGGGGAGGTTCCGCTGAAGTGGTTTATTCTGCTTCACCTGAGCCTGGTTCTTAATTCCCTCGCCGGCACTGCCTCCAAGTTGGCTGGACGACAGAAGTTTCTGTCGTTCAAATTCATGTTCTGGTACGGTGTCATGCTGCTGATCACGATGTCTTTCGCGGTTGCGTGGCAGCAGATCCTCAAGAACATGTCGCTGACTTTCGCATTTACCAACAAGCCCATCACGATCGTCTGGGGACTGATCTGGGGGGTGATGATCTTCAGAGAGACTCTGACCTGGAAGATGATCCTCGGTTCGGCGATTATTCTGATCGGAATCGTCGTGGGAGTGTCTGACGGCGGCTCGTCCTCCGGAGAGAAGACAGAATCTCCGGGAAGTGTGAAAGAGTCACTGGATAAACTGTCCGCAGGTCAGGAGGTGGAATCATGAGTATTCTGCTGACTGCCGCGCCAGGCTCCATGTTTGCCGGGCTTGAAAAGTATATCGCCATTTGGATCATCTCCGTGTTTATTTCCTCGGTCGCGCAGATCATGCTGAAGGTTGAGGCTAACAAGGAACATGAGAGCAGGATGAAGGAGTATCTGAATCCGATGGTAATCGGGTCCTACGCGATCTTCTTCCTGTCGACGTTCCTGACGATGTACGCACTGAAATTCGTACCCCTTACCTACTCGCCGATCATTGAACCGCTGAGTTATATCTTTGTTCCTGTGATCGGCGTGCTGGTACTGAAAGAGAAAATATCTAAGAGAAGACTCCTGGGAATAGCTATCATGTTTGTCGGGATCGCGGTCTTCTCTATGTGAGAAAGAAGGAAAATGAAAATGATTGATTTCAATAAGTCACCTGTTGTCGGAACGGAACTTGAATACTTCAGCCAGGCTCTTCAGAGCGGCAAACTCTGCGGAGACGGTCCGTTTACCAAACAGGTATCAGCGTGGTTCAGAGAGCGCATGAACGTGCGTCATGTCTACATGACGACCTCCTGCACCTCTGCCCTTGAGATGGCAAGCTGGCTGTGCGATCTTGAGCCCGGCGATGAAGTCATCATGCCTTCCTATACATTCGTATCCACGGCTGACGCCTTTGTCCTGCGCGGGGCGAAGATCGTATTTGTAGATATCGATCCGAAGACCATGAACATCGATCCGGACAGGATCGAGGAAGCAGTGACGGAGAAGACCCGCGTGATCTGCCCGGTGCATTACGCCGGCGTGTCCTGTGATATGGACAGGATCCTTGCCATCGCGAAGAAGCATAACCTGAAGGTGGTGGAGGATGCCGCCCAGGGCGTCAATGCCTTTTATAAAGGAAAGGCGCTTGGAACGATCGGCGACTTCGGCTGCTACAGTTTCCATGAGACCAAGAATTACTCCATGGGTGAAGGCGGGGCGCTTTTATTTAACAATGACGCTGACCAGGAGAGAGCTGAGATCGTCCGAGAGAAGGGAACGGACCGCAGCAAGTTCTTCCGCGGCCAGATCGACAAATACAGCTGGGTGGGCTACGGATCTTCCTATCTTCCCAGCGAGCTGAACGTAGCTTACCTCTGGGCGCAGCTGCAGAAGTTCGACGAGATCAATGACAAGAGGATGAGCATCTGGAACCGCTACAATGAGGCGCTGAAGCCGCTGGCGGACAGAGGACTGATCGAGCAGCCTTATGTGCCGGATTACGCAGTCCACAATGCTCATATGTACTATATCAAGACAAAGGACCTGGAGACCAGGACCGACCTGATCCGCTATCTGAAAGAGCAGGGCGTCCTCAGTGTCTTCCACTATATCCCTCTGCATTCATCCGCTGCCGGACAGAAGTTCGGAGAGTTCAGGGGCGAGGACGTCTACACGACGAAGGAATCAGAGCGTCTGATGCGTCTCCCGCTGTTCTACAATCTGGAAGAAGAACAGGTGGAGCATGTGGTGAAGAGTGTCCTGAGTTATCCGGGATGGAAATGAGATGAGCAGATCGCTCCTTCAGAAAATGAAACCATACTATATCAGGAAGGCGTTGCGGTACCTGAAACACTACGGGCCGAAGGACTTCCTGATTCGTGTACGCGAACGGCTGACGCCTGACGATGTCCCTTACGGTCCCTGGTATGAAGCACATAAAGCCTGTGAGGAAGAACTGGACAGACAGCGCAGCGAGTGTGCGTCGATGCCTTGCAGAGAGAAACCGCTGTTCTCCATCGTGGTACCAGCCTGGAAGACACCGGAGGCTTTCCTTCGGGGACTCCTGGACAGCGTGCTGGGACAGACATATCCGTATCTGGAGCTGGTGATAGCGAACGCCAGTCCCGAAGATGAGAATATGGCGAAGATCCTTGAGGAGTACAGCCGCCGGGACAATCGCCTTGTGGTGGTTGACCTGCTTGAAAATGAGTCCATCGCCGCGAATACCAACGCTGCCATTGCGAAGGCGTCCGGTGAATTTATCTGCTTTATGGACCATGACGACCTGATCGCACCGGATGCGCTGTATGAAGCACACAGGGCTGCGTCATCGGGAGATTTCGATCTGATCTATACGGATGAGGATAAGATCCGGGATGACGGCAAGGGAGGACTGGAACATTTTCAGCCTCATTTCAAGCCTGATTTCAGTCTGGATCTGCTCCGGTCGAACAATTATATCTGTCATTTCCTGATGGTGAGAAAGAGTCTGGTACAGAAGGCGGGCGGACCGGATGACCGGTTCGAAGGCGCCCAGGATTACGAGTTCATATTGAGATGTATCGATATGATAGATTCTGAGAGGATCGCCCACATACCGGGCATCCTGTATCACTGGCGCACGCACGCAGCGTCCACTGCGGATAATCCGGACAGCAAGGCTTACGCTTATGACGCAGGAAAGAGGGCTCTTGAAGAGCATCTTGCAAGACGCGGCGAACACGGAAAGGTCAGCCAGACCAAAGACCACGGATTCTACAGAGTGCGCTATGAGGTGCAGGGTCATCCGAAGGTTTCGATCATAATCCCGAACCGGGAACAGAAGCAGATGCTGGAGAAGTGTCTGAATGCGGTCCGGGAGCATACACACTATGACAATTACGAGGTCATCGTTGTGGAGAATAATTCCTCCTCAAAAGAGATCCTCGATTACTACAGGCAGATTCAGGGAAAGGATGGCGTGAAGGTCATCCGCTGGAAGAGGGAGTTCAACTTCTCCGCGATCAACAACTTTGCCGCAAAAAAGGCTGAGGGTGAGTATCTTGTCTTCCTGAACAACGACGTGGAAGTAAGAGACGGATGGCTGACCGAACTTCTGGGTGTCTGCTCCAGGAAGGACGTAGGAGCTGCCGGCGGCAGGCTCTGCTATCCGGACGGCAGGATACAGTCCGCAGGCATTGTGGTCGGGATCGGCGGTGTGGCTGGTTCCCTGTTTACCGGGATGAACGGAAGCTTCTCCGGATATCTTCACAAGGCATCGATCATGCAGGATCTGTCCGCGGTCACAGCCGCGATGATGATCGTGAAGAAAGACGCGTTTGACGCTGCGGGAGGTTTTACGGAGGAACTGGCGGTCGCGTTTAATGATGTCGACCTGTGCCTGAAACTGAGAGCGGCGGGCTGGCTGATCGTGTACGACCCCTGGGCTGAAGCAACACACTATGAGTCAGTGAGCCGCGGAGATGAATATACAGCAAAGAACGCAGAGCGCTGGCGCTTCGAGGCTGCCTGGATGAAGGAACACTGGGCAGATTATTACGGGAAGGGGGATCCTTATTACAATCCGAACTTCTCACTCGCCCGCTGGGACTATACGCTCCGCTGACGGAAGACTCTGACGGAAGTCCTGCCAGAATACAGCAGTGGTGACTCTATGAAAAGTATTACGGTTGTGATACCGAATTACAACGGAATGAAGTTTCTCCAGGGCTGTCTGGACAGTCTGAGGGAACAGTCGGACAGAGACTTTGAGACAGTTATGATCGACAACGGTTCGACAGATGAGAGTGTCGCTTTCGTTAGATCCGGTTATCCGGAGGTGAAGATCCGCGCATACCACAGGAACACCGGTTTCTGCGGTGCTGTCAACGCCGGGATAAAGCTGTCTGAGTCTCCCTTTGTGCTGCTTCTGAACAATGACGTGGTCTGCGACCCTGACATGGTGAAGGAACTGCGAAGGGCGATCACAGAGCGGGAGGATACATTTTCCTGCTGCGCAAAACTGATCGGGCTGTATGACCCGACAAAACTTGACGACGCCGGCGATTACTACAGCGCCATGGGCTGGGCATTTGCCAGAGGCAAGGGACAGAGCAGTTCCCTGTATGACAGGGAAGAGAAAGTATTTGCCTGCTGCGCGGCTGCCGCGATCTACCGAAGGGACATCCTGGACAGGATCGGGCTGTTCGACGAAAGGCATTTTGCATACCTGGAAGATATTGACATCGGGTACAGGGCGCAGATATACGGATATTCCAACCGTTATATCCCTTCCGCCATTGTGTATCACGCAGGGTCGGGAACCAGCGGAAGCCGTCACAATGCTTTCAAAGTAAAACTTGCCGCACGCAACAGTGTATGGCTGATCCACAAGAATATGCCCCGCTGGCAGGTCGTGCTGAACGCGCCTCTGCTGGGGGCAGGCTTCCTGATCAAATGGGTTTATTTCTGCAGAAAGAAGCTTGGAAGAGAATACCTGAGCGGACTGTCAGAAGGTTTTAAGGGCTTGCCCAGGATACCCGGAGCGCCCGCGGGACATACAGGCGCATACCTGAGCATACAGCTTCAGCTGTGGAAGAACTGCTTCCTGAGAGCAGAAGACGCTCTGAGGGGCAAACTGAGCTGAGAAGAGAGAATACAGCGTGATTAAGGATAACCAGAAACATCTCAACCGCATACATGTCGTGCTGGATGCACTGATCATAGTAGTGTCGTATATCGCCGCATGGTGGATACAGTTTACCTTCCTGGCAGACCCGAAGGCAGGCAAACTCCCGATGCAGGTGTATATGATGGCACTGTTATTTGTGGTGCCGGGATACCTGCTCATGTATGACGCGTTCCATCTGTACAAACCCAAGAGGGTGTCCGGACGGATGCTGGAGGCAGGCAACCTGTTCCTTGCGAACATGGTAGGACTTCTGGGATTCATTTTCGTGCTGTTCATTATCAAGGAAAATAACTTTTCCAGAAGGCTGATCTTTATCTTTACTGGGATCAACTTCTTCCTGACACTGTGCGAGCGTAATTTTATCAGGATCGTACTGAGAGATATCCGCTCCCGCGGAATGAATCTCAAGCACATGATCCTGGTTGGATATTCCAGCGCAGCTGAAGGGTATATAGACCGTATCTTTGCCAACCCGCAGTGGGGATATCAGATCGACGGGATCCTGGACGACAACTCGGCTGTCGGCCGGTTTTATCACAATGTGCCGGTGATCGGGGATACGGAAGATATCGACCAGATCCTGGCGGAAAACCAGCTGGATGAGATCGCAATCACTCTGGGACTGGATGAGTACTCAAAACTGAAGCGTATCGTCGCAGCCTGTGAGAAGAGCGGCGTCCACACACAGTTCGTCCCGGATTATACGGATATCATTCCTTCAAGGCCATACACGGAGGATCTGCTGGGACTTCCTGTCGTGAATATCCGTTACGTGCCGCTGTCCGATACATTTAACGCGCTGGTTAAGCGGACCATGGATGTCGTCGGCTCCCTGATGTGCATCGTCCTGTTCTCGCCGGTCATGCTGGTCACAGCGATCGCGATCAAGAGAAGCAGTCCCGGACCGCTGATCTTTACGCAGAACAGAGTCGGACTTCACAATCAGGAGTTCCGCATGTACAAGTTCCGCTCCATGACGGTCCAGGAGGAGACGGAAGAAAAGAAGGGTTGGACGACCAGGAATGATCCCAGGGTGACGAAAGTCGGCAAAGTGATCCGCAAGACGTCCATCGACGAACTGCCGCAGCTGTTCAACGTGCTCAAGGGCGACATGAGTCTGATCGGCCCCCGCCCCGAGCGTCCGCAGTATGTGGAGAAGTTCAGGGAAGAGATCCCGCGCTATATGGTCAAACACCAGGTCCGCCCCGGTATGACAGGCTGGGCTCAGGTAAACGGGTACCGCGGGAACACTTCGATCCGCAAGAGAATCGAATATGACATCTACTATATCGAACACTGGTCAGTCGCGTTTGATATCAAGATCCTCGTACTGACTGTGTTCAAGGGATTTATCAACAGAAACGCATACTGACCGGAGCAGGTGGGACATGGCGTTAGGCAGAGACCGAAAAAAGAATCCTTCTAGCCGGTATTCCAGGATGGAAGAGCCGTGGCTGGATGACAGAGGGAACCGGGATACGCGGGAGAATGCGGCCGATCCCAGAGACGAAGGATACGGAGTCCGGGACAGTTATTCCAGGCAGGCTTCCTACGGAAGACCGGATGGTTATTATGATTCCTACAGACCGGCGGGAAGCCTGGGGGATACCAGAGTCTATTCCGCCGAAGTACAGAGAGAAATAAATGAGAGGGCGTCTTACGACAGCGGGCGGGATACTGCTTTTCGGAATACTGTCCCTGAGGAAGATGAGCGCAGAAGGCGTCCTGTCTCTGACTACGATGAATGGGACGACCCGGATTATGACGACCGCTATGCGGACCGCCGTGATGACGATTACGCCCGGTACGATGACAGATATGACTCCCGCGACGCCGGGGACGGCAGAGAACGGGAAAGGATGCGTTCGCGGAGAAGGGACGCAGCAGCAGCCACTGCAGATAACCGCCGCAGAATGGCGGACCCGGACAGACCTTCAAGGACAGGGTTTATCGTAAAACTGATCCTGCTTCTGATCGCTGCCGCGCTGCTTGCCGCAGTCTGGCGCTTCTCCCGCATGGATCATCAGAGCCTGAAGGATATCCTTACCAATGCAGGCGTCACGGGACATGACGGGTACCAGGATTTTGTGATATACGGGGTGGATTCCCGGGAGGGAAGCCTGACAAAGGATACCCATTCCGACACGATCATCCTGTGCTCGATGAATAAGAAGACAAAAGAGATCCGGCTGGTGTCTGTCTACCGCGACACCTACCTGGACAATACAAACGGTGAGTACCGCAAGGCGGCTGAGTGTTATTTCTTCGGCGGTCCTGCGCGGTCCATCAATATGCTGAACAAGAACCTGGATCTGAGTCTGTCGGACTACATCACTGTGGACTTCAATGCGGTGGTCCGGGCAGTGGACCTGATCGGCGGGGTCGACGTAGATGTGACAGAGGAGGAACTTCCCTACATTAACGGATACCAGACCGAGAACGCAGAAGTGACAGGGGCGCAGATCACGCCGGTCACGTCAGCCGGCTACCAGCACCTCAACGGCATTCAGGCTCTTGCGTACTGCAGGATCCGCTATACAGCCGGATCTGACTACAAGAGGACTGAACGGCAGAGAGCCGTGCTGACCCAGATATTCCAGAACGCGAAGCAGCAGGGGCCTGTAAAACTGGCTCAGATCGTGGATGCCATGATCCCGAGCATCTCAACAAGCTTCTCGGCAACAGAACTGCTTAGCCTGGCTTCGGCAATCACGGACTGCAGTCTCACTGAGACCGGGGGATTCCCCTTTGACCTGCAGGCTGTCAATATATCCGCCGGCGACTGTGTGGTGCCGGTCAACCTGGCACAGAATGTGGCGCAGCTGCATACATTCCTGTATGCGGAGACAGGGTACACACCGTCTGAGACCGTGCAGCAGGTCTCAGCGCAGATCTCGGCTGCGACAGGTATATACTGAGGTAATTATGATGGAGGTAACAGTTCTGATACCGACCTTCAGGCCGGACAGAAAACTGAATGAACTTCTGAGAAGACTTTCAAAGCAGACGATGCTGCCCTCCAGGGTCCTTCTTATGAATACAGTGGAAGGGGACGAGGACGGACAGCTTACAGACAGTGTGGATGAATTCAGGGACTGCTTCCCGGTCTTGTCAGTGTTTCATGTGGACAGGAAGGAATTCGACCACGGGGGGACCAGACATCTGGGGATGTCATTTGCCGATACGGAACTTGTCCTGTGTATGACACAGGACGCAATCCCGAAGGACAGGCATCTGATCAGTTCCCTGGCGAAGTGGTTTGATGATCCGCTCGTAGCTGCGGCATACGGAAGACAGCTTGCCGCAAAAGGGTGCAGCCCCGAGGAGAGATTCACCAGATCCTTCAACTATCCTGAGACATCCAGGGTGAAGTCGAAGGAAGACCTGGAGGAACTGGGGATCAAGACCTTCTTCTGCTCGGACGTCTGTGCCATGTGGCGCAGGGAGACTTATTTCGAGATGGGCGGATTCGAGCGCCGGACGATCTTCAATGAGGATATGATCCTTGCCGGGAAAATGATCCGTGCGGGGTACCGTGTCGTCTATGACGCTGACGCACAGGTGTGGCACTCACACAGCTATTCGTGCGTAAAGCAGCTGAAGAGGAACTTTGACCTGGGAGTATCGCAGGCGGAGCATCCAGAAGTCTTCTCCATGGCGTCCTCCACAGGCGAAGGCATAAAAATGGTAAAACAGAACGCGGCGTGGCTGCTTCGAAGCGGAAACGTGATCCGCATCCCGAAACTGATCCTGGACAGCGGATGTAAATACATTGGTTATTTTCTGGGGAAACGATACAGAAAACTGCCGCGGAAACTGATCCTGAAACTGACAGATAACAGAACGTACTGGGATAAGTAGCGATCATGCAGGAAAAAGGTCCTGCGCGGGCTTTCTTTCCACACATTTGACACAGGTATGTGATAAGTTGCAGGCATAGACACCGCTAAAGCACAGAGGGGTGAATTATGGACGAAGATAAGAGATACACAGATACAGATGGTCTGAATACAGAATATCCTGATAACAATCAGCAGGATACAGACGTATATGGCGATACTGTGCCGGCGTCAGAAGGCACGGAAGAAAGTGTTCAGGACAATGCAGGCTTTGCTGATGACACATCCAATGCGGATCAGGAGACGGCGCCTGGTGAAAACGTGTTCTCCGAAGAACCAGCCATAGACGAATCTGCTGACACGGTCCCTGCGGAGGATGCCGGTTCTGAAGATTTTGCATCTTCAGACGAGGTCAGCAGTGATATGACTTCTGACAGTGAAGTGTCTGGCCAGACGGTTCCTCCGCAGGACCGCCCGCATGATTATGATGTGGATGAGCCGAAGTTTGACACCCAGACTGGAGAGCGGCTTGACAGACCGAAGAAAAAGTATCCGGGCGTCATCCTGACTCTTGCGGTGACAGCTGCGGCTGTCGGCGCGTTCGTATATGCTGTCCTGCCCGGGAAACTGCCTTCTCTTGGGAATCTGGAAGAGGATGATGTGGAGACGGAGATCCATCTTGCTGTCGCTTCCACAGAGTCTGATGAGACAGAAGCTGCAGCTGTTGTCCAGACCGAGGCTGAGATGTCTGAGACGGAAACAGAAGCGGCAGCTGTGATGAATAAGGAAGCCCAGACAGAATCCGAACCAGGCGCCGAGACCGAGACCGAGACGGAGACCGAGAAGGGATCCGGGACAGGGAAAGATTCTCAGGCAGGTAAGGACAAGAAGAATGAGAAGCCGGAGTTCAAGACGGAAGGCATAGCCCTGAGTGCGACACTGGATGTGTCTGATATGGTGGAAGAAGTGATGCCGGGCATCGTTTCTGTCACATGCAAAAACATCAGGACTGTGCAGGACTTTTTCTACGGACTTCAGCAGATCGAACAGACCGATGCCGGCTCCGGGATTATCGTGGATGAAGATGATGACGCGTACTATATTGTGACGGACGCATGGGTCGTCGAAGGAGCCGATGAACTGACCGTAGGCTTCTCTGTTTCGAGAGAGGCAACCGAAGGCCTGTCCGATGAGGATACCCTTGCGGATGCTTCCGTGATCGGAATTGACCCGGAGACAGAGCTTGCAATGCTCAGGGTAGAGAAGGACGGTGTAAATGAAGTTGTCCGCTCTCTGGTTAAGCCCGCTGTGATCGGGGATTCAGATTCGATCCGTGTCGGAGAGAGAGCGATCGCAATCGGCAATGCCATGGGATACGGCCTGTCAGTTACGGAAGGCATCATCAGTGCACTGGACCGTCAGATGTCATCCGGCGCAGGCGTTCATTCCTACATTCAGACGGATGCATCTATCAATTACGGCAACTATGGCGGAGCACTTCTCAACCGGGACGGTGAAGTGATCGGAATCAACGCAGGCAAGATCTCCAGGGATTCCGGAGAAGGCATGGGTTATGCATTTCCGGTCAATGCAGCAAAGGACGCGATCAGCAGGATGCTCGGGAAAGACACCCAGGACGCGCCTGAGGTTAAGGAGACTGAGGAAAAGAAGGAAGAGTCGTCCGGCAAAGTGATGCTTCAGGTGGCTGAGCCTGAGACAGAAGCGCAGGCGGCAGAGACTGAAGCCCAGGCGGCAGAGACCGAAGCGGCGTTTGAGACCGAAGCGCAGGCAGCAGAGACCGAAGCAGCGCCTGAGGCAGAACTGAAGGCTGCTGAAACAGAGACAGAAGCTGAGTCGGAGAATCGTACTGAGGTGTCTGTGACACAGGCAGGCGGCGGAAAACTCGGCGTCAGTGTCGCGGAAGTATCGGATGAGTACAGTATCATCTACCGCATCCCGAAGGGCGTGTATGTTGTCGGTGTCGTGGATGGCGCCGGGGCTGATCAGGCAGGTCTCAGGGAGGATGATGTGATCACTTCCGTCGACGGCAAAGAGACTCCGACCGTTGTCAAGCTCAAAGAAGTTCTTTCTTCCACCAGCGCAGGAGATGAGGTGGAGGTCACTTACGTACGTCCTGATGAAGATGGGGACTACAGTGAGGACAATGTCGTTACAGTCACAGTAACGCTCCAGTAAAGGAAGGTTATGTCAGAAGATAAGAAAGAGATCCGTTCCTGTTTCATGTGCCACCGCACAGAGGAACAGGCCGGGGAGATGATACAGCTGCCGGGAGGCATCACCGTGTGCCGGGACTGCATGCAGAAGTCATTTGACGCCATGGACAACCCGGAAATCCGCAGTATGCTGAACCTGCAGAATCTTACCAGCCTCCGGAATTTTCCTGATATGGGCATGTTCCGGATGGATAACTCTCTGAACCGGGAAGAAAAGAAAACACAGGAGACCCGGGATAAAGCAGAGGAAGAAGAGAAGAAGCCGAAGCCGGTGTTTGACATCAATTCACTTCCGGCTCCCCACAGGATCAAGGCTGCTCTGGACGATTACGTGATCGGTCAGGAATACGCGAAGAAAGTGATCTCAGTGGCTGTGTATAACCACTACAAGCGCGTCAGGACCAACACGAATTCTCTGGATGAGATTGAGATCGAGAAGTCCAACATGCTGATGGTCGGACCGACCGGAAGCGGCAAGACCTACCTGGTAAAGATACTGTCGAGGCTCCTGGACGTCCCGCTTGCCATTGCGGACGCGACAGCCCTGACAGAAGCGGGGTATATCGGAGACGACGTCGAGAGTGTGCTCAGCAAGCTGCTCGCGGCTGCCGGAAATGATGTTGACAGGGCTCAGAAGGGCATCGTTTTTATCGACGAGATCGACAAACTGGCCAAGAAGCAGAATACCAACCAGAGAGATGTAAGCGGAGAGTCTGTGCAGCAGGGTCTGCTGAAACTCCTGGAAGGATCCGAGATCGAAGTTCCGGTCGGCGCTACCAGCAAGAACGCGATGGTGCCGATGACCACAATGAATACGAAGAACATACTGTTCATTTGCGGCGGCGCATTTCCGGGACTGGAAGAGATCATTAAAGAGCGGCTTACCAGGTCTTCCCTGATGGGATTCGGGTCTTCGCTGAAAGACGAGTATGACGATGATCCGGATATCCTGACCAGAGTCAAGACAGAGGATCTTCGAAAGTATGGGATGATTCCCGAATTCGTCGGAAGGCTTCCCATGATCTTCGCACTGAGGAAACTGGACAGAGATATGCTGGTCCGGATCCTGAAAGAGCCGAAGAATGCGATCCTTAAACAGTACCAGAAACTGCTGGAACTGGATGAGGTAAAACTTGATTTTGATGACAGCGCCCTGGAGGCGATCGCGGAGCAGGCGCTGGAGAGAGATACCGGCGCCAGGGCACTGCGGTCTGTCATCGAGGAGTTCATGCTGGATATCATGTATGAGATCCCCAAGGATGATAATATCGGACAGGTTCTCATAACCAGAGCGTACATCGAGAAAACAGGCGGCCCGGTGATCACCATGCGCGGCTCGCAGACGCCGGCGCTGGAAGATCACAGCAGGGATGAGAATTAACGCAACACAGTTCAAACAGATCTGGGCAGCAATGCCCGGGAGGGAGCGGTAACAGTTTATGAGTGATAACGCACAGGCGCAGTTTGTGCAGACACTGCAGGATATTGTCAGCAGGGCAAGGAGTAACAAAGATACCATCGGGATGGATGAGATCTCCAGCGCGTTCGAGGGAATGGACCTTCCGGTTGAGCAGATGGAGGAGATCTATGAACACATCCGGAGCCAGAATATCATTGTTACACAGGGAAAAGGCCCTGAGGAGAGTATTGACGGCGAAGAGGTTCCGGAGGAATCCGACGACGATATACTGATCGATGTCGACGCGGATGAAGATGATCTTCTGGACAGCGATGAAGAGGATCTGGAGAATCTGGATGATGTGGAAGAAGTCCGCATCGAGGAGACTTCCGAGGTTCTGGAAGGCGTATCTACAGAAGATCCGGTCCGCATGTACCTGAAAGAGATTGGTAATGTTCCGCTGCTTACTTCCGAGCAGGAAGTGGAACTTGCCAGACGTGTAGAGGAGGGAGATCCGGAGGCCAAGAAGGCGCTGACGGAAGCGAACCTCCGTCTTGTCGTGTCTATAGCCAAGAAATACGTCGGGCGCGGTATGCCTTTCCTGGATCTGATCCAGGAAGGAAATATGGGTCTGATGAAAGCTGTCGACAAGTTCGATTACACGAAGGGATATAAGTTCTCAACCTATGCGACCTGGTGGATCCGCCAGGCGATCACCCGCGGCATCGCGGATACCGGCAGGACCATCCGTGTTCCGGTCCACATGGTCGAGACCATCAACAAGACGCTGCGTATGACCAGACAGCTGCTCCAGGAACTCGGGCGCGAGCCTACCCCGGAGGAAGTGGCGGAGAAACTCGGCGTGCCTGCGTCCAGAGTGCGTGAAGTCCTGAAGATCTCGAGAGATCCGGTATCACTGGATACCCCGATCGGTGAGGAAGACGATTCACATCTCGGCGACTTCATCGAGGACGATACCGCACTGTCTCCGGCAGACAGCGCTACGTTCTCCATGCTGAAGGAAGAACTGTCCAATGCTCTTGAGTCGCTTACTGAGAGGGAGAGACAGGTAGTAAAACTGAGATTTGGTCTGGAAGACGGAAGGGCAAGGACACTGGAAGAAGTCGGCAAGGAGTTCAACGTTACCAGAGAGCGTATCCGCCAGATTGAGGCGAAGGCACTGAGGAAACTGAGACATCCGAGCCGTTCCAAACGCCTGAAGGACTTCCTTACGTGAATACAATCAGGTATGAACAGGCCGTGGAGTATATCTCACGGATCCCTAAGTTTACGAAGAAAAATGAAGCCGGCAATACGATAGAACTTCTGCGCAGGCTTTCACATCCGGAGCGGGAATTCAGGGTGATACACATTGCCGGGACCAATGGAAAAGGCAGTGTGTGCGCGTTTCTGGAATCCATATTCAGGAAAGCCGGATACAGGACGGGGCTGTTCACATCTCCCCATCTTGTGAGGATCAACGAGCGGTTCCAGACAGACCGGACTCCGGTATCGGATGAAGACTTTCTGGAGGCGTTCCTCCATGTGATGCGGGCTGTGGAAGAGATGATGGCGGACGGATACGCCCATCCCACTTATTTCGAGTTCCTGTTCGCAGCCGGCATGTGGTATTTCCGGGAGCAGAAGATCGATATTCTTCTGTGTGAGACCGGTCTTGGCGGGCGTCTGGACGCGACCAATACCATAGAGAAACCGATCCTGTCGGTGATTACATCGATCAGCCTCGATCATACGGAGTATCTCGGTGATACCGTTCCGGAGATTGCTGCTGAGAAGGCAGGCATCATCAAGAGAGGCGTGCCGGTGGTCTATGACGCGTCAGATCCCGGGGCGGCAGAAGTGATCCGGGAGAGAGCACAGCAGACGGGCAGTGAGGCGATCGCCTGGTGCCCGGAGATGAGTGTCATCACAGACCGCACGGACCGCAGTGTAAAATTCAGGATAACTGCTCCATACTTTGACGATGTAAATGTCTGTGTTCCGTTTGCCGCGGATTACCAGGCGGCGAACGCATCGATTGCCATGATCGCAGCGGGCACTGTAAGCAGAATGGATGATCCGCTTGTGAAAGAACATCCGGTGAGCCTTCCGGATATCCTTGCCGGGATCGCCGAGACCAGATGGAGCGGCCGCATGGAAGAGATCCTGAAGGACGTGATACTGGACGGAGCTCACAACGAAGACGGGATAAGGCAGTTTCTGAAGACAGCAGAGCGGATTGCCGAAAAACGCCCGGTGTCGCTGCTGTTCTCGGCCGTAGCGGACAAGAAATGGAAAGAGATGATCGGCAGGATCTGCAGGAGCGTTCATTTCCAGTCAGTGACCGTGACAAGCGTCGGAGGAAGCCGTCAGATTGCAGCGCAGGAACTGGCCGGGGAATTCAGGCGGCATGCCGGATGCCCCGTATATGCCTTTGAGGATGTTAAGTCTGCTTTCAGGCAGGCAAGGCGCGTGCAGAAAGACAGCGTGCTGCTGTGCTGCGGCTCACTGTATCTTGCAGGTGCTGTTGAAGAGGAGATAAACAATGCTGAACTATGAGGAAGAACTCAAGAAGTTTCATCCGAGCATGGATGTAAATGAGGCTGAAGATGCGATCTACAGCCGCGACCTGACGGATGTGACGGATATTCTCAAAGAGATGATGCGCGATGAGAAGGAGCGCAAGGCGAAGAAATAAACGCCGGAGAGTATAAAGGGGACTGACACATGAAATGTATCTATTGCGGAGCGACACTCGGACCGGGGGAGTACTGCATTAACTGCGGTGCTGACCTGACGCTGCCCAGGCGCATCGTCCGAATCTCGAATCTGCTGTATAACCAGGCACTGGAGAAGGCGCAGGTCAGAGACCTGTCAGGCGCAATCTCCCTGCTGCAGCGGTCGCTCAAATTTAACAAAGAGAATACCGATGCAAGGAATCTGCTGGGACTGTGCTATTTTGAGACCGGCGAGGTCGTTAACGCCCTTGTGGAATGGGTCATCAGCAACAATCTGAACAGCAGGAAGAATCTTGCGTCTGAATATATTAAGAAACTGCAGAGTTCCAAAAACCGTCTGGACCAGTACAATACTGCGATCAGAAAGTACAACCAGAGCATCGCTTACTGCAGGCAGGGCAATGAAGACATGGCACTGATGCAGCTTCGGAAGGTGGTGAACCAGAATCCGAAGTTTGTGCGCGCCTATCAGCTGCTGGCTCTTCTGTACATGCACAGAGAGCAGTGGGAGAAGGCCAGAGGGCTTCTCAAGAAATGCTCCAGGATCGACAATACGAATACGACGACACTGAGGTATCTGACCGAGGTAGAGGAGTCCACCGGAAAACTGTCTCTGTTCGGACGAAAGACCAGACCGAAAGTTGAGCGGTCCGGGCCGTCTGAGGCAGACGGGAAAGAGGAGACTCCGAGAGAAGCAGCGCTTCGGTATGTCAGCGGAAACGACGTGATCATAGCACCGACTACCTTCCGCGACAGCTCCACAGTTGCCACATTTATCAATATTATGCTCGGCATTCTTCTGGGTGCCGCGATCGTATGGTTCCTGACGGTTCCCGCGATCCGCCAGAGCGCCAATGACAAAGCCAATAAACAGGTATCTGACGCGAATACTTCCCTTGCCACGGTTACAGCAACAGTGCAGGACCTGCAGGATGAGGTGGATTCCGCCAACGCGAATACTGCCACGGCCCAGGCAGACGCCAAGAATGCCAATGACAGGGTGGATTCCTACAACGAACTGCTGAGCGTCGCTGACCTCTTCGTCAGAGGAGATCAGACGAAGACCGTTGAAGCGCTCGGCAAACTGAATGCGGATGATTTTGACGGAAACGGCAAACAGCTCTATGATGATCTGTCAGCCATGGTAGGCGACGCGCTGTTCTCCCAGTATTACTCGGCAGGAACTACCGCTTATGTGGCAGGCAATTATGAGGAGGCGGCGAAGCAGCTGCAGCTGGCAATCGACTCGGATGAGGCAGGAGAGAACGGGCAGTACTACGATGCACTGTATTATCTGGGATTCGCGTATCTGAATGCCGGCAATACAGACAAGGCCAATGAGGTCTTTACCACTTTCTCCAACAAGTATCCGGATTCCGCTTCGATCGTGGCACCTTACATGAATGGAGGCGGCGGGAACGTCCAGCAGGTAGACACCACCGGTTCCCAGGGGGCAGCTTCCATGGATGAGTCAGCAGGGACTTCCCAGAACTCGTCAGGCGGCGGGACAACAGACAGTTCGGCACAGATTGCATGGACTGATCCCTATACGGGGCAGGGATATGACATGTACGGCAACCCGGTGGGATCACCGTCAGGCGGATCTTCAACCGGTTCAGCACAGATTGCCTGGACAGACCCGACAACCGGCCAGGGATATGACATGTACGGCAATCCGGTTTATCAGTAAATGAGTTAGGCACAGGCTTTGTCCTGTGCGGAATTGCAGATATGAACGATTATATGAATGAAAACAGAGAGGTACTGCCGGGGCAGGAAACATCATATCCTGAAAACGTAGTAACCTTTACAAAAGAAGAGCTTGCGGACGGGGTAAAGGTCCCGCCCGTGGTGGAGCAGGACCTTCGCCGCATCATCAGCGACAGGCTTGAGCAGTGCGGCCTCTATTACAGATGCTTCTCAAGGATCAAAACCGCCCAGTCAATGGCGCGGAAGTTTGATATGAAGGATCTCAATGAGGAACACAAACTGCAGGACCTGATCGGGGTGCGCATCAACCTGTATTTTGATGATGATGTGGATATCTGCAGAGACATCATGGCGCAGACTTTTGACGTTATCGAGTGGTCTACCTCCAAGAGGAGCGAGGATGAATTCAAACCCGCCAAGCTGAACGGCGTATTCCGTCTGCCGACTTATCTGAAGGAAGAGATATCGCCTCAGACATGGAATATGTGTATCGACGATACATTTGAGATCCAGATCAAGACCATGTTCTTCGAGGGCTGGCATGAAGTCGAACACGACATGAGATACAAAGGCGAGGAACTGTGGAGCCACTATCCCGGATTCTCACGGTATTTCAATTCGATCCTTGCCACACTGGAACTGTGCGACAAGTCCATGGTCACTCTGTTTGAGGACCTTGGCCATGCACTGTACAAGTCCGGCAGGTGGAGCGACATGATCAAGAGTCATTTCCGCCTGAAGCTGGGAGAAGCGCAGCTTTATCCGGAGGTCGAGCAGATCCTGAATGAAGATATGGCAAGGTCGGACAATCTTGCCAAACGGATCTTCCGGACTCCCAGACCGATCCTGATCGGCCAGCTTCTGTCGCGGACCCGCCATGTGCCGATCAATGTCAATACCATCATCGCACTGCTCAACGAGAGCATCTTCCATGATGACAGGCTGACCGCAGTGTTCCGGCATATGGACGTCTTCAATGACGGAAGAGATGATACCGAGGCTGAGTCCAGGCACTATGAACTGCGCCCGTTCCGTCCCCACACTGTCTTCCAGATGATGACACGGATAGACGGCAACCGTATGAAGACCGAAGAGGAGATCACGGATGACTTTCTGTTTGAGGAAAGTGCGAAACTGATCTGGCGCTGGATACGGATGAAGTACGGAGTGCTGTTCCATAACATGCCGGAGCAGGTTTCGACCTACAAGGCTTACCTTCTCGCCTATCATATAGAGGTGAAGTATCATCCGGAAAAACATGTGATGAAGATGCATGTCCGGCATACGGATCCGGAGGCGAACGGACGCATCTGGTATACGGAAGCCTGCCTCCACGAGGTGAAGGAAGGGGAAGGCACCAGGCACGAACATACGCCGGGGATCTGGATCGATATCATAAACGGATATGCTCAGCCGGATCCGGAGGATTCAGCCACGGTGGAGGAGAAGTCCACGAATTTCTCCTATCCGGGCTTCTATAAGAATATCGTGGATATGATCGGAGTGGTCAGCTCTCTTCCCTGCAGCGGAAGGCGCAGGATCCTCAAGGAGGACGAGGCTGAGACCATCGCCCAGGCGATCATGGATCCGGAGAGACAGTTCCCGATCGTCCTCATCATCTCCAAAGAGGACGCAAACGGCATGATGGATGAAGACTGGCTGATGCAGTTCAGAGTGTCAGACTTCACCAGGACCGTGTGGCGCTATGCCCATGTCCTGTGCTGCTACGAGAACGTCGGAAGGCAGATACTGAAGTTGGCAGGCGACGTCAGGTTCTCCAGTGAGCCGCAGGTTCCGCGCTTCTATGTATACTGGCCGGACGGGACCCAGGACGACTACGGGGCGGACGACGTGGAGAACTGTGCGTTCGGCAGACACCTGGAGGCCAGAGGGGATGCCCGGACCTATGACATCGTGTACGGAGGACAGGCCTTCTACCACAAGATCGTCACGGACCTGCGCGACTGGAACGTGAATGCGAATATGTGGAAGGGCTTCCAGCTGGATGTGATGCCCGGCATACCCGATGACTGAGCGGACCCCGGACAGGGCAGTACATGGCCGCGGCAGGAGCGTTGGGATATGCACTCTGTATATGCAGAAATATGCACCTACAAGTAAAATGCAATAGACAAATATACAAACGAGGTTTATAATAAACGCGCCGTCTGCTTCAGGCGGCGTTTTTTCATGAGAGGGAGGAAAGATGGGAACAGATACCAGAAAGATCAATGAAGAACTGCTCGCGTTTCTCGATGCAAGTCCGAACGCTTTTTTCGCCGTGGACAACATGAAGCGGATGCTCGTTCAGGCAGGATTTACCGAACTGAAGGAGCAGGAACGGTGGGAGATCCGGCCGGGAGATTCATGCTTTGTCACACGCAACAATTCCGCGCTGATCGCGTTCAGGATGCCGGAGACGGAGGACTTTGACGGATTCCAGATCATGGCCGGCCACTGCGACTCCCCGGTGTTCAAGATCAAACCGAACGCAGAGATCACGGTGGAGGACCGTTACGTCAGGCTGAACGTTGAGAAGTACGGCGGCATGCTGTGCGCTCCCTGGCTGGACAGACCTCTGTCTGTTGCGGGCCGTGTGATCGTACAGACACCGGACGGGATCGGGACCAGGCTGGTCAACATCGACAGGGATCTTCTGATCATTCCCAGTCTGGCGATCCACATGAACCGCAGCGTCAATGACGGGTACGCCTACAACGCGCAGAAGGACCTGCTTCCCCTCTTCTGTGAAGCGGGAGAGGAGGCGGCGCTTCTTGAGCAGCTCATCGCGCAGGAGGCCGGAGTGGAGGCGGATCAGATCCTCGACAGTGATCTGTACCTCTACAGCCGCATGAAGGGAACCTTCCTCGGCGCGAAGGAGGAATACATCGCGAGCGGCCGCCTGGACGATCTTCAGTGCGTATTCGCTTCCCTGAAGGGACTGCTCGCCGCACGCCCCGCCAGGAGCGTCGCGGTGCACTGCGTTTTTGACAACGAGGAGGTCGGCAGCGGCAGCAGGCAGGGCGCGGCAGGCACTTTCCTGAAGGATACGCTCCGGCGTCTGGCTCTCTCATACGGGTATGGTGAGGAAGAACTGCAGCGAAGAACAGCCTCCAGCTTCATGGTATCGGCGGACAATGCCCATGCGCTGCACCCGAACTATACGGACAAGGCGGACCCGAAGAACCGGCCTGTCCTGAACCGCGGGATCGTCATCAAGTACAGCGCCAACCAGAAATACACCACGGATGCGGTGTCGGGAGCAGTCTTCAGGCAGATCTGCCACCGCGCGGAAGTTCCCTTCCAGACCTTCGCGAACCGCTCCGACATGGCCGGCGGCTCTACGCTGGGCAATATCTCGCAGAGCCAGGTGTCGCTGAACACGGTGGACATCGGACTGCCGCAGCTGGCCATGCATTCTCCCTTCGAGACAGCCGGCGCCGAAGATACGGCGTATCTGGTGCGGGCGGCGAAGGAACTGTTCTCCTGCAGCGTGCAGTGCCTGGGAGACGGAGAGCTGAAGCTCTCATTTTCGACCTGAGGAAGCTCAGGAAAAATAACTACAATGAGGTGACAGAAAAATGGACTCAAAACGTATCAAATGGACTACACTTGCCTTCATGGCATTCTCAACCGTATGGGGCTTTGGCAACGTCCTGAACGGATTCGTGTATTTCAACGGCATTCAGGTGATCTTCAGCTGGATCCTGATGTTTGCCCTGTATTTTGTGCCGTACGCGCTCATGGTGGGTGAACTGGGATCCGCATTCAAGAATTCCGGCGGCGGCGTCAGCTCCTGGATCCATTCCACGACCGGCCCGAAGCTGGCCTACTACGCAGGATGGACCTACTGGGCGTGCCACATCACGTACATCGCTTCCAAGTCCTCGGGCGGACTGAAGGCACTCAGCTGGGCGGTTTTCCGCAACGGCGAGACCTACGACAGCTTCCCGACACTGGCGGTGCAGCTTGTCACACTGGCGATCCTGCTGTTCTTCTGCTGGGTCGCGTCCCGCGGACTGAACCCGCTCAAGAAGCTTGCGATGCTTGCGGGCACCAGCATGTTCGTCATGTCGATCCTCTACATCCTCATGATGTTCGCAGCGCCGGCCATCAATCCGCAGGGCGGCTATCTGGCCATGGACTTCAGCCTGAAGAACCTGATCCCGCGCTTTGACGTCCGTTATTTCACATCTCTCTCGATCCTGGTGTTTGCGGTAGGCGGCTGTGAGAAGATCTCTCCGTATGTCAATAAGGTAGAGAATCCGAGCAAGGGCTTCCCGCGCGCGATGATCTCCCTGGCGGTCATGGTCGTGGTCTGCGCGATCCTCGGGACTATCGCCATGGGCATGATGTTCGATCCGGCGGTGATCAACGCATCCCCGGAGAGCTTTAACTCCTACAATTCCAACGGTTCCTACTGGGCGTTCCAGAAGCTGGGCGGTTATTATCATGTAGGAAACCTTCTTCTGATCGTCTACGCGGTATGCAACGCGGTGGGGCAGCTCTCCACACTGGTCATCAGCATCGACGCGCCGCTGCGCATGCTGCTGGATAATGAGGCGGCCCGCACCTATATCCCGTCCGGACTTCTGAAGAAGAACGATGCCGGAGCGTATGTGAACGGCATCAGGATGGTTGCCATCCTGTCTGGATCGATCATCCTGATCCAGTCAGTCGTCCCGGGCGCCGCCGCGGTGCTCAAGCAGCTGACCAAACTGAACTCCGTGTGCATGCCGATGCGTTATCTGTGGGTGTTCTTCGCCTATCTGGCGCTGCGCAGGACAGAAGACAGGTTCCCGCGCGAATACAGGTTCGTGAAGAACCATGGAGTTGCCATGTTCTTCGGCGCCTGGTGCTTTGCGGTCACCGCGGCAAGCTGCATCCTCGGCATGTATGACGCAGATCCGTTCACATTTGCGCTCAATGTCGTCACGCCTCTTGTGCTGACGGCTCTGGGTGTCATTCTCCCGATCATCGCAAAGCATGAGAAACGATGAACATGTAACAAAAATGTAATAAATAGAAATAAAAATTTTAAAAAGAAGCGCTAAGCCGTGCGTCCGGAAGCTGAGAGAAGCTCCGGACGCTTTTTTTGTCGTCTGATCACTATATCTGGTATGAACCGGACGGGTAGAAGACTATATAGGCGATTGTGCGCTTTGCACAAGAAACCAAACCCAAACGGACGTTCTGCCTTGCAGATTCCCATAAAATTCGTTAAGATATGCACATGAGTGGCAAAAAGTGGTGAGTTGTGGGTCATAAGGGAGGAAATGTGGTAAATCTCATTTCCTGACGAAGCAACTTCAGAGAGGGAAGTCCAGGCAGAATGTTTTACGGTTCATATAAAAACATATTGGATGCCAAGGGCAGACTGATCGTCCCAAAGCAGTTCCGCGAACAACTGGGAGCGGAATTCATGATCACAAGGGGACTTGACGGCTGTCTGTTTGCGTATCCGATGGATGAATGGGCTGACTTCGAGGAAAAGCTGTCAAAACTGCCGCTTACAAATAAAAAAGCCAGGACAGTCGTTCGGTTCTTTGCTGCAGGCGCGACACTCTGTGAGATGGACAAACAGGGAAGAGTCCTTATCCCGGAAAATTTGAGGGAGTTTGCCGGGATGCAGAAAGAGGTCGTCGTGGAAGGTTCCATGAAGAGAGTGGAACTGTGGAGCAGAGAGAAGTACATCGATGCGACGTCGGCAGATGACATCGACGAGTCCATAGAAGCTCTTGACGGGCTGGATATCGACCTGTAAGGGGGTCGAAGCCGGGATGGAGCTGTTGCCGGACGTAAGGGAGCGGACGGTGACAGGCTGCAGTGCTGTAGGGAGCAGCAGGGCGGCCGGAATGCCGGATTGCCGTAGGGAGCGGCAGGAGGGCAGAATTGCCGAAGAACTGTAGGGAGCGGTTCCAGGCGTATGGACAGAAGGATCCCCGTGTTTCCAGGGGAGTGGAGACATGTGCGGGAGAAAGGAGGAGCGTGTGGAATTCAGACACACATCGGTCCTCCTCAGAGAGACAGTTGATGCGCTGCACGTGAGACCGGACGGAATCTACGTCGACGGGACACTTGGCGGTGGCGGACATTCCAGTGTGATCGCAGGGATGCTTTCTGAGGGAGGAAGGCTGATCGGGATCGACCAGGACGCCGCGGCTATCGAGGCTGCCGCAAAACGCCTCGGGGAGTTTGGTGACAGGGTCACGATCATCCGCTCGAATTACGCGGATATGAAGACCCGGCTGCTGCAGGCAGGTATCACATCAGTAGACGGAATCCTGCTGGATCTGGGAGTCTCTTCCTACCAGCTGGACGACGCACAGCGTGGATTTACTTACCGCGAAGAGGACGCTCCTCTGGACATGAGAATGGACCAGAGGCAGGAATATACGGCGAGGGAGGTCGTTAATTCCTGTTCAGCCGAAGATCTGACCCGGATTATAAGGGAATTCGGGGAGGAGAAGTTCGCGGGTAAGATCGCGCACCGCATCGTGCAGGAGAGGGAGAAAGGTCCGATCGAAACGACTGGTCAGCTGACGCAGATCGTGAAGGACGCCATTCCCGCAAGGGCAAGGGCGACGGGCAGACATCCGGCCAGAAGGACATTCCAGGCAATCCGCATCGAGGTGAACGGGGAACTGCGTGTACTCAGGGAATCTCTTGACGACATGATCGATCTCCTGAATCCGGGCGGAAGGATCTGCATCATTACATTTCATTCTCTTGAGGACCGTATCGTCAAGGATGCGTTCCGCAGGGCAGAGAATCCGTGCATATGCCCGCCGGAGTTTCCGGTATGTGTGTGCGGAAAGAAGCCGAAGGGCAGGGTCATAACAAAGAAACCGGTTATCCCTTCGGAAGAAGAAATGGAGCAGAATCCACGTTCAAAAAGCGCGAAACTGCGTGTATTTGAAAAGAGGGAAACAGAGTAGAATGGCACAGACAAAGATGGTACAGATTGAAAGTAAGCGCCAGTTGCGTTATACTACGGAAGTGGTTGACGGCAACACCGTCCGGGTTGAGACAGCATCGCCTCAGATCCGGGAGAAGGAACTTCGGCGCACTCAGGTTGAGCAGAACCGTCAGCGGGCTCTTTCGATGAACCTGCACTATGTTCTGTTCATGACCATTGCTGCCGTTGCTGTCGTTACAATCTGTATTTTTTATTTGAGACTTCAGGCGACCTCTACAAAGCTTCAGAAAAGGACTGTCAATCTCCAGACACAGCTCAAGAACCTGCAGATAGAAAATGATATCGTCTATAATGAGATCATTTCAGGGGTAGACCTTGAGCATGTCAGGGAAGTGGCGACTGAAGAACTGGGCATGACCTATCCGGCACAGAGCCAGATTGTAACATACAGCGCCGTGTCCAGCGATTATGTCAAACAGTACGAGGAAATCCCTGATTAAGAGGGTAAAGTATCTTGACCCATATCAACAGAAAGAATAAAGAAAAAAAAGAAAGAAGATTTACCAAGACGATGCAAAAAAAGCTTCTGGTTTTTTTTGCATTTGTTTTGTTATTACTGTCCGTTCTTCTGATCAGGATCGGGACTATCTCTGCGACAAAGGGTAATAAATATGCCAAGAAAGTCCTGTCCCAGCAGTCATATGATTCACGTTCCATTCCCGCCAGGCGTGGGGAGATCCAGGATAAAAACGGCATCGTGCTCGCAAAGAGTGACCGTTTTTACAACGTTGTACTTGACTGCTACGCGATCAATGAGAATACGGATTATATCGAGCCGACAGTCAGCGCGGTGGCGGATATCTTCGGGATCGATCAGGCACAGGTGAGGGATGTCATAGTGGACGACAAGACGTCCTCCTCCCGCTATCAGGTGATCAAGAAGAATATAACGTCAGACCTGAAGGAAAAGTTTGAGGATTTCCGCAGCGGAGCGGATCTGGATAAAGACAAGCTTGGAAATGATACATACTATGCTCTTATGAATGAGAGGGCAAATGTGCAGGGCGTCTGGTTTGAGGAGCGGTATCTCAGGTCATATCCCTACAACAACCTTGCCAGCAAGGTCGTTGGTTTCTCCAATGCGATCGACGTCGGGACCACCGGCGTTGAGAATTACTACAATGACATACTGAACGGAACAGACGGAAGGACGTTCGGTTATCTCAATGAGAATTCTGAGTTTGAGCGCACTACGATCGCCCCGGAACACGGGAAGACTCTCAGGCTGACTCTGGACATGAATGTTCAGGAGATCCTGCAGGAGAAGATCGACCAGTTCGACAAAACCTACGGCGACGAACAGCATAACGGCAAAGGAGCCAGAAATGTTGGCGTTGTTGTCATGAATCCCAATACGGGAGAGGTCCTCGGAATGGCTACGAACCGGGAATATGACCTCAATGATCCCACGGATCTGACTACGGAGGGTTATTCCGGAGCGCAGATCAAGTCGATGGATGACAAGACCTATGTCAATGAGCTGAATACGAAATGGGAGAACTTCTGCGTATCAGAAGGCTATGAGCCGGGTTCCGTTTTCAAACCGATCACCGTCGCGTCCGCGCTGGAGACAGGGTCTGTGCATGACGGAGACACATTTGTATGCAATGGCTCCCTGTTCATCACAGATACGACTATCAAGTGCGACAATATCTACGGCCACGGCGGCGAGACTCTGGAATACGGTATCGTCAACTCCTGCAACGTTGTTCTGATGACGGTCGGCATGGAGATGGGGATCACGAATTTTGTCAATTACCAGCAGGCGTTCGGATTCGGAAGCCCGACAGGCATCGACCTTCCAAATGAGAACGCCGGCGTTGTATACAACCGTGATACGATGCATGAAGTCGAGCTTGCCACCTGTACGTTTGGACAGGGCTTCACCATCAATATGATCCAGGAAGCCGCGGCATTTTCGACCGTCGTAAACGGCGGCTATTATTACCAGCCTCATGTAGTGGGGCAGATCCTGAGTGCGGACGGAACATCTGTGGAAACGATCGAACCGCTTCTTCTCAGGCAGCCGGTTTCAAGTTCAGTGTCAAAGCTTCTGCGCAGATATCTGAAAACCGCAGTAAAAGAAGGTACCGGACGAAAGTCCCAGGTTCCGGGATATCTGACTGGCGGTAAGACAGGAACGGCAGAGAAGATCGATCCTGCCGACGGAACCAGATGGAAGGGGCATTACGTCGTCTCCTTCATCGGAGCGGCTCCGATCGATGACCCGCAGGTAGTCATGTATGTCGTCATTGACGAACCGAATGTTGCGCAGCAGGCTGACTCAAGCTATCCGCAGGTCCTGTTCAGACAGATCGCAACGGATCTGTTTCCTTACCTGGGACTGTACCCGACAGAGCCGGTTACGGATGAGCTTCTCCAGTTTTTGGGAATATCCAAGGACGAGACCGTGGAGAGCAACGTAAAGAGTGCTTATTTCCAGTGCTTCGATTCTTCGGGCAATTTGTATAACAATGCCTACATCCAGGAAGACGGAACCGTCATGGATTCCTCAGGCAATCCGATCCCGGGCTGCACGGCTGATATGGAAAATGGAATCGTCACAGACGGCTACGGCAACCAGATTGAGGTCGATACGACGGTATTCTTCGATACGACGACTCAGGTTGCGGAGAATCCCGATATTGCGGCGCCTCCCGAAGAAGTGGAGGGCGATGAGGACGATACCGTTTGGGAAGGCGCATCGGTTGACGATAACGAGAACGAAGATACAGCGACAGCTGGGTAATCATTACGGAGGCATGTATGTTCATTTCACTTGATACGATATTGGCGGCGCTGCTCGCATTTGCGGTTACAGCGGTAATATGTCCGGTCCTGATCCCGTTCCTGATCCGCCTTAAGGTGGGGCAGACAGAGAGAAAAGAGGGTGTGCAGTCACACCTGAAGAAGGCGGGTACGCCGACTATGGGCGGCATCGCGATCCTGGTTTCGGTACTTGTGACGGCTCTTATCTTTGCACGGCGCTATCCGAGGATCCTGCCGGTTCTGTTTCTGACTCTGGGATTCGGGATCATCGGTTTTGTCGATGATTATCTGAAGGTGGTCCTGCGCAGGTCTGACGGCCTCATGCCGAAGCAGAAGATGGCGGGGCAGATTGTTGTCACGGCAATCTTCCTGGTCTATGTATGGCTCAGGGATCCTGCCTGTCTTGACTGGAGAATACCGTTTACCGGCGGCATGATCATCAGCGGACTGGCGTTCAGGATCTTTGCGACGATTGCCGCTTTTGTCGTGATCATCGGAACCGTGAACGGCGTAAACTTTACGGACGGCCTGGACGGCCTGGCCTCCTCTGTCACGTCGGTGGTGGCAGTGTTCTTCTGCTTCAGCTCCATGGCCCTGACAGGAGAGATCGAACCGGTCTGCGCTGCAGTATTCGGAGCGCTGTTGGGATTCCTTCTGTTCAATGTGCATCCGGCGAAGGTATTCATGGGCGATACCGGATCTCTTGCGCTTGGCGGATTTGTGGCCGGAGCGGCCTATTCTCTGCAGATGCCGGTCTTTATCGTGATCGTAGGTCTGATCTACCTGGTGGAGGTTCTCTCCGTCATGATCCAGGTTACATATTTTAAGAAAACCGGGGGAAAGCGCATCTTCCGCATGGCTCCCATCCATCATCACTTTGAACTTGGCGGATGGTCTGAGACGCGTGTGGTCGCAGTGTTTACGATCATAACGATCCTGCTGTGCCTGGCAGCATTTATCCGGTTTGTATAAAGACAGGAGATGAAACGAATGGAATTGTCCGGAAAACGCGTGCTGGTATTCGGCGCGGGCAGGAGCGGCCAGGGCGCCGCGTCCCTGCTGCTTGCAGCCGGTGCCAGTCCGGTACTGTACGACGGAAATGAAAATCTGACTGAA
This sequence comes from uncultured Lachnospiraceae bacterium, assembly GCA_902801515.1. GTDB lineage: Bacteria > Bacillota > Clostridia > Lachnospirales > Lachnospiraceae > Porcincola. The sequence continues at coordinate 65,227 of CADCII010000003.1, forward strand.
GATAAAGTGCGCAGCCAGCTTCCTGACGATGTGAAAGGGATACGCATCGTGACAGGGGAACTGACGCAGGAACTGATTGAGAACAGTGAGCTGTGCGTGATCAGTCCGGGTGTCCCCACAGACATAGCTCCGGTGAACCGGATCCGCAGCGCGGGTGTAAAGATCTGGAGTGAAGTGGAACTTGCCTGGCAGTGTTCGAAGGGCGAGACTGTGGCCGTGACCGGTACCAACGGAAAGACGACGACAGTGAGCCTGCTCGGAGACCTGATGAGGCGCTTCAGGGGAGAGGAGAATACCCACGTAGTCGGAAATATCGGCTATCCCTATACGAAGGCCGCCCTCCAGACCGATGAAAATGCGGTATGTGTCGCTGAGGTCAGTTCCTTCCAGCTGGAGACGATAGACGCTTTTCATCCGCACGTGTCGGTGATCACCAATATCACTCCGGACCATCTGAACCGTCACCATACCATGGAGGAATATATCCGGGTCAAGGAGCGCATCTGTGAGAACCAGACTCCGGAGGATATCATGATCCTCAACTATGAAGATGAAGTGCTCAGACAGTTCGGGGAGAACATTCCGGCGCAGGGACCGCAGGTATGGTGGTTCTCAAGTGCCAGAACCCTGGAAAAGGGTATGTATCTGGACGGTGATGTTCTGAAATATTCAGACGGATCTGCAGCCGTCGATGTGATTCATATCGATGAACTTCGGATCCTCGGAAAGCATAATTATGAAAATGTCAGTGCCGCTGTACTGAGCGCTCTGGCAATGGGCATGCCTCTGGACCAGATTCAGGAAGTGCTGAGAGCCTTCCCGGGCGTGGAGCACCGGATCGAATATGTGGGCGAGGTAAACGGTGTTGCCTACTACAATGATTCCAAAGGCACCAACCCCGACGCTGCGATCAAGGCGGTCGAGGCGATGAGACGTCCGACAGTGCTGATCGGCGGGGGGTATGACAAGGATTCTTCCTATGATGAGTGGATCGGGAGTTTCCACGGAAAAGTGAAGGCACTGGTGCTGATCGGCGCGACAAAAGAGAAGATCGCCGAATGTGCGAAGGCGCACGGATTCGGTCCGGTCTTCCTGTGCGGAACGTTTGAAGAATGCTTCGGGAAATGTGTGGAACTTGCAGATGAGGGAGATGCGGTTCTGCTGTCTCCGGCCTGTGCAAGCTGGGGAATGTTTAAGGATTACGAGGAGAGAGGCAGAGTCTTTAAGGACATGGTGCATGCGCTTTAAAGAAAAAGACTGACAGGGGAGCTGTTATGAGCAGGGGTATCAGAGCGGCCGCGATATTCGCGGTAATCATCGGAATAGCAGCAGCAGTTGTGCTGGGGGTGTTCCGGATCCAGTCTATTGATATTAAGGGAAATGAACGCTATGCGTCGGAGCAGATCAGGGATGATCTGATCTATGACTTCAAGACGCGCAATACGCTTTTTTTCTCATGGAAATACCGCAGTAAAGGTCCTGCGGACGACGCCCCATACCTGGCTTCAGTACAGGCGACCATGCTCACCCCGACTTCCATCCGCCTGGATGTGGCGGAAAACCAGCTGGTCGGGCGGGTACAGTATCAGGAAAAAAATGTTTATTACGACAACACGGGAGTGGTTCAGGAGATATCGGATACGGTCTATGAGGGGATCCCGCTGGTCACGGGCATCGAGATCGAAGAACCTCAGCTGTACCAGAAACTGACGATGGACAATACATCGACGCTGCGGACCATGTTGAATATCACGCAGCTTCTGATCCAGAGCAATCTTATTCCGGACAGTGTAAAATTCAGTGACAACGGCAATATGAGGATGCGCCTGGGATCTGTGACCGTAAAACTGGGGCAGGACGAATACCTTGAGGAGAAGATCGCTAACCTGGTCACCATCTATCCGCAGATCGCCGGACAGGAAGGAACCCTGAACATGGAAGGGTTCACCGGTAAGAACGAGGCGATCACATTTAAGGCAAAAGAGCCTGAGCCGGTCGAGCAGCCTGCAAGCGAAGCGGAGAATTCCGAGTCACTGGCCGGAGAAGGTTCGGGAGACGGAAGCGCGGATGGCTCGGGCAATCAGGCGCCTGCCGATGACGGGACAACAGAAGAGATCACCGGAACACCGTTCATGGTATTTGACTCCAGCGGAACGCTGCGCTATGACGCCCACGTCGTAAACGGACAGGTGGTTGACGGCTACGGCAACCTGATCGACGGCTGCACGGTGGATGAGAACGGCAATGTAGTGGATGCGTACTGGAATGTCATAGACCCGAATACCGGACAGCTTGCCCAGTAACCGGACGCGGGTATGTGAAACCGCATGCGGTAATATTGCATGTATTATGCACGGTAAAATTGTATGTATCATAAGAAAGTCTTGATTTAATGGGCAAATAAACGTATATTTAATGATATATGGGCAAAACCTGACTTATTAAGGTATAAGAGAGAGCAAGGAGGTCACTCACGTGTTAGAGATTATGTCGAATGAAGCCGAGTCCGGCGCACGGATTATCGTAGTCGGCGTTGGCGGCGCAGGCAATAATGCTGTGAACCGCATGGTGGAAGATACGATTGCAGGCGTTGAGTTCATCGGCGTCAATACAGATAAACAGGCACTGGCTATGTCCAAGGCTCCCACAGTCATCCAGATCGGTGAGAAGATCACCAAGGGTCTTGGCGCAGGGGCTAAGCCGGAAGTTGGCCAGCAGGCTGCGGAAGAGAGCACGGAGGAGATCAAGAACTCCATTCAGGGTGCAGACATGGTATTTGTCACCTGCGGTATGGGCGGCGGCACCGGCACAGGCGCGGCACCGGTCATCGCGGGAGTTGCCAGAGAACTCGGCATCCTTACAGTTGGCGTTGTCACCAAGCCTTTCCGTTTTGAGGGCAAGGTCCGCATGAACAATGCGCTTACCGGCATCAGCAAGCTGAAGGAGAATGTTGATACTCTGATCGTTATCCCCAATGACAAGCTGCTCGAGGTAGTGGACCGCAGAACGACCATGCCGGAAGCATTCAAGAAGGCAGATGAGGTTCTGCAGCAGGCAGTATCCGGCATCACGGATCTGATCAACCTGCCGGCACTGATCAATCTTGACTTCGCTGATGTCAAGACCGTCATGGCTGACAAGGGCATCGCTCATATCGGTATCGGCCAGGCCAAGGGCGACGACAAGGCTCTGGAAGCAGTCAAGCAGGCAGTTGCAAGCCCGCTGCTTGAGACCACGATCGAAGGCGCGTCCAATATCATCATCAATATCAGCGGTGATATCAGTCTTATGGATGCAAGCGACGCGGCAGGATATGTCCAGGAACTTGCAGGAGACGGAGCGAATATCATCTTCGGCGCGATGTACGACGATACATATGCGGACGAGGCGAGCATCACGGTTATCGCTACCGGACTCGAAGATCCCAATGCGGACCAGCCGCAGTCGATCTTCTCAGGACGCAAGGGCAGTTCGGATTACCGCTATCCGAAGACCGACTCCAGACCGGCTGGCGGATTCTCATTTTCCAACAGCAGCTCGGCAGGCCAGGTTGAACTGAAGACTCCGACGATCCAGACAAGGAATGTTGAAGTTCGCATGCCGCAGAGCAAGGTCACGGAGAGAGATATCCAGATCCCGGATTTCCTGAAGAGGAACTGAGAACAGAGTAAGCAGTAAGACACACAGCCTCCGGCGGACATCCTGCCGGAGGCTTTTTTCATACTTAACCGCCGGGGAAAAACTGACTGCTTCACCCCCGGGCAAGGGGAGACCGGCGCGATGCCGAAGGAGCGATATATGCAGTATACGATCAGCGGAACCACAAGATTCGGCGGGCTTCTCGGAAGTCCTGTCGCGCACAGCCTGTCGCCGGCTATGCACAACACTTCTTTTCAGGAGCTGGGGATCGACTGTGTGTACCTTGCTTTTGACGTGACGGCCGAAAGGCTAAAAGAGACGGTCAGTGTGTTCAGGCAGCTGAACACCTACGGATTTAACCTGACGATGCCGTGCAAGAAAGCAGTCATTGATTCTCTGGATGAATTGTCCGAGGCAGCCCGGCTGATCGGGGCAGTGAACACAGTCGTCAACTGCGGCGGCAGGCTGACCGGCCATAATACGGACGGAATCGGATATGTGGAGTCGGCCCGGGAGAATGGCGTGGAGATATGCGGAAGTGAGATCACAGTTCTTGGCGCCGGAGGCGCGGCTATGGCAGCAGCGGTTCAGATGGCTCTGGACGGTGCCCGCAGGATCCATATAGCAAACCGGAGGACCCGGTCCTGGAGCGCGGCGCAGCACCTTGTTGATACGATCAACAAAGAGACGCAGTGTGAGGCGGATCTTACAGATCTTGAAGACAGCACTGTTCTGGCCAGGCATATCGCAGACAGCAGTCTGCTGACCAATGCGACTTCTGCAGGGATGGCTCCGGATACCGGCGTGACGCCTGTGAAGGATCCTTCTGTATTTCATGAGGGACTGACAGTCTCGGATGTGATCTACAATCCCAGGCAGACACGGCTGATGAGAGAGGCTTCAGAGCGCGGGTGCAGAACATTTAACGGTATGTATATGCTTCTGTATCAGGGGGCGGCAGCTTTCCGGCTCTGGACAGGGCAGGATATGCCTGTGGAACGGATAAAAGAAAGATACTTTTCATGATGTCAAAAACCTGTTCCGGGTGCGCCGGACAGGGACGGAGGATACAGATGGAGCCTGTTGTAGTCAGAGATGTGGTCCTTGGGGACGGGGTGCCGAAGATCTGTGTGCCGATCGTGGCGCACACGATGGCTCAGCTGGACGAGGCGATCGACGCCATTGATCCGGCAGACTGTGATCTTGTCGAATTCAGGGCGGATTTTTATTTTGAAGACGACATTCCTGCGCTGAAGAAGATCAGGCACAGGATGGGAAACTGCCCGGTCATTTTCACGATCCGGACCAAAGAAGAGGGCGGAGAGATTGAGATCGCCGAGGATGAATATGAGGCAAGGATCCTGGCCGCATCGCCATATATCGATATGGCCGATATCCAGCTTGAGAGGCTTCACATGAAGATGCAGAATGAGATCCTGCACAGCCGGATCATTTCAAAACTCCACGAGAGAGGAGTCAGGGTAATCTGCTCCTGGCATGACTTTGCAAAGACGCCGGATGCAGGCGATCTGATCCGTAAGATGATGACGATGCAGGAAGAAGGATGCGACATTTCCAAGATCGCTGTCATGGCGCAGGACAGAGCGGATGTGGCGGAACTGATCTTCGCGTCCCTTGAGATGCTCGATACATACGCAGACCGTCCGTTCATAACCATGTCCATGGGCAGCCTGGGCAAGATCACAAGGGCGGCCGGTTCATTTACAGGAAGCTGCATCACCTTCGGGATGGCGGGCACAGGTTCTGCTCCCGGCCAGATCCCTGCTCCTCAGCTCAGGCAGATGCTGAAGATACTGGCGTGATCCGGGAAAAATATGTTTTTATACTGTTTTCAGGCGACACTTGGCGCAAAGTGTCGTCCTTTTTTTATCACGCACCGCAGGTTGTATTTTGAAAAAAAGCAGCCTCTCCTGTAAACTCATACACATATTCGGGTTTTCCGGCATCTGCCGGCATCCCCGGCATGAATGAGGTGAAAACGGTTGAGTATACTGGAGAGCACGCTGATCGTGGCGGCACTGTTTTTAAATATATTCTTGATCGGCCAGTATGAAGGCTCCATGGTGCGGCATCTGGAATGGAAGACCATCGCGGTCGTATGCCTGATCGTCGGAGTGTTTGAAACGATATCCATGTGGATCGGCTATCTGCTGACAAGGATATCCTTCTTTTCTGACAGCCAGTCAGAAGACTTGCAGCAATTCTGCTACTTTGTGGCAGCAGTGCTGTTCCTGATGATAGCCGCGTATATGGTCTACAAGGCAGTCCGCAGGACGCCGATCCAGGAACATCTGCGCGAGATCGGCTATAAGAGGATTGCCCGGGAAGTCATCCTGGTAGCATTGTTTACATTTATGGCCGGCATCGGATGGGGCTTCATAGGCCACAACATTTACATGGCAACCGGCGTAGTCAGCTGCGCGACCATGGCAGCGGCAGTATGCGGCATCTATTTCGGATACAGCCAGGGGTGCAGACTGCGCTATGCAATCTACGGAATAGGCGGCGGAATGCTCGCATTCGTCGGAGCAGACATACTCGTCCGCTACCTGTAAGCGCCTGTTGTTGAACAAGTGCTTATTGAACAAGTGCCTGTCACCTGTTCAGAACAAGTGCCTGTCACTTGTTCACGTCACTTGTTCACAGTTTCTTATCCGGATATTCCGGGCTGCATTTGCACAATCCGGTCAGTTTTGATATACTGCAGTAGAAAGGTTTCAAAACGACTACATATATAAGCGAATAATATATTACGTAGTTTACAAAACTACATAAGACTTGCGGTGGTGCTCTTAATTTTTTTATGCGATGTCGGGATTTTGTTCCTGACGGGAGTGAACAGGAGGTATTGTAATGGCTGATTTTACACATAAGATGGCGAGGCTCGCTTTTTCGAAGGCGATCGATATCATGCTGGGCAGGATTTATAAGGACAGGCAGAAGGGCATGCTCCAGCTGGTCGATATTGTCGAGAAGTATGTCGGCAATATGTTCTCGGAGGAGTCCTACGCGAAGGTCCGTGCCATGATGACGGATCCGAACGAGAAGTGGAATCAGTATCTGAACCGTCTTATTGATGAGCTTGATCCGAACGTGCTGAAGATGACGCTTCTGAATCTTGGATTTGAGGCAATGTTCCACGGCACTAAGACGATCCGCGCGAACCGCGTCAAGTATGACTGCAATATCCCCTGGCTGATCCTGATGGATCCGACGAGTGCCTGCAATCTGCACTGTGTGGGATGCTGGGCGGCTGAGTACGGCAATCGCCTGAACCTGAGTTTTGAGGATCTGGACAAGGTCGTTACAGAGGGTAAGGAACTCGGCGTTTACTTCTACATGTTCACCGGCGGCGAGCCGCTTGTCCGCAAGAATGATATCCTGAAGCTGTGCAGGAAGCATCATGACTGTGCGTTTCATGCATATACCAACGGAACGCTGATCGATGATGATTTTGCCGAGGAAGTCCGCAAGGTCGGAAACCTCAGCTTCTCGATCTCGCTCGAAGGGTTCTCTGAAGTAAATGACCTGCGCCGCGGCGAGGGCGTTTTCGGACGTGTCATGCATGCGATGGATGTCCTGAAGGCGCACGGATGCCTGTTCGGTACTTCGATCGCCTATACGGCTGCCAATCTGGAAACGGTTACCAGCGATGAGTTCTATGACATGGAGATTGAGAAGGGTGTCCGCTTCAGCTGGTACTTCCATCTGATGCCGGTCGGCATGGATGCGCACCCGGAACTGATGCCGAGCCCGGAGCAGCGTGAGTATATCTACCACAGGATCCGCGAGGTCCGCGGCCGCACCGGCGGCAAGCAGATCTACGTGATGGACTTCCAGAATGACGGCGAGTTCGTCGGCGGATGCATCGCAGGCGGAAGAAACTACTTCCACATCAACCCGAACGGAGACGCGGAGCCCTGCGTATTTATCCATTACTCAGGCGCAAACATTCACAACAATACGGTTCTGGAGTGCCTGCAGCAGCCGCTGTTCCAGGAATACCGCAACCGTCAGCCGTTCAACAAGAACATGCTCCGTCCGTGCCCGATGCTGGAGAATCCCGGCATCCTGGTGGATATGGTCAATAAGTCCGGCGCGCACTCCACAGACCTGCAGTCTCCTGAGAGCGCAGAGCATCTGTGTGCGAAATGCGTTCCCTACGCAAAGGCGTGGAAGCCGGTCGCGGACAAACTGTGGAACGCGACAGAACATAAGGAACACCGTTACGAGAACTACAAGGGATGGAAGCCGAAGGAACAGCGCGAAGCAGAGTCCTTATCAAAATAAAACCCAGTCAGCTGGGTCCATTCCTGTACACAGCTCAGTTTCCCTGCAAGTTTATATGGAGACAACTGCCTGATGAAAAGACTTCTGTTTATTTATAATCCGATGGCCGGAAAGGGCATGATCCGGAACTCTCTTTCATATATACTGGAAGAGTTTTCCGGCAACGGGTATGAAGTGGTCGTTCATCCAACAGTAGGCGCGAAAGACGCCACCAGAGTGGTGCAGGAGTGCGGAGACTCATTTGATATGATCGTATGCTCAGGAGGCGACGGTACGCTGGATGAGGTCGTGACCGGCATGCAGACCGGCCGGCTCAACGTGCCGCTCGGGTATATCCCGGCCGGGTCAACGAATGATTACGCCAGCAGCCTGGGCATTCCCATGGAGATGCAGAGGGCAGCCCGCGCCGTCATGAACGGAAGCATATTCTCCTGCGACATAGGCAGGATGAACGACAGCTACTTCGTGTATGTGGCCGCGTTCGGCGCATTTGTAAATGTGTCCTACGACACGCCTCAGGACATGAAAAACATGCTCGGCCACATGGCCTACATAGTCCGGGGCATGCAGAGCCTGGCCAGCATCAAGTCCTACCATATGCACTATGAGAGCAAGGAAAGTTCGGGCACCGGCGATTTTGTGCTGGGCATGATCACGAACTCCAACTCGGTAGGCGGTTTCAAGGGAATCACGGGGCGCGACGTCACGCTGAACGATGGTGTGTTTGAGGTCACGCTGATCCGTATGCCGCAGATCCCGGCAGTGGAACTTCCTGCACTTCTTCCCGCGCTCATGGGCGGGACGGAAAATAAAAACCTTGTCACCTTCAAGACCTCCAGGCTGGAGATGTGGTTTGACGAGGATATTGCCTGGACAAGAGATGGTGAATACGGCGGAGATCACAGACATCTTGTGATTGAGAATCTCTCAGAAGCTCTCCCGATCATCATACCGGATGAAGGGCAGGCGGCGGAGCTGACTGCGCATGACAGAGAGGCGGAACTGAATGATTCCCTGAGGAACCTGAGTATCTGACCCTGAGATAAGAATAATAGTCTGATGAAAAGGGTATCTTCCCGCGCGGGAGGATGCCCTTTACTTTTTTGCTCTCGAATATCAAATTATTGCTTTGTTTCTGTGAATGGATTGAAATGACAGTTTTTTTGATTTAAAATTATTGTGATTTACTACTGTTTAAACAAATGCAGTACAGAAAGGAGCATACAATGCTTTATATCGGAGTAGATCTCGGTACTTCAGCGGTCAAGCTTCTGCTGATGGATTCCGAGGGGGAGATCGTTAAGATCGTCTCTAAAGAGTATGGCCTGTCATTTCCTCACCCGGGCTGGTCGGAGCAGGAACCGCTCGACTGGTATGAGCAGTCTATTGCCGGACTGAAGGAACTTCTGGAAGGGCAGGACAAGAGCCAGGTTGCCGGCATCTCATTCGGAGGCCAGATGCACGGACTGGTCATACTGGACAAGGATGACAACGTGATCCGTCCTGCGATCCTGTGGAATGACGGAAGGACGACGGAGGAGACTGATTACCTGAATCAGGTGATCGGGAAAGATGTTCTTGAGAAATATACGGCAAACATTGCCTATGCGGGATTCACTGCGCCGAAGATTCTGTGGGTGAAGAAAAATGAACCGGAGAATTTCGCAAGAATTGCAAAGATCATGCTCCCGAAGGACTATCTGGCCTACAGACTGAGCGGAACGAACTGTACCGATTACTCCGATGCGTCCGGCATGCTCCTTCTGGATGTTGAGAATAAGTGCTGGTCGAAGGAAATGTGTGATATCTGCGGCATTACGCAGGACATGCTTCCGAAACTTTATGAGAGCTATGAGAAGGTAGGAACACTCAAGAGCGAGATCGCGCAGGAACTGGGGCTGTCTGATAATGTCGTCATCGCCGCAGGCGGCGGAGACAATGCCGCGTCCGCAGTCGGTACCGGAACTGTCGGAGAGGGCAAGTGCAATATCTCCCTCGGAACATCCGGCACACTGTTCATTTCCGCAGATCATTTCGTCAGCACGAAGGGACAGACTGCTCTTCACAGCTTTGCCCATTCGGACGGCTACTTCCACCTGATGGGCTGCATGCTCTCAGCCGCAAGCTGCAACAAGTGGTGGAACGAGGAGATCCTTCACACGAAGGATTATGCTGCTGAGCAGGAAGGGATCACAGAGGATAAGCTGGGTGAGAACCATGTATTCTATCTGCCTTATCTGATGGGCGAGAGAAGCCCGCTGAATGATCCGCTGGCAAGAGGAACCTTTGTCGGCATGACAATGGATTCCAGCAGGACCGACATGACACAGGCTGTTCTGGAAGGAGTTGCTTTCGGACTCAGGGATTCCCTGGAAGTCGCTAAGTCACTCGGTATCAATGTAACCAAGAGTACCATCGTCGGCGGCGGAGCGAAGAGCCCGCTCTGGAGAAAGATGGTCTGCAACATCCTCGGGATCCGTCTTGAGTTCCCGAAGAGTGAAGAAGGTCCGTCCATGGGCGGTGCCATGCTTGCAGCGGTTGCGTGCGGTGAATTCCCGGATGTCAAGACGGCATGCGAGAAGATCGTCAAGGTGACAGGATATGAAGATCCGGATCCGGTTCTTACCGCGAAGTATGAGAAGAGGTATCAGCAGTTCAGGAAGATCTATCCGGCTCTGAAGGAAGTCTTCCCGCAGATCCAGTGATAAGAGGAGGTATGATCATGAAGATCTATCAGGTAACAGATCCCGAATTCAGAGAGTACGGACGGATCATTAAAGGGATCGATTTCAGCGAACTTCTGGAAGGGATGGAGAAAACACCCTGCCCGGACGATGTTGTATATGTCGCCAGCGATCCCGAGCTGGAGAAGATTCCGGTATGCGATGACCTGCGGAGAGTGACGTACGGCGAACTTCCGGTCCAGGTCGGCTACTGCAACGGCCACAACCACAAGCTGAATGCCCTGGAGTATCACAGAAGTTCCGAGATCAATATCGGAGCAACTGATTTCTATCTGATCCTGGGCCGCCAGGCGGATGTGACGGACGAGTACACATTTGACACGTCAACCTGCAAGGTGTTCTACGCTCCGAAGGGAACAGCAGTGGAAGTCTTCGCGACTTCTCTTCATTACGCACCGTGCAATACCGGGGATAATGGTTTCCGCGTAGTCATCGTTCTTCCGAGAGGAACAAACTATGACCTTGAGGAAGCGCACGCAGGCGGCGAGGATGCTCATCTGACCGCCAAGAACAAATGGCTGATCGGACATCCGGAGGGAGGTCTTCCGGAGGGAAGCCCGCTGGGACTGATCGGAGAGAATATTACCATTGACTGAAGCGCAGCGAAGACGCGCAGCGGATATAAGATATGCATGTGACACCGCGGCTGTGGAACGTACAGGCGGTGAAAACATAGAGAAACAATTATCATTTCACAGGAGGAGAAAACATGTTTAACAACATCCCGAAAGCAAAGGTTGGTATCGTTGCTGTGAGCCGTGACTGCTTCCCGGCATCGCTTGCGATCAACAGAAGAAAAGCCCTCATAGATGCGTATACCGCAAAATATGACAAGGATGACATCTACGAGTGTCCGGTATGTATCATCGAGAGTGAGATCCATATGGTTGAGGCTCTTGAAGATGTGAAGAAGGCGGGCTGCAATGCACTGGTAGTCTATCTTGGAAACTTCGGACCGGAGATCTCCGAGACACTGCTTGTAAAGCATTTTGAAGGACCGAAGATGTTCTGCGCAGCTGCAGAGGAGACCCAGGGCGATCTGTGTGACGGCCGCGGCGATGCTTACTGCGGTATGCTGAATGCCAGCTACAACCTGAGACTTCGCAGCGTAAAGGCTTATATTCCGGAGTATCCGGTCGGAACAGCTGCTGAGTGCGCTGACATGATCCATGAGTTCCTTCCGATCGCACGCGCTGTCTACGGCCTGTCCAGACTGAAACTCATCACTTTCGGACCGAGACCGAACAACTTCCTTGCATGCAACGCTCCGATCCAGCAGCTCTACAACCTCGGAGTAGAGGTTGAGGAAAACTCTGAGCTTGACCTGTTTGAATCCTTCAATAAGCATGCCGATGATCCGAGGATCCCGGAAGTGATCGCGGATATGGAGAAGGAACTGGGCGAAGGCAACAAGAAGCCGGAAGTCCTCGGAAAGCTTGCGCAGTATGAGCTGACTCTGCTTGACTGGGTTGAGGCTCACAAGGGATACAGAGATTATGTCTGCATCGCAGGAAAGTGCTGGCCGGCATTCCAGACTCAGTTCGGATTTGTTCCGTGCTACGTCAACAGCCGCCTGACCGGAAGACTCGGAATCCCGGTATCCTGTGAAGTAGACGTATACGGCGCTCTGTCCGAATTCATCGGAACCTGCATCGCCGGCGAGGAAGTTACCCTGCTTGACATCAACAACTCCGTACCGGATGACATGTACGAAGAGTCCATCAAGGGCCAGTTCGATTACAAGCATACCGATACATTCATGGGCTTCCACTGCGGCAATACCTGCTCCACCAGACTGGTGAAGGGCGAGATGAAGTATCAGAGAATCATGGCAAGGAACCTGCCGGTCGAGGTCACCAACGGAACCCTCGAAGGCGATATCCAGCCGGGCGAGATCACATTCTACCGCCTGCAGAGCACGTCGGACAACATCCTTCGCGCATATGTGGCAGAAGGCGAGATCCTTCCGGTCGCTACCAGATCCTTCGGCGGCATCGGCGTATTTGCAATCAAGGAGATGGGACGTTTCTACCGCCATGTCCTGATCGAGAAGGGTTATCCGCATCACGGAGCAGTCGCGTTCGGACACTACGGCAAGGCTCTGTTTGAAGTCTTCAAGTATATCGGAGTCGCACAGGACGAGATCGGCTGGAACCAGCCGGCAGCTCTGCCCTACAAGAGTGAGAATCCCTTCGCATGATTAATACTGTTCCTGCGGCAGGAACTATGATAAAATAACTGCAGCCGGGATAACAGGCGCCTGCCCGTGTGTACCACGGGCAGGCGTTTTAATACGGCACTAAGCGGTCTGCCTGGCAGATCTGATCACAAGAGAACAGGAGGAGAACAGACATGGCAATCACAAAGGAACCTTTCGGAAGCGAGTATACGTTATACACGATCACCAACTCTAAGGGAACACAGGTGAAGGTGACAGATCTCGGAGGTACGATCGTCTCAATCCTGTTCGAGGATAAAAATGAAGTGATGAGGGATATCGTGCTCGGCTATGATACCCCGGAAGAATACCTGAAAAACGGAGGATTCCTGGGAGCATGGGTAGGAAGATCCGGAAACAGGATCGGCCTTGCAAAGTTTGACCTGAACGGAAAGACTTATCAGCTTCCGGTCAATGATAACGACAACAATCTTCACAGCGGCCCGGACATCTTCAGCTGCCGCAAAGCCAAGACAACGGTCAGCGGAGAAGATACCATCATTTTCACCATCAAGGACTCAGATCTGAGACAGGGGTATCCCGGAAACTTTATCGGTACCTGCAGCTATACACTGACAAATGATGATGCGCTGCGTATCAAGTATACGGGAGAGAGCGACGCAGATACGGTCTGCAACATGACGAACCATTCTTATTTCAACCTTGGCGGCCATGACTGCGGATCCATGGAAGACACCATTCTCTGGATGAGCTGCGAGAATTACACTCCGGTCGTTGACAGCCAGGCTATTCCGACAGGAGAATACCGTCCCGTAGCGGGAGGAGCGTTTGACTTCACGACCGAGAAACAGATCGGGCGTGACATCAACGCGGACGATGAGCAGCTGAAGTTCGTGGGCGGCTATGACCACAACTTTGTGATCCAGAAGGACAAGGGCATGATGGTCCGCTTCGCTGAAGCATATCAGCCGAAGACCGGCATCTGCATGGAGTGCTACACCGACCTTCCGGGCGTCCAGTTCTATGCCGGCAACTTCATTCCTGAGGTTCCGGGAAAGGGCGGAGTGTCCTACAAGCCCAGAGACGGCTTCTGCCTGGAGACCCAGTTCTATCCGAACTCCATTAATCAGGAAGGCTTCGCGAAGCCGATCCTGAGGGCAGGAGAAGTGGTCGAATCCGTGACGACCTACCGTTTCACGGTGAGATGACAATTATTGATAAATGACTGACAATTTTTAGCAATGTCAATAGCATATAATTGCCGAAATGAAATATTTTGGCAATTATATGCTATTTTTGTGTCCGATATCATTTTCGCACCGTCAAAAATAGACTAAAATGTCTCAATTCTGTCTATTTCTTCGTCAATTTGACTGTGTTAGAATGTGTATCGTAGCGGGGAACCGCAAGATCATTATATTTCCTAAGGAGGAATGAAGAATGAAGAAGTTACTTAGCATCACACTTGCAGCTGCTCTTATGGTTGGCAGCCTCAGCACAGTAGCGTTCGGCGCAGAGACCGAAGCAGAGATCCTTCCGGGCAACGGACAGAAGATCGGCGTTTCCATGCCGACCAAGGATCTGCAGAGATGGAATCAGGACGGCGACAACATGAAGGCTATGCTTGAAGAAGCTGGCTATGAAGTTGACCTCCAGTATGCTTCCAACGATGTTCAGACTCAGCTGTCCCAGGTTGAGAACATGATCTCTTCCGGATGTGAAGTTCTGGTTATCGCAGCAATCGAAGGATCTTCCCTTGGTGAAGCTCTTACGATGGCAAAAGAGAACGAGATCCCGGTATTCGCTTATGACCGTCTGCTGATGGACTCCGACGCTGTTTCTTACTATGCAACCTTCGATAACTACATGGTTGGTACTGTTCAGGGTCAGTACATCATTGACACCCTGGATCTTGAGAACGCTGAAGGCCCGTTCAACATGGAAGCTACCGCTGGTGACCCGGGCGACAACAACGCCGGATATTTCTTCGCAGGCGCTATGGATCTGCTTCAGCCGTACATCGACGAGGGCAAGCTCGTTGTTCAGTCCGGACAGATCACCTTCGAAGAAGTTGCTACCGCACAGTGGAAGACAGAGACCGCTCAGTCCAGAGCTGAGAACATCCTTTCCTCCAACTACACCGATAAGGACGTTGATGTATGGCTTTGCTCCAACGACTCCACCGCTCTTGGTGTTGAGAACGCTCTGGCAGCAAACTACAACGGCAAATACCCGATCATCACTGGTCAGGACTGCGACAAAGAGAATACAAAGAACATGATCGCTGGAAAGCAGAGCATGTCCGTATTCAAGGATACCCGTACTCTGGCTAAGCAGGTCGTTAAGATGATCGGCCAGCTGCTGAACGGTGTTGATGTTGATGTCAACGATACCGAGACCTACAACAACAACGTTATCACAGTTCCGTCCTACCTCTGCGAGCCGGTATTCGCAGATGCGAACAACTACAAGGAACTGCTGATCGACTCCGGTTACTACACCGAAGAGGATCTTGCCTGATTCTGAGTAAGGCACAGATTTCCTGAGTAATTGAAATTAAAAAATGATCAGGTATATAGGCGGGTGAATGCCCGCCTATATATCTGAAAACAGAAAGTTTCCGGTCTGAGCGGAATGCTGGAGGGGGATACATTGGCTAAGATATTACTGGAAATGAAGAACATTACAAAGACCTTCCCAGGTGTCAAAGCCTTAGACAATGTCAATTTTAAAGTGGAAGAGGGCGAGATCCATGCGCTTGTCGGAGAAAATGGCGCAGGCAAGTCCACACTGATGAACGTTCTGAGCGGTATCTATCCGTATGGGACCTATGAGGGCGACATTGTCTACGACGGAGAGGTCTGTAAATTTAATAAGATAAAAGACTCCGAGAGTAAGGGAATCGTCATTATCCATCAGGAACTGGCGCTCGTTCCCGAGATGACCATCGGAGAGAATATGTACCTTGGAAATGAAGTCGGCAGCAAGGCCGCTATCGACTGGGACAAGACATATTCGGAAGCTGACAAGTATCTGAAGATGGCGGGACTTACCGAATCCTCCAAGATTAAGGTCAAAGAGATCGGTACCGGCAAACAGCAGCTGGTTGAGATCGCCAAAGCGCTCTCCAAGCACGCCAGACTTCTGATTCTTGATGAGCCGACTTCTTCACTGAACGAAGAAGATTCCAAGGCTCTTCTGGATCTGATGCTGAACTTCAAAAAGCAGGGTATGACGATGATCATCATTACCCATAAGCTCAACGAGGTCGCATATGTATCTGACAAGATCACGGTTCTTCGTGACGGCTCTACGATAGAAACACTTGACTGCCACGGCGCCGAGAAGATCTCGGAAGACCGTATCATCAAGGGCATGGTCGGCCGTGAGATGACGAACCGTTTCCCGAAGAGAGAAAATGTACCGATCGGCGACGTCATGCTGGAAGTCTCGAACTGGACAGTACAGCACCCCAAGTACACAGAGAGAAATGTTGTCAATGATGTTTCCATGAATGTGCGCAAGGGTGAAGTCGTTGGTATCTACGGTCTGATGGGCGCCGGCAGAACCGAGCTGGCAATGAGCATCTTCGGCCAGTCTTACGGCACTCTTCTGAACGGCACGCTGAAGATTAACGGGCAGGAAGTAAAACTGCGCAAGAGCCCGTCGGATGCGATCAGGCACAAGATCGCATATGTTACGGAAGACAGAAAGGGCAATGGTCTGGTACTGTCCCAGTCGATCAAGGTCAACACGACTCTTGCGAACCTTGCGGCGGTCTCCAAGAATACCGTGCTTGACAAGGACGCGGAATATGCCGCTGCCGAAGATTACAGACAGAAACTGAAGACCAAGACTCCGTCTGTGGAGCAGCTGGTCGGCAATCTGTCCGGCGGTAACCAGCAGAAGGTCCTGCTTGCGAAATGGATGTTCGCGGAACCGGATATCCTGATCCTCGACGAACCGACAAGAGGTATCGACGTCGGCGCGAAGTATGAGATCTACTGCATCATCAATGACCTTGCCGCAGCAGGCAAGTCTGTCATCATGATCTCGTCTGAACTTCCGGAAGTCATCGGTATGAGTGACCGGATCTATATCATGAATGCATCCAGGATCGTTGGTGAGATGCCGGCGTCTGAAGCTACGCAGGAGAACATCATGAGTATGATCCTTGCATCAGGAAGGGGGGACTGATCATGAATTCGAGATCCATAAAGGCATTCTTAAAAAAGAACACCATGATCATCGCCCTGATCATCGTGATCATATTCTTCTCAGTCACGACAGGCGGCAAGATCCTGTATGCGCAGAATATCAATAACCTGTTCTCTCAGAACGCATACGTGTTCATTCTGGCAACCGGTATGCTGTGCACGATCCTGACCGGCGGCAACATCGACCTTTCGGTCGGTTCTGTAGTCTGCTTCACCGGCGGTATCGGCGCTGTCATGATGGACAGGGGAATCAATGGATTCATCGCGTTCTTCGTTATGATCCTGGTAGGCCTTCTGATCGGAATGTTCCAGGGATTCTGGGTTGCGTATGTATCCGTTCCGCCTTTCATTGTCACGCTGGCAGGCATGTACGCATTCCGCGGACTGTCCAACGTTGTACTGAACGGTTATTCGATCGGCGTACGTGATGAGATGTTCCTGAAGGTATTCGGCGGCGGCGCAGACTGCTACATTCCGAATTTCCTGGGCGGCGGCAAACTCAACATGACCTGCATGGTCGCAGGAGTAGTGATCGCGGCTCTCATGGTTGTACTGAACATCAAGACCTGGATCGCCCGTAAAGTCAAAGGATATTCCAATGAATCCATGACAGTGGAGATCGCAAGGCTGGTTATTTTCGCAGCCCTGATCCTCTGGATCGCGTGGAAGCTTTCGAACTACAAGGGAATCCCGACCGTACTGATCTGGATCTGCGCGATCCTTATGATTTACCATTACATCACTCAGAAAACCGCGATCGGACGTTATCTCTACGCAGTCGGCGGCAACCGCAAGGCAACGGAGCTGTCAGGTGTCAATACAAAGAAGGTATTCTTCCTGGCATATTCCAACATGGGCCTCATGGCAGGTCTTGCCGGTGTCCTGACACTTGCGAGAATGGCACAGGGCAACCCGACCTTCGGACAGGCATATGAGATGGACGCCATCGCAGCATGCTTTATCGGCGGCGCGTCCGCTTACGGTGGAATCGGATCGGTTCCCGGCATGGTAGTCGGTGCTATCCTTCTGGGTGTCATCAACCAGGGTATGAGTATCATGGGTATGTCGACCAACTACCAGAGCGTTGTCAAAGGCCTGGTCCTTCTGGTCGCTGTCATGTTTGACGTCGTATCCAAGAAGAAAGAGTAAGGGAGGAGGGAAGAAAGATGAAAAAAGATGCTAAAACCGTATTAAAAGAAAATACGATGATCATCGTTCTGGTCCTCGTCTATGTATTCTTCATGATCACGACCAAAGGGGCGATCTTCCTGCCGATGAACTTCAATGCACTGATCACTCAGAACGCATATGTATTCATCCTGGCGTGCGGCATGCTGATGTGTATCCTGACCGGCGGCAACATCGACCTGAGCTGCGGTTCATTTGTCTGCCTGCTCGGAGCAATCGGCGGTTATTTCATGGTAATTAAGGGCATGGGAACCGGTGTTTCCATCATCCTGATGCTGCTCGTCGGCATTGCCTATGGATGTGTGCTCGGATTCCTCATTGCGTATGTGGATATCCCGCCCTGGATCGCGACCCTGGCCGGATATCTTGCATTCAGAGGTCTCGGAACCCAGGTGCTCAGCTCGAACAGTTCAACAGGTTCGATCGCACCGTTCCCGCCAAGCTTCCTGACACTGTTCTCCGGTAAGATCTTTTCTACCAAACTGAACGTGCTGAACGTACCCTGCATCGTGGTAGGCGTTGTTGCTGTCCTGCTGATCGCGTTCATGAACTTCCGTGACCGCGCGAACCGGGTGAAGAAAGGGTACGAGGCAGATTCCCTGGCAGCTGTTGCAGGCAAGACTGTACTGCTTGGAGCTGTGACTATGCTCTTTGCATACAAACTGGCCCTGGCCGGCGGTATTCCGACAGTCCTGATCTGGGTTGCAGTGATCGTACTTCTGTACTTCTTCATCACAGGCAAGACCACGATCGGCCGTCACTTCTATGTGGTCGGCGGCAACAAAGAAGCTGCCCGCCTGTCCGGTATTGATACCAGACGGATCATGTTCATCGCTTATCTGAATATGGCAGTGATCACAGCGATCACAACCTTCACCGTCATAGCAAGATTCCAGGCCGCGAACTCCACGGCGGGAACCAACTATGAGATGGACGCCATCTCCGCATGCTTCGTCGGCGGCGCATCCGCATACGGCGGAGCCGGAACCGTACCGGGCATGATGGTCGGTGCTCTTCTGATCGGCGTCATCAACCTCGGCATGAGCCTTATGGGAATCGACGCGAACCTGCAGAAAGTCGTCAAGGGCGTAGTTCTTCTCGGCGCAGTCGCATTCGACATCATTTCCAAGAAGAATGCTAAATAAGATGCAGTAGTTGTGTTACAATACAGGAGATCTGCTTATGGCGGATCTCCTTTTCCATTCAAAGATGAACAAGAGCCTGCTTGTGAACAAGTGCCTGTCACTCGTTCATAAACAAGTGACAAACAAGTGACAGGCACTTGTTCAAAGTCACTTGTTAGATAACAGGCGGGAGTACCCTGTGAAACGGTTATTATTTCTGATGGCGGCAGTGCTGTCTATGGCCGGGATTATTCTGGCCGGAATCTACGTATACTATCAAAACAGAGCCCAGGAACTTGGGTTTGATAATGCTGCGTCAAAAGAGTACGGGCGGCACTATGTTTTTGTGTCCTCCGATTCTTCCAAGATGATGCAGGATATCTTTGATGATATTTATCAGGCCTGTGACAGTACCGGGGCTTATCTGGAATGGTGCGGGAAGGGAACACAGCGCAGATATACCGCTGCGGAATGCATCGACATGGCCATTGCGATGGGAGCGGACGGGATCATCCTTTATCCGGATGGAAGCAGCACCCTGGAGGCGTCTATCAAACAGGCACAGGATGAGGGGACCCCGGTTGTGACTATTCTCAGGGACCTGTCGGATTCGGTGAGAGTGAGTTACGTAGGCGTGTCCAATTACCAGATGGGTGAACAGTACGGCGGATGGCTGCTCAGCCTCATGAATAACGGGACGAGCCGGGTGTGCCTGCTGCAGGATTCCGGTGACTCTGAAAATGAGATCCAGCTTCTGTTTACACAGACTGTGCAGGCTGTGCGCAATGGTTCTTCTGATGATGAGAAGATGGAACTGGTCACAAGGAGCGTGGACAGTACGGTTGATTTTGACGCTGAGGAAGTCATCAGGGATATTCTTCTGGATGAGAACAGACCGGATATCCTGATCTGCCGCAACAGTGTACAGACCGAATGTGCCATCCAGGCGCTTGTTGACTACAACCTGGTCGGAAAGGTCCATGTAATCGGGTATTACCTGACAGATACGATCCTGGCTGCGCTCAGGCAGGACCTGATCCCGGTCACGATGATGATCGATACAAAAGCCCTGGGACAGGACTGCGCCCAGGCGCTGGATGAATATCTGGATATGGAGAGGACCAGCAATTATTACAACATCCGGCTGGACAGTATCACACCGGTCACGATGGGCCGCTTTGCAGAAGCGGACCGGCCGGCGGATAAGGGGGAGGATGCAGCATGAACAGATCTAGGCGCCCCCGGATCCTGAAGAGTGTGCAGTCCCGCATCACGGCCGTGCTGACCGTGGTACTGCTTATGGTCCTGATCGTCAATATCTTTATATTCCGCGAGAGCAGAGTCATGGTACAGAGGATCAATGACGTCTTTGCGTCCAATGCAACGATCATTCAGCTCTCGGACACACTGGAGACCGCACAGTCAAGTCTCTATGGATACCTGAGCACAAAGAGTTCGGCATCTCTGGAAGATTTCTACCGGTATGAGCAGGAACTGCGGGCAAGGACTGATACGCTGAACGACCGGGTAGTCGATAATGACATCCTGATGCTGGAGAAAAACATCCGGGTAATGACAGACAGCTACCTGAATACTTCGGAGAATGCGATCCAGGCAAGGCGCGGAAGAGACGTTGAAGAATACAAGAAAGACTACGCCCAGGCCAGCGCTCTGTTCGGATACATCAACAGTTATATCTATATACTGAACAGCAGCAGGTTCCGTCAGAACTCGGAGAATTACCAGGAACTGCTCGAGGTCATAGAGACACTGGAGCAGACCTGCATGATCCTGATTTTTGCCGTCAGTGCGCTGGCGCTGTTCTTTGCGTCGCTGCTGGTGCGGGCCATGATCAGTCCTCTTGGAGCACTCGCAAGGGCTGCCTACCGTGTGGCGGACGGCGACTTCAGTGTCGAGGTTGCCGTGTCACAGAGAGAGGATGAAGTCGGAGTAGTCACCAACGCCTTCCACAGGATGCTCAACAGCATTCGCGCATATATCAGCAGCCAGCGTTCGTCCATGGAAAAAGAGGCTCAGATGAAGGAAAATGAACTCGCCATGGAAGCGCATCTGAAGGAAGCACAGCTCAAGTTTCTGCAGGCACAGATCAATCCTCATTTCCTGTTCAACAGTCTGAATGCCGGCGCCCAGCTGGCGATGATGGAAGGCGCTGACCGGACGGAGGTCTTTCTGTCCAGAATGGCGGACTTCTTCCGCTACAATGTCAAGAAGACCGGAGGCGATGCTTCACTCAGAGAAGAACTGGATTCGGTCGACAATTATATCTACATCCTCAACGTCCGCTTCTCAGGGGATATTCACTATGAGAAAGAGGTAGACGGAGAGATCGACATCGACAGCATCCGCATGCCCAGCATGATCCTCCAGCCGATCGTGGAGAACGCGGTACAGCACGGGATCCATGATGACCAGGAGAGCGGAGTGATCACCTTGTCAGCCGAGTTTGTGGAGCCTGATGAAAATGAAGCAGGACTGTCCTGCGTGCGTGTCACTGTCTCAGACAATGGCACCGGTATGACAGGCGACCAGATCAGAGCGATCATGCAGCGGCCGGAGGCAGCGAAGGATACTGCCGCGGCGGAGCAGGATCCCGGAGGCAGTGATGAGTCCAGGGACAGCAATTCCACAGGAGTAGCCCTGGCCAATGTCATTTCCAGACTGGAACTGTATTATGGAAAAGAGAACCTGTTCAGTATCTGGAGTGACGGCCCGATGTGCGGGACCGAGGTCAGCGTACTGCTTCCTCTGGAGAGGGAGGACACAGCTGCTGAGCAGGGAGACGATACGGCAGAGATTTTGTTGACAGAAGATGAAGAGGAGCTGTAGGAGGAGAACATGTATCGGATACTTCTTGCGGATGATGAGGGGATCATGCTGGATTCCCTTAAGAATGTCATCCAGACAGAGTACGGAGATGAGGTTGAGATCGAAACTGCCAAGACAGGAAGGACTGCGATCGAGAAGGCGGAGAATTTTCATCCGGATATCGCGTTTATGGATATTCAGATGCCCGGTATCAATGGAATCGCCGCGATCAGAGAGATACGGTCTTTCAACGCATCCTGTCTGTTCTATGTGATCTCCGCGTACGACAAGTTTGACTATGCGCAGGACGCCATATCACTGGGCGTTGAGAAATACCTTATGAAGCCCATTTCACGCAAGGTGATCCTCGAGACGGTCAGCGACGCTATGAAGAAGGTGGATCAGATCCGCGGGCGCAGGTCTGACCAGCTGAAGATACAGGAGAAACTGGAGACCATCATTCCGGTGGTGGAAAATGGTTTTGTCACCGGCATGCTCCTGTCTGACGATATCCATGACGTGGAATACTACCGCCAGCTTCTGGAAGTGCACGAGGCGTATGCCTACTGCGAGATGATCCGCTTCGGATTTGAGCAGGAGAACGGGAGCCTTGCCAGCTCTGTGGAGACGAGGGTCCGGGCACAGGAAGGATATGAGCAGATCCGCGCGATCATCAAGTCTTTCCAGCGCTGTATCATCGGACCGGTCATGAGTGACCGTATCGTTGTGGTGGTTCCTCATGAGAAGGAGACCATCACTTACGAAGAGAGAATCGACACCATCGACAGGATGCGTTCGATCCTGGACCGCCTGTCCGGAAAACTGAAAATGAAGTTCCGTGCGGGTATCGGCAAGATCTACCGGTTCGCGGACCTGCGCATGAGTTACCAGGAAGCGGCCGGGGCGCTCAGAACCTCTGCAGCCAGAGTTGTTCACACAGAGGATATTACTTCCCACGGAGTCTTTGAAGACGACTATCCGGTTGAACTGGAGAGAGACGGTTTTGCCGCACTGTCCCGGGGAGATGTGCCGGGAACGAGAGACCGCTTTGCAGAACTGTTTGCATGGATGATCGCGAAAGATCCGGATGACCTGAACAGCATGAGACTGAAAGCACTGGAACTGGTCCTGAGGGCGGAGTATGACGCATTTCATACCGGTTCTGTGAACTATGCATATGATTACAGGAAAGACTATCTTGAGCAGGTGAACGCGCTCCAGAATCAGGAACAGATACAGGAATGGTTCCTTGACCGTCTGACAGCGATCTGCAGTATGATCCGTGACCAGAACGAGGACCAGTCAGAGAGTACCGTATCGAAGGCGTGCAAGTATATCCAGGAGAATTACCGCAGGGATATCTCGCTGGATGAAGTATCGAAAGAGGTTAATGTAAGTCCTTACTATTTCAGTAAGCTGTTCAAGGAAGAAGTGGGCGAGAACTTTATCGATTATCTGACCAGACTCAGGATCGAGTGCTCCAAGGAACTGCTCCGCAGAGCAGCGCTGACGATCAGGGAGGCAGGCCTTCAGTCCGGCTATTCGGATCCGAATTATTTCAGCAGGATCTTCAAGAAACAGACTGGAATGACTCCCAGGGAATACAGGGAACGGAATACATAGGAAATAAATGAAACGGCGACTCTTGCAGATATTTGGGGAGGGTGTATGAACAGCCGGAAGAGAATACTGGCGGTTTTGGCGGTCCTGCTGATCCCGGTCCTTCTGTGGGGCTGCGGAAAGGAAACGCAGAAAGCGGACTTCAAAGCTGCTGCCGAAAGTGAAAAGGAAGAGCATGGCGCCCGGATCGGAATCTCTTTTGACTCATTTGTCATCGAAAGATGGCTCAGGGACCGGGATGTATTTACCGCGACCGCGCAGAGTCTCGGCGCGGAGGTCAATGTACAGAACGCCAACGGAGAAGTGAAGGAGCAGATCGAACAGATCGAGTATCTGATCGACAAGGGGATGGACGTGATCGTGATCATCGCGATCGACTCAGATGCCCTTGGGGACGTGGTGAAAAAGGCGAAAGACAAGGGGATCCGCGTGATAAGCTACGACCGCCTGATCCGCAGTGCAGGGACAGACCTGTACATCTCATTTGACAATACAAGAGTAGGCACGCTTATGGGAGAGGCGCTGGCGGAAGCGCTTCCTGAAGGCGG
>CADCII010000004.1 GCA_902801515.1 uncultured Lachnospiraceae bacterium
ACACAGCCGGCCATTATGGTTGCCTTTGCCTTCTCCCTGGAACTGAAAAAACCGTTCCTTACCAGAAGCACGTCAAGTCTCTCTTTCATATGATAAGCCCGATCATCCTCGTCTGGATCCTCCGGAAGATACTCTCTTCGTCGATGCCCGTCTCTTCCTTCAGTACGCCGACAGATCCTGCCTCAATATACTCATCCGGAAGCGCGATCTGTTCCACTTCAACATCGCAGCCTGTCTGGTTCAGGTAAGATACGACGCTTTCACCAAAACCTCCGCTGATCACATTTTCCTCAAGCGTCACCAGAAGGGAGTGTTCTGAGGCTGCTGTACGCAGCACTTCTTCATCAAGCGGCTTAACGAACCTGCAATTGATAAGGCTGCAGTTTGCCCCGTTTCTCTTGAGCATGTCCCGCACGGTGTAAGCTGTTTCAACCATGCTGCCGACCGCAAGAAGGCATATATCACTCTCATCGTAGAGGATCTCCCATTTCCCGTATTCCACAGGAGCGCGGAACTCTCGAAGTCCGTCATAAGCAGTTCCTCTCGGATAGCGGATCGCTGCCGGCCCGTCCGACCCATGGATCGCCCATCTGAGCATATCCGCAAGTTCCCATTTATTTTTGGGAGCCATCACTGTCATGTTCGGAATCAGGTTCAGATAGGACAGGTCAAATATTCCCTGATGGGTCTCCCCGTCCGCTCCGACAAGACCCGCACGGTCAATGGCAAACACTACATGAAGATTCTGCAGACATACGTCATGTACGATCTGGTCAAACCCTCTCTGCAGAAATGAAGAGTATACCGCGAAGACCGGGATCATCCCGCCCGATGCAAGACCTGCGCAGAAGGTAACTGCATGCTGTTCAGCGATCCCGACGTCAAAAAACCTCTCAGGATACATGCCCCGGAACCGGCGAAGGCCTGTTCCGTCCGGCATTGCTGCCGTAACAGCGACAAGATTCGAAACCTCTCTGCCTTCCTTGCACATAACTGTGCTGAACACATCGCTCCAGTCTGCTTTCGTTTTTTTAGTACTCGGAACTCCGGTCTCGATCTCAAACGGACCGGTTCCATGGAACCTTGCAGGCATCCGCTCCGCCGGGGCATAGCCTTTCCCCTTGCGGGTAATGACATGCACCAGCACAGGACCCCTGACCTTCCTGGCATTTTTGAAGAGCGTCACCATACGGCTTATGTTAGAGCCGTCGACCGGTCCGAAGTATGTGATGCCGAGCTGTTCAAAAAACGCTCCGGGAATCAGCACACTCTTCAGGTTTTTCTTTACGTCCCTGATGCGGCCGATCACATTCTCACCGCCGCCGGGGAGCTGACGCAGCGCATCTTCCGCGGCCCTCTTGAGACCAGTATATGCCTCACTGGTCCTGATTGAGGACAGGTATGAGGCGAAGCCTCCGACATTCTCGGATATCGACATCCCGTTATCATTCAGAACAATGATAAAATTCGTCTTCATGGCGGATGCATTGTTCAGGGCTTCATATACCATCCCCCCTGTAAATGAACCGTCTCCGATGATCGATACGACGCAGTACGTGCCGCCGGACAGATCCCTCGCCCGCGCGATCCCAAGTCCAGCCGATATCGACGTGGAGCTGTGACCGGTATCAAAGACATCACAGTCACTCTCAGACCGCTTCGGGAATCCGGAGAGCCCGCCGTATCTGCGAAGGTTATCAAACCCCTCTCTGCGTCCTGTCAGGATCTTGTGTGTATATGACTGATGTCCCACATCCCAGATCAGTTTGTCTTCCGGAAGCGTGAAGGCCAGATGAAGGGCCATGGTCAGTTCGACTGCTCCGAGATTGGATGCCAGATGTCCTCCGGTTTTTGAGATCTTCCTGATCAGAAATGAACGGATCTCCTCTGCCAGTTCCGGAAGCTGATCCTCCGGTATATTCTTTATGTCATTCGGATTATTGATTGAGTCCAGAATCATATCATTTACGCCTTGTTGCCAGCTCCTCCAGAAGCTGACGAAGGAATCCGTGTTCAGCGTTCAGGGAATCAAATGTTCCAAGCGCCCTCTCCGACAGCTGCTCAACTTTGTGGCGTCCGGCCTGCACACCGAACAGCGAGATATATGTGGTCTTCTTATTTCTCACGTCAGAGCCGATCGGTTTGCCAGTTTCCTGCTCGTTGCCGGTCACGTCAAGAATGTCATCCCTGATCTGAAACGCAAGTCCTATGTCACTTCCGATCTCTTCCAGTTTCCGGACCTGGTCACTGTCTGCGCCGGCCAGGATTGCCCCGATCATAAGGCTTCCCTCGATCAGAGCGCCTGTCTTGGTCTTATTGATAAATTCAACCTGATTCTCGGTCAGTGCCTGTCCATCATGCTCAACGTCACAGGACTGCCCGCCCAGCATCCCGTTGATGCCGGATTTAAATGCAAGTACTCTCAGCGCCTCTGCGACCCTGGTATAGCCTGATACAGGATCGTCTGCCTTCAAAACCTGGTCAAAGGCCCGAAAGGCTGTCTCGTACGCATAGTTCAGAAGGACATCTCCCGCCATGATTGCCAGAGGCTCCCCAAATTCTTTGTGGGTGGTCTTCCTGCCTCTTCTCATTGCGTCATTATCCAGCGCCGGAAGATCGTCATGGATCAGGGAAGAATTATGTATCATCTCCATCGCCGCCATGAACGGCCCGATGACAGTTCCCCTGCCGCCGTACATCTGGTAAGTGCACTCCATCATCATCGGACGAAGCCTCTTGCCGCCGGCTTCCATGCTGTAATTGACTGCCTCAATAACTGTCTTCTGAAACCCCTTCTCCTGCGGCAGATAGTCCCGCAGCACCGCATTTACGTGCGCGGTCCTTGCCTTTAATTCATCATTGAAATTCATAGCTGCACCCGTTAGTTTCCCTGTTACTCATTTCCTGCCAGATTCTCATCAAACGGACTGAGAGTAAACTCCTCCCCGCTGCCTGTCTGCTGAAGCACCTGGACCTGTTTGCGGACCAGATCGATCCGCCCGTTCGCACTCTTCAGAAGTTCGCTTCCTTCCTTGTACAAGGCAAATGAAGCCTCCAGTCCGACCGATGCGTCTTCCAGTGAAGAGGTGATCTCATCAAGCCGTCCGAAGATCTGTTCCAGTGTCATCTCCTGCGTGGTGTTATCCTTGTCCATATTGACTCCTTACTTCCTCAGCCCTGGTCTTTACACTGCCGTCACGAAGGCGCACAGTCATCAGATCTCCGGGAGATATACCGCTGACCGAACGTATCCCCTTTCCGTCAGGACCTTCCACATAGGCAAATCCTGCATCCAGTTTTGCCTGCGGCGACAGCGCCTCCAGGCGGCTTTCCAGCAGTGAAGCTCTGTGCTGCGCGGATATCAGTTTATCCGCGATCCCCTGCCCGAGCGCAGTCTGCCTGCGTTCAAGTTCCACGGATGCATCCTTCAGCCGCACATCCATGAGACTGTCCATCTTCTCTGTCGTCTGTGCCAGAAAATGGATCCCCTCTCTCAGTTTTCCCTCTGGTCCTTTCAGCTGCAGCTTCAGGGCATACCGTTCGGCAGTCTGGCGGCTCATGTCGAGCCGGTGCCTGATCAGGCGCGTCATTCTCAGACTCTTCTCCTGCAGACGCAGAAGCGTATCCTCCATATCAGCGACCGCAAGCTCCGCTCCTGCCGAAGGAGTGGGTGCTCTGAGATCCGCCACATAATCCGCGATAGTCGTATCCGTCTCATGGCCGACTGCCGAGATCACCGGTGTACTGCAGTTCCAGATAGCGTACGCGACATTCTCCTCATTAAAAGCCCACAGATCTTCTATGGACCCTCCGCCTCTTCCGGCGATGATCACATCCACACAGCCCACCGCATCCAGCGCCGCAATACCCGCCGCAACAGAGTCCGCCGAACCGTCGCCCTGCACCCTTGCAGGATACAGGATGATCTGTATGCCCGGGTTCCTGCGCCTGGCCACATTGATAATGTCTCTCACTGCGGCTCCCGTCGAAGCCGTTACGACTCCCAGCGTCCTGACATATTCCGGTATCGGCTTCTTGTAGGAAGGATCAAACATTCCCATTTCCTGCAGTTTTGCCTTCAGAGCCTCATACTGCTCATAGAGCCTGCCGACTCCTGACTCCATCCGCACAGCGGTGACATAGAGCTGATAGGTACCGTCTCTCTCATAGACACTGGCCTGTCCGAACACGATCACACTGTCCCCGTCCTTCAGTATGCTCTTCAGAGTCCTTACGCTGGAGGCCCACATCACACAGCGGATCTGGCTCTTCTCGTCCTTGAGCGAAAAATACAGATGTCCGCTGCTGGCATACTTTACATTGGACAGTTCACCTCTGACATAGATATGGTTCAGCACAGGGTCTTCCGAAAAGAGTGAGCTGATATGATGATTGACGGCAGTCACCGTGTAGACCGGCGGTCTTGTCCGGTTCACCATAGGTCTTCCTCTCCTGCCTCCGGGATCATTCTTTCCCGGCTTCTGCCTGACGCTGTACCTTTCCGAGGATACCGTTCACAAAGGAAAATGAATCGTCTCCCCCGAACTTCTTGGCCAGAAGGACCGCCTCGTTGATCGCAACGCCTGCAGGAATGCTCTCATCAAAAAAGAGTTCATACACGCCAAGCCTCAGGATCGCAAGGTCTGCTCTGCTCATCCGGTCCGTCTTCCATCCAACGGACGCATCGTCAAGGATCTGGTCGATCTCTTCTCTCTTAGCGCAGACTGCCATCGCCTTCTTCTTGACTTCCTCCCGCTCTTCTTCCGGAACATCCTGAGGGGAATAATCCAGTCCGTCCCCGCCGGCATGGGTGAAATAAAGATCCAGCTGCGCCATCAGGTCTTCATCTGATGTGAGATAAAAATCACTGGTAAACAATTCATTGAATATGTGTTCTCTTAATTCTCTTCTGGTCATAGGAACCTCTGTAATCCTCATAAGATAAAAGCTGCCGTGAAAACCGATCCTGTATTCACATATCCTCGGTATTCCGGCAGCTTGGTGTGCTCCAATATAGATCACTGGAAAGGTACGTTCTGCAGCAGTCTGCAGTTACTGGGCGTTCTGTGTTCCGGCTTTTTCCATCACAACACTGTTCACTCTGACATTGACTTCAGATACTGTCAGCCCTGTCATGGTTTCGATCGCTGTGGCAACTCTGTCCTGGACGGCTGCACTGGTCTCCGGTACATTGTATCCGTAGCTGATATTGACCTTCAGCCACACGTGTACCTGGCCGTTTTCAACAGTCAGGCGGATCGCCTTGTTGAGGCTCTTGAATCCGGTCCGGCTGATCAGTTCACGCGTTGTATTGCCTGCCAGCGATGCCACGCCTTTGACATCAGAAGCAGCAAGTCCCGCAATAACGGACACGACGTCATCCGCAATCTTTACTTCGCCCTTCTCCCCTGCTTTGAGGGTGTTCACATGCGTTGCTTCTCCTGCCATGAATGATATCCTCCTGCTCAAATCTCCGGGAAGGAATGAAACTGTACTCCTTTCCGAAACTTTCTATTCATATTACAGCATCAGTGCTCACAAATCAAGTTAACGGGCGAACTCCTGCAGGATCAGGCCAGGATTGCGGTCCTCTACCATCCCGACTGACCAGCTGTTGACAAACAGCAGAAGCGGGCGGTTTTTCAGGTCTACGATCCGCTTCATGTCAGAGGTTCCCGTGATCGACTCGACATCCACTTCATCCGGATTGCCGATCCAGCGGATATATTCGTAAGGAAGCTGGTCCATCCGGATATCGACATTGTATTCATTTTCCAGACGGTATTTCAGAACGTCAAACTGCAGGACGCCTACAACTCCTACGATCGTCTCCTCAAGGCTTCCGTTAGGCTCCTCAAAGATCTGGATCGCGCCTTCCTGTGCGATCTGGGTCATGCCCTTGACGAACTGCTTTCTCTTCATCGTATCCATGGGACGGACTCTTGAGAAATGTTCCGGAGCGAAGGTCGGGATGCCTTCATAAGCAAACTTCCGGCCCGGCATGCATACCGTATCGCCGATGGAGAACACACCCGGATCAAAGACTCCTATGATATCACCGGCATAAGCCTCGGATACAACATGGCGCTGCTCCGCCATCATCTGCTGGGGCTGGCTGAGCCTCATCTTCCTGCCGCCCTGGACATGGAATACTTCCTTCTCCGCTTCAAACTTGCCCGAACAGATGCGCATGAAAGCGATCCTGTCACGGTGCATCTTATTCATGTTTGCCTGGATCTTAAAGACAAACGCCGAAAACGGCTCCTCAACAGGATCCACAACACCGCAGTCTGCCGTGCGCGCAAGAGGCGGCGTCGTCATCTCGAGGAAATACTTCAGGAAGATCTCAACGCCGAAGTTGGTCAGAGCGGATCCGAAGAATACCGGTGACAGCTGTCCTGCAGACACCTTCTCCTGATCAAACTCAGCGGAAGCGCCGTCCAGAAGTTCGATCTCTGAGAGCAGGTTCTCTCTTGCTTCTTCCCCTATAAACTCACTCAGCGCCGGATCATCGATGTCGATCTGTGTCGCAACGCCTTCCTTTGTCCCCTTCTGTGTATCCTGGTAGGTCACCACATGACGGCTGCGGCGGTCATATACGCCCCGAAACTCCCTGCCGGAACCAATCGGCCAGTTCATGGGACAGGTGGCGATCCCAAGTTCCTTCTCAATGTCATCCAGAAGATCAAAAGTATCATTCGCATCCCTGTCCAGCTTATTTATAAAAGTGAAGATCGGGATATGGCGCATGACACAGACTTTGAACAGTTTTCTGGTCTGTGCCTCAACACCTTTGGACGCGTCTATGACCATCACAGCGGAATCTGCCGCCATAAGAGTCCGGTAGGTATCCTCCGAGAAGTCCTGATGACCGGGGGTATCCAGGATATTGATGCAGTATCCGCCATAATTGAACTGCAGTACGGAGCTGGTGACAGAGATACCTCTCTCCTTCTCAATCTCCATCCAGTCGGAGACTGCATGCCTGGCGGTCGCCTTACCCTTGACTGAACCGGCAAGATTGATGGCCCCTCCGTAGAGCAGGAACTTCTCTGTCAGAGTCGTTTTTCCTGCGTCAGGGTGGGATATGATCGCAAATGTTCTTCTCTTCTCTATCTCTTCTCTTAGATTGCTCAATGCCGCTGCTCCTGTCTGAGTTGATTCATCTGATATAACGACTTATCTTACCAATCCTTCGAATAAGTGTCAATTCACATTCCCGGCTGCTTCTTGCCCGTTTCCCGTACCGGATCTGCAAAGCCTCTTTCACTCTTCACTCTGCATTAAGTTGATTAAGTTGTCAGAAGCCTTCCCTTTGGGTATAATAACAAAGAATATCGCAGCGCCGGACAATGTGCGCTGTCTTCAGCCAGGCGAAGGAGTTGGATTATGAGTGAGAAACGCGTTGTTGTTGCACTTGGTCACCAGGCTCTGGGAACAGATTTTCCCGGGCAGTATAAAGCGGTACATTCTTCTGTAAAAGTTCTTGCCGACCTGATCGAAGATGGATGCCAGCTTATCATTACCCACAGCAATGCGCCGCAGGTCGGTCTGATCCATACCGCGCTGAATGAATACGCGAAGAATCACGAGACCAGCAATGCGCCGATGTCTATCTGCTCATCCATGAGCCAGGGTTTCATCGGATATGATATCCAGAACATGCTCCGCACAGAGCTGATCTCCCGGGGCATCTACAGGACCGTATCAACGATCATCACACAGGTAATCGTTGACCCCTATGACGATGCATTCTATCATCCCATCAAAGTGATCGGACGCTGTCTTACGAGGGAAGAAGCCGATGCGGAAGAGGCAAAGGGCAACTATGTCGTCGAAGATCCCGGAAAGGGATTCAGACGTATCGTAGCCAGCCCGAAGCCGGTTGATATTGTAGAGATCGACGCGATCAACGCTCTTGTCAAAGCAGGCCAGATCGTCATCGCAGGCGGCGGAGGCGGCATCCCGGTCCTCAAACAGCCGCACAGGCTCAAGAGCGCCAGCGCTATTGTTGAAAAAGATCTTACCGCAGGAAAACTGGCAGACCTCACCGACGCCGACATGCTCATGATCCTGACTTCCGAGGAACAGGTCTCCATTCACTATAATACGGATCAGAGACAGCCTCTTGGACATATATCTGCCGCCCAGGCACGCACCTATATCGATGACGGCGAGTTTGACGAGAAGGGCATGCTTCCGAAGATGGAGGCGAGCGTGAACTTTGTCTCACAGAAAGCAGGCCGCCAGGCAGTCATCACTTCCATTGAACATGCTGTGGAAGCATTGCACGGTGAAGCCGGAACTATCATATCCTGACCGTCGAAGTTATAAAGATCCCGCCCATCAGGCGGGATCTTTTTCTCAGCTCATCGCGGATTCTTCAACTACTTTATAGCCTTTGCCCCGCAGCCCTTCTTCCACTTCCCATATATCATCGGTACTGAATACCATGATCGGAAGTCCGCTCTTACGGTCGAAAGAAAGATACAGATAGTATACGTTGATATTCATCTCAAGCAGAGTCTTCAGAAGACTGTTCAGGTTTCCGACCTTATCCTCGATCTCCACTCCGATCACATCTTTCAGAGAGCACAGATATCCGGCCTGCGTCAGTGCGTTCATCGCCACATCAGGAGATGACACGACCATGCGGTTAACACCGTACTCAGCCCCGTCATCCGTCATGGATCCAAGTATGTTAATATCATGCTCCAGGAGGATCGCTGTGATATGTTCCAGCGTCCCCTTTTTATTCTCTGCGTATAAGGATATCTGTTTCAGCATTTTCCGTTCCTCTTTCTATATATCATAATACTCTTCCAATCCTGCTTCGCGGATGAACTTCCTGTCCTTCTTATCCAGGACAGCTCCGCCGCATAAGTCAGGACGCCTTTGCGCCGTCCGCAGCAGCGATTGTTCCCTTCTCCAGCGGTCCACCTTTCCGTGATCGCCTGACAGCAGGATGGGCGGCACCTGTTTTCCGTGCCACTCCTCGGGCCGTGAATACTGGGGATATTCAAGAAGCCCGTCTCCCATGAAGCTCTCTGTCTGAGCCGAATCTTCATTGCTCAGTACGCCCGGGACCAGCCTGGCGATCGCATCCATCATGACAAGGGCCGGAAGCTCTCCGCCTGTGAGGACATAATCTCCTATGGACACTTCATCGGTTACGATCTCATCCAGCACTCTCTGATCGATTCCTTCATAATGCCCGCATAAAAAAACCAGATCCTTCTCCTGTGCAAGTTCTGCAGCGAAATGCTGGTCAAATGTCCTGCCCTGGGGCGTCATGAACAGTACCCGGGGATTCTCAAGACCTGCCGCGGCAGCACAAAAAGCGCGGTACACAGGTTCTGCCTGCATGATCATCCCGGCGCCTCCGCCATAGGAGTAGTCATCGATACGCCCCTTTCGCTTCTCCTCGGCGTAATCTCTTATATTCACGGCATTCAGGTTCAGCAGCCCGGATGCCATGGCCCTGCCGGTTATGCTGGTGGTAAATGCTGCCTCGATCATCTCGGGAAACAGCGTCAGTACATGAAAGTTCAACTCAATACCTCATCCTTCCACATTGCCCTGCCCGCCTTCCAGCCTGTTGCCGGATGTATCGCACTCATACCACTCAACGTTGCCTCCGCCCTCGTCAAAGGACATATGGTAATAATGCAGGTCAAGCACATGGCTTCTGGCTCCGTCCACCATGCAGGTCGACTGAAGCTTGATGATGCCGGAATATGCCTGCGCAGCAGGAACAGTCCACTCGGCATGCCATCCACCGTCTGAATCCGGCTCAGCACTGATCCATTCTATGTAATCATTACCTGTCCGGACCTTGTAGCCGTACATGCGCATACAGCAGCGGAATCCGTCAATCCGGTCACTGGACACATTGCGGATGGTAAATGAGAGTTTCCTGTTCTCCTCGTCATAAGGATCATAAGTTATATCCGCCGTGACAGGCTCGACATGCGCCTGTGCGCTCATCCATGAGGACGTCCTGGACAGTTCACTCTCAATCAGCTCAGCTCCGTCTCTCTCATCCAGAGTATCCAGGTCCGAGAACAGGTTGGTTCCCATCCCCAGCCGGTCTCCTTCGATCTGAACTCCCATGGCGGCCAGAGTCGTCGGGAAATTGTCAACCGTAGAATACTCTCGTTTCTCATCCCGCACAGGTTCCACAGCCGCGTTCAGGTAGGCCGTATAGACCTTTCTCGTATAGTCCTGCGGCGCCCCGTCGCAGAAGGTAGCCATCGTCGGATGGTCTCCTGATACAATGATCACAGTATCCTCATACCAGTCCTGCTGACTGCACCAGGCAAGGAACTCCGACACCTGGGAGTCAGCGCAGACAATCGCGTTTGCATACTGCGAGTCATAGGTATCCTTGCAGAGCCTGCACTTATAGCCATTGGGATAATGGGTGTCCACCGTGAGCATAGTCAGGTTAAACGGCTGATCCGACGAGGCAAGTTCTCCCAGCCTGTCTTTGGCAAACGCAAACAGCTTTTCATCCTCAAATCCCCAGAACGCTTTGTATCCGGGCGGAAGGCCATGATCCTGATAATACAGGTAATCATGCATCTCATAATCCCCGTGCTCAGAGAAATAAAGCCTGCGGCCACCGAAGGTGGCATCTGAGCCGATCAGGAGGTCATTTACATACCCCTCTTCTTTCAGGATGTCTCCAAGGGAGGTGATGCCCGGGAAGAAGGATTCCTGGGTGCTCATATAGTTGGTGTCCACACCCTGCGTCTCCAGCGGGATCTTCAGGGGAAGCCCCATTGTAGCGGCAAACATGCCGCCCATGGTCCATGTCGTATATTTCCATGAAGACGCCCCGTTCAGGCCGGTATCAGCCGATCCGCCGAAATCCTCTGCATCTTTGGCGATCTGTGTCAGCGCGGGAATATAATTGACGTCAAATATCCCGCCTTCTGACGTGTCGCTGTAGGCAACTTCCATCGACTCCAGATACAGATAGATCAGGTTCTTCTTTTTATCCGGAAATGTGAGCTTCACATCCTCCGGGTCTATATAGTTATCCTCGATGTAAGAGGAACGTTCTTTGCTGTTTTTCAGGTAGTCGATCACACCCAGCTTCCTGCAGAAACGGACAGTCTGAAAAATCCCGAATACTGCCGTACAGACCAGAAGCACAGCTATGACAGGAATGTTCTTCCGGCGTCTTTTCAGGAATGCATACACAGCTCCGCCTGCCAGCAGGACTGCTGCGGCAGGGATGACTGCATAGACCACATAGTTCAGTACGATTCCCTTGTCCGTACCTCGAAGAGGCTGCGTCATGGTATAGAGGATCTCATCCAGATTCAGATTGCCCCATTCATCCAGAGCCCACTGGGCGCTTCGTCCCACCAGCAGGAAAAATGATGCCAGGATCAGTCCGATCACGGAGAGAACCGTTTTATGTTTCTGTCTCATTTCTCTGTCTGCTCACTCAAGTCCCGGAAGCATATGGACCTTCATATAGCCCTCTTCCGGATTGATCTCCAGGATCACGTCTCTGATGACCGGAAGCAGGATCTCTTTTTTGGGATCCTCTGCGGATGAAATGACATATACGTCATTTGCGCCTGTCTCCAGAACATCTTCCAGCGTTCCCAGAATACGTCCGTCATCCGTGATGGTTTTCAGGCCGATCACGTCACCTACGAAGTATTCATTTTCCTTCAGTTCGATCGCATCCTCCCTGGAAACATAGAGATCATGTTTCAGATAGGGCTGGACGTCCTCGATCCGGTTAAGGCCGCGGAACTTGACGATCACCAGGTTTTTGAAATACCTGACATGTTCCACATGCACCGGAAGCCTTCCGTGAGGCATCTCTATATAGACAGTGTCGAGATCATCGTACCTCCGCACGTCCTCGGTTGTCGGAAATACTTTCACTTCTCCTTTGAGGCCGTGTGTGGAAATGATCCCTCCGATCTTCAGATAATCTAACATAAACAGATCCTTTTCCGTTCCAGGTCATGCAGAATAAGCAAAGGACCCGCTTGTCCGGAACGTCCGGACTCGGCGGATCCCGGGTCATCTTACTCTATAATATCGATGATCACTTTCTTGTCGTCCCTGGAAGCTGCGGCTTTTACCACAGAACGGATCGCCTTCGCGATACGTCCCTGCTTGCCAATGACTTTGCCCATGTCTGAGGGGGCAACTCTAAGCTCGATCAGGATGGATCTCCCGCTTGCTTTTTCTGTGACTTCTACTTCATCAGGGTGTTCGACAAGAGCTTTTGCAATAGTATCAACCAACTCTCTCATTCGATTCCCCTTTGATTATTTCTCGATGCCGGCGATCTTGAACAGCTTTCCGACTACAGCAGTCGGCTGAGCGCCATTGGCAAGCCACTTCTTTGCTTCCTCCTCATCGATCTTGAAGACACTCGGTTCCTGCTTCGGATCATAGGTTCCCAGCTCAGCGATGCAGCGTCCGTCACGCGGAGATCTTGAATCCGCGACAACGATGCGATAGAAAGGAGCCTTCTTCTTACCGGTTCTTCTAAGTCTGATCTTTACAGCCATTTTATAATTCCTCCTGAAATATAATGAATATGTTATTCTCTATTTGAACTGTCTGTGACAGATTCAATCTGCTTAAAAGAGGCCTCCGCCTCCGAAGGGAAGTTTGAAGCCGCCCCTCTTCTTGCCTTTCAGCTGTCCGCCGAACTGCTTCATCAGTTTGCGTGCCTGGTCGAACTGTTTCACAAGCTTGTTGACTTCACTGATGTCAACGCCTGCACCCTTTGCGATCCTGATCTTTCTCGACTGGTTCAGAAGATCCGGATTCGCTCTCTCGCGGGGAGTCATGGAGAGAATGATGGCTTCAGTCCTGTCCATCTGCTTCTCGTCGATCTGGTCTTCCAGCTGGCTGAGCTGTGAACCGCCCACGCCCGGCATCATCTGAAGAATGGAACTCATTCCGCCCATCTGCTTCATCTGCGCCATCGACTCGAGGTAATCGTCAAAGCCAAAGGACGCCTTGCGGAACTTGCTCTCCATCTCTTTGGCACGCTGCTCGTCGATATTGGCTGCCGCCTTCTCGATCAGGCTCATCACATCGCCC
The DNA here is from genome assembly GCA_902801515.1 of uncultured Lachnospiraceae bacterium. Classification (GTDB taxonomy): domain Bacteria; phylum Bacillota; class Clostridia; order Lachnospirales; family Lachnospiraceae; genus Porcincola. The sequence continues at coordinate 13,090 of CADCII010000004.1, forward strand.
ATGCCAAGGATCCTTGACGCCATCCTGTCTGGATAAAACTGCTCAAGGTCTTCCGGCTTCTCGCCCATGCCTACGTAGAGGATCGGCTTGCCGCAGGTTGCACGGATCGAAAGAGCTGCGCCGCCTCTGGTATCACCGTCCATCTTGGTTAGGATGACGCCGTCGATTCCGATTTTCTCCTCAAAGGCAGCCGCTACATTGACAGCGTCCTGACCGGTCATGGCGTCGACCACAAGGATCGTCTGATCCACAGTGACTGTCTGGCGGATCTGCTGCAGTTCCTCCATCATCGCTTCATCGATCTGGAGCCGTCCTGCCGTATCCAGGATCACAACGTTAAATCCGTTGTCTTTCGCATAATCAACAGCCTCTGCAGCAATCTGCGGCGGACTGATCTGTGTTCCCCTCTCAAAGACCGGTATGCCGACTTTCTCACCGCTGATCTGCAGCTGTTTGATCGCTGCAGGCCTGTAGATATCACATGCCGCCAGAAGAGGTCTGCGTCCCTTGCTCTTAAGCTGGGAAGCGAGCTTCGCACATGTTGTCGTCTTGCCGGCTCCCTGGAGACCCATCATCATGATGACTGTGATCTCAGAGCCGTTATTGAGCTGAAGCTGGGCTGACTCTGAGCCCATCAGCGAAGTCAGTTCATCGTTGACGATCTTGATGACCATCTGTCCCGGATTCAGGCCGTTCATCACGTCCTGTCCGACTGCCTTCTCCTGAACACTCTTCATAAAGGTCTTGACGACCTTGAACGAGACGTCCGCCTCAAGCAGTGCCATCTTGACTTCCTTCAGGGATGCCTTGACATCCTCTTCCGTAAGTCTTCCCTTGCGGCGCATGTTCTTGAATATATTCTGAAGTTTGTCTGATAAGCTCTCAAATGCCATATACAATCCCTTAAAGTTCGCTGAGGATCCGGTCGCAGATCTGTGTGACCTCGGATGCTTCCCTCTGCGCAAATGAACTGCCTGACGCAAGTTCTCTTATCTGGGCAACTTCCTTCTGTATTCTCAGGAAACGGTCCACCAGATGAAGTTTTTCCTCATAACCTGCAAGCTGTCTGTCGACCCGCTTCACCAGATCATGGATTCCCTGCCTGGAAACGCCGTATTCCTGCGCCGCCTCACTGTATCCGAGATCCCCGAGTACTACATCTTCATACACTTCTCTCTGATGTACAGTCAGCAGCTCTCCGTAGAAGTCATACAGAAGCGTCTGTTCTACAATCTTTTCCATATCATCCGACTACGAAAAACAGTACGCAGTGGGGAGATTCCCACTGCGTTGAATCGCCACCTGCTTAAAATACACGAATCGTGCAGGCGTGTCAAGTATTTTCTGTTGACATAAAGACAAATACTTTTCCTGACTGGCAGGCAGAAACTGCTTAAAGCGTCGCGTTCTCCAGGGCTGCTGTATACCCTGCTGCCGAGACAGCTTCGAGTATCTTCTGCTTATGCTCTGTTCCGAATGCTTCCAGCGTTATGGTAAGCTTCACCGCAGCATTGCGGTTGGTGCTTACAAACTGGTTATGGTCAAGACGGATAACATTGCCCTGATTCTCTGCGATCAGCGTCGCCACGCGTACCAGTTCGCCCGGCTTGTCAGGAAGCATGACAGAGAAAGTGAAGATCCTGTCTCTCTGGATCAGTCCGTGCTGTACGACGGAAGACATGGTGATAACATCCATGTTGCCGCCCGAAAGTACAGACACTACTCTCTTCCCCCTGCATTTGAGGTGTTTAAGGGCAGCTACTGTGAGCAGCCCGGAATTCTCAACGATCATCTTATGGTTCTCGACCATGTCCAGGAAGGCAACGATCAGTTCGTCGTCCTCAACCGTTATGATGTCATCGATATTGTGCTGCAGATACGGGAATACATTTTCTCCCGGAGTCTTCACAGCTGTACCGTCGGCAATGGTGCTGACCGAAGGAAGTGTTACGACTTTCCCCTCTTTGAATGACTCTTTGAGGCAGGCGGCACCGGCAGGCTCGACCCCGATCACTTTAATGTTCGGGTTCAGCAGTTTCGCAAGTGTGGAGACACCGGTCGCAAGTCCGCCCCCTCCGATGGGGACAAGGACATATTCCACGAGCGGAAGGTCCTTGAAGATCTCCATCATGATGGTCCCCTGGCCTGTAGCGACCGTGGGATCGTCAAACGGGTGTACAAAGGTGTAACCCTGTTCCTTGGCGAGTTTCATCGCGTAATTGCAGGATTCATCATATACATCGCCCTGAAGAATCACATCCGCCCCGTAACTCCTGGTGCGGTTCACCTTGATCAGCGGAGTGGTGGTCGGCATCACGATGGTTGCCTTGCATCCGTATTTCTTGGCGGCATACGCGACTCCCTGCGCGTGATTGCCCGCGGAAGCGGTGATGAGACCCTTCGCGCGGTCTTCCTTGCTCATAGTGCTGATCTTATAATAGGCTCCGCGGATCTTGTACGCGCCTGTGACCTGCATGTTCTCAGGTTTCAGATAAACCTTGTTGCCGCAGATCGAACTGAAATAATCGCTGTACATGAGCGAGGTGTCGTTGGTTACTTTTCTTACGATCTCTGAAGCCTGTTCAAAAGCCTCCAGCGTCAGCATCTTCTTCATAATTATGACAGTCCCCCTTCAGCCGTTTCCGCCGGCGCGATATCGAACAGTGCGCTGACAAATGCGTCTGCATCAAACTTCTGCAGATCGTCGATGTTCTCTCCGACTCCGATATACTTGACCGGGATCCCAAGTTCGGCATGGATCGCCACAGCGATACCGCCTTTGGCAGTCCCGTCCAGTTTTGTGAGGATAATCCCGCTCACCGGTGTAACAGCCTGGAATTCCCTGGCCTGCGACAGAGCGTTCTGTCCTGTCGTACCGTCCAGTACCACCAGTGTCTCCCTGTATGCTTCGGGATACTCTCTGTCGATGATACGGTTGATCTTGCCCAGTTCGTTCATCAGGTTCTTTTTATTGTGCAGGCGGCCTGCCGTATCGACCAGGAGGATGTCCGCATCCTTGGCCTTGGCTGAAGCGATAGCGTCATAGACTACCGATCCGGGGTCTGAACCTTCCTGTCCGGATACAATGGCAACTCCGGCTCTCTGAGCCCACTCTGTGAGCTGTTCGCCGGCAGCAGCGCGGAACGTGTCCGCGGCAGCCATGATCACCTTTTTGCCCTCAGCCTGAAGAAGACCTGCCAGTTTACCGATGCTGGTCGTCTTGCCGACGCCGTTTACGCCGACCACCAGCACAACGCTCTTCTGGTTTTCAAAGGCATAGTCGGTTTCTTCCACATTCATCTGTGCCTTGATGGAATCCATAAGGATCTGGCGGCACTCCTTCGGATCGCGGATATGCTCCTCCTTCACCTTTTCCTTCAGCTCATCGATGATGTTCGTGGTCGCCTTGATCCCGATGTCCCCCATGACAAGGATCTCCTCGATCTCATCATAAAAATCATCGTCGATGGATGAATAGCCGGCAAAGATATTGTCGAAACCGGATACAATGCTGCTTCTTGTCTTCGACAGTCCGTCAACCAGACGCCTGAAGAATCCCTTCTTTTCTTCTGCCATTGTCTGCTGACTCCTTTCAGGTTAGTGAGTTTTCAACCAGATCCACCGACACCAGAGCAGATACACCCTTTTCCTGCATGGTGATACCGTACAGACGGTCACAGGACGACATGGAGCCTCTGCGGTGTGTGATAATAATAAACTGTGTGTGTTTTGTAAGCTTATGCAGATACTTCGCGAAGCGGTCCACATTGGCTTCATCCAGCGCAGACTCAATCTCATCCAGCAGACAGAAGGGGGAAGGCTTCATGTTCTGGATCGCAAACAGCAGAGCGATCGCAGTAAGGCTCTTCTCTCCGCCTGACAACTGAAGCATATTCTGCAGCTTCTTGCCCGGCGGCTGGGCGATCACCCGTACGCCCGCTTCCAGGATATCCTCATCCTCCACAAGTTCCAGCGTACCTTTGCCACCGCCGAACAGTTCACGGAAGGTCTGGTCAAACTCAACCCTGATCCTCTCGAACTGTTCCCTGAACTGCGTCCTCATTCCTTCATCCAGCTGCTCTATGATCTTCTGGAGGTCCTGCGCTGACTTGACAAGGTCCTCATGCTGAGAGGTCAGGAACTCGTGGCGCTCAGACAGTTCCCTGTACTCCTCGATCGCGTTGACATTGACATTGCCAAGTGCCTTGATCTCCCTCTTCAGAGTGGCAAGCTGCTTCTGCATGGCAGTTCTTGATCCGAGGTCATCTCTCTTCAGTTCCCTGCACTGGACAGGCGTCAATTCATATTCTTCCCAGAGGTATTCCGCGCTCTTCTCACGGCTCTCCTCAAGCTTTCTGAGCTGTTCCTCCAGCCGGAAGATCTCTCTGTCAAGCTGCATGACCTGCTCATTGAGTTCTTCCCTGCGCTCGAAGAAAGACTTCTGCTCATTCATTTTCTGCTCTTTCCTCAGGCCCAGGTCCTTCAGTCTGGCAGTCAGTTCCTCTTCCGTTTTCTTAGTACCAGCGATCTGCTGCGTCAGGTATGCGATCTCCTGCCTCTTTTTCTCTCTGGCCTCTTCATTGCCTGACAGTCTGGCAGCGATCCCTTCCGCTTCCTCAGTGCGGACTCTGATCTCTTCTTCGAGCCGCCTCAGATTCTGTGCTATGAAGTTCTTCTCCTGATTATAGCCCGCGATCCTGACTCTGATCCTGGACAGCGACTCCTCCCGGCCGGACTGCTTCTGCGTCAGTTCTTCCAGGCTGCTTTCCATCGCGGCGATCTCTTCGTTCGTCTTCTTCTCAAGCGCGTCACTCTTCTCCAGGCTCTCGCCGCTCTGTGCCTGTTCGCTCTCGAGTTTCTTCTTCTCTTCGCTTATCAGTTCTCTTTCTCTTGAGATCTGCTCTCTCGCCGTCCTGGTCTCTTCCATCCTGCCGGCAAGATCCTTCATCCTCTGGTTCAGAGAACTTATGTCGAATTCATTTTTCTGGAGAAGTCCCGATACTGCGGCGATCTCGTCCCTGAGGCGGTTTCTCCTGGTATGATTCTCCTCGACTTTTGCCGAGAGTTCATCCATCTGAGCCTTAAGCTTCGCCGTCTTCTTCGTCTCTTCTTCGATCTCACGGCGCCTGCCCAGAAGATTGCTGTTGTTCTTAAAAGCGCCGCCTGTCATGGAGCCGCCGGGGCTGAGCAGTTCTCCGTCCAGCGTTACCAGCCGGAGAGAATAGTGATACTGCCTCGCGATCCGTATCGCCTGGTCGATCGTCTCCACCACGACGGTACGCCCCAGAAGATTCTTAGCAAGATCCCTGTACTGTTCGTCGCACTCAACGATGGAGGATGCAAGCCCGATCACGCCGGGTTCATCAAGAACACTGACGTCCCGGAGATCCCTGCTGTTCTTCATCGCAGTCAGCGGAAGGAAGGTCGCCCTTCCGAAGCGGTTCTCTTTCAGAAATGAGATCATCTGCTTTGCTGTCTGCTCATCGCGGGTAACAATATTCTGGATACTTCCGCCCAGGGCAGTCTCCACTGCCAGTTCGTACTTTTTCGAGGTACGGATAAGGTCTGCCACAACGCCGAGTATCCCCGGGACACGGTCCTTCTGTTCCATAACCCTCTTGATGGATACCCCGTATCCTTCATAGCGCTCTGTGATGGAGCGCAGTGTGTCAAGGCGGGAGCACTCTCTCTGGTAGTCGTCGCGCATATGCGCAAGTTTCTCTCCGCCTTCCAGGAATTCTCTGTGTACAGTCTGCAGTTCCCCGTTCAGGCGCTCATATCTTTCACGGAGAGATTCTGATTCTTTCTTTGCGCCTTCCGTCTGTCCCTCAAGGCTGTCCTTACTCTCATTCTGCTCTTTTTCATCGCTCCGGAGAGTAAGTTCACGGCTGTTCAGTTCCGATTCACGCAGCGAGATCTGCTCCATCATGGTCGAAGCTCTCTGCCTGCCTGTCTGGATTCCGGTACGCTCGTTCAGAATTCTGATGATCTGTTCTTTGCGTTCATTGATGCCGGACGTAATGTCAGCGATCTGCGCAGCAAGAGAAGCCAGATCCTTCTCTGCTTCCTCCATCTGTTCAGCACATGTTCCGGCCTCGGCATCCAGGTCCTTCTTCCTCTGTTCTGACGTCCGAAGCTGTGTCTTTCTCTGCTCTGTCTCCGTCTTCAGTCTGGAGGACCTGACCTTCAGTTCTTCATCACTGCGGTCCATGGCCTGGATCTGCTCATTTGCAAGATCGATCCTGCCTGCATGATTCTGGCGGTCCAGTTTTGCCTGTGACAGACCTTCATTAGTCTGTGTTACAGATTCATCGATCCCGGCGATCTCTTCCTGTGTCTGCTCATACTGAGCCTTCGCTAAAGCAAGCTGGTCGTTGGTATCCTGCTGGCTGTTCCTGGCAGTCTCCAGCTTCGCGTTCGCAGTTTTGAGATTCTGCTCGTACTGCTCGTTCTCGACGAGATACAGATTCACGTCGCAGATCTTCATCTCTTCCCGCTTGGCAAGATAGATCTTCGCTGTCTCCGACTGCTGTTTCAGAGGACCGACCTGTCTGTTCAGTTCTGAGAGAATGTCATTTACACGGACAAGGTTTGCCTGTTCACTCTCCAGTTTCTTAACAGCCGTTGTCTTGCGGTGTTTATACTTGACGATTCCTGCAGCTTCGTCAAACAGCTCTCTTCTCTCTTCCGGCTTGCCGTTCAGAATCTTCTCGACCTGACCCTGTCCGATCAGTGAATAACCTTCTTTGCCGATACCGGTATCGAAAAACATCTCCTGGATATCGCGCATCCTGACGGTCGTCCCGTTGATCAGGTATTCTGACTCACCGGACCGGTACAGCCGGCGCGCCACCGTGACTTCCTCATAATCAATGGGGAGCGCGTGGTCTGCGTTATCCAGAGTGATCGCCACATAGGCATAACTCATCGGCCGGCGCGACTGCGTGCCGGAAAATATAACGTCCTGCATGGAACCGCCGCGAAGCTGTTTCGCGGACTGCTCACCCAGGACCCAGCGGATCGCGTCCGATACGTTCGACTTGCCCGAACCGTTCGGTCCTACGACGCCTGTGATTCCGTTGTGAAACTGCAGCACGATTTTATTGGCGAATGACTTGAAGCCATGCAGTTCCAGACTCTTCAGATACATATACTGACACCTCTGCTCTTCAGTTCAATCAGCGCTCTGTACGCAGCCTCCTGCTGGGCAGCTTTCTTGGTGCTTCCCACACCTCTTCCCAGCTCTTCCCCGTCCAGTGCCAGCGCGACAGTAAAATGCTTATCATGGTCAGGTCCCGACTCGCCGGCCGGGATATACCTGACGTCACTGTTTTTATAATCCCTCTGTATGATCTCCTGGAGAATTGTCTTACTGTCCGTGAACATTCTCTTATGCTCGAAATCCGTCAGTATAAAGCGCTTAATAAATGACTTTGCCTCGTCTATGCCTCCGTCAAGGAAAATCGCGCCGATCAGTGCTTCCAGGGCATCCGACACGATGGAGTCTCTCCCTCTGCCTCCTGTATGCTCTTCACCTTTTCCAAGCAGCAGGTAATCAGGAAGGCCGAATTCTCTTGCGCAGAAAGCAAGCGTTGCTTCACAGACAAGACTCGCGCGCAGCTTTGTCAGCTTTCCCTCCGGCATTTCCGGAAACGTCAAATAGAGGAATTCAGAGCTGACTACTTCCAGCACGGAATCCCCCAGAAATTCCAGACGCTCATTGTCTCCGGCGCCCTCAGCCTTATGTTCATTTGCATAAGAACTGTGGCTCAGAGCCTGTCTGAGCATCGATCTGTCACTGAAGCGGTAACCGATCGTCCGCTCCAGCTGTTCTGCATTTATTTTGTTCATATCAATCATCTGAAGGCCGTCAGCCGACAACCCCCTTGATGGCCTCGACAGCATCCCCGACTGTATTGATCTTCTCAGCTTCCTCTGTCGGGATCTCAATGCCGAATTCTTCCTCAACAGCCATTATGATCTGGAAGACATCCAGGCTGTCCGCGCCGAGATCATCCTTGAAAGTTGTCTCAGGGGTAATCTCATCAAGATCGACACTTAACACATCCGCAATGATCTGCTGCAGTTTTTCAAATTCCATACTGATTCCTCCTCAGTTATCCTGCCTGTTCTTCCACATACTTCGCCGTCTTTCCGGTGATATCTTCCTTGTGGAACTGTATGCACTGATAGATCGCGTTTTCCACCTCGGCCGCTTTAGCGCTTCCGTGCATCTTGACGACCAGGCTCTTAAGTCCCAGCAGAGGCGCCCCTCCGTACCGGGTCACATCAAACTTATTCAGTGTTCCCTTGAGCACGTCCTTGATCAGCAGGCCGCCGATCTTACTCTTTGTGGTGGAATAGATCGCTCCTTTTATTTCTGAAAGCAGTACTTTCGCAACGCCCTCATACATCTTGATGACAACATTGCCGGTAAAACCGTCGCAGACCGCGACATCACAGACACCCACCGGGATATCCCTGGCCTCGCAGCTTCCGGTAAACCTGATCCTGCCCTCACTGTCCATCTCTTTGAGAAGCGGGAAGGTCTCTTTCACAAGGGCATTGCCCTTCTCCTCTTCGGCACCGATATTGACGATACCGACCCTGGGATCCTTCACCCCTTCCACATGCTTCATGTAGATGCTTCCAAGCACCGCCCACTGAGCAAGATGCTCCGGTCTGACATCAACATTGGCTCCGCAGTCAAGCATCATCATGGCTCCATTCTGTGTGGGCATGACAGAAGCAAAGGGAGGCCTCTGTACGCCGCGGATCCTTCCGACGATTCCCTGTCCGCCTACCAGGACTGCACCGGAATTGCCGGCGGAAATACAGGCATCCGCCTCTCCTTTTCTGACCATCTGAAGGGCGACCACCAGCGAAGAATCCTTCTTGTGCCGGATGGCTTCCACGGGATGATCCGCAGTCTCGATAACTTCTTCCGCATTTCTCACGGTTATGGCACCCTGCGGATAGGACTGTCCGTTCAGGCATGAAGCAATTGCCTGCTGGCGCCCAACCAGGATGACTGAAAGCTCTTTTGTTTTATTTACGGCAGCAATAACGCCCTTGATGATCTCTCCGGGAGCATTGTCACCGCCCATCGCATCGACTGCGATCCTGATCTTTTCTTCCATATTGTCAGGCCCTCCATATCTGAAAAATATTACTATATCGAGGACTAAAAAGCAAGAAAAAGGGGACCGCTCTTCGCGATCCCCTGCCTTATACAATAATCAGATCCGGGTTATGCTTCTTCGCCAACCTTGATGATCTCCCTCTTATTGTAGCTGCCGCAAGCTTTGCAAACGGTATGCGGTCTCATCAGAGCGCCGCACTTGCTGCACTTAACAAGAGTCGGAGCAGCCATCTTCCACTGAGCATGCTTCATATCTCTTCTAGACTTGCTATGCTTATTCTTCGGGCAAATCGACATGGTTTACACCTCCTTGAACTTGCTGAAAATATCCAGGACTTTGGACATTTGCGGATCAAGTGCCTTGCGCACGCAGCCACAGTCACCGTGGTTTAAGTTCTGACCACACACAGGACACAGTCCCTTACAATCCTCTTTGCAGAGAACACGGGACGGCCAGTTCAGCAGAGCCTCACCAAAGAGCAGCTTATCCACGTCCAGGTAATATCCTTGAAGATAGTAGTCCGGCTCAAATGCTGATCCTTCTTCCGCAGCATCCTCAGGCACACTCTCGGCCGCTGCCGGACTTTCGTCTCCGCCTGTCTGAACTCTCTCATCAAAATCAAGTTCCAGCGGGACCTGTACGTCCTCCAGACATCTGTCACACGGAATGCTTACTGTGATCGAAGCCCTCCCGTGGATATTCAGGACCTTCTTCCCGTCCTTTGCGGCGGTGATCCTCATGTTCTGCTTCTCCATGATCGGAAAAGAGCCAAATGAATAATCCAGTCTTTCAATTTCGATCGGTACTTCCTGGTCGAACTTCTTATCTTCCAGCAGTACATCAGTAAGATTCAGTTTCATCGGACAGAATCTCCTTCAAAACGCACTTTGTTATTATAATCACGCCAGGATAAAGTGTCAAGCACATTTACATGACTTTTTTATCCTGCAGTCTGCATGGCAGTTTTATCTGAAAAGCAGGGCACTTGCGATCCCGAAATACAGGAGCAGCGACACTGCATCTACGATCGTCGTAATAAACGGGCTGGCCATGACAGCCGGATCAAATCCGAGCCGCTTGGCAATGATCGGCAGTGTGCATCCGATCATCTCTGCCACCATCACCGTCAGCACCATGGTAAAGCATACAACCAGAGCTACCATGACCGTGACGTCTGTATTGTGCAGCAGCAGACGGTCGATCAGCATGATCTTTCCGAAGCAGGCACAGGCAAGGGCTATACCGCACATCACAGAGGACCGGATCTCTTTCCACACGACAGCTGCCAGGTCCAGGAAATCAATCTCTCCCAGAGAGATAGCACGGATTACCGTGACGGAGGATTGTGATCCTGAATTACCGCCGGTATCCATCAGCATGGGGATAAATGCGGTAAGGACCACCTGCGCGGCAAGTGCATTTTCAAATCGGGTGATGATCATCCCGGTGAAAGTTGCCGACACCATCAGAAGAAGCAGCCATGGTATGCGGTGCCTGAACAGATCCAGAGGCGATGATCGCATATAGGTTTTGTCCGAAGGCGTCATACCACCCATGATCTCGATATCTTCTGTGACCTCTTCCTGCAGGACATCCATAGCATCGTCGAATGTTACGATACCGACCATTCTCCCGCCGCTGTCCACTACCGGCATGGCGAGGAAGTCATATTTGGAAAGCATCCGTGCCGTCTCTTCCTGGTCAGTCAAAGTCGAGACGGTGATCACATGCGGATTCATCAATTCTTCGACCTTCGTTGACTTATCCGGACACAAAAGCAGGTCCTTGACGGTCACAAGTCCCAGAAGCTGCCTCTCTTTTGTGACATAGCAGGTATAGATCGTCTCTTTATCGACGCCGGTCCGTGTGATACGCTCGAACGCCTGCGTGACGGTCATATCCGGGCGGAGTGAGATATATTCTGTAGTCATGATGGAGCCGGTGGAATTCTCCGGGTACCGGAGGATCTCGTTGATCTCCTTGCGCATACTGGGACTTGCCTGTGCCAGGATACGCTTTACCACATTGGCCGGCATCTCCTCCACGATGTCAACCGCGTCGTCGACATACAGTTCATCCACCACTTCATGCAGTTCACTGTCAGAGAAGCCATGAATCAGAAGCTCCTGTGTCTCCGGTTCCATCTCCACGAATGTTTCAGCTGCCAGTTCCTTGGGCAGAAGACGGAACAGAAGCGGAAGCTGTTCTCTTGGAACTTCATTGAAAATCGCCGCGATGTCTGCCGGATTCATGGTGACCAGCACATCCCGGATCGCAGAATATCTCTTCTCCTGAAGAAGTTTGCTGAGCGTCTGCTCGACTGTTACAGAATGAGCAGCCATATGACTCTTCCTCCTTCTGATAAATTCGGAAAATACCTTGTTCAATTATATCGCCCGGCAGGGAACAAGACAACCTTCAGTTGCTGTGAAAAGGGATATTATACACAGTAAAACAGACGGGTCCGCCCTGCGGCGGCCCGCCTGTCTTCATACTGATTCAGGTCTGTGTCTGCTGCCGGAAGATCCGGCAGTTCCTGTTCTATCAGCCCTTTACGAGACGTACTGTCTCACGGCAGATCGAAAGTTCTTCGTTGGTCGGAAGGACAATGACCTTTACCTTTGAATCCGGAGTGCTGAGCACAAAGGTTTCGCCTCTCTTCTTATTCGCTTCAGCGTCCATGGTGATGCCGAGGAATCCGAGATACTCAAGAACCTTCCTGCGGACGATTCCGGCATTCTCACCGATGCCTCCGGTAAACGCGATCGCGTCCACACCGTTCATGGCTGCAGCGTAGGAACCGATGTACTTTGCAACTCTGTAAGAGAATGCCTCGATTGCAAGACCGGCTGCTTCATTTCCATCATTCATCGCGTCTTCCAGATCACGGAAGTCAGAACTCAGGTTGTTGGAGAGTGCCATGACGCCTGACTTCTTGTTCAGGATCGTATTCATCTCTGCCGCCGTCAGATTCTCATGGCTGCACAGATAGTCGATGATCGCCGGATCCAGATCGCCGGAACGCGTTCCCATGATCAGGCCTTCCAGAGGGGTAACGCCCATGGAAGTGTCCACGCACTTGCTGTTCTTTACAGCGGTGATGCTGGCTCCGTTGCCAAGATGTGCAACGATGACCTTGGAGTTGTCCGGATCAAGTCCCAGATACTTGATCGTTTCTTTGGAAACGAAGCTGTGGCTTGTTCCGTGGAAGCCGTAGCGGCGGATGTGATACTTCTCATAATACTCAGTCGGGATCGCATAGCGGTAAGCCTTTGCCGGCAGAGTCATTCCGAAGGAAGTATCAAAGACTGCTACATTCGGCTTGCCGGGCATCAGCTTCTGGCAGGCATGGATACCCATCAGGTTTGCCGGATTGTGCAGCGGGCCGAGGTCGACAGCTCCTTCGATCGCTTCGATAACGGAATCATCCACGATCTTGGACTCTGTCAGGAAAGCGCCGCCGTGCAGGACACGGTGTCCGATCGCTTCGATCTCATCCAGGCTCTTAAGAACACCGGTCTTCGGATTGACAAGTGCATCCAGGACCATCTGGATTGCTTCACTGTGGGTCGGCATAGGAGCTTCTGTGATCTCCTTCTCTCCGCCTTCCGGCTGGTAAACCAGTCTTCCGTCGATACCGATTCTCTCACACAGGCCCTTCGCCTCGACCTTCTCTGTATCAGAGTCGATGATCTGATACTTCAGGGATGAACTGCCGCAGTTCACAACAAGTACTTTCATGTCATTTCTCCTTATCATTCTGTTTCTGTTATTCTGCATATTCCGCGGGTACGCAGAACATCTTCTTCAATGTTTCCGACAGATCAAGCCTTCTGTGCCTGTACAGCTGTCATTGCAACTACGCCTACGATATCATCTGCGAAGCATCCTCTGGACAGATCGTTGACCGGCATGGACAGTCCCTGGAGAACCGGTCCGTAAGCGCCTGCCTTGGCAAGTCTCTGCACCAGCTTGTAGCCGATGTTGCCTGCTTCCAGGCTCGGGAAGATGATAGTGTTGGCAGATCCTGCGACATCGCTGTCCGGTGCTTTCAGTTTCGCGACAGATCCTACGATTGCTGCGTCAAACTGCAGCTCGCCGTCGACCTTGATGTCCGGGCGCTGCTCTTTAACGAGCTTCACTGCCTCTGCAACCTTCGTGACATCGTCATGCTTCGCGCTGCCCTTGGTTGAGTAGGAAAGCATAGCGACCTTCGGCTCAGCGCCGATGAATGCCTTAAATGAATCAGCAGAGAGGATTGCGATCTCTGCGAGCTTCTCAGAATCAAAGTCGACGTTGACTGCGCAGTCTGCGAAGACAAAACGTCCATTCTCACCGAATTCACAATCCGGAACGTCCATTACGAAGAAACCGGATACACTGTGGATGCCGGGCTTGGTCTTAAGCAGCTGAAGTGCCGGACGGATGGTGTTGCCGGTAGAATGGCATGCGCCGGAGACAGCTCCGTCTGCGTCGCCGCACTTGCACATCAGGCATGCATAGTACATATAATCCTTCATCATCTGCTCTTCTGCCTGCTCAGGGGTCACACCCTTCTTTGCGCGCAGTTCAACAAACTTATCGATATATTTCTGGCGGTTCGGATCCGTTGTCGGATCGATGACAGTGATACCGGTCAGATCATAATCACCCTTGTTAGCAGCGATCTCTTCCGGTGTACCGATCAGTACGATGTCCGCGATCCCTTCCTGTGCGATCTTGACAGCTGCCTCATATGTTCTGCTGTCCATATACTCCGGAAGAACAATCCTCTTCTTGTCCGACTTTGCCTGAGCTTTAATATCATCTATGAAACTCATAACCAGAAACTCCTTTCAGCATTAAACAGAAACCGATCAGCCCGCAGAGCGCGGCTGAATGTCACACTGTCCTCATTATAGCGTTCTGCCGGGTTTCTCACAAGGAAAAATAAGAAAACAATGGCAAATCTTTCTGCCCTGTGGCATGATTGTCATGACCATATGGAAGAATAAAACACACAGGTACATTTATGAAGACAGTCGGAATCATCGCAGAATATAATCCATTTCACAACGGACATCTGTACCAGATGCAGGAAGCACGCAGATGCGCCGGCGCTGACTATGTTGTTGTTGCCATGAGCGGAGATTTTGTCCAGCGCGGGGAACCTGCTCTTCTGGATAAATGGACGCGTGCCGGAATGGCTCTTAAAGCCGGTGCGGACCTGGTCCTGGAACTGCCGGTGAGAGTCTCTGCGGGGAGTGCTGAATTCTTCGCAAGAGGAGGCGTATCACTTCTCTCCTCACTTGGCGTTGTGGACGCACTGTCGTTCGGGTACGAATCCCATTCCTTCTGATCGCAGCATTCAGAAAGATCTTCAGTGTCTGAGTCAGGTAGCTGACTTCTTCAGCCGTGAAGAAACTGATGTGTATAAGAAGGAGCTGAAGACACTGCTTGCCGCAGGCAGGACCTACGCCCAGGCACGTGTGGAAGCCTATACAAGAACAGAGATCGCAGACACAACTGTGCCGGCTGATCTTTTGAAGTCCCCCAACAATATCCTCGCTGTCGAATACCTGAAGGCAATCTGTCAGCTTAAGAGCAGACTGTCCGTGATCCCTGTGCCAAGACTCGGAGCAGGATACCATGATTCTGCTCTCCCGATGAAGGATACTGCTGATCTTGCTGCTGCCGGACTGACCTCCCCTGCCTCCGCATCGGGTATCCGAAGCGCTCTTTCAAGGAAGGAATCCGTTACGCCTTACATGCCTCAGAATGCATATGAACTCATGACAGAGCAGCTTGCTGAAAACCGCAGTCTTGTGCCCTCTGACCTCGATCTTCTTCTTCATGAATCACTGCTGCGCCTGAAAGATCATCTGGAGGAATACCAGGATGTAGGTATTGACCTGGCGAACCGTATCAGGGCGCTTCTTGGAGAATACACAGGTTTTGAATCCTTTGCGATGCACATCAAGACCCGCCAGGTGACCCTGACCCGGGTAAAACGGGCATTGATCCATATTCTCCTGGGCATCAAAAAATCTTCCGATCCGGCTGCGTACGCCCGTGTGCTCGGCTTCCGTCAGACAGCGCAGCCTCTCCTCCACCGGATCTCACAGGAGTCATCCGTGCCGATGATCACAAAACTTCCAAAAGAGCTTCCGGAAGGACTGGAGGAAGACCTGCATGCAGCTCACATCTGGGAGATGCTTGTGTGCCACAAGACAGGGAAACCCCTGTGCAGCGAATACCAGAGGCAGCTGGTCATTCTGTGATGATTTCTTGTCTTCGATATGATGAAAAGGCTGTAGCACCACAACATAGTCTGGTGCTACAGCCCCTTCAATTTATATCTCTATTAATTCAGTTTTATTCAGGTCGCTCAGCCCATCAGGCGTCTACTCCGCCGTCCACACGAAGAAGCTGACCTGTGATGAAGCTGGAATCCTCTGTTGCGAAGAACAGGCATGCGGTTGCGATCTCGCTGCCCTCGCCTACTCTCTGGAGCGGTGCAGTAGCTTTCATGAACTCGATGGTCGCGTCAGCGCCGGATCCCTCCAGCATGGCGGTACGGATCGCTCCCGGGCAGATACCATTTACATGGATCTCCGGACCCATCTCACGTGCCATGGCTCTTGTCATGCCGACCATGGCAAACTTGCTGGTGCAGTATGCGATCGGTCCCCATTTTGCAGCAGTTCCTGCAACTGAAGAAATATTCACGATATGGCCTTTGTTCTTCTTCAGTTCCGGCTCACAGTACTGAGTCAGCAGAAGTGCGCTTGTCAGGTTAACGTTGAATACCGAATCCCATTCCTCCATGGTCATCTCCTGGACAGGAATAAGGCTCAGTTTGCCGGCATTGTTGATCAGGATGTCAACGGTTCCGTATGCCTTCATGGTTTCATCATAGATCACCTTCGCCGCATCGCGGTTGGATGTATCGGCGATCACATAGATTGCTTCTCCGCCTTCGGCCTTGATCTTGTCAACGACCGCTTTCGCGCGCTCTTCATTTCTGCCGGTCACTACGACTTTGGCGCCTTCCTTTGCAAACAGATAAGCGGTGTCGCGTCCCATTCCGGATGTGGAACCTGTGATAATTGCTACTTTGCCGTCTAACTTGCCCATTTCAGTATCCTCCTGATGACAAATAACTGTGGCACATATGTACCGTATGATTTTTGCCTGTTAAGAATATCACAAAAAATGATATACATCCAGAAGAATACATCAAATGCACACACAAAATTTCAATTAATACAGTTCAGCCAAGATACACTTTCTTCGGTTCGTCATAGGTGTAGAATTCCGATTCGACCTCCAGGTTCTCTGTGATCTTCACAGTAGCCTCCGGTGTGAGGGCGAGCGTCTGGTGCCAGATGCCCTTCGCAAGTACAACCGGTTTGTCCAGGATGAACGCATGGCAGTCTTCCGGGTCATCATGTTCCGCAACAAGAAGTACAGTGATCCCGCTCAGAGGCTCGAATGATTCCTTGGAAGTAGGGTGGCATTCGATCTTCGTGATCTCTTTATTGGAATAGCGGAATACTGCTACTCTCCACGGCTGTACCGGTTCTGTGTCCACAATATAGAAATTGCTCGTGTCGCCCGGAAGAAACTCCAGGACCGTACCAAACGGCCTGAATGCATTGACAGTTACACTCTCCAGCTGTACGCCCATTTTATGTGCCTCCTCTCTTACCGGTCTTTCACTGCCGGAATATCTGTGGCAGCTCGTATACCTGCCTTTTCCTTGCTTAAATCAGACTTGATCAGATCAGTCCCTCTTCGATCATCCTGCCGTACAGGACTGCATTCTGATGATCATACTCATATTCCAGTGCCTTTTCGAAGCACTCCTGCGCCTTCTTCTTCTCACCGGATCCCAGATGGGACAGGCCCATCAGATACCAGCAGTGAGCAGTATTCTTCCTGGTCAGGTCTGTCTCGAAGATCAGGAAGTCGGGCATGGAGACTGCAAAGTAATCATGCTCCACCACATCATTGACATGTCTCTCACCATAGTCCATTAACTTATTGAAGCAGGCACAGGCTTCCCTTGTCTTCCCGAGTTTCTGCTTCGCCAGTCCCTTGAACAGGATCATATCAGCAGGCTGGTCATAGTAATACAGTACGCCCGCCGGCTCGTCTTCACCAAGCTCCGCATGTGTGTAGGCATCCTTCGCCTCTTCCTCTTGTCCGAGTGTTTCGAGGGCTCTGCCGAGCCAGTACCAGATATGATTGTCCTTGGTACCTTCCAGTCTGCCCTCTCCCAGGTTCTCGGGATAGAGCAGTGCTTTCTCCAGTTTCTCCTTCGCCGCACCGGCGTCTCCTGTCTTCAGATCGCGCACTGCCATCTGGATCAGGCTGGTCTTGTACTGCGCCGGAACCTTGCCTTCTCCGCCTTCCCACGGACGGAATGAATGGCTCATGATGGTGTCATAGACTTCACTGTACTGTCCCGCCGTATTCTTCAAAGTCAGCTCTTCTACCAGAAGATCGTCCCTCTTCAGCGGAAGTTCTTCATGTTCTTTGAAGCCTTCCAGTCTCTTCTCCACAGGCACATCCATCTTCTTGTACAGCTGATCCAGTTCGAGAAATACCCTTGCGTCACTCTCATCCAGAGCAAACGCAGTCTCCATTTCCCTTACAGCATCCTGCGCCCTGTTCATTTTATTGAAATAAACCAGAGCCAGATTGCGGTGCACAGTCGGGAAGCTGCCGTCTGCCGCATCGGAATCTTCCCACAGTTTCATCGCTCTGTCATACTGCAGTTTGTCATAGAGCAGGCAGCCCAGATAGTAGGAAGCCTTCGCAGCTTTATCCCCATGCTCTTTCAGGGTGCAGATTGCATCCTCAAGCACCAGGATGTCTTCGAGCTTGTTCGGGAAGCAGTAGAGCGGATCATCACTCTCTGCTTTCCGGTACGCTGCAAGAGCTTCATCCGTTCCGCGAAGCGCATATCCGCGGTAATAGTCTGCCAGCGGGTGCACGCTTTCGGACAGGCTGAGGATCCCTGCCGCATCTTCAGACAGTCCTGCCTCGAGGAAGTCTCTTGCGGCTGCCAGGTAATTGCCTGAGAATCCCCGCATAAGATTCTGCATTCTCTCAAGGTCTTCCGGATCCTGCGTGATCTCATATCTGACATAGTGTGATACATAGTCAAACGGATCGACTTCCAGATTCGATTCGATATATGAAAGCGCCTCGTCCTGCCTTCCGAGTTTCCTCAGGGCGGATGCTTTCAGGCCTCTTGCCTTCACATTATGAGCGTTCTTGACCAGGCTCTTATCTGCAAAGTCCAGAGCCTGAGCATATTTGCCCCGTCTCATGGCGATCGCAGCCAGATAGTAGAAGCCCATCTCCTGCATCTCATTGCTCCAGCAGGCCTTATAGAAACGGTCATACGCCTCGTCTTCTCTTCCCAGATACAGCAGGCACAGTCCCAGATTGTACATCGCCTCGCTGTTATAGGGGTTCGGTGTCATCATGGTGGCGCGTTTTATCGACGCCTCGAAATAAGGCACCGCTGCCTCGAAGCTCCCGCGTCTCATCAAGAGCAGCCCGTACGCATTGTTCACGCGCATGTCGCCCGGATCTCTCTTCAGAGCTTCCAGATAATATGGATCCGGAAGGAAGGTGGCATGGCGGTACTGTTCGATATGCTCTGCTGTCAGCAGCAACTCTTCATTGGTCAGGATCTCCTCCGGCTTCTTCGCCTTCGCGGCAGGCTGCGCCATCTCCGGGATTCCTTCTCTGACAGGCTGGTATTCTACCAGGATATTTTCTGCATCGCGCACTACGACCCGAAGCGCAGTCTCATCATGAACGCCCGTGTCAAATGTTCCCTCGAAGATCTTAACCGGAGACAGTTCTGTCTCCTGCGAGAAAGCGGGTTTTCCATCCACATACAGATCCACACTGGCTGCAGCATGCGGAGCGGTCGCGTATGCGATCACATGCGCAGTGCCATCCTCATCCAGTTCCAGGTTCACAGCCGCGTCGATCGTGGCATTCTTCACTCTTCCTACCTTCTTGTAAGGCATGAAGTACTGTGTGAAGGTCTTCTCTTCAAAAGGCTTGAGCCATGAAAAATCAGGCTGGTTGTCTGTGAACACTCCGCACATCAGCTCAATATACGGTCCATCCTCATCCGTCAGGTTGCGGTCCCAGGCTTTGCCGAAATCTCCGCAGCCCCAGGTCCACTGTTTCTTGCCCGGCGACACATGATGGTCCGCGACATGAAGCAGACCTGCTTCCACGCCATAGTCATATCCGCCGACAAAATCATAAGAAGACTTCTCCGCCATATAGCTGGTGGGGACAGGAATGTTCTTATACCTGGAGATATCGACGCCTTCACTGTAGTCATGTTTATAATAGACACCGCGGGCGATGGGGAACCGGGATACGTCCCTCTTGCCGTGATCCATTACAAAATGAACATCCGTCGGGAAGATCGACTGGGTATTATCATTGACCGGGACTGCCGGATTCGCCCACCAGAGAAATGTCTGCGGCAGGTTCGTCCTGTTGTAGAGCTGTCCGCGGATCTCAATGTATGCCTTGTCCGGATACAGGGTAAATGAAGTGATCCCCTTGGTCCCGTACATCTGGTCGATATCATTGCACAGAAGTGTCTTGCTCCCGTCTTCATGCTCACAGATCACATGATCCACCGGCATATAGGTCGTGGGACGATGATGCTGCGGCCAGTTGAATTCTATGCCGCCCGAGATCCATGGTCCCGCAAGTCCTACAAGCGCCGGTTTGATCACACGGTTGTAGTATACAAAGTCATAGTTATTGGTCTTATCCAGAGCGCGCTGGATGCGGCCGCCAAGCTCCGGAAGGATCATGACCTTGAGATAGTCGTTTTCCAGCCAGACAGCATGCCATGTTTTATCCGTCCTGGTGAAGCTGATATCCTCAGTGGTCGGATACGGATAGAGTTTTCCGCTGGACCCCTGATACACACGTTTCTCAAGGAACATCGGATTCTTATCAGCCTTGCCGGCTTCATAAGTCGGGATTATGATATCCTCTTCCCAGATTCTCACTTCACTCATACTAATCTCCATCTCCGGGCAAATGACAGATGCCCGTGTAACCTGCTATAATCTGAAATAACGCCAATACACAGTAATAAGGAGAAGATCATGCACTCATCCGAGAGACACGTTACTCCCGATTCTGATTATTACATCTACGAGCCCAGTACTCTGGCCCGCGAAGTATATCTCTATCCGCTCTCGTCCGGACACTTCCGCTATACCGGAGGCTACCGGAACATAAGACGCAGTTTTGATTCATTTGAGCTGTTCTGTGTCGAGGAGGGTTCTGTAGAACTGAAAAACCACTCCATGACCTTTACTGCCCATCCCGGGCAGCTTGTTCTGCTGGACTGCTACAGTCCGCACAGCTATTACAGCAAAGACGGCTGGGCATGCTACTGGCTTCATTTCGACGGCCAGGTGGCAAGAGCCTTCTACCGCCGCATCACGGAAGCATACGGCAGTTTTCTGTTCAGCCTGGATCAGTATTCACCGGCTTTTCTGCATCTCATGAATATCTATGAGTGCTTCCGGCTTTCCAGGCCGATCGATGAAGCAGGGATCTCTTCACAGATCACTTCGATCCTGAACTCGATCCTCCGCGGAGCGCCTCAGGTAAAGAAAGACCTGCCGGCCCAGGAGTCTGTCGCGTCAGCTGTCGCATACATCAGCGAACATTTCCGGTACCCTCTGTCTCTTAATGACCTGGCACAGCATGCAGCGGTCAGTCCGTTTTATTTCACCCGGGTATTCCGTCAGGAAACCGGGTATACCCCGCACCAGTACATAATAAATACGCGCATTGCCAATGCGAAGTTCCTGCTTCGTACGACAGAAGATTCCGTTAAGGATATCGCGATCCAGACCGGATGGAATTCCGAGAGCACCTTCTGCTCTGCCTTCCGCAAAAGCACCGGCCTCACACCTTCCGTTTACAGAAAAAACAGACTTTATCCGGAAGAAAACTGATTTTTACTGATTGTCTGGACAGACAGAGACTGCCGCCAAGAGAGAAACCCTCGAAGCGGCAGTCTCTTTTCATTCAATGGAAGCTATGCTGTTTTGCTCGGGATCACTCTGCCGGCTCAGCATCCTTGCCCATTACTTCTTTGTAGTTCTCAGGAGTTACGATCGTAGCCGGAACTGCTGTCTCCATGGTCGGTTCCTGACCGGAGAGGATCTGCTCCAGAACAATAACGGTTCCTTCGCCTACCTGCAGGGAGGAGAAGTATGCAGCAGCCTTCATGCAGGTGCCGTCTGCGCCTTTGTTGTTCCACTCATCTTTTGCCATGTATCCGCCAAGGCCAACTACGCATGCGTTTGCATCAAGGCCTGCGTCTTCAAGAGCACGGCATGCACCGATGGTTCCCTCTTCGTTCGCGCCGGTTACAAGCCAGGTCGTGATCTGGGGGTTAGCGGTGAAGATTGCTGCGGATGCAGTGTTGCCCTTCTCAGTGGTTCCATCATAGTCAGCTGTGAAGATTCTGTCTTCTGGGAAATCCGGGCACAGTTCATGCCACTTGTCCAGTTCGCCTTCAGCACGCGGTACGCAGCTGGAAACGGTATCCATGGTCATGATCAGAAGGCCGGTGTCTTCCTTGTCAAGAAGGCCATTGTCGATCGCATAGTTTGCGATCCACTCGCCGTTGGCAGCGCCGATATTGTAAGCGTCGATGCCTACCCACGGAGCGATCTTCTCGCCGTCAACTTCCAGAGCGTCGTCACCTGCGACGATCGGGATGCCCGCTTCTTTGCACTTGTCAACTGCTGCCTGAGACAGAGTCTGATCCGGGATACAGGTAACGATGCCGGCTGCATTGTTAGCGATCGCATTATCGATATCTTTCAGATATTCTTCCGGGCTCATCTTAGCATCAACATAGATGAATTCACCGCCGTCTGCCTCGACCTTTGCCTTCGCTGCATCGCCTTCATCGATGAACCATGTCTGGTCGCCGGCTTTGTAAATGCCGTATACAGTGCCGCCTGCGAAATCATAGGAGACTTCTCCCTCGGTCTCGCCTGCGAATGCGCCCATGCTCATTGCCATCAGTGCTGCCATCGAAAGTGCCATCAGCTTCATTGCTTTCTTCATTGCTTTTTCCTCCTTGCAAATGAAAAATAGTTACATCTATCTTATGTGCCGGAATCTCACGCTGTCCGGCACATTGATAACCGGTTAAGATTGCTCAGGCATTCTTCATGGATGCCTCGAGCAGAGCCTTCTGACGTCTGGTCTCGCGGACATAGTCCGATGTGAGTGCGAACAGAAGAAGTGCGCCTCTTGCGACATACTGCCAGAAAGAGTCAACATTAACCATGATCAGGCCTGTGTTGAATGCCTGGATCAGGATGATACCGAGCGCAGTTCCGAACATGGAACCGACGCCGCCGGAGAAGGATGTTCCTCCGAGGATAACTGCAGTGATGGCGTCAAACTCAAGGTTCACATTTGCCGCCGGCTGCCCTGCATTCATGCGGGCTGCAAAGAGCATGCCGCCCATCGATGTGAGCATGCCGATCATGATAAAGCAGGTCGTGACGATCCTCTTCGGATTCAGTCCCGCAAGGCGGGCTGCTTCGGCGCTGCCGCCGATCGCGTAGACGCTTCGTCCGAACCTGGTCCTTGCCAGAATAAACCCGAAGATTACAACACAGATGATCATGACCCATACCGGGATCGGAAGACGGAGAATGCGGAGATTTCCAAGTTTGTTGAACGCCTGATTCTTGATCGCGACAGGTTTACCTCCGCAGATGATATAGGCAAAACCTCTGATGATCGTCTGGGATACCAGAGTCGCGATGAACGCCTCGATCTTGATCTGGTTGACCATCCAGGAGTTGAACAGTCCGACAACTGCTCCTGCGCAAAGTGTGATCACCATGGCGACCGGGATCGGGAAGCCCTTGTTCAGCAGGAGCGCACATGTAACTCCACAGAACGCTGCCAGAGAACCCGGAGACAGGTCATTCTGTTTTGCGATGATCAGATAAGTGTGCCCTATCGCGACCATACCGACCAGGGAAGATGCCACCAGAAGGTTGATCATGTTCTGAGTGGTCATAAAGTTCTTGTTCAGTGAGGTGAACAGAGCGAACACGGCGATGATCGCAACGACCAGGACGATCTTGTCCCCTCCGATGATCGATGTGATTTTCTTCTTTTCATTCATGGCGTTACTCCTCCATTCCCAGCGCAAGCAGCTTGTCTTCAGTAGCTTCGGAAGCAGGCACCTCTCCTGACATCTCCAGAGATCTCATGACGATGATCCTGTCACTGAGACCGATAACTTCCGGAAGTTCCGAGGAGATCAGGATCACGCCGAGCCCCTGTTTCGCGAACCGGCAGATCATCTCATAGAATTCGCTCTTCGCGCCGACGTCTATACCTTTTGTCGGCTCATCCAGGATCAACACCTGCGGACTGGTTGCCACCGCTCTTGCAACGATGCATTTCTGCTGGTTGCCGCCTGACAGTTCCAGGACTTTCTTGTTCATTGACGGAGTCTTGATGGAGAATTCTTTGATGCCCCGAAGAGCCATCTCCTTCTCTTTCTTCGTGTCAATGATGCCCAGAGCATTTGAATTCTGGTTCAGTGACGCGATATCGATGTTGCCGGCAACGTCCAGATTGCCGAGAAGCCCCTGCAGCTTGCGGTCTTCCGGAACCAGCATGATGCCGTTTCTCATCGCTTCCTTCGGAGACCTGTTCTCAATCTTCTTACCGTTCAGGCGGATCGTACCGCTCTTGCGCTTGTCCGCTCCAATGACCGCCCGCATGAGTTCCGTTCTGCCCGCTCCTACAAGGCCTGAGAATCCGAGGACCTCACCCCTGTGAAGCTGGAAGGAAACAGGCTTCACGTAGTCGGAGGAAACATTTTCCACATCCAGCAGGACATCTCCGATCTCCTTCTCTTTATCCAGGGACGCATAGATGTCGCCCAGATCCCTGCCTACCATCAGTTTGATCAGTTCCGCATCCGTGGCCTTGTTGGTTTCATAGATTCCAATATGCCTTCCATCCTTGAAGATCGCCACCTTATCTGTGATCTGACGGATCTCGCTCATCCGGTGTGAGACATACAGGACGACCAGCCCTTCCTCTTTCAGCTTGCGGATGATGTCGAACAGACTCCGGATCTCCGCGTCTGACAGGGATGCTGTCGGTTCATCGAATGCAATGACCCTCAGGTTCTCCCTGCTGTAAGCCTTCATGATTTCTACCATCTGCTGGTAGGCGATGGACAGATTCTTGACCTTTTCTGTCGGTTTGATCGGCAGGCCGAAATCATCGATGATCTTCTGCGCCATCTTATTTGCCTGCGCGGTATTGATCACGCCCAGAGAATTCGACGGCATGCGTCCGAGGTAAATGTTCTCGGCTACGCTCAGTTCCAGAAGGATCTGCCTTTCCTGATAGATAATGCTGACGCCGTCCTCAATTGCCTGGTGGGGAGATTTGTAATGCTTCTCTTCCCCATCCAGCAGATAAGTCCCGCTCGTCGGCTGATAGTCTCCGTTGAGTGTTTTCAGCAGCGTCGATTTACCGGCTCCGTTCTCGCCAAGGAAAGCAAGCACTTCGCCGCCGAACGCCTGAAAGCTCACATCATCCAGTGCCTTCACGCCCGGGAAATATTTCGAAATGTGCTGAAACTCCAGAACAGTTCCCATTTCGTCTCCTCCTGCTGCATACTGACATCGATCTCCGTCATTTTTATGTCAATTTGTCGGAAATCTTCTTGCAATTTCTATTACAATGTAGCAAATAGACGAACTCATTTCATTGCTTATTATTGCCTTCGTGTTTAGATTTCTTGCTCTTATACATAAAAAAGAAAGCGGATCTGCTCCGCTTTCTCTTTTTCTCAGGCAATTATCAGAAAATGCCGCTGCCAGCCTTCTTTTTACAGGACCTTGGACAGGAAATCCTGCAGCCTCTGGTTCTTCGGATTATTGAAAAACTCATAGGGAGTATTCTCTTCGGCTACAATGCCTTCATCAATGAACAGGATACGGCTTCCAACCTCCCTGGCAAATCCCATCTCATGGGTGACAACGACCATGGTCATACCGTCTTCTGCAAGTTCCTTCATGATCTCAAGTACTTCACCGACCATCTCAGGATCCAGTGCGCTGGTCGGCTCATCAAAGAGCATCACATCGGGATCCATAGCAAGCGCCCTTGCGATCGCTATACGCTGCTGCTGTCCGCCGGAGAGCATCCCCGGGTAGGCGTCTGCCTTATCCGGAAGCCCGATGCGCTTCAGCAGATCCTCTGCCTTCGCATCCGCCTCCTCCTGGCTCATTTTCTTAAGCAGGACCGGAGCGAGTGTAATGTTCTGCCGGACCGTTTTCATCGGGAACAGATTGAACTGCTGGAATACCATGCCCATCCTCTGCCGGATCTTATTGATATCCGTCTTCGGATCGGTCAGGGTGACTCCCTCGAAGATAATCTCTCCGCCGGTAGGCTCTTCCAGCAGATTGAGGCAGCGCAGGAAGGTGGACTTGCCCGATCCGGACGGACCAATGACAACGACCTTCTCACCTTTTTCGATATGCTGGTCGATCCCCCGGAGGACCTGCTGATGTCCAAAGCTTTTCTGAAGATTCTTTGTGATAATCATTTCCGGTCCCCCTTTCCCATCTTTCGCTCGAAGAAGCCCATCAGTGCTGACAGGCCGAGCGTCATGATAAGATAGATCGCGGCCGCGATCACATACGGCGGGATGACGTCCCAGGTCCTGGATCCGACATAGCCTGCCATCTTCATCAGGTCATTGACAGCGATGACAGAGATGACGGAGGTTTCCTTGACCAGAACGATGAATTCATTTCCGAGCGCAGGAAGGATATTCTTGATGGCCTGCGGCAGGATGATGGTCCGCATCGTCATAGAGTAGGTCAGTCCAAGAGAACGGCCGGCTTCCATCTGGCCGATCGGAATCGACTCGATGCCCGCACGGATGATCTCGGACACATAGGCGCCGGAGTTAATGCCGCAGCAGACCGCGCCGACCACGATGGGATTCGTGTTTGGGGATGTGAAGATCAGATTGTAGATGATCATGATCTGCACGATCATGGGCGTGCCGCGGATAACCGTGATATAAACTTTTGCAAACGCATTCAGGACGCTCAGGAGCGGATTGGACGAATGCTTCGAAGAGACCCTGATTATCGCAAGTATGATACCGATCGCGATACCGATGATCACTGCGAAGAGCGAGATCAGCAGTGTCATGCGCAGACCGCTCAGGTACGCAAGATAGCGCCGTTCGGGGACCCATGCGTTATAAAAACTCTGTCCGATTGATTTTAATAATTCCATAGTATGGCTCTCTGCTTATAAACAGGGCACCCTTGCAAAGGGTGCCCCTTCCAATCATTTCATTTTATATATGGCTGTGACTGCCCGCTTAATTACTCAGCCTCGGTCTCAGCAGCCTCTGCCTCAGTCTCGGCAGCGCCTTCGGATGCGGTTGAATGAGAAGCAATGATCTCATCCATCTGTCCGCTCTCCTGCAGCTGAGTGATGACTGCGTCAACAGCTGCCTTCATCTGCTCGTTGTCCTTCTTGATGGCTACTGCGTAGGAATCCTCGAACAGAGCGTCGCCTGCAAGGATCTCAAGTCCGTCATTGGAAGCGACCAGCTCAAGCGCCGGAGCCTCATCCATAACGATGCAGTCGATCTTGCCGTTCAGAAGATCCTGTGCCGCCTGGACAAACTTGGTGTAGCGCTGTACAGACTTCGGAGAAGCGTTCTCGCTGACCCACAGGTCTGCGATGTTGCCCTGCTGAACACCGACAACCTTGCCTTCAAGTGCGTCCGCGGAAGATTCCTCAACCTTCGGATCTGCCTTGTTGACAAGGATGACATCCTTGGAATCCACATACTTGACGGAGAAGTCCATGACCTCTTCACGCTCTTCGCTGACAGAAACGCCAGCGGCGACGATATCGACCTTGCCCTGCTGTACTGCCAGGAGAGCTCCGTCGAAGTCCATGTTCTGAACTTCAAGTTCTACGCCGAGAGCATCTGCGATCGCCTGGGCGATATCCATGTCGATACCCTTGACCTCGTTGCCTACAAGATATTCATAAGGAGCAAATCCTGCCTCAGTTCCGACGATCAGCTTGCCGTCAGATACAGTGGTAACTGCGCTGAAGTCAACTTCCTCAGCTGCCTCTGCCTCAGTCATAACTTCTGCTGCTTCCTCTGCCTCAGTCATAACCTCTGCTGCTGCTTCCTCTGCCTCGGTCATAACCTCTGCTGCTGCTTCCTCTGCCTCGGTCATTGCGCTTACGATCGCTTCTTCAGCCTCGGTCATAAACTCTTCTGCTGCTTCTTCTGCTTCGGTCATCGCCGCTGTGAGTACTTCTTCTGCCTCGGTCATAAGTTCTGCAGCTGCTTCTGCTTCGGTCATCGCAGTTGTGACTGTTTCTTCTGCCTCGGTCATAAGTTCTGCCGCTGCTTCTTCTGCTTCAGTCATTGCGGCTGCAACAGTTCCTTCTGCCTCAGTAACTGCAGTCTCAACTGCAGCTGCAGCTTCCGTCTCGACAACCTGTGCTGCCTCTGTCTCGACAACCTGTGCAGCCTCTGTCTCAACAGCCTGCGCAGCTTCTGTCACTGTCTCTTCAACAACTGCCTGTGTCTCTGCGGTCGTTGCCTTCTCAGTGGCCTTTTCTGTCTCTTTCTTTCCGCCGCTGCATCCGGTAAGTACCAGAGCTGTTACAGCAAGCAGAGCTGTGATCTTCCTGAATTTTTTCATAATCCGACTCCTTCTCACTTTGTAATACTTTCAAGTTGCAAAGTTACAGTTCTCAAGCATTATATGGCAATCTCACACAGAACACAAGCATAAATAATGCATCTTTCGGCGTTTTTCAGCCGAAAGATGCATATTATAATCAAAAATGCCATATATATGCATTACTTAGTTTTTAAACGAATGGATCGGAGCGGGGATCCTTCCCTGCCTCCTGATAAAGTCTTCGCAGGAGAATCTGTTCACCGGCATGATCGGCGCATGTCCGAGCAGCCCTCCGAATTCAACACTCTCGCCCACGCCCTTGCCGATCACGGGGATCAGTCTGACAGCAGTCGTTTTCTGATTGACCATGCCGATCGCCATCTCATCGGCGATAATGCCGGATATTGATGATGCTTTCGTGTCACCCGGTATGGCGATCATATCCAGGCCCACCGAGCAAACACAGGTCATTGCCTCCAGCTTCTCGAGATGAAGCGCCCCTGCCTCCACAGCGTCGATCATACCCTGGTCTTCCGACACGGGAATGAAAGCGCCGGACAGTCCGCCCACATAGCTGGACGCCATGACGCCGCCTTTCTTGACCTGGTCATTGAGCAGAGCGAGCGCTGCTGTCGTTCCCGGAGCACCTGCATATTCCAGTCCGATCTCGCAGAGAATATCCGCAACCGAGTCACCGATCGCCGGAGTCGGAGCCAGAGACAGGTCTATGATGCCGAACGGTACGCCCAGTCTTCTGGATGCTTCCTGCGCGACCAGCTGGCCGACACGGGTAACCTTAAACGCAGTCTTCTTGATGGTCTCGCAGAGAACTTCGAAATTCTCTCCTCTTACCGATTCCAATGCGGTCTTTACAACGCCGGGACCGGATACGCCGACATTGATCACCGTATCTCCCTCGGTCACGCCGTGAAATGCCCCTGCCATGAACGGATTGTCATCCGGAGCATTGCAGAATACCACGAGTTTCGCACATCCCAGAGAATCCTGTTCTTTTGTCAGCCTGGCCGTCTCAAGTATGATCTCGCCGAGCAGACGGATCGCATCCATATCGATTCCCGTCTTCGTGGATCCGACGTTGACTGATGAACAGACAAAATCCGTGGACGCAAGTGCCCTGGGGATGGCACGGATCAGGTTCTCCTCTGCAGGAGTCATTCCTTTCGATACCACAGCGGAGAAACCGCCCAGGAAATTGACACCGACTTCCTTTGCGGCTCTGTCAAGTGTCTGTGCGATACTGACGAAATCCTCCGGCGTCCTGCATGCAGAGGCGCCGACCAGTCCGATGGGCGTAACAGAGATCCTTTTGTTGACAACAGGAATCCCGTACTCCCTCTCGATCTCATTTCCGACCTTAACCAGATCTTTCGCGCAGGTCGTGATCTTTGAATAGATATTTTCATTTAGCTGAGCCAGATCCGAGGTAATACAGTCAAGAAGGCTGATGCCCATGGTGATCGTACGGACGTCCAGATTCTCCTGGGTGATCATCTTGACTGTCTCGGTTGCTTCCAGAATATTAATCATCGTTAAACCGCCTGTCTGTATACCTGATGATCAGATCCGATGCATCGCGTTGAATATGTCTTCGCCCATGACACGGATCGACAGTCCCATGCTCTTTCCCATCGCGTCGAGTTCATCTGCGATCTCACCTGTTTCCTTGGTTGACTTCGCAGGGTCTGTGACCATCATCATATTGAAATAACCGCCGACGATCGTCTGTGAGATATCCAGTATGTTAACCTGGTTCTGAGCCAGATATGTGCAGACTTTCGCGATGATTCCCACCGCGTCTTTGCCGACAACTGTTATGATTACTCTTTTCATGTTCTTCTCCCTTGTATCAGATATGCAGCAGGTCCATCGGATGAGTGCGGCTTGCCACTTCAACCGGTATATCGCCTTCTTTGTAAGGACACTGTTCATCCAGGGCAAGCTCAGACATCACTGTTGCATAAGCAAGTTCATCATAGTTATTCGTCTTGCTCAGATGGCCCAGATACGCTTTCTTCATGTGATCATTCAGGACCTGTGCCAGAAGCATGCCTGCCGAAACATTGGACAGATGGCCCTTCTCCGACAGGATCCTCTGCTTGAGCGGGTAAGGATAAGGACCGACCTGAAGCATATTCTCGTCATGGTTGGACTCCACCAGCACCGTATCCAGGTCTTTCAGGTGAGACAGTGTGTATCGGTTGAAGCATCCCATATCGGTAGCCACGGCAGCTGCCCTTCCTCCGCTCTCCACACGGTACGCCACAGGATCCGCGGCGTCATGTGATACGTGAAATGCTTCTATCTTCAAGTCTCCCACTATAAATGGGAGATCCGCGTCGATCGCATGGAACAGGCTCTCATCCACCTTCCCCAGAGGCGCGTACCGCATGATCTGGCGGATCGTAGCAGCTGTCGCGTACACAGGGATATGTGCCTTTCGGCTGAGAACTCCCAGTCCGGATATATGATCGCTGTGCTCATGCGTGACCAGTACTGCTGAGATATCCTCCGGCCTGCGGTCGATCAGTTTCAGAGCGTCCGTTATCCTCTTGCAGGAGATCCCGGCGTCGATCAGTACGCAGGTCTGATCAGATCCGATATATATGCAGTTCCCGCTGCTCCCGCTGGCGATACTGTAAAAGTCCAATAGTTTCTTCCTTCCTGTCTTCTCAGGATATCTTCGCGATATCTCTCCGGGCAAGCGCATTGTCCAGCTGCCAGAACGTATTCTGTACGTTTTCAGAGGAATTGTCAATCGTAAGCGCACACAGAGCGCGGAAACTTTCATCCGCTCTCTGGCTTCTGAACATCTGTGTGATTCTCTCGTCCGTATAGCCGCGGCTGTCTTTCAGACGCCTTCTGCGCGTATCTTCATCCGCATATATGTACCATATCTCATCGCAGATCTCATCATAATGATCATCCAGCAGAAGCGCCGCCTCCACAACGATGAGCGGACAGTCCTGATGTTCTGTGATGAGTTGATTGACTCTCTCTCTCACAGCGGGATGAACAATTGCATTCAGTTCTTCCCTCAGACGGCTGTCTCTGAATACCATCTGTGCAACAGCCCTGCGGTCAATCGAATTATCCTCTTTCACTACCTGTCTGCCGAACAGTTCTACCATGGGGCTGTAGCATGTCTCTCCCGGTTCCTGGAGTTTCCTTCCGACTTCATCGCACTCGATCAGATATGCTCCATAGGATTCTCTTAGATATTCCAGCACCGTACTCTTGCCTGATCCGACGCCCCCTGTGATACCCAGTACTTTCATTTTCATCTCCCTCAGAGTTTTCAGGCCTGCCGCCAGATTCTGCAGATTCTTCCGGTTCTCATGTCATTGCACTTCATATCAGTGCGCTTCATACCAGCTGTTTCCTGTATGCATGTCGATCTCAAGCCGGACTTTCATATCGGCAGCTCCTTCCATCTCACGGCGGATGATCTCCTGTACCT
Source organism: uncultured Lachnospiraceae bacterium (assembly GCA_902801515.1). GTDB lineage: Bacteria > Bacillota > Clostridia > Lachnospirales > Lachnospiraceae > Porcincola. The sequence goes on from CADCII010000004.1 coordinate 44,511, forward strand.
GGCCGATCTCATCCTCATCCGCCTCTACCAGCAGTTCATCATGCACCTGGAGTACAAGACGGCTCTTAAGGTTCTTAGCGCGAAGGCTCCTGTCCACCCCGACCATGGCGATCTTGATGATGTCCGCCGCAGTTCCCTGGATCGGTGCGTTCATGGCAACCCTCTCTCCGAAGGACCTGCGCATGAAGTTGGATTCCTTAAGTTCCGGGATCGGTCTCCTGCGGCCATACAGTGTTTCAGAATAACCCTTTTCTTTAGCCCCTGCCACAGCAGAGTCCAGAAATGCCTTGATCCCCGGAAATGTCCTGAAATACTGTTCTATAAACTCCGCCGCTTCCTTCCTTGTGATTGACAGTCCCTGGCTCAGGCCAAATGAACTGATTCCGTATACGATCCCAAAGTTGACTGCCTTCGCATTTCTCCGTAGCTGGGGAGTCACCTCTTCAAGCGGGACATGGAAGACCTCGCTGGCAGTGATCGCATGAATGTCTTCTGCGGAATTGTACGCCCGGATGAGATTCTCATCACCCGATACATGCGCGAGCACGCGCAGTTCGATCTGCGAATAGTCCGCGTCCACAAACTTTGACCCTTCTTTCGGGACAAAGACTCTGCGGAGTTCTCTTCCCAGCTCTGTCCTGACAGGGATATTCTGAAGGTTCGGATCGGTCGAACTGATACGGCCGGTCGCAGTGATCGTCTGGTTGAACTTGCCGTGGATCCTTCCGTCTTCTGAAATATACGCTGACAGACCGTCCGCATAAGTGGACTTTAGTTTCGTGAGCTGGCGGTACTCCAGGATATCCGCAACGATAGGATACTCCTCGGCCAGTTTCTCCAGTACGTCAGCCGCCGTCGAATAACCGGTCTTGGTCTTCTTTCCGTACGGAAGATGAAGATCCTCAAACAGAACCTGTCCCAGCTGCTTAGGAGAATTGATATTAAACTCCTGTCCTGCCTGCCTGTATATGTCTGCTTCAAGCTCAGCTATACGCCCGGTCAGCTTCTCCCCGTATTCCTTCAGTTCATCCGCCCTGACAAGAATACCTTCCTTCTGCATATGGTACAGGACAAATACCAGCGGCATCTCAATCGTATCAAAGAGTTTCTCCATCCCTTCTTCGGCAAGAGTCTCCCGGATCTTATCCTCCGTCTTAAGGGCGGTCTGTGCCTGAAGGCATGCAAACCTGACAAGCGCATCCATCGCGCTGCCCGGATCCTGCGGCCCTGAAGAATCCCTTGTCTTCTTTGCGCCGGAAGGCAGCACAGACGGGTCTTCATACGCGAGGGCGGCGATCTCAGCGATTCCCCTCTTCCCCATAAGTTCCGCCTGCGAAGGGACAAACTGCCCGGCATATGTCTTCATCACAGCATCATAGGAATAGACTCCCTGAAGCGGATTCAGCAGATAGGCGCCTATGGCTGCATCAAAAAATAAACTCTGCTCATCTGGCGCAAAGCCGTTTCCGTCATCAAGAACATTCAGCTGTTCCTTCATATCGATCATCGCGATATGGCGGGCATTTTTCACCAGCCTGACAAGCGATGAAGCAGACGGTCTTGCGATAAAGATATCCTCCTCTTCAAGGGCGATCGCCGCGCCGGCGATAATACCATTCTCATACAGGATCTGCAGTCCGAAACGATCTGCCTCAGATGCCTTTGTAAGCGCCTTTTCCACTTCCGGATCTTCTCCGCCGCCCTGAAGGCCGGCAAGATATTCCCCGATAGGTCCGGCCTCCGCTGCCCCTCTGTCAGGCGTAAGGACACAGCAGGGTCTCTCTTTTGCCTGTGGCTGTATGGCAGGCGTATCTTCCATATTGGCGAGGAACCGGCTCACCATGGTCCGAAGTTCCAGTTCCCTGCACAGGTCAAGTGCCTCCTGTGTATACAAAGCCGCGTGGTCTTTATCCAGTCTTGCCTTGTCAAAATCAAGTTCAAAAGGCGCGTTTCTGTCTATGGCAGCCAGCCATTCCGACAGCTTCGCATCCTCCCAGTAATCTCTGAGAGAAGCCTGCGCTCTGGCAGGTTTGATCTCATCCAGATGGTCGTGCGCATTGTCGATACTGTGGTACTGGGCAATGATCTTCGTGGCGGTCTTCTCACCCACTCCGGGGATCCCCGGGATATTGTCGGACGCGTCTCCCATCAGTGCCTTGACCTGTATGAATTCTTCAGGCGTTACAAGATATCGCTCCTGCACATCCTTTGCATAATAATCCTCGACCTCGGTCCCGCTCTTTTTTGTCTTCGGGATCCGTACCATGGTCCTGTCGGAAGCAAGCTGCAGCAGATCACGGTCTCCGGAGATGATCCGTACATCCAGATCCTGCTCCTCCGCTTTTCTTGAGATGGTACCGATCAGGTCATCCGCCTCGTATCCCTCCAGCATCATAAGAGGAACTCCCATCGCAGTGAGCATGTTCTTCATAAGAGGTACCTGTTCACGCAGTTCATCCGGCATGGCGTGCCTTGTCCCCTTGTACGCCTCATACCGTTTGTGGCGGAACGTCGGAGCATGCAGGTCAAAGGCAACCGCCAGATACTGCGCCTGCTCCTCATCCAGGATCTTAAACAGAATATTCAGAAAACCATAGACGGCATTCGTATGGACGCCCGCACTGTTCGTAAGAAGCGGGATCCCGTAGAAAGCACGGTTCAATAAGCTGTGACCGTCCAGCAATACGATCTTATCACTCATTTACTGTTGTCTCCTTCTCTTTATCTGTCTCTTCCGCAGTCAGAGCGGCAGGCACTTCATACTCTTCCTCGACTGCAGGCCTTCCTATAATACTTAATCTGAGCGGCCATTCGAGATGCACATTTGAAAAAGTAACGATCCCCCAGAGGGCGGCGACAAGCGCAAACTCGGCAGTCAGGATCACCGCTACCTTGAAAGCTTTGCTCTGATTGCGTCTTCTCAGATAAGCCCTGGATTCTTCCAGTTTCCGCCTGAGTTTCTTTTTGAAGTTATAATCGCCCTTCTCGTCCACATCATTCAGCGTTCTGTAGATTGAATAATAGACTTCCAGCTCATCAAAACAGTCCGGACAGGTCTGTACATGATTCAGGAATTCTTCCAGTTCCCTGTCCGACAGATATCCGTCCAGATATGCCCGGATCATCTGCTGCGATGTAACACAATTCATTTTCAATATCCCTTTACTGTGCAAAATGAGTCGGTTTCCAGGTTATCCAATATTATATAGCATCCTTCTGTGAAAAACAGTACTTTGTTTGGATGCCATTTCTTTTTGTGCATGGTATAATAATAAGAACTTCTGAAAAAGGAGGAATCCCCATGGCAGATTTCAAGGATATTACCAGATTACTGACGAGCGGTGTGCCCGACAATATTCAGCGCCTCGTAGATGAAACGCATCCCGCCGATGTTCTGGAGGCTGTCCAGGAAGAAGCCGGAGGAGATTACAAATATCTGCTGGCGCTGCCGGACGACTTTCTTGCAGACGTCATCGATGAAGCGGATGACGATGATAAATATGACATCCTGAAAGTCATGGATCCGGACCGGACAAGGTCCGTCCTGAACCGGATGAGCGTTGACGAGATCGCCGACCTGATCCAGGAACTTGAGGATGATAACAAGGAAGCTGTCATAAAGTCTCTGCTGCGCGGCCGTACCAAAACGGACGTTACCAAGCTTCTGAAATACGACGAAGATACCGCCGGCGGTATCATGACCACACAGTTCATCGCGATCTATGCGTCGAACACGGTCATGAAGGCTCTGAACTATCTCAAGACAGAGGTGGACGCCGAGACCAGTTACTACATGTACGTCGTCAACAAAGAAGATTATACGCTGCTTGGCGTTGTCTCCCTGCGCGATCTGGTCATGGCACCGTTTGACACCCGTATTGAAGAGATCATGAATACCAACGTCATATCCGTCAACGCCAACCTTGACCAGGAAGACGTTGCGGATGAATTCTCAAAATACGGTTATCCTGCACTGCCTGTCGTAGATGATAACGGAAAAATGATCGGAATCGTCACTGTTGATGATGTCATCGACGTCATCAACGAAGAGGCTACCGAAGACATCTACCACATGGGCGGTGTCAACAAGGAAGAAAAGATCGACGGTACTGTCCTTGAATCAGTCAAGAGCCGTCTGCCCTGGCTGATCGTCAACCTGTTCACTGCCATTCTTGCCTCTTCCGTCATTGCGAAATTTGACGGAACCATCGAGAAGATCGTGGCACTCTCCGCAGTCATGACGATCATCTCCGGAATGGGCGGAAACGCCGGGACGCAGTCTCTTACCATGGTCGTGCGCGCCCTCTCACTGGATGAGATCGATAAAAACAACGCAAAAAGCATACTCCTCAAAGAGATCTTCGCAGGATTTCTGAATGGAGTCGTGATCGGCGCTCTGGTTGCCGCGATCGCCCTCTTCTACAATTTCAATCCGTGGTTCGGGCTGATCGCAGGGCTTGCGATGATCATGAACATGGTCTGCGCCGCCCTTGCCGGCTTCCTGATCCCGATCATTCTGGAGATGATGCACATAGATCCTGCACTGGCGTCGAGCGTCTTCGTGACAACAGTCACGGACTGCCTGGGGTTCTTCTTCTTTCTCGGGCTTGCGACCCTCACCATGCCGCTTCTGATGTGAATGGCGACTCCTCAGACCTGTCATGAAACAAAGATACACGGACAGATTATTTAACACTATGCTCACAGAAAAAGCGTGCCGCAGTATTGATATGCTACCATACTGCGCGGCACGCTCTTTTATGTTTATAATCTTCATGCTGTCCCTGCCAGGGCCTGCTGCTCCCCGCAGCCGGATCCATTTTTTACAGATCCACGTCAAGTTCCACCGGACAGTGGTCTGATCCGAATACATCTGTATGGATCTTTGCCCCAATCAGTTTCTCATCCAGGGATTTCGATGTGATGAAATAATCGATACGCCATCCCGCATTCTTCTCTCTCGCACGGAACCGATAGCTCCACCAGGAGTAGACACCTTCCAGATCAGGATAGAAAAACCGCCATGTATCCGTGAATCCGGAGCCAAGCAGCTGTGTCATCTTCGCTCTCTCTTCATCGGAAAAACCTGCATTCTTATGGTTCGCCTTCGGATTCTTCAGGTCGATCTCCTCATGCGCGACATTCAGGTCCCCGCACAGTATGACCGGCTTTTTCCCGTCCAGTCCTCTGATGTAAGCCTGGAAATCATCCTCCCATTTCATCCTGTAATCCAGGCGTTTCAGACCATCCTGCGAATTCGGCGTATAGCAGGTGACAAAATAAAACTCAGGATACTCCAGCGTAATGACCCTTCCCTCCAGGTCATGCTCCTCAATCCCGATCCCGTAAGTCACATTGACCGGTTCTCTCTTAGCAAAGACCGCCGTCCCTGAGTACCCTTTCTTCTGTGCATAGTTCCAGTACTGATGATAGCCTTCAGGAAGCCGGAGATCGATCTGTCCCTCCTGCAGCTTTGTCTCCTGGACAGCGAACAGATCCGCGTCCATCTGTCTGAGGATATCTTCAAACCCTTTTCCTACACAGGCCCTAAGGCCGTTTACATTCCAGCTGACTGCCTTCATAATCCATCTCTCCCAAGAATCAGTCTTTCCCTTACATCTGTTCTGCCCAGTATATCATGAAAATGAATCATGTGAAATGGACTTGATTTTATGCGCACGATATGCATTAATAATATCATGATTTCAGAGAGGAGGGTTTGCTATGAAACTGATCTACCCTGCCATATTTACTCCCTATTTCGATGAGGGTGGATATGACGTCACATTTCCTGATCTTCCGTCTTGCACAGCTTCCGGAGATAATCTGGAGGAAGCGCTTGACAATGCTGCTGACGAGGCAAGCCGCTGTATTCTCTCCCTGATGGAGAAAGGCCAGGACGTACCTCCCGCGTCAGATTATTCCGATATAGAGGTTGAGGACCCGGATGACTTCATCAACTATATCGTACTGGACATGGGAGCCTACTCCGAAGCACACGCGCAGAAATCAGTACGAAAGAATATTACGATTCCCTCCTGGCTGAATGCGTACGGGGAAGCCCATCACGTTAACTTCTCCCGGATCCTGCAGGACGCTCTGCTGAATATGACGCAGCAGAAACGCTCTGACAGAGACGGTTTCTGACAGGCTCAGCATCGATGTATTTTGATTGATTATTGTCTAAGAACTGAATTTGTGATATTATTCTGATGTTTCCGTTCTGAGAGGTTCGGAAACAGGTCAGCCGGTGTGTCGGAATGGCAGACGAGGAAGACTCAAAATCTTTTGTAGGCAACTACGTGTGGGTTCGAGTCCCACCACCGGCATATATGCAGAAACCGTGTTATTGCTGAAAGCCAGCAATTACGCGGTTTCTGTTCTTTCATTTCGCTTATTTCATATCACCACACGTTTCGAAAGTTCCTTTTTTGCAGGAACAAAGATATCTTCAAAAAATCTCCTCAGAATAACCTTACAGAGAATAATAGCCCGATAAGTGAATTGACATTCTTATTGAGTTATATTAATCTAACTACGGTTTTTCTTAACTAATATTCATTCTGACTATAGAGGAGGTTATATCTATGAAAAAAGTGGCAGTATTCTCACTTTCAGCCATGCTTGCTGCAGTTTCCTGCATAGGCGCAGTTGCCCAGGAGACAGAACAGGATATGACAGAAGGAAGTGTCACGCCCGTTGTGGAAGAGATTCCGGAGGATGCGATTGAGATTGCTTCCGCGGAAGACCTGGCAGCAGTCAATGACAATCTCAGTGCATATTATGTGCTGACGGCAGACATTGACCTTGAAGGCGCTGCAATCACCCCGATCGGAAGCTTTGTACCGGAAGGGGAGGAAGATGAAGAGGCTGAGACTCCCTCCGATGAGAATGCCTTTACAGGAACCTTCAACGGAAACGGCTACACGATCTCCAACTTCACGGTAGGTGAAGAAGACAGCTGGTGCTCCGGTCTGTTCGGCTGCATCGCCAATGCGACCGTCGAGAACCTGACAGTGGAGAATGCTTCTGCACAGGGCACCATCATGGTCAGTGACGTGGTCGGTTATTCCTACTGCTCCACCGTAAATGATATTGTCCTGAAAGACGGCTCAGTCAAGGCTTTTGCTTCCGAAATGAGCTCAGAAGGTATGTACGGCGGCATCGTCGGCGCCGGCATGGGCAGCATGCTGATCAACTGTGAAGCACAGGCAGACATCGAGATCCCTGACAACACGGCAAACGCCGGTATCGTAGGGGGCGGCCTGGAAATGACTTCCCTTCTCAACTGCTCTTCGTCCGGCAGCGTCACTGCAGGTAAAAAATGCTACGGACTGGGCGGCGTCTCGGGCTGCGCATTCGGTGCTGAAGAGATCACTTCCTGCTCTGCATCTGATGTGACCATCACCGCAGGCGACGGCTGCTTCTGGATCGGAGGCATCACGGGGTACTCAGGAGGATTCGAGGATGAATCAGCAGGCGTTCCTGTAACGGAAGTCTCAGACTGCACCACCAGCAACGTCGAGATAGATGCCCCGGAAGGCGCAGAAGGCGTTGATGACTTTGTCGGAGCTGGTTTCTTCAACGAAGAAGTCGCACAGGCATTCGGTGCTCCGTACGATCAGCCGACTGTCTTCACCATCGAGAACTGCACCGCTGCATAAAATGCACGCATCCTTGCTGTAATCGTAAACGTTGAAAATGGCGCCGCATCTGACGGCGCCATTTCTATATTCTGATGAAGAATTGTCCGCAATCCTGTTTATTTCATATTCACAGACAGTTTCTTCTGCTCTTCTTCATCTGTCTCATCTGAATGCGATTCTATCCGGATCTTCGCAGGAGCAGTTTCTTCATGATCGTTCTCTGCAATGAGCTTGTCACAGGAGATTCTGTCATCGGACTCCATCGGAACCTCTGCCAGAAGCCTGTGCAGTTCATAGTGCGGATTGTATTTGTCATGGGGATAGTCATATTTGCCGACTTCGACAGAATCCGGCATGCCTTCCACGTAAGGGACATACTTTCGTCCGTTCGGAAAGGCCAGTTTATTCCACTCATAAGCTCCGACTGCGGTAGCGTGGGCCACAATCCCTTCATAATACCCCGCTGTCCCTGTCATATATCCGCTGGCAATGACAGCGCTGTACATGGCTTCCGGAGTGGAATTCAGATTGCGTATCACCGAAGCGACTCCAGGATAATTCCCCTGCCAGAACCAGATCAGGAATGCATGAAGGCCGTCCGAGAAGGTCGGAAATGAAGCGAACCCCCCATACACACTTCCGCAGGGAACGATTGCCGCGATCGTCGGGGAATAAGATATTCCCCAGTAGTTATTGTATACGGCGGCAAGGGCGGAAACTGAATTATATCCGGACTCTACACCTGCCATGCCGACAACAGTCGAAGGCCATATACCATATTCCCTGCACTGGGTTATGATCTCGTCCTTGTGCGATTCCATGATACTCTTCAAGTCAGCGGCATGTGCAGTGCCTGCCAGTGAAGCCCCGATGATCATCGTGAGGACAAACACACGTATCTTTTTACCAAATGAACTCATAGGCCGCATTACTCCGCGTTCTCACCACTCTGCGTCTCCTCCTGCGGGGGCGCTGCTTTGTCCGCTTCTTCCTGAAGCTGTGCGACGACTTCGTCATCGATAACTCCGTCCGCCGGCTCATATCCGTACAGCTTCTGGAAACGTTTTACCATGATGATCGTTCTCTCTCCGCAGTATCCGTCAACTTCTCCGACAGGAAGCTGCAGCTTATTCAGGCAGTCCTGGACCTTCTTCGTGGTCTCTTCAGATACCTCACCGTTCTTCAGATCATCCAGAGAGTCCAGTTCTTCAGCCTTCTCCAGCATGTCAGAAACATCGGCGAACGCGATATCATAGTATTGCTTCAATTCGGCGACGGTGACAGCTCTCTTGGCATATCCGGCATCCCACAGTTCATTGTAGGCGTCAATATCCTGCTTTTCTTTCCAGGAGACATATGCATCGTACTGATTCTGCAGGCCGTTCAGATACTGTTCGCAGAGATACTGCAGATTGAGGTTGTCGACCCGGGCGTTTTTGTATCTGTCCATGAACCACCGCTCTGATTCGCAGCACTTATTGTTTGCTTCCGCGATCTCATCATTGGTCATCATGCTCAGTTCCGCTTCTGTGTAGGAGCCGGAAAGCGCAATACGGTCATTGACTGAAGCGCCGATATCTCCCAGGAAATCTTCCGCCGGAATCACCATGACACCCTCTGTCTTAGCTTCTGTCTGGGCTGTTTCAGGCTCGACCGCCTCTGTCTCAGCTTCTGTCTGGACTGTTTCCGGCTCAGCTGCCTCTGTCTGAACCGCTTCAGTCTCGATCTCTTCCGGTTCAGTCTCGATCACTTCCGGCTCAGTCTCGATCACTTCCGGCTCAGTCTCAATCACTTCCGGCTCAGTCTCGATCTCTTCCAGTTCAGTCTCAATCGCTTCCGGCTCAGTCTCAATCACTTCCGGCTCAGTCTCAATCACTTCCGGCTCAGTCTCAATCACTTCCGGCTCAGTCTCGAGAGCTTCCGACTCAGCCTCGAGAGCTTCCGACTCAGACTCGAGAGTTTCTGTTTTAACCGCCTCTGTCTGTACGGTTTTATTCTGTGTCTCATATTTACCGCAGGATGTACAGCCTGCCGTCAGTACTACTAAGAGCATGATCACAGTCGTACTTCTCCAGTTTGCTTTAATCATATTGTTGCTCCTTCTTCCTTTTTACCAAGATTCAGCGAAGGCTATATCCCAGCGGGGGGCACCCCCTGTGAGATGTAACCGGCACGTCCCAGAAGCCGTGCCGGTGTTTATTATACCAGTTTATTGTAAATTGGGAAGCAGTCAAAGGTTGAGAAGTAGTCCTTCGGTTCCTGCGCCCTGCGGATCAGCTCCACACTGCCGTCTTCTTTCTTCAGAAGTTCAGCCGACCACAGCCTTCCGTTATAGTTATATCCCATGGAAAATCCGTGGGCACCGGTGTCATGAATGACCAGGTAGTCTCCCAGATCGATCTTCGGCAGGAAACGGTCTATTGCGAACTTGTCATTGTTCTCACACAGAGAACCGGTAACGTCATATTTGTGGTCGCACTTTGCGTTCTCTTTCCCCAGGACCGTAATGTGGTGGTAGGCACCGTACATGGCAGGCCGCATCAGGTTGGCTGCGCAGGCATCCACGCCGATGTATTCTTTGTAGATATGCTTCTCGTTGATCGCCTTCGTCACAAGGCAGCCGTACGGGCCCATCATGAAGCGTCCCATCTCCGTAAAGATCCGGACATCATCCATCCCGTTTCTGACCAGTATACGGTCATAGGCCTCATGGACTCCCGCCCCGATCTTCGCGATATCCGCGCCGACACCATCCGGTGTGTACGGGATTCCTACGCCGCCTGACAGATTGATAAAGGAAATGTGCACTCCGCAGGTATTCTTCAGGCGCACCGCCAGCTTGAACAGAGTGGATGCAAGCGTCGGATAATAGTCATTTCCGACTGTATTGGATACCAGGAAAGCATGAATGCCGAAGTGCTTTACACCTTTCTTCTTCATGATCTGGAACGCCTCAAAGATCTGTTCTTCCGTCATGCCGTACTTGGAATCTCCGGGGTTGTCCATGATACCGTTGGACAGTTTGTAGAAACCGCCCGGATTGAACCTGCAGCTCATAGTCTCCGGAAGAGATCCCAGCTCTTTCTCCACGATCTCGATATGGCTGATGTCATCCAGATTGATGATGGCTCCAAGATCCGCAGCCTTGCGGTATTCCTCAACCGGCGTGTCGTTGGAGGAGAACATGATCTCTTCCCCGGTGATCCCGCATGCTTCGGACAGCATCAGTTCCGTCATGGAAGAACAGTCACATCCGCACCCCTGCTCGTGCAGAATATTGAGCAGGAAGGGATTGGGCGTGGCCTTTACCGCAAAATACTCACGGAAACCTGGGTTCCAGGAAAATGCGTCGTATACACGTTTCGCGTTTTCACGGATTCCTTTCTCATCATAGAGATGGAACGGAGTCGGGTATGTTTTTACGATCTCCCTGACCTCATCGAGTGTTACAAAGGTTTTTTTCATAATATTGCTCCTCTATACTGCATGTTCACTCACTGCTCAGATGTATGCCAAAGATGTCGTCAACTCTGCTGCGTGTATCATTCAGGTGATTATACTGAAGGATATTATAATTGTTTAAGATTTCCAATCTGTCCTTATCTTCGTCAGTGCCGGACCAGCTGTGGAATGTACCTTCCGGATCCACATAAGCCCCTGCGGCAAGTGCCGGCACCTGCTCTCTCATCTGCATCAGGAACTTCTGGTAGGGATTCAGTTCCAGTCCCGCGTCTTCGAGCACCATCGGGCACAGATAATTGGCGCTGATCAGATCCGCGTCCTCTCTCTTTTCTGCCCCGAAATTATTCCAGATCACATAAGGAACAAGATAATGCTTCTGCACATCTTCAAGCGACTCTTCCGTAGACCCTGCAGCTCCGCTGTTGTCAGATGCCGTATCGAACGACTCATTTCCGACCAGATCATCGATCACATCAGTGATATAGTCGCCGGGCTCATGATCACCGAACATGACGATTACCGTAGGTTCGGTGACATTCTTTTCAAAGTAGCTGATCAGGTCGGTGAATGCCTGGTCAGAATATTTGATAAGTGTCAGATAGCGCTCCGCTGCCACAACGTCCCCTGTCTGGAGCGGCGCATCTGTCAGCATGACTTCCTCAGTGAACCCGTTGTCTGTCTCCTTGGGCGTATATCCGGAATGGTTCTGCATGGTGACAAGGAAGATAAAATCACTCTCACCCTCCGGCTTTGACTCAAAGATGTCGATGATCTTGTCAAACGCACCTTTGTCACTGACATAATTGCGCAGTTTATCCGCTCCGCTGAAGTCATTCAGATCCAAGAATTCATCAAAGCCCATAAGCGGATAGACTCTGTCTCTCTCCCATCCGCTCCCGTTGTACGGATGCATGCCGATGGTCCTGTATCCCATTTCTTTCAGGTAAGTGGCTGTGGTCGGGATATCGGAGTGGATATACTGCTGGAACACTACACATCCCGGAGGCAGGAAAGCCATAGTATCGCTGCTCAGGCATTCATATTCCGTGTTTGCAGTATTGCCGCCCTTGACGGATACCATCAGATGTCCGGAAGTATACTCCTCCATCAGTTTCCGGAATCCGGGCATGTAATCTTCGCTGGTATTAAAGTCTCCAAGCACCGACAGGTCCGAGAAGGCTTCATTCATGATTATGATGATATTCGGATTCTGCTCTGCCGCGGAAGATGCAGCGGCTTCATAAGAGTCTTCCGCCCCCTGAGCAATCTCCTCCGCCTTCGATGCGCTGTATCCGTCCGGCTTCTTTACATTCAGAAATGAAAGGTTGGACAGGAACGCCGGCCAGAAACCATTCTTGGTGCAGCGGACATTGGGGGTGAACAGAGTCGTGTCGATTCCCCAGAAGGTCTTCATCTCATCGCTTTGAAGTCCGCTGACCACGAGGATCAGGGCTGCCAGCACGATCGCGCACCCGCCAAGACGCACCGGAAGGAAGCGGAACTTCGCATTCATTTTTATCGATATCAGAATGAGGAAAACAAACCCGAAGGTGGCAAAAAGCATCTGCCACTTGACCGTATAGTCGTAATTACCTGCCACATTGCCCGCTGTTCTGACAGACAGCAGGTCCCATGGAACGATCGGGTTTCCGCGGAACTGAACCACATAGTAATTGATCACTGCAACCAGCATCAGGAGTGCGGAAGCGATGCTGTATCCGACCCTGAAACTTCCTGCCAGGAAAGCCAGGAACAGATAGAACAGATAGAACAGCAGGATGTTCAGCAGGAACATGGAGCTGAACGGTTCCGCAATCTTGTAGGAAAGAGGTGCTCCTACGTGCCAGAATCCGCGGTTATACGCCTCCACAAAAATAAAACTCAGCGGAGGGATCAGAACTGCGAATACGCCTGTATAGATCTTCGAGAAGAGTCCTCTGCCGATCTTTACATACATGAATACGCCTGCCAGAACACTCAGGATGATGCAGATGGTTACCCTTCGCGGAGCGATCCAGTCCAAAAGATCATCCAGGCTGTACCTGACCTGCGGAGCCGGTCCCGGGAAAGACGATCCGCCCCGGATCGCCAGTACCGTAAGCAGGATCATCAATGCTGTTGTGATCAGAGATGCTGCCAGCCTGGGATAACTGACTGTCTTCCGTTTATCCCCGCCATTCTTTTCCTGACTGTCTGGCTGCAGCTGTGTCTGTGTGCTGTTCAAAAGATGCCTTCTTTCTGTGTCTTGCCGGGCATCGGGCGGACTCAGTTCTGATCCGCGCCCGGTACGCCGTTCTTTATATGCTGATGAGTGAACAGATGATCCTGACAGTATTCGTGATTGCCTTCACACTTCGAGCAGTAACGAAACTCCAGTTTCTCATCATCCAGTTCAGTTCTTCCGCATATCGTACATTTGTGACGTGCTCCGTTCGGATAGATCTTCGCATAGCCTGCGCTGCGCCTGCTGGTGCTGCCTGCCTGCGTCCTGCTGCCGGGATCGGATGACGGCTTCTTAGCCTGGCTCCGGCCGCGGGTGAACACACTCGCCCCTCCCTGCTGTCCGTCCCTGCGGTAGGTGGCCTTCCTGGCCGACTGCTTCGGGCTGAATCTCCTCAGATCTCTTGTCGAGAGGAAATAGATCACAAAGTTCACGACTGACAGTGCGATCACAAGGCGCGGCGTCGCCATACCTACCTTGTAGAATGAATACGCCAGCATTACGGCTTCAAAGATCCCGAGCCAGCTCATCTTGATCGGAATGACAAAGTACAGGAGCACCTGCGCGTTTGGATAGGTAAACGCAAATGCCAGCAGGATCGATGTCTGGATATAATAGGTGGTCACAAACATCTTCATGATCTGTATATTGATCAGGGCTGCCGGAGTACCCATGGAGAGGAACACCGGATATGCCAGCATCATGCCGATATCCGTGATCAGTATCCCGCCCAGGATATAGATGTTGAAATAAAAATCCCCCCAGGTATTTGCCAGAGTCCTTGCGATCCAGTAGTAGAAAAACAGCATGATGACTGTAAAGATCGTAAGCTCTGAAGGCGGCATCAGCACCCATGACAGCAGACGCCAGACCTGCCCCCTGCAGATGAGTACAGGATCAAAACAGATCATATTCAGTGTATTCGGCGCAAGCATGCTCAATGTATATCCGACCACCTGAAAAGCGATCATGATCACAGGGAGCTCGCGGATCGCATAGCGCCCGAAACGGCGCTCCATCTTACTGAGAAATTTCATGAATACTTATTTCCTTTCTTTTCACCCTCTTAACCCGGTTATTTTACACAACTATCCATGAAATGTACAGAAGCGTCACTGAAAATATATCTTAAAAGGGAGCCGGGCAGGTCTGTCCTGCCCCGGCCCCCTTGCCGGCTCTGATCTGTTCAGCTGTGTTCAGATCAGTTTGATTTCACTTTGTCCCAGTACTTCGCGTACAGTGCGTCTCCGTCCTCGCCGATGTAGGTGTATACCTGGCTGTTCTCCAGCATCTTGGCTGTCGGGAACGCGACTGTGGAATTCTTGATGTCCTCATCCTCGATGAGTTCTCGCGCTTCCTTGTTGGGCGTTGAGTAGGTGATATAATCGAAGTTCTTCATCGCAATATCGCCTCTGCACAGGAAGTCAAGGAACTTCTCCGCGTTTTCAACATTCTGCGCATCTTTCGGAATGACCCAGCTGTCGATCCACACATTGGATCCTTCTTTCGGGATCACGTATTCCAGGTCCTCATTCTCACGGGCGGTGTAGATCGCTTCTCCGGAATAGATGACGCCGAGGGCTGCCTCTCCGCCTATCATCTTGTCGCGGACCTGGTCGATCACGTATGCCTGTACGAGCGGCTTCTGTTCGATCAGCTTGTCGGCGCACGCCTTAAGTTCTTCCTCGTCGACCGTATTGATGTCATAGCCGAGAAGTTTCTCCGCCACCATGAAGGCATCGCGGACAGAATCCTGCATCAGGATATTATCCTTGTATTTTTCATCCCACAGGATCTCCCAGGAATCGACAGTGTCGCCCTCTTCGATCATGCTGGTGTTGTAGAGGATGCCGACCGTGCCCCAGCAGTAAGGGATCGAATATTTATTTTCCGGATCAAATCCCTTCGACTGCTCGATGTAGGTTTCATCGATGTTTTTGTAGTTCGGGATATGGTCAAAGTTGATCGGCTGAAGCATGTCATTCGCGATCATCTTGGCGATCATATAGTCAGACGGACAGATCAGATCGTAGGATGCTGCTCCGGCGGCAACCTTCGGATACATGATCTCGTTGGTCTCGAACTCTTCATAGACCACTTCGATACCTGTCTCTTCCTCAAACTGGTCAAGCACGTCCGGATCGATATACTCACCCCAGTTATAGACGACGACCTTGCCGCTTCCTTTTGCGCTCTTTCCGGCCTCTGCTGCTTCTGCTTCGGTCTGTGTTGCCGGCTCCGCTTCGGTCTGCGCCGTCATCTCTGCCTCTGTCCCTGCTGCCTGCACTTCAGTCTGCGCTGCCGCAGTTTCCGCTGCCTGGCCTTCTGTCTGTTCAGTTTTCTCTGACTGTGCAGCGGCTGTCTGCTCAGTGGTTTCCTTTGTGGTCTCCTTCGCCGTATCAACTTTCTTGATGCAGCCCGTAAGAAGGCACGGGATCAGTACAGCGACCATGACAGATGCAATGACTTTTTTCATACTCTTCAGTCTCCTCTTTAATGTGTTGCTTTATTAACTGCGGGTTCCTTGCTTTTTCCCCTGCCGAATATCATCAGCAGGACCAGAACGCTGACAAACAGCAGCGTGGACAATGCGTACATCTCCGGCTTGATCCCTTTTCTGACCTCTGTGTAGATCTTGGTCGACAGTGTATCGAAGCCGGGGCCCTTGGTAAAATGAGTGATCACGAAGTCATCAAGTGACAGCGTGAAAGCCAGCATAAACCCGGACAGGATCCCGGACATGATATCCGGAAGCACCACCTTGCGGAAAGCAAACATCCTTGTCGCTCCCAGGTCCAGTGCGGCTTCATAGGTGCTGATATTGACCTGCCGCAGCTTGGGCATTATCGACAGCACCGTATATGGCAGATTAAAAGTGATATGCCCGATCAGTACTGTCCCGAATCCGAATTCCACCGCATATCCCCATCTGGACAGGAACTGTCCCAGTCCGATGAACAGCAGCATCAGCGAGATTCCCGTTACGATCTCCGCATTCAGCATGGGAATGTTGATCGTGCTCAGAATAACCGTCCGCCTTCTTCTGTTCATGGAATTGAGGCTGATGGCGGCAAGCAGTCCGAGAAGCGTGGAGATCAGCGCGGACAGCACGGCGACAAGCAGTGTGTTGTAAAGTGCCGACATGATAGCTTCATTGCGGAACATCTCAGCATACCATTTCAGCGTCCAGCCGCCCCATTTTGCCCTGGTCCTCGAGTTATTGAAGCTGAACAGGATCAGGACCGCGATCGGCGCGTACAGCAATATGAAAATGAAACCCAGATAGATTCTGGAAAGAGCTTTTTTCAATTCTCAACCCTCCGCAGGAGTTTCTTACAGAACGATCCCTTCCGCGTCTCCATTGTCGTAATGCTGCATGACAGCCATCGAGATCAGGATGAATATCATCAGGACCAGTGACAGGCCGCTTCCCACGTTCCAGTTGCCGACCTGCGTAAACTGCTGCTCGATCACATTTCCGATCAGGAGGACCTTGGATCCTCCGAGGAAATCACTTATGACGAAGGTCGTGAGTGCCGGTACGAATACCATTGTGATTCCGGAGATGACTCCGGGGATCGTCAGCGGGAAGATTACTTTCCAGAAAGTCTGGAACTTGTTCGCTCCCAGGTCATATGCCGCGTTCACCACATTCTGGTCGATCTTCTCAAGTGCGTTGTATATCGGCAGTAGCATGAACGGCAGAAAATCGTAGATCATCCCCAGCGCTATGGCATAGGGCGTATTGATCAGATACAGTTTCGGCAGATGCAAAAATCCCAGGATCTGGTTGATGACACCGTTGCGCTCCAGCAGAGTCTGCCAGGCAAGTATGCGGAGCAGCGAATTCATCCACATGGGGATGATAAAGATCGTTACGATAAATCCGGTTGCCCCGACTTTCATATTGGTCAGAATCAGCGCCAGCGGATAGGCCATGATCAGGCAGACCGCCGTCGCGAACAGCGACAGGATCAGGGACAGCACCAGGGCTTTCATCCTTTCCGGCGTTCCCATCTGGGCAACATTGCTCCAGGTAAACGCCCCCGTGCTGTCAGTGAGACCGTAGTAGACGATCATCAGCAGGGGGATGATGATAAATGCGGCGGTCCAGATCAGATACGGACCGCTCAGCAGCGGATTGCGTCGTTTCATCAGATATCCTCCACACCCACAGCCTCTTCATCTTCGGAAGCAGGTTTGTTCATGATCTGAATATTGTAAGGATCCACACTCATCAGGACTTTGGTCCCGACGGGGAACATCCTGGTCGAATGGACCAGCCATTCAAAGCCGCCGCTCTGGACTTCCATCTCATAATGGACGCCTTTGAAGATCAGGTGTGACACCGTTCCGGTCAGGAAGCCATGATTGAACTTCGTGACACGCCTCACTGCCCTCTGGTATTCCTCGCTGTCTTCTTCCGCGTCCGCGGGAACTGCAGTCAGCTCCAGGTCCTCCGGACGTATGACAACATCGACCGGTTTGTTGACGCCAAACCCGGTATCCACGCATGCAAACTTCACGCCCTGCATCAAGACCAGTTTATCCTGCAGCATGATACCGTTCAGAATATTGGAATCTCCGATGAAGTCCGCGACAAACGCGTTCTCCGGTTCATTATAGATATCCTCAGGCGTTCCGATCTGCTGGATATATCCCTGGTTCATGACAACGATGGTATCTGACATCGTCAGCGCTTCTTCCTGGTCATGCGTCACATAGATAAATGTGATGCCCAGCTCATTTTTCAGACGGATCAGTTCGTACTGCATGTCCTGCCTGAGTTTCAGGTCAAGCGCGCCCAGCGGCTCGTCCAGAAGCAGAACCTTTGGCTCGTTGACGATAGCACGCGCGATGGCGATTCTCTGCTGCTGTCCGCCGGAAAGGGAATCTGGCATACGGTTCTCGTAGCCGTCCAGATTGACCAGTTTCAGCGCATAGCTGATCTTATCTTTGATATAGGATTCCGGCTTTTTCCGGATACGCAGACCAAAGGCGATGTTTTCCGCAATGGTCATATGCGTAAACAGGGCGTACTTCTGAAAAACCGTATTGAGCTGGCGTTTGTTGGGCGCCAGGCCGGTGATGTCCTCACCGTCGAAGATCACTCTTCCGGTATCCGGCGTTTCAAATCCGCCGAGGATACGGAGCGTGGTCGTCTTTCCGCAGCCCGAAGGGCCGAGAAGTGTCAGGAATTCATTTTCGCGTATATACAGATTCAGGTCATCCAGGACCATCTGTCCGTCAAATGACTTGGTTATATGCTGAAGATCGATCAGTTTGGTGCTCATATCAGGGTCCCTCTAAACTCACAGATTCAAGGCGGTATCATCAGAAGCTGGGCGGAGTACTCACCCAGATGATTGAGGCGGCCGCCTTGCCTGCTGCCTCTATGTAATGGAGCGCGGTGGGCTTGAAATAAAAAGCCTCCCCCTTTTTCGCCCTGTATGTCTGCTGTCCCACATGGATCGTAATCTGGCCGCTCAGCACATAGCCGAACTCCTCTCCCTCATGGGGATCGTCGATATACGTCTTTCCTCCCGGCCGGATCGTCACGCGGATCGGTTCCATCTCATTCTTCTGGGCATTCGGGATGATCCACTCTGTCTTATTTCCCAGCTCTTCATCTATCTTCTCGAAATAGTCCGCGTCGTGAAATACCACCTGGCTGTCGGTCACATCTCCGAAGAATTCCTTCAGATCCGTTCCCAGCGCCTGGAGGATATCAACCAAAGTCGCGATAGACGGTGATGTCAGGTCTCTCTCAACCTGGGATATGAAACTTTTTGACAGTTCTGTCCTGTCTGCCAGCTCTTCCTGTGTCAGATTGAGCGCGAGACGAAGCCTCTTTATCTTCAGTCCAATCTCCATGCGGTCCTCTCTCTGAATTCAGTAAAAATAAACTGAAAATTCAGTCTTACTTTATAAAGTAAAAATAAACAAAAAATACAGTTTTACTAAACCACACACTCTCTCGATTATATTCCTTTATACAGCAGTGTCAATAGATTTCACGCATGTCACAAAAAAAAGAGGCGGCATCCGCCGCCCCCTGGAAAAACCTTGCAAATATGGTTATTGCACAGTCTCTGAGATCTCCGAAATCAGGATACAGTTCGGTGTCTCCACATACTGCTGCTTCCCCTTCATGACCAGTGTCCCCTTTTCGTAGTCGATCGTAAAGAAACGCATATATCCTGACTCATGGCACAGGACGATCATGGTTTTCTCATCCGGGAACACATCGATATCCTTCGGATATCCGCCGCTGATCGGGAGGATCAGGATCTTCGTCAGAAGGCCTGTCTCCGGATCGATCCTGAAGATGCCGACTGAATTCTCTCCCGCGCTGGAGCAGTACAGATATCTGCCGCTCGGGGATACCTTCAAAGCACAGCTTGCGGACGACACATCCTTGTCGTCATACATGCTCTGCACTTCCTGGATCTTCTCAAATGTCGGCTCTTTTCCTGACCCGTCATAGCGGTAGGCGATGATCTTGTTGGTGATCTCACAGTTGATATATGCATACTTTCCATCCTTTGAGAACACCATCAGTCTTGGTGCGGACTCAAGGGGAAGGCGAAGGATACTGTACAGGTGCAGTTTTCCGGTCACAGGCGTGACCTTGTAGATCTTGACCTGGTCAACTCCGTTGTCGACAGCACACAGATACTTGTCATCGGGCGTCGGGATCACACAGCTCACATGAGGCCTGAAGTTGCGCTCGGCGACAGAACCGATCCCCTGATGGAACACTCCGTCCAGAACCGAGCCCAGACGCCCGTCTCTGTGCGTGTGGACAACCGTCACCTTACCGTCGTGATAGCCGCCTACGAACAGGAACTTGCCCGAGACGTCAGTGGACAGGTAGCAGCCTCTCATACCGTCGATATTCACCTTATTGATCGGCGTCAGGCTTCCGTCCGCCTCGATCTTCAGAACTTCGACACCCTCATCCGCGATCGAATACAGGAACTTTCCGCTCCTGGACTTCGTGACGTAGGAGGAATTGTGGACAGGGACGACATTCCGCTCCTTCAGGATACGGTTCTCACTGTCCACATCATAGACATGGATCCCTATGCTGCTTCCGTGGGTATAAGTCCCGATATAAGCTACATACTTTTTATTTTCCATAAGATACAGGATACCTTTCTGACATCTTTGTAAACCGCGGACAGACGCCGTACATCTTCTGTCTCCTGCCTGCATGCAGTTCCATTCACGTCCTGTTTCTGATAGAATACCCTCATGACTCGGGAGATAACTTACAAAATCGAACAGGACGAATGGACGGCAGGCCGCAGGGCTACTGCCGGTGAATTTCTGCGCAGACGAGGCTTCTCGCGCCATCTGCTCACCTACCTACGCCACCATAATAACACGCTTCTGCTCAACAATGAAGCAGTCTTTACCAATCATCCGGTTTTTCCCGGGGATACGCTTACCGTGATCTTCACAGATGAGATTCCCGAGCTGACAGTAGTCCCGACTCCCATGGATCTGAACATTGTCCATGAAGACGAAGACATACTTGTCATCAACAAACCGCCTCATCTTCCGATCCAGCCTTCTCTCGGCCATTATGAGAATACGCTCGGCAACGGTGTCGTCGCCTACTATCAGGCACAGGGCATTCCCTTTGTCTATCGATGTGTCAACCGTCTGGACCGCAATACCAGCGGTCTGGTGATCATCGCCAAAAACATGGCAAGTTCCGCAATCCTGTATGAGGAAATGAAAGAGCGGCGGATTCACCGAACGTATTTTACCGTAGTGCACGGGCGTCCGGACATCCCGGGAGGGACCATCGATCTTCCCATAGCCAGAAAGACTCCGTCTCTGATGGAGAGGTGTGTTGATCCCGAAAACGGGCAGCGGGCTGTGACTCATTTTACAGAGCTGTCCTGGCAGGAAACAAACAACACTACTGCCCTGTCCGTATGCCTCGAGACAGGAAGGACACACCAGATCCGCGTCCACATGTCCTATACCGGACACCCTGTCGTGGGCGACTCGCTCTACGGCATTCCTTCCGGCGACCTGATCGACAGGCAGGCGCTGCACTCCTGGAAGCTGGAATTCATGCATCCCATCAGCAGGAAAGATCTGTACTTTGAAGCACCGCTTCCTGAGGATATCCGCTCACTGCTGTCCTGAACACGGTCCTTTACATGAGGTACGGCTGATCTGATCTTTTGGAACTCACACTCACGCAGGAGCGTATATCTTCTTAAGGCTGTCCATCCTTGCAGTCATATTCCTCATCATCAGATCCAGGACCGTAATGGCAGTCATACACTCCACTACAACGACAGCCCTCGGAACGATCACCGGATCATGACGGCCTGTGATCTCCAGACCATGAACCTGTCCGTCACTGCCCAGCGCCATCTGCATCTGCGCAATCGACGGCGTCGGCTTGAATGCTGCCCTGATAAGAACACTGCTCCCGTCACTCATGCCTCCCAGGATCCCTCCTGCATGATTCGATGCCTTTTTCGGACCATCCTCTGAGTCCTGATACTGATCGTTATTCTCAGAGCCTCTGGACATCGCGGCAAACAGTCCGTCACCGATCTCAACTCCCTTGACCGCTCCAATTGAAAACAATGCCTGGGACAGAAGTGCGTCCAGTTTGTCAAACACAGGCTCTCCGATCCCTGCCGGAAGACCCTTCACGACACAGTGGACCGTCCCTCCGGAAGAATCCTTCGCAGCCATGCATTCATCCAGATATTCCCTGGCATGCTCTTCCGCCTCGGCATCAGGCATATACAGAGCGCTGTTTTTCAGATGCTCTTCATCAAATGCGGAAGGATCACAGACCACAGGTCCTATTGAAGCTGTGTAAGCCGTGACTTCGACCCCCAGTTCCTTCAGGATCTTTGCGGCGATCGCACCGGCGGCGACCCTTGCTGCTGTCTCCCTTCCGGAAGACCGTCCCCCGCCCCTGTAATCCCGCAGTCCGTATTTCTCATCAAACCCAAGGTCTGCATGCCCGGGCCTGTATACGTCCTTCAGATTGCTGTAATCTCCGGAATGCTGATCGCCGTTTTCTATCACCAGGGATATCGGAGTGCCGGTCGTCTTTCCCTCAAAAACGCCTGACCAGATCTTTACACTGTCCGGCTCGGAACGCTTCGTAGTATAACGGTTCTGCCCCGGTTTCCTGCGGTCAAGGTATGCCTGGATGTCTTCCTCACACAGAGACAGTCCCGCAGGACAGCCGTCAACCGTAACCCCCAGGCCTTTCCCGTGGCTCTCGCCCCAGGTTGTGACGCGGAACAGAGTCCCAAACGATGATCCTGCCATACTCTTATCCTCCACTGTACTGACATACGCAGATAAACTGCGCCGGTTACTCTTGCTGTCAAGTTTATCGGATATTCTCCGTATTGTCACCATCCGATAACAATATGAGGAAGAGCCGGCTTTCTGCCGGCTCTTTCGCTCAATCCCACCCAGACTGTGTTCACGAAGTTCTGTAAATGGGTCTCTTTTCCTGTTTCGCCTGAATATTACTCAGCTTCAGTCTCAATAATCTCAGCCTCGGTCTCAGCTGCACCGTCTACTTCATAAGGAACAACTGCTCCGCTCCAGGTCTCCTCGATGAATGCCTTGACTTCATCACTCTTAAGGACTTCTACCAGAGCCTGGATCTTCGGCTCATTCTCATTTCCTTCCTTAACCGTGATGATATTGACATACTGCTGGATCGCGTCTGAATCAGCAGCCTCGACAGCCAGTGCGTCAGTGCCTGCATTGAGGCCAGCCTCAAGTGCGTAGTTTCCGTTCAGGACTACATAGGAGACTTCGTCAATATGTCTTGCAACCTGAGCAGCCTCGAACGGCTCGATCTCCAGATTGAAAGGATTGTCCGTAATGTCTTCCGGAGTTGCGGTGATGCCTGCTTCCGGATCCAGCGTGATCAGTCCCTGAGCCTCAAGCAGAAGGAGAGCTCTCGCCTCATTTGTCGTATCATTCGGAACGCCGATGGTATCGCCGTCTGCTACCTCGTCCAGAGAAGCTTTCTGTCCGGCGTAGATGCCGAACGGCTCATAGTGGATCTCGCCTGCATTTACCAGATGAGTGCCCTGCTCTTCGTTGAATGCGTTCAGGTAATTGATATGCTGGAAGTAGTTCGCATCCAGTTCACCTGATTCAACTACATTGTTCGGCTGCACATAGTCCTCAAACACCTGAACCTCAAGTTCATAACCCGCTTCCTCCAGAATCGGCTTTGCGAATTCCAGGATCTCAGCATGCGGCGCCGGGGTAGCGGCAACTGTAATCTTCTCCAGGTCATCTGCAAAAGCGCACATCGGCAGTGTGCCCAGAATGGTTGCTCCTGCCAGTACCGCTGCTAAAATCTGTTTTTTCATAACTAACTCCTCCTCGTGTTAAAATGTTATTTACCGGTCCGTCTTCTCAAACGGTACCTGTATTTGTTCATGCAAGGATGATATCACAGTCTCTTCAAAAAGAACAATACAGGAAAATTAGAGCCTGCTATAGGTTTTTCCTATAGCAGGCTCTTCGCTTTTTCTGTGGTTCTCTCTGTGGTTTATTTCCTGTGGTCAAGCACACTTGCAAGTTTCATTCCGATCATCTGGAAGATCTGGAACAGGATCACCAAAAGTGCGACCGTCATCAGCATGATATCCGTTCTCCAGCGATAGTAGCCATACTGGATTGCCAGATCTCCGAGACCGCCGCCGGCGACAGTTCCTGCCATGGCGGAGTAACCCAGGATCGTTCCCAGTGTGATCGTGGCACCGACGATCAGAGATGTCTTCGCCTCTACCAGCAGGACTCTGAATACGATCGTCCAGTTGCTCGCGCCCATGGATCTTGCCGCCTCAATAACTCCCGCATCCACTTCTTTCAGTGAGGATTCCACCATACGCGCAATGTAGGGTGCCGCCGATACGACCAGCGGAACGATCGTAGCCGTCGTACCGTAACTCTTTCCTACCAGGAATCTGGTAAATGGGATCAGCAGGATCAGCAGGATCAGGAAAGGAATGCTTCGCATGATATTGATGATAACATCCAGGATCCTGTAGATAAATGCATTGGGTTTGATCCCGTCCTTGTCCGTAACGGTAAGAAGGATACCCACAGGAAGGCCGATCACATATCCGAGGAATGTGGATACCAGTGTCATATAGACCGTCTCCCTGAGTCCCTCCGCAAGGAGCATAATCGTCTTACTATCCATGATCAGTACACCTCCTCGATCTCAAGTCCTCTTTCTCTCAGATAATCCTCCATCTTCAGGCGTACTTCCCTGTCTGTGGGGAGCTGAAGGATCATGGCGCCCTTCGCGACTCCGCCTACATTCCTGGTATCGGCACGGAGAATGTTGACCGGCTGCCCGAACTGCAGGATCATGTTGGCAATGACCGGCTCAAACGCGGAATTTTCGCTGAAGACGATACGTATCTTCTTTCCTTCCGTGATCTCATCCACCATGGCGCTCTCACCAGGCAGGCCGCCCTGGGCATCTCTCAGGATCAGTTCCCTTGCAGCGCGGGACTTCGGATGGTTGAAAATATCGACCACCTGTCCTTCTTCCACCAGCACACCGTTCTCGATGATCGCGACCTTGTTGCAGATCTTCTGGATGACGGACATCTGATGCGTGATGATAACGATCGTGATCCCCATCTCCTGGTTGATCTGTTTCAGCAGTCCCAGGATCTGTTCTGTCGTCTGAGGATCAAGTGCGGACGTCGCTTCATCGCAGAGCAGAATATGCGGATCACAGGCAAGAGCCCTTGCGATCGCGACTCTCTGCTGCTGTCCGCCAGACAGCTGGCTGGGATAGCTCTTCGCCTTATCCGACAGGCCGACTGTCTGGAGCAGTTCCTTAGCCCTCTCCCTTGCCTCTTTTTTCTTCTTGCCCTGGATCAGCAGCGGAAATGTGATATTGTCCACCGCATTCTTCTGCTGGAGCAGATTGAAGGACTGGAAGATCATGGCGATCTTCATCCTGGCAGCTCTCAGTTCCTTCTCGGACAGAGCGCCAAGTTCCTGCCCCTCTATGAAAACCTGTCCGTCAGACGGCTTCTCCAGATAGTTCAGGCAGCGTACAAGCGTAGACTTGCCGGCTCCCGACATACCGATGATGCCGTAGATATCCCCCTTCTCGATACTGATATTGATATCCTTCAGGGCGTCGACTTTCAGATCTTTCTGCGTAAATGTTTTCGACAGATTTCTGACTTCGATCTCACTCATCTTTCGAATAATCCCTTTCATACGATTGCGCCCGACGCGGCAGATTAATTCAGGTACGCCGCGGGCAGACTTGTGTATTATATCAGATTCCGCCACTTCTGTTAATGCATCCGGACGTAAAAAAGAAGAACCGGCTTTCTATGATCCCTGAAATGGCAGAGCCATTCGGTCAGAAAAAGCCGATTATTATTATCTATGAAATCAGTTTAGAATCCGGGCGGCGGTTCGAACCGCTGTTTGGGACGGAAACGCAGATATCCCGCAGTTGCGGTCAGCGGGATCACATAACCAATCCAGGCCGCCAGACCTGCCTGCGAAACCAGCAGGTTATAGACCGCGTGGAATATGACCGCAAGGGACAGAAGCCCGAACAAGCCCGCGATCCGTATATACAGGCGGTCCCACAGCAGCATCAGTCCTATTCCGATCAATGCCCCGTTGATCACGTGCATGGCCCCCGTACCAAATCCGCGGATCACAAGGCTGAAGATATTATCCGCACCGTTTGAAACAAGATAGCAGACATTTTCAAAGGTGGCAAAACCGGATGCGATCATCAGCAGAAGTCCCGGACATTCCCTCCTGTCTGGTTCAAACACCAGAATATAGAAAACGATCGGGAACAGTTTCATGAACTCCTCTACCATCGGACTGATCTCTATGGATGCAGTCATGGCGTCCGTCCCGTGAACAACTGCGAGAAATGTGCTGATATACGAAGACAGAAGACAGGCAGTCATTCCTCCCAGAACAAAGAGGATCGATCTTTTCCCCTGCCCGCGCAGGCACAGCACCACGATCAGAAGCGGCGCTGCCAGACAGATGTAGATATTCTCTATATAATTCATCCGGCCTCAGCCCCCTTTACTGCTATAAACAGGAAAAGCATACTGATAGTCAGAAGCAGGTCCAGCCAGTAATACGGATTGGCAAACGTTTCCCCGCTCCAGAAACAGGATGCTGTCCACAGCGCATATTCAGCAATACATATACTCAGTATTGCCAGAAACCCTCTCCTTACCGCATACTGCCGGGCAGAACTGCCCCGGGTCAGAAGCAGTCCCCGGGTCACATTTTGCAGGATAAGCCCCATAGCAATCGCAGTGGAGATGTTACTCATTATCTTTCCCCACTGCATATAGAATACTGCCATACAGGCAGTGAACACCGGACCGATCCACAGTGCAGCGCTGCGGGTGGGAACCGCCCCTTCCGGCAAAAGATGCCTGGCAAGGAGGAACAGGAACAGATAAGCAGCGAACCATGTGCTCTCTGATACATAATCGAGCATGGCGCTTCTGTGAAGCAGGACCAGCATCAGTACCCAGTACAGCTGGCCCATCAGCATGGTCAGATAATACAGAGAAAGGAGCAGCCAGACTTTGCTGCTCCTTCTTGTAAACTGATAGCAGGTCATCCCGAAGCAGAAGATCAGGACCAGCAGCTGGATCAGGTTTTCCGCCATCTCTATCATGCCTGCTCCTCCTGCCCGGGCATATCCGCTCTCTCATCGTTTACCGTTCTCCCGGTTCCTTCCTTCGGGCCGGGCAGATCCATGCTCTCATCATTCCACATCCTGAGGCGAAAACACAGCACGGTAACTGAAATTCCAAGAAGGAAAGCCAGAATTCCCGTCACCACATATCCAAGCACACCCGCAGTGGCAAAAAGACTCGCATTCATACCCTCCATCACTCTGGCCATACCGGATATGTCCATGGTATCCATAACTCGTGGAATGGAAAATGACAGTCCGATGATCATGACCAGGCAGGCTGCCACCGCAGAAAATGACAATACTCTCGCCACACGCTCTCTCTTTTTTCTCTCCAGTTCTGCAGCCCTGCGGTGCATTGCCGCAATCCTCTCTTCATTCGTGCGCATGACTTACTCCTTCTTTCTCAAGCTCTGTTCGAAGTCTCTTTTTCCCCCTGTCCAGCAGGTAATCGATCTTCTTAGTGCTGACTCCCATGACCATGGCAGCCTGGGCGCAGCTCATATCCTCAACATATACCAGCCACAGCGTTTCTCTTGTCTGAGAGTCGATCCCTTCCATACACAGCTTCAAAATCATCTTCACCATGATCCGGGTAAACGCTTCGAGCTTTATAAGTCATCATATCATAGCTTCGGATTTTACTCAATTACTGCCGGCGCCGATACCTGTAGCAATCACAGACCTTGTGTGTTACTATCCTGTAAGACAGAACAATCAAGGAGGTTCTCAATGACACTTCAGCAGATGCGCTACGCCATAATGATCGCGGACTGCGGCAGCATGAACGAGGCTGCCCACAAGCTGTTTATCACACAGCCTTCCCTGTCCAGCACCATCAAAGAACTGGAGAAAGAACTGGGCACCCCGATCTTTGTCCGCTCCAACCGGGGCATAACGATCACGCAGGAAGGTCTTGAATTCCTGGGATACGCCAGACAGATCATCGACCAGTACGGGATACTGGAAGAGCGTTTTATCGACCGCACGTCCAGAAAGACGAAATTCTCCATATCCACCCAGCACTACTCATTTGCCGTAAAAGCCTTTATAGAGACGGTAAATGAATTCGGCATGGATAATTATGAATTCGCGATCCATGAGACGCAGACCCACACCGTCATGAACCATGTCCGCAACATGAAGAGTGAACTGGGAGTCCTGTACCTGAATGATTTCAACCGTGAAGCTCTCACCAAACTCTTCCGTGAATACGGTCTGGAGTTCAACCCTTTGTTCGCGTGCAGCGTCTGTGTCTATCTGTGGAAGAATCACCCGCTGGCAGACCGTGAAGATATCTCCATAGAGGAGCTTCGCCCTTACCCCTGCCTGTCCTTTGAGCAGGGCGACAACAGTTCTTTCTATTTTGCAGAAGAAGTCCTCAGCACCTATGATTACAGGAAGATCATCAAGGCGGACGACCGTGCTACACTCCTGAACCTTATGGTGGGAATGAACGCTTTTACCCTGTGCTCCGGGATCATTACGGAAGACCTGAACGGATCCGACTATATCGCCGTGCCTCTGGCCGGAGACAACCGCATGACCATCGGGTACATAAAAAAAGCCCGGGTCGAGCTAACCGACCTGGGCCGAAACTACATAAAACAGCTGAAGATCATAGGACAGAAAAGCGGCGAAGGAGTCGTGATGCTGTCAGAGCCGCCCGAGATGCTTACATCTTCCCGCCCTTCAGGTAATAATTCCTGACAAAACGGAAACATTCCTTCTCCCCCTTCCGCGCAAGGAGCTTGAGCATATACTCCAGCTCTTTCGCCGTCTGGGGATGCATAAGGTTCCCGGCCTTTCCTCTCTCATAATACCTGAGAGGCTCTACATCCGTGTAGGCATCTTTCATATATGTCTTGGAAGCAGCTATGCGGTCCATCAGCATCTCAGCCACATATCGTCTGGGCATCTGAACGGGACGGACCGGGAACTTCCCCATCTTTGCAGCTTCAATATTATAATCCGTCCAGTACTCATAGTGATGCCGGTTTCTTCCCTTATGATGGATCCAGGCGTCAGAATGCCCTCTGACTACCCGTTCTCCGTTATTCGGACTCTGCTTTCCCCCCTGGAAATAACGGAAACCGCTCACAAGCTCTGTCGGCTGAAACTTGGACAGGTCATGAAGCAGCCCCTGCCTGTACAGTCCCACCGCAAAACATCCCTCCGCCACCAGTTTCTTGTGGTGAAAAACGGTCTTCAGATGTCCCGCAGCTTTTGAGAGTGTGATCTTCCCGTCAGAAGGATCTCCTTCATATCTTCCGGAAGCCTTATTCTTTTTATTCTTTTCTTCTGTAGCCATTTCTATATTCAATCACCCTACCAGCACCCGGATCGTACGGGCAGGAACTCTCACACATTTCACTTCTTCTGAAGATCCACAGCCGCAGTCCTTCCCGCCCGGCTGGCGGCTGAAACGGTCAACCGAGGTATCGATCATCACATGCCACTCTCTCCCGCTCGGAAGGTAAGGAAGCGCAAGTTCTCTCTCCTGCCAGTGGAAATTATAGGCGACATACACATAGGACCCTTCCTTGCTGTCCTTCAGTTCCTTCAATACATCACCGTCGGGTTCCTGGGCGCAGTACATCATTCCCACGCTTCTCTCCTGCTGGTCAAAGGATGCGAACCATGCGTTGGAACCGTGGCAGGAGAAGTCCGGGAAGAATCCGCCAAGGCTTGCGCCTGTAAGTTCTGCCTTCTGATGCAGAAGCGGATGCGATGCCCTGAAAGCGATCAGCATTCTTAAATACTCCGACAGTTCCTGCGCATCTTTTGTATCAGACCATCTGATCCAGGTCAGTTCACTGTCAAAACAGTACGGGTTGGAATTGCCCATCTGTGTGTTCAGCATCTCATCGCCGGCAGTGAGCATCGGCGTTCCCTGCGAGAGCATCATCAGAGCCAGCGCATTTTTCATCTGCTTCATGCGGAGTCTGCTGATCTCCTTCTTCCTGGAGGGACCCTCAACTCCGCAGTTCCAGGAGTATTCATACGCCGCGCCGTCTCGGTTGTTCTCTCCGTTCTCCTCGTTATGCTTATCGTTATAGGAGACCAGGTCAAGCAGCGTAAAACCGTCATGACCGGTGATCGCGTTGATCACTCCGGCATCCTTCGGATTATACCGGCATCTGGAGACGAAATCTTTCAGGCTGTCGGAATCTCCCTTCAGGAACTTCCTCGCGTCATACCTGAATCCCACATTATACTCCGCAAGATTGCGGAAACGGTATGGCCGGCCCTTCGGATACATCCTTGCGGTATCGAAATAATCCGAGATCAGTTTCACATCGCTCAGCGCGGGGCTCTTCGCGACAGCATTCATGTCATCCTGGGAAGACATCATCAGGAAACCGTCTACATGGTAGAACTCTGTCCACCACAGAAGGCATGCCTGCATATAGGCAGGATCGGTGCCTTCCGGCCAGTTGATCTCCATAAGGACCTCGATCCCTGCTCTGTGAAGTTCCCGGACCATAGTGCGGAATTCAACGGACGGATCGGCTGACGCACTGTAAGAGCGTTTCGGAGCAAAGAACCATCCGGGGCCAAACCCCCAGTAATTCAGATGTCCGGCAGTCTTCCCGGATTTTCCCGCACCCTTGACGTCACTGTCCTGCGGACTGTTCTCAGCCCTCATCTCCGGTCTCAGCTCACCTTCCGGCATCATGACAGCAGACTCGGGAAGGGAACTTCCCGCGATCAGCCGTCCCAGTCCCTCAGGCCTGTACGCATCACGATCCCTGTCAATGACCTCATCAAACTCATAGCAGGGCATCAGCATCACAGCCGTGATACCCAGTCCCTTCAGATAAGGAATCTTCTCGATGATCCCCGCAAAAGTTCCCCTGTTCCTGACTTTTGAAGACGGGCTCTTTGTAAATCCCCTTACATGCAGTTCATAAAACACAGATTCACTGAATGGTATACGGAGATGCTTATCCTCATCTCCCCAGTCAAACTGCTGACAGGCAAACCCTCCGCGGACGCAGTGCTCTCCCTTCCCGCGGGGCTCGCCAAACTTCTCTCTTCCTGAAACGGTCTGCGCTGAAGGATCTGTCACGATCCTGCCGCCGATCCGGTAATTGTATTCCATACACTCCGCAGGGATACCGGAGACCATCATGGCAAATACCCTGCCTGTCACGGGACTGTCGGGAAAAGGAACCTCCATCTTAACCTGATCGCTTCCCTTCTCATAGAGAAGCAGAGATGCCTGCTCTCCTTCCGGCACCACAACTGAAAACAGAATACCGTCTGCCATGATATCCGCGTGAGGAATAAAACCTGCGATCTTAAGATTATTAACTGATGTAATACATGGATCCCACTTCACTTATCGCATACTCCTTCCTGCCATTTCAGCCAGTCTCCCGTACATACTTGTTCAGATTATAGCATACATACCGTCTGTTGAACCAAAAAAATCAGCCAATGATTCAAAGAAGACATATTGCATTTACAGACAGGATAATTATAATAAGAGGGAAAATGAAGCGAAGTAGGATATGGCGCGTTAAGTGGTCAGTGGATGGGGAGTTGCCCTGAAACGAAGAATGGTTGTCAATCATTCGCGGTGCCGTATCCGCACCCGTTGCTGCATGTACAGGAAAGTTATATTTATTCAAAAATATTACAGCATCTCCTTTATGTGTAGACGGATTCCTGTTCATCACCTTAAGGAGGTGTTTATTTATGCAGAGAAACCGTTACCAGACTGTGTGGTGTACCTACACCCTTGTCTCTCTTGGCGCCCTGACCGCCATCAATCTGATTCTCTCCAGATTTCTAGCCATCAATATCGGCGGATTCGGCCGGATACAGCTGGGATCCATCGCCCGGATCATGGCCGGACTGTGGTTCGGACCGCTGGCCGGCGGATTATGCGGCCTTGTCAGCGATCTTCTGGGCTGCCTTATCCAGGGCTACGCCGTCAATCCGCTGATCACCTTCGCAGCGATCCTGTGGGGTGTCATTCCCGCTCTCTTCTTCCCGGAAGGAATCTGTTCACGCAATTCCGTGTCCAGAAAATCCGGAATCCTGAGACTTTGTGCAGGAACCATCATTGCATGCCTGGTATGTACCCTGCTCATCACCACAGCCGGGCTGGTTCTCTTCAATGGACTGAATCTCTATACGATTCTTCCCACAAGGGCGACACAGACACTCCTGCAGATTCCCGTATACTGCGTCCTCGTCAGTCTGCTGTATTACAGTCCGGTCACCTCACAGATCAGGCAGATACTCTATATACAGATGGAGAGGCGTAAAACCCCGGCGATGTGATGAAAGTGTAAAAGTCTGAACCCGTGACAATATAGAAAGAACTTCTTCCAAGGGAGGGCCTTATCATGATCTATCCGCGGTTTCTCAGTGAGAACAGCACGGTCGGCATCAGTGCGCCAAGCGCCGGCGTCGGCCATAAGATTGACAGTTTCAATGAGAGTCTGAAGATCCTGAAACAGCAGGGCTGGAAGACCTGGGAGACAGAACACGTCCGTGTCGACGATCTCCGGGGAGGCACTGCCGCCCAGAGAGCACAGGAACTGACCGCTCTCTTCCTGCATCCTGCAGTCGACGCAGTATTTGCAGCTTCCGGAGGAGATTTTCTGAGCGAGATCCTTCCGCATCTTGACTGGGAGATGCTCAGAGAACATCCCAGGTTTCTCTGCGGAGCATCAGATCCCACCGGGATCCTCTATCCGCTGACGACCATCTGCGACATCGCAACTGTCTATGGGAATAACGCAGGCAGTTTCGACACGACCGTACTGTCTGCCTCAGGTGAAGCAGTCCTTCCGGACTACCTTGAGAATGCCCTTCGCATACTGAAGGGAGAAGATGTGGTGCAGGAGACCTCACAGATGCATCTTGGATCAGCGCCCTTCCTTGCGCCGGAAGGTCCTCTTGTCTTTGACACCCCCACTGTCTGCCCGTCAAACACGGATGAACTTCATGTCACCGGGCGCTGCGTTGGCGGATGTATCGACGTACTCAAGGATCTGATCGGAACCTGCTATGACCATACGGCTGACTTTATCAGCCGCTACGAAGAAGACGGATTTATCTGGTACTTTGATAATTTTGCTCTCTCTTCCGCCGTCCTGTACCGCACACTGCTGCAGTTTCGCTATGCAGGGTGGCTCAGTCCGGAGCATACCCGCGCCGTCCTGATCGGACGCACCTGCTTTGAGACGGAAGAATCCGAGATGACCTACAGCGACGCGATCCGTATGGCCTTCCCTGATATCCCTGTCATATCGGAAATGGATATAGGGCACACGGCGCCTCACTTCACCATGGTAAACGGTGCTCTGGCAGATCTTGACTGGGAGAACGGGAAAGCGAAGATCCGCTTCCGCTATGAATGACATTCATTATCTTCTGACGATATAGAAAACGATGACCCCCAGGATCAGAAGCATGCCGATACAGGCAAACATCATGGCAAATGAGAAGTTTGCAGTCAGGGACCCGTATCCCTCTCTGATCTCATCCCTCTTCTTATGGAAGAAACTGAGCGTGCCCTGTGCCTTTCCTGTAATGACACGCTCCCGGAGTACTGTTTTCCGGCTCAGCATGATCAGCGCGTCTGTCCCCATGCTCAGCACTTTCAGGACTGCAGCAAAGAGATAGAACACCATGAAGGCTGCTTTTTTCAGAAGGCGGTCTTCTCCTGTCTGAGGCACAGTGTTGGTCATCACCATCATAAGGCCTCTGCATACTCTTGTCAGAACCTTATTTTCCCCGAATACAGAGAGAATCGTTCCGAATATAGCCGGCAGCCACTTTGTGAGCAGCGGACGGTACAGCAATTCTTCCAGGTCAAGCCATGCAGGCCACCGGTCTGCATAGACCCTCTCTCTCGTCATCAGCACCCGGCGGATAAACACAAGGTACAAAAACAGTCCGATACCCAGGGAGATCAGTCCGCCTGAAATGCATTCAAAACTCAGCGGCCTGAATTCTTCAAGCACGCCGGCATGCCCCGTCATCAGGGAAGCAATTGCTCCGAATACCGGCTTCTGCCCCAGCAGGATAAACAGGATGGAGGTACCGAATACGACCAGTGTGCTTCCTGCGTTCATGTAAGACTTCCCGGCCTTGTCGAAGACCTCCTGCTTTCTCAGATCTTTGTTCTTTTCAACAAACACACAGATAAACAGTTTCAGCATATATGCGAAAGTGCATCCTCCCGAGATCAGGAAGATCCATTCGATCACATGCAGGTCATGCGCCTGGGCAAGTGTTATGGCGGCTCCTTCTCCGGCCTCATGGATGCCGGATGTGATGGCTTCATGAAGCAGTGTCTTGCTGGCATATCCGTTGAACATCGGAACACCGCTGATTCCCACCAGTCCAAGGAAAAATGAGATCTTCAGAAGTGTCTTGTTCCTGCCGAATCCGCGGATCTCATTCAGATCCAGCGCCTCTGCGTTCATGACGACAACGCCGGCGGCGCAGAACAGGCAGAGCTTAAGCATGGAATGATTTACCATGTGAAGCATGGTACCTGACATTGCCATGGCTGCATGGTGACCGAGAGATGAAAAGCCGCCCACTATGGTCCCGCCTGCAGTTTCACCCGCACCCTGAGCCGTAAGCAGTACTGTCATACCGATTCCGGTAAGTATAAACCCGATCTGTGACATGGAAGAACAGGCAAGTGTCCTCTTCAGGTTGACAGAAAACAGGGCAAGAAGCGCTCCAAGGAACATGGTGATGGTCCCAAGGATCAGCACAGTCCATCCAAACAGGGCATTTTCAAGAAACACTTCCACTGTTGTCATCAGAATGCCGTAGATTCCAACCTTGGTCAATACGCCTGACAGCAGCGCTGAAGCCGGCGCCGGTGCGACCGGATGTGCCTTCGGAAGCCATACATGGACAGGGAACATACCGGCCTTGCAGCCAAATCCAATCAGAATGCAGATACCAGCCGCGAGAAGCCGTCCGGAGCCTGCAGCGTGCCGGGCGCTGAGCGCTGAAGGAAGTTCTGCATACATCAGAGTACCTGTCTCATACTGCAGCAGTGCAAGTCCCATAAACAGCACCAGACCGCCGATGATGGCAATAAACAGATAAGTGTAACCAGCACGGATCGCACCCTGTGTCTCTTCGTGCATGACCCAGGTGAAAGACGTCAGCGACAGGATCTCAAAGAAGACGAATGTTGTCATCAGATCTCCCGAAAGCATCACGCCCTGCGTTGCCCCAAGTGTTGCCAGGACAAAAAGATAATACCGGTTCAGGTTCTCCGGCTCATGCCTGAAATATTCCTGTGAGAACAGAGTCGTAAACGCCCACATCAATGCTGTCACAAGGCTGTACACACTCCTGAAGCCATCTGCTCTCAGACTCATTCCGGAGGCAAAAACATGCGGAATGTCCAGATTCAGCAAAGAGGATGCCCCTCCGCGGATAACCGTCAGCAGAAGAAGGACCGACAACGCCAGTTCGATAAATGTAGTAATTACAGCGAATGAATTTCTTGTTTTCTCACTCTTTTTCCCAATGATGTAATCTGTGATCCCGAACCCAAACGGCAGGAACACCAATAAAGCAGTCAGCATATCTTTTTCCTGATTTCTTAGATCACTCCTGCAGCTATCTTACCGAGAAAATCCATGATCGGTCCCGGAAAGATGCCAAGCAGTACATTAACAGCTGTAAAGATCCCGATGGGAAGAAGCATGCGCCACCCCGGATCTGTAAGTTCTTTCCCTTTCCACCTGTTCTCATCCGACACAGGGAAGAAAGCTCTCAGTGTTACAGACAGTGTATAGATCGCGCAGAAGAACGCCGCCACGATCAGGCACGCTGTTCCGATGTAGGAATAAACGGTTCCTGCCTGCGCGCCGGCAAGCAGAAGATTCCATTTGGATATAAACCCGCACAGCATCGGAATCCCCGTCAGGGACAGGGCGCCGAGTGTATAGAACGTAAATGTCAGGGGCATCTTCTTCCCCGCCCCATTGATCTCATAAACATAACTGCGCCCGCTCTGATGCATGAACGCACCGGCACACAGGAACAGACTCATCTTAATGACGCCGTGGAACAGCATGTGAGCCATACCGGCTGTGTACCCTGCCGGATTCAGCAGCATCACACCGAACAGCATATAACTCAGGTTGCTGACTGTAGAGTAGGCAAGCCTTCTCTTGAAATGTCTCTCCCTCAGTGCTCTTCCAGCTGACAGCACCAACGTCACAAAAGAGACAGTGACCGCCACTTTCTGTGCCCAGGTACCTGCCAGATGCTGAGGGCTGAACACATACCAGGTAAGTCTCATGATGGCAAAAACGCCCGAATTTACTACCGCGACTGCATGCAGAAGCGCCGTTACGGGAGTGGGTGCTACGGACGCTGTCGGAAGCCATCTGTGAAACGGCATGACTGCAGCCTTTACGCCGAATCCGAAGAAACCAATCAGGTAGATCAGCAGCATAAAATTCTCCGGAAGCTCATGAAATGAGTGGCCGCCAAGTGTAAATGACGGTGTGGTATACATCGTCGTTACCATGACTGTGATCAGGGCAGCCGCGGCTCCTCCTATCACATACCCCGCATATACCCGTCCTGCATACATGGATTCGCTGTTCTGATAATGCGTGACAAGCGGGATCGTGACCAGCGACAGCATCTCGTAGAACACATAAAGCGTAAGAATGTTTGCAGAAAAACAGACGCCCAGGGCAACACCGTATGTCATGATATAGAAAGCAAAGAACACATTTTTATGCTCTGCGTTCCCCATATACTCAAACGCGTACAGGGTGACAAACGGCCACATCAGGGAGACCATTCCGGCAAAGAGCATGCCAAGCCCGTCCAGCTGGAATGCGATACGGTATCCTCTTGTAAATGAATAAACCGTAAAATCCCCCACCGGTCCGCCAAGGATCACGATCCAAACGATGACCGACGCAGCGCATGCGATAACCTCACACCAGATCCGCTTGCCCGGTACGCTCTTTGGCGCGGACACCAGCAGCCTGGCCCCTCCGAGGATCGGAAGCAATATAGCGATTATGATAAGAATATTTCTCATCAGACAGACACTTTCTTTAAGAGAACTCAGATCTTAAAACCCGAGTGATTTCAGTATGGTTACGCCAAATATCCCCATTATAAGAGCGACACAGCACAGCAGTATCATCGGAACTGTCATGAGAGCGGACGGTTCTCTGCTCTCTGTATTAATCTGGGCATCCTTACCGGGGAAGAATGATTTAAAAGCCACCGGCAGCAGATATCCGGCAGTAAGCATTGCGGATATCAGGAGGATCACAACAGGAAGTACACTCAGAACGCCCATTCCGTTGGAGATCGTGCTTGCTGCAATCACCCATTTACTCAGGAAGCCGCCCATCGGCGGTATACCTACAAGAGACAGAGAAGCCGCAGTAAAGCAGCACATGACCACCGGCATCTGTTTCCCGATCCCGACCAGGTCATCTACTCTCCTCTTGCCAAGCTTATAGATAAAAACGCCGGCACACAGGAACAGACATCCCTTGGAGGACGCATGACTTACGACGTGGAGAAGCGCTCCCTGAACACCGCCATCTGTCAGCATGGACAGTGCCAGCATGATGTACGAGATCTGGCTTACAGTTGAATAAGCCAGTCTCTTCTTCATGTTCTTTTCCAGGAAAGCCATCATCGAGCCCATAAAGACAGTAATCATGGCAAGTATCATCCACGCGTACTGGACCCAGGTCCCGCGGATAAAATCAGCGCCGACCGAGTAATAGACCAGACGGATCACTACGATAACGCCTGCCTTCGCTATGATGCCGGACAGAAGTGCTGAAGCCGGTGCCGGAGCAATGGGATGCGCCGTCGGCAGCCAGCCATGCATGGGATACATACCCGCTTTTGTACCGAAACCGACGATTGCGACAAACACAGCGATCAGAAGGATCGTCTCATGACCTGATACCATAGATGTATCCAGGAATCCGCCGGCGGTAAACTGCCTTCCTGCCATGCCATAGAAATATACAAAGAATACTCCGAACAGTCCCATGAGAGCTCCGCCCACAGAATAAAACAGGTATTTCATTCCGGCAGCGACCGCTTCCTTCGTTCCTTCGTGAAGGACCAGCGGAACAG
The DNA here is from genome assembly GCA_902801515.1 of uncultured Lachnospiraceae bacterium. GTDB lineage: Bacteria > Bacillota > Clostridia > Lachnospirales > Lachnospiraceae > Porcincola. The sequence goes on from CADCII010000004.1 coordinate 82,717, forward strand.
TCGTAAGAGTTGCCATCTCAAAGCAGAAATATACCGTGACCAGATTGGCAGACGAGCAGACAGCGATCAGCGCGCCGAGCGAAATATAGAAAAATGCGAAGAAAACCGGCTGGTCCTCCTCCACTTTCATATACTCAAACGCATAGAATGCGGTACAGGTGTACAGAATCAGCACTGCTGCCAGGAACACCCTGCCAATATTGTCCAGTGCGAAAGAGAAGGTCACGTTTTCAGAAAAAGAAAACAAAGTGATCTCACCACCGCGAATAATCAGTGCCGTTCCGAGAATCGCCGTGACCACGGATATCAGACTGTACCGGACGCACAGACTCCTGAAGGAATCCGCTTTTATGCAGGACGCCAGTATTCCCGCTATGATCGGAAACAGTATCGTCAGGATAATGAACATAACTCTCTCCCTCTCTTCTCCATCACAAAAACATTCCCAGTCCACGGTATATCATGTCTGATATCACCCAGGAAAACATCCCCAGAAAGATGTTTCCCGTTGTCAGGATTATTCCCGCAAGGATATATCCCGCGCGGCCCCTGTCAAAACGGATTGCCTGTTTCGGGGAAGGCTTTGAAGTATCTCCAGAATCTGAATAAATACGGATCAGTGTCCGGATAAAGTACAGTGCGTTCAGCAAGGAGCTGACAGCAAGCGCGATCATCACAAGCAGGATCTTATAAGGCTGTGTAGTCATGATCGCTGCCTGTCCGAATATCAGTTTCGACGCGAATCCGGCAAAGATCGGAATTCCTATCATTGACAGTGACCCGACCGTGAAAAAGAACCCCGCAAGGGTATCTCTGCGCCCGCTTCCCTGAAGCTCATGAAACTTCAGGCTGTCCCCGGATACTTCCGCAAGATAAGGCGTCGTCAGGAACAGCAGGCTCTTGGTCGCCGCATGGGCAAAGATCTGAAACAGCGCTGCGTTAAATCCGGCAAATGTACCGAGTCCGATCCCCATGTAGATATAACCAATCTGAGCTGCTGACGAGAATGCGACCATCTGGTTGATGGTGGATGCTCTCATGGCTGATACAGACCCGATCACCATTCCGCAGATTCCAAGGATAAACAGGATCTTTAATATCGGAGTCTGACGAAGTACATCTACGCCGATCGTACGAATGTAGATCTTGAACAGCAGGAACAGATACGCTTTGGAGACCAGCGAGCTCAGCACAGATCCGGAAGTCGGCGTTGCCCAGCCATAGGTATCCGGCATCCAGAAATGGAAAGGAAACATACCGCTCTTGATCCCCAGTCCGATGGTGAGAATACCAATTGAAAGAGACAGCGCAGGGATCGAAGAAGGATCCGCCGCCACAGACGCGAGGCTCTCTCTCATCGGAACCATCAGAAGATGTCCTGAGATGTCATACAGCAGTACCACTCCCAGAAGAAACAGACCGCTGCCCACAAGGTTCATGATCATATAGCGGACTGCGGCAAGGGTAGTCCTTCCGATCTCACGGACGATCAGTATACCGCAGCTGGTAAGTGTCAGAATCTCCAGGAACACATACCCCGTAAAGATGTCATTGGTCCACGCCATGGCCATGAGAGCAGCTGTCATCAGATTCAGCAGACTGAAATAGAGATTCTGCTTGCTCTCATCAATATCCTTACAGAGAAAATGATATCCTGCCAGGATACTGCACATAAGGACTATCAGAAACAGCAGGGCGATCAGCGCCTCAAGAACTCCCGCGCGGATCTCATTTCCCCAGGGTGCGGGAAACTCACCCATGGGATAAGTAAAAGCCTTGCCTGTATTGATTGCGTATCCAAGTACACAGCTGACCATAACGATCAGGACCGATTCATATGCAATTGTATAATTCCGCGCGCTGCGCGCCGGCAGCATCATGCACAGCACTCCCGAGAACAGACTCAGCACCACTGTGAACAGCGGAAAATTCCAGATTATACTCATTTGCATTACCTGTCCTCTTTTTCATGTTTGGACAGATTGTAGATATCGTCCAGATCCAGAGTGTGATAGCGCTTATAAAGGCGCACACTCAGTGAAAGCATAACAGCGGTTACAGACACGGAGACGACAATACCTGTCAGCACCAGACCCGCGGGAACCGGGTTAATGTAGGCAGATACCTCCTGCACTCCGTTTTCGATAATGGGAGCTTTTCTTCCCCTGATATATCCCATGGAGGCAAGAAGAAGAAACGTTCCCGTATCCATTATATTCATCCCGATCAGCTTCTTGATCAGGTTCCTGTGAAACAGCAGCGTGGAGAAACCGACAGCAAACAGGATGATCGCCGCCGCTTCCTCATAATTGGCAAGCAGATGCCGTATCATATTTGTCCTCCTATGCTCCCTCTCCGGAACAGACTGTAGAATCCGAACATTGTGCATCCGACCACACAACCGACCGCGATATCAAGCGGAAGGATCATCCCGCCCGAAAAGATCGCTCCCGGAGTCCCCTTTGGAATATGGTTTTCCAGACCGTTTGCTCCCATGAAGAATACGTACCCCTTCGCAAAACTGTAGAACCCCAGAGATACGAACGTAACAATATTACTGACCTTCAGCGTGAAGAACCGGTCTGCCTTGTCAAAACCAAACGCCACAGAGAACAGAATCATGCCTGCTCCCAGAACAGCGCCTCCCGAAAATCCACCTCCGGGTGAATTCTGTCCGTTCAGCAATATATAGATCCCGTACAGCAGGATGCAGGGAACGATCACCGCGCATACCAGTCTCAGCACCGGGTCTGTTGACAGGTCGAAATAAGTATCCGTCCTGACTGTGTAATAATCCTCATAATCTGACCGCTGATTCTTTCTGTCAATTCTCAGCAGGATCATGACACAGATCAGAGCAGTAAACAGCACATGGGACTCGCCAAGCGTATCAAACGCCCTGTAATCCAGAATCATTCCGGAAACGATATTGACAGCCCCGGTTTCCTCAAGACCGTCTTCCACATAGCGGCTGACGACTTCCACTGCTCTTGGATTCTCCGCACCGTACTCGGGCAGAAGACTGACCGTATAAAGGAGTACCAGCGTCAGCATAATACAGGAAATAAACGCTATCACAAGGTATATGGTACGGAACCTCGCACGATCACGTCCGATCGCTTCCAGCACTTCTGGGCGGTGGTCATATTCTTCTTCTGCAGCTCGGGTGATCTTCTTAAGTTCACTGTGGGAGACGTCAGGCTTATTGAAGTTGTCCAGGATACCATCCATCACATCCTGATCACCGTACAACCAGGCCAGGAATCTCTTCTTCATCGTCCTGTCCTCCTCTTCTTTCCGGAAGAACTCTTTGCATTCTTTTCATTATGCATCTTCTGTTCTTCCCTGCGGTCAGAAGGGTCAACCTCATCCTCTTTCCGGATCTTTTTCAGCGTCATCAGAAACAATGTGCCGCTGACACCTGCGCCGACTGCTGCCTCTGTAATACCAAGGTCCGGACTCTCCATCAGTATCCATACCACAGACATCATAAAGCTGTATGCCATGAATATGATCACTGCCTGAAGCAGATTCCCGGTCAGGTTCACCGCGACCGCGCATACGATCAGGAGAATCAGAAGAATAATCGTTATTATCTCTCTTGGATCCATTATCCTTCCCTTCCTTATTTCTTGCCGTAATCCGTTCCAAACCGCACATATCGCGCAATAAACGGATTCGTATTTACCTCGATCCTGCTCAGAAAATGTGTACTGACAGGTGATGTCAGCCACATAAACAGAATCAGCAGGAACAGTTTCAGACTGTCAAGATTCAGTCCGGAGGAAATGATCATAGCAAAGACAACACATCCAAGTCCGAAAGAATCTCCGATACCGGATGCATGCATTCGGTTCATTACAAATCCAAGCCTGAACAGACCTGCAACTTCCAGTATAAATGCGAGTATGCCGCAAAAAAGTATCACCGCGGTGATCCAGAAACGAATCCATTCAATCATGAGGCACCTCCCTCTGAGGCACTGTTTCCCTGCTGTTTTTATCCTGCTGCAGACTGCCTGCGGCCGGCACACTGGCCTGTGTCTCTTTCGTCTGTCCCAGGGATACATCCTGAGCCCCAAATGCCTGTACTCCCGGTGGCTGCTCTCCTGCCTTCATGCCTTCATCTTCATCCGTCAGATTAAGTCTGCGGATATAAACAGACGCCAGGATAAGGACCGTAAGGAAACTGAGCATTGCGTAGATAATCGCGATATCTGTCAGATAACTCTCGTCAAGCATCTGTGACAGGATCGCTATCGTACAGATCACCAGGGTCCCGATCATATTGATGCACAGGATGCGGTCTATGATCCTGGGTCCGATGATACTTCTGATCAGGATGATCCCTATAAGGACTGCCATAACAGTCAACGCGCCTGTAAACAGATACTGATATGCCAGATCGACTGTCATTCTGACCTCCCTTCAATATGCATCCTTCCCAGGAGCTTCACAAAAGAAGAAGAATCCAGTCCCTCTCCCATAGCCGGGATCAGGCAATGGATCTTAAAATGATTCCCTTCCTGTTCGACGGTATAAGTCCCCGGAGTCAGTGTGATGGAATTGGCAAGGACCGCATTCTGAAACATCGTATGAAACTCCGAATCAAACTCTACCAGCACCGGATCCGGATGTTTCTCCGGATTTACAATAATACCGGCAACCTGAATGGCCGCCTTGACGATCTCCTTCACAAGATTCAGGAAATATACAACCGCCCAGGGCAGATGCTTCCATATAAGAAGTTCTATTCGCAGTGAGTATCCGAATGCGTATCTTGCAAACAAAAAAACAACGGCAGCTATCACTATTCCCAGAATCACGAGTTCCGTAGTAACGCGGCCGTTAAGAATTATCCACAATAAGAAAAAGAATGTAACCATTACCTTCACCTCTTAAATCCTTCCGACAGAGTGTAGCACTTGTTGACTGTTTTTACAATATCAACAAAGACAGTCCCATCCGAAATTCGGATCAGTCCCGTCCGTAACGCACTTTCTCATATTCAGCATGAAGTGACTTCATATCTTCTGAATCCGGAAGTCCTGCCAGAGTCTCTATCTCGGACGGAGTCTCACTGATCCCGGGAGCCTCTGAGCGATAATGAAGGATCGTCTTTCTATAGCGCCGCCTTATGCCTGACGGATAGCCAAAACGGGAGGTCGAAAAGCGCCGGAGACTGATATGCTCATCCGAATCTCCCTCAAACCGGACTTCTCTTCTCTCCTTTTCGATTCCCCGGAACAGGGCAGCTGCATGCATCAGCAGCCTGACAATGATAAATACAAGGAGCGCGATGCAGAGAACAGTGACCATATTCTCTATAAATGAAAACAGTTTCACGACCCAGACAGGAGGCGGCGCGCCTTCCTCTTCAGCCATCAGGCGCATAAGCTCCTCCATAATAAACCGCTGCCCCATGATCCCGCTGCTGACCGCACTCTCATCCGGCAAAGACCCAAAGGACGGAATGTCAAGAAAATGCCGGCCGCCTGCCGTAAGCACTGCTATTACAGCAAACAGCGCTGAAGGGATCAGGACACGCAGTAGCTGCCTGTTCATGAGATTCCTGATCCTTCCCGCCGGAACTCCCTTCACATGCTTTCTGTTGTCCAGATAAACCGTTCTTCCCCTGAATGCCAGATACGGAATATACAGAAAATAGTACAGGACAGCTGCAGCCAGAGCCGCGTTCCCAAGTCCTGTGCTGTGAGCAAACAATGACAGAACATATATAGCTGCTATCCAGATGAAAGTAAACCAGGACGGACCGGGAAGCAGTTTGCTGTCCTGTGTCCACGACAGATCTCCTTCTCTTTTTGACCGGATCCGGCTGTTTTCATTGTAGCGGATGGACATGGCATCAAAAAAGAACAGAAGGAGGATCATCAGGTCAGGCGGATATATGGCTCCTTTCATTGTCAGCCCCGTCAGTCTTCCCACGCAGTGAGCACCTGTCATCCCTCCCATGATCAGTATCATACCGGTCAGGACAAACAGAGTGAAACGGGAGATCCTGGTCTGTGCGAAATGCATCAGAGCTCCCGGGATCACCAGAAGAAGCGCCGAGAGATAAACCGCAGTCAGTCTTCCGTCAGCTGCAGCGGCGGCAGCCGGATCCATTCCTGCTTTCGGGATCAGCGCAGCCAGAGGCACCAGAAGAGCAAGCGGCACGATCATATGCAACCGCCTGAAGATCTCTGTATACTGCTCTGATAAAGTTTTCGGTCTGTCCTCATTCATATCTGTTCTATAAGTATTAATCTGATACGATATCTGAATCATCCCGCACAGGAATCCCCTGCTGCGTGTCAGAGAAAGGAAGAATAAACAGGTTCTCCTCCCGCTCTGCCTGTCTGCCCTCAGCAGACCTGACAGCTGTCACAAAGATGCCGCTCCCCTGCTGCGCCAGAAGGTTGTGCATACTCCTGCGAATGTCCGACGTATCAAAAGCACTGAAGAAAACACAGACCTCGTCAGCATGCCTGCCTCTCATCTCTCTGGCTGCCTTTCCTATCATATCCGCAAACGGCATCACGTCCATCTTCTCAAAATCAGATGCCAGATATTCTTCCATCTGTGTCAGGACATCCGCCTGTCGGCCGATCCTGAAGGAAACATACGCTCCGTCATGATCCTGAAGACCAGAGGAAGTGTTCACAGAGAGCTTCACATTTTCCTGTCGTGCAGCCAGATTCCGCGCAAGAGACGCGGCACCCGAAACTGCCAGTTCACGCAGATCTTCTGAGAAAGGAATATTCTGATCCATCGACACATCCAGAAAGATACTGATGTCCAGTGATGTTACAGAAGCATAGGTATTGACCATCAGCTCCCCTGTATGCGCAGAAGCTTTCCAGTTGATTGCTTTCATGGGATCGTGCACTGTATACTGCCTGATCGACGCAAACACAAAGGGATCCTCATACAGCCGCCTGGCGCTCTCCCGCTCTCCCAGTATCGCATCCAGGACTCTCAGCACTGGACTGCAGTCCACCTGCCTGGCATAAACATACATCCCGGGAAACCCTCCAGCCGGAGTGTCCATGATATATTCTTCTCTGAATAAAACAGAAGGTGCATGAATACTGAGCTGATCCGGACTGTAATAGCCGCGCTTTTTCCCTTCTACCTGATAATGCCTTACGATCCGCTCCATCCCTTCGACAGCAAACAGATCCCTTTTATAGACATAATCACTTTTCTGAGTATTCTCCGCATCTATAAACATCAGTCCCGTGGGAATGCGGAACCCGATCTCTACCAGAGGTACAGCCTGTCTCTTGCGGTTCTCGATCTCCTCTGTCAGTTCGCCTCTCTCTCCCAGGCAGATATGCGGCCTTGCAAATGAAACCCGGACAGACAGAGCTCTGTTCCAGATCCGGGAATACATATATCCGTAAATAAGAAGGAGCAGCAGTGCCCCGGCGAGAAATACAGCAATCATCAGCCTTTACCGTCTCCTCATCTTCACCTCATCGTCTCATCAACGTCTCCAGTCTTCCGTCGGGACCTCGACGCCGGACACTGCAATGCTTACCCGCTCCTCCTTCTCCCTGTCAGAAGTGATCCCTGACGCCAGGCAGCGGTGAACAAGAACCGGATACGTGACAGCCCTGATATCTTCAGGTACCACGTAATCCCTACCCTGCACGAGAGCATACCCCTGGGCAGCACGGATAAGAGACAGCGTCCCTCTCGGACTGACCCCCTGCGCCATAGCCCCGGATATGCGGTTCCTGGTGCGCTGCACAAGCTGCGCCACATACCTTCGCAGGTCATCATGAACATAAACCCTTCTGCAGTCAGCCCTGACAGTGCTTATCTCCTGCAAAGAGACCACCGCTTCCAGATGTTCCAGAGGCTGATCTTCGATAAATCTCCCGATCATCTGTATCTCTTCTTCCTCTGACATGCTTCCCATCTCAATCTTCATAAGGAAACGGTCCAGCTGCGCTTCGGGAAGGGGAAAAGTTCCAAGAGTCTCCACCGGATTCTGCGTCGCCACAACGAAGAAAGGCTCTTCAAGTTTCCTTGTCTCCCCGTCGACCGTCACCTGGCTTTCCGCCATGCACTCCAGCAGAGCAGACTGGGTTCTGGGAGTAGCCCTGTTGATCTCATCGGCAAGCAGGATATTCGAAAATACCGGTCCCTGCCGGAATACGAACCGGGACTTCTCCTGATTAAAATAATTCAGTCCTGTAACGTCGCTCGGAAGAAGATCTGGAGTAAACTGGATCCGGGAGAAAGCAAGACCGGCGGATGCAGCAAGGCTCCTTGCCATAACAGTCTTTCCCGTCCCCGGAACATCTTCGATCAGCACATGGCCTCCTGCTGCAAATGACGCCAGCAGGAGCCGGATTGTCTCCTCTCTTCCGATCATCACCTTTGCGATATTATTCTGTATCTTCGCAAGAACCTGTGAACTCTCAGCAAAACTCATTTCACTCACCCGATCCAAACCTTTTTCATCATCCTTCAGCTTCCGTTCCCGCTTCAGCATCCTCCACCGGTCCGACGCCTGACAAAAGATATGCAAAGCCTTCTTTCACATAAGGCAGGTAGAAAGAAGAACTGTGTTCTCCGTTATCAATCTCAAATACATGAGGGACTCTCAGTTTATCCAGATATTTCTCCACTGTCATGTGCTCTATGTCGAATGTGTACATGTCATGATTGCCGCAGATCATAAAGATCTTATACGCAGACAGCTGCTGCGCATCCATCCTGAGCAGCTTCACCATGCTTCCGGAATAGTTCAGCGCACCGTAGATATCAAATATACCGGCATAGAGTTCCGGATGATCGATCGCATTGAGCCACGCGCCTCCGCCTCCCATGGACTCCCCTGCAAGAAATCTGTATTCACGCTCAGGCACGGTCCGCAGAGTGCTGTCCACCTCAGTGATCAGGTCTTCGTTCAGCATCGAAGCATAGGGGCCGGTCCACCAGCCCGCCTTCTGGGCGTGGCCGTCATTTGGAAAGATTACGATACATGGCGGGATCTGCCCGGAAGAGATTCCCTCATCAAGGATCTGCGGAACGCCGGCTATCTCGAAAGACTTGCCTGTCGAACCATATCCATGCAGCATATATACCACCGGATAACGATAAGATGACTCATAATATCCTTCCGGCAGATAGACCCTGTACTCAATCTCCTTATCTCTCAGCGCTTTTGATGTAAATGAAGTCGCGTAGAATCTCTGCCCTGCCTTCGCGGGGTCTTCCTTCTTTTTTACTGTCTCGATCCGTATCGGTCCCGAATACCAGCCGCCGGCACCGCTTCCGTTGCACATACGGACAGCGATCATATTGGTCCCGGGCACAAGCAGGCCGTCCGGAATTACGTAGATCCGTTCCACATCCCAGGGATTCGAGCGGTCATAGGCACCGCCCTCTTTCTCAATTCCGGTGGATCCTACACGTATGCCGTTTATATAGATCTCATCCGCCTCATCGATCATCCCTGCGTCGATCTGAAGACCTGAAGTATCAAACTCCTCCGGCACCTCAAAACTACGCACATACCAGGCATAACCTGCATAATAGGGATTGCCCTTCAGGCAGCGTGCAAAGTCCTCAGTCCACCAGTCAAGCCCCGGCTGAACAACATCCCAGGAAGTCCAGTCCTCATTCTCCAGGTAATCGATACCGTCAGGGCCTGACGCCACGTTAAAGTACCAGTCACCCGAAAGATCGATCATCCGGTCATCTCCCTGCGTGATCACAGGAACTTCAGGAAGCTCAGATTCAGTCTCATCCCCAGACTGTATCTGTCCGGCATCTGTTTCCGACTCAGTCTCAATTTCTCTGGACGCATCCGCCGCAGATTCCCCGGTAACAGATTCCCCGTTCATGGCATGCACGAAATGAACCGAAAACCGGTTCAGGGAACGGGAGAGATTATCGACATAAGTCCCGTAATGAGCAAATGTCCTGGCTGAGTAATCAAACACAGAATAATCCCACGCGCTTACACTGTGGCTGGCTGTCAGACTGTCACTTCTGAACAGACTTGCAATGTCATAAGATCCGCCATCCGCAGACGCTGCCATGCTGTCGCTGTTCATGTCCATGTAGGTATAGTATTCCGCGACCCACTGAGACTGTGCCTTATAGGGAGCATCCACCTCATCCTCAAGAAGAGAAAAGATACTTCCATACTGTTCCAGCCAGCGGTTGCTGTCTGAAGTAAAATCCCCGTCATGGCTTCCGATCGCAGAAAACAGTTCCGGCTCCTTCTGAAGACTGCCTTCACTGTCCGAATACCCGAGAAGGAATGCCAGATACGCGCCTGTCCCTGTACCGATAACTCCCCTCATGGAATTGTCCGGACTCACACTGTAATTGTCTTCTACAAGAGAGACTGCAGACCCAGTCTGTGACCACGGATCCTCATCACCGGTCAGTTCAGGGAAAACCGCGACCATATCCATAATCACTCCTTCCCTCTCCAGCCGCCGTACCTCTTCTCCGACCCCGTCTGAGATATACTGCCAGGCACTGTATCCATCCTTCGGCATGAAATAAACAGACGGATATTCGCGAGCCGGATCATAATCTTCCGGAACAGAAACATAGATCTTCTTTCCGCCTGTACCTTCCAGTTCCTGATATACACTGTTTGAATAAACACTGACAGCGAAAACCCTGTCCGCGCAGACAGGAGACAGGAACAAAGTTCCTCCAAGCAGCAGTGCAGCAAGACCGCACACAGATATCCGTCTCATCTATCTTCAGCCTCCAAATATCTTCAGTCTCCATATATACATCCGGATATGAATCACCCTCCGGATCACCCCATCACATCCCTGATGACCCGCTCCGCATTCTTCCGGAAGATCTTCTCCACCTCATCCTGGGTATACCCATTATCCAGAAGAAGGTTCGCAAGTTTCGGATAATCCTGCGGGCCTTTCATCTTCGGCCGGCAGGTCCTTCCGATCCCGTCAAAATCAGATCCGAGGGCTATGCAGTCGATCCCCCCGACGTCCCTGATATGTCCTATGTGAGCCAGGTAATCTTCTACCCTGCTCTCAGTCGCATTGTTATACAGGAACAAAGGATACTGATTCAGTCCCATCACTCCGCCTTTAAGCGCAAGCGCGCGGATCATCTCATCGGTCATATTGCGGGGGTGGCTGCAGATCGCCCTGCAGTTGGAATGACTTGCGACAAACGGCTTCTGCGATATCTGAGCGACATCCCTGAATCCACCGTCTGAGAGGTGACTCACGTCAATGATGATTCCAAGACGGTTCATTTCCGTGACCGCATCCTTACCAAAGTCGGTAAGTCCCCGGTCCATCTTCTCCTGAGGCACCATCTTCCCACCGGGCGTATTGGGATATCCGAAACAATTTTCAAAGTTCCAGGTCAGGGTAATTAGCCGGACACCAAAGCGGTGATACAGTTCCAGTCTCTTCATATCCCCGTTGATATCCCTGCCGTCCTCAATCGTCAGAAATGCACCGATCTTTCCCTCGGCTTCAGCCTTCTCCAGATCCTCCGCGCTTCTGCACATCATAATATGATCCGGATGCAGACTGCAGGTATTCTGAAGGATACCTGTCAGACGCCTGATATGCTTCCAGTCTCCTTCATACAGACCGCCCAGCTTCTTTACAGTAGTAAGTTTCGGAAGGCAGACTGCAAAAAACTGCGCCTTCGCCCCGCCCTTCTTCAATTTTACAACATCCAGCATCTCCAGCGGCAGCTGATAGATATCATGCTGAAAATGCATATTTGCCTGCGTCAGTGTATCGCAGTGCATATCTATAAACGGAACCATATCTGCCTCCTCTTACTCCGGCCTGAGCGAACCCCTCTCCACATTCCGGTCAATGATCGTCTTCATATATTCCCAGACCTGCTCTGATCCCTCTGCCGTATGTACATTGCGCTTCTCAACCTGGGATCTCGCGACACCATTCTTTCTCCAGTCATCCCCCTCATTGGAATTATTCAGGAGCATCGGCTGGAAATTATCCATCACGTGAGCGAATCTGGCCTCCGGCGTCTTCCCTTCCTCAAACTCCTTCCACAGATTCTCAAGATAAGTCCCCTGGTCCTCCGGGAGTATATGGTACAGCCGCTCAGCAGCAGCAAGCTCCCGCTCATGGGCTGTTTTCTGCGCTTCCGGATCATATGCATAGGAATCGCCTGCGTCGATCTCCACCACATCATGCAGCAGGACCATCAGCATCGTTTTCGCCACGTCAAACTTCTCATTGGCATACTCACTCAGAAGCCAGGTCATGGCAGCAAGATGCCAGGCATGCTCCGCGTCATTTTCCCTTCTGCCATACCCGCTCAGATGCGTGCGCCTGATAATATTCTTCTCTTTATCCAGTTCCAGTATGAATCTCACCTGGCGCTCAAACCGCTCCATATCCATAGTAAGTCTCCTCAAAATACTCTTTTTGACCATTGAAACCGTTCCATATCGACAAACCCGCGTTCATCGAACTCAACTCCTTCTGCCTCCAGGAGCGCGATCTGACGGTTCTCTCCTCCAAACGCAAATGCGCTGGAGGGTCTCCCCTCCCGGTTGACTACCCTGTAGCAGGGAATATGGTCCGGGTCCGGATTGACATGAAGTGCGTATCCCACAACACGCGCCAATCCCGGATTGCCTGCAAGCGCAGCAACCTGCCCGTAAGTCGCGACCTTTCCATATGGAATCTGCATCACCACAGCATAGATGCGCTCGTATGAATTCATGGGTCTTTCAGGAGAATTCAGATCCTTCATTTTACCATCCACCTTGTCAAAACCACCGATGCTATAATCGTTAGCATACTATATTGCGAAGAGAGCCGATCCCTTCGATCCTGCACTCCACCACATCACCCTCATTGAGGAACGTCGGAGGCGTCATGCCCATCCCGACGCCGGAGGGTGTTCCCGTGGCAATGATCGTTCCTGCCTGCAGAGTCATTCCTTCTGAGAGAATGGATATGATCTCGGCAATTCCCGCAATCAGGTTCCCTGTATTCGAATCCTGGCGCACCTCGCCGTTCACAAGACAGCTGATCCCGATCTTCGGCGGAAATGAAAACTCATCTGCTGTGACGATGCATGGCCCCATGGGAGTAAAACCGTCAAGACTCTTGCCGAAATACCACTGCTTGTGCCTGGTCTGCAGATTCCTCGCGCTGACATCATTGACAATGGTATAGCCGAAGATATACTCCGCGGCATCTTCCATCTTCACATTCTTCGCATCCTTTCCGATGATCACCCCAAGCTCACACTCATAGTCCAGAGAATCCACCAGGCCTCTGTAAGAAGGAATACCTGCATCCGGCCCCTGGGAATAATTCACTCTCTTGGAAAAGAAGATCGGATACGGGCGGTCTCCTCCAAACGCCTCGCTGGAGAAACGGTCCGCCTCTACTGCATGAGCAGCATAATTAATGCCGAGGCAAAGCACATCCTGCTTCGGACGAGGGATCGGAGACAGAATCTTACTGTCCGGTCCGACTGCCTGCGCATCTTCAGGGATCTCACTGACACCGCCTCTGCAGATCAGATCGTTCATATCCGAAAACTGAGGAAGGATATACAGATTCTTTCCGTCAGCACTTACCGCGGTCCTCTCCGCACCGTCTTTCTCAATCGTATAGTATCGCATACCTTATCCCTCCTGCGGTTCAACGAAAAGCACTCAACAGATAAATGAACGGAGAATTCCAGTAGATCGTGATCTCATTTGTGGAATAACTCTGCGCATTGTCTACATAACACATGGCAGGAGCCTGATCCGCAAGAACGCCTTTCGCGTAAGGATCTTCCAGATTGCTGTCCGGGCCGCCTGCAAGCATTCCCTTCATCGTTATGCCCAGAGCCTGGGAAGGACGATGGTGCGGATTCACTGGAGAACAGGTTCCCTCACCTGTTACGAAACATATACCAAGTCCATTTGCCCCAAGCAGATAATCCAGGTGCTTCTTCGCAAGCTCCCTGTATGAATCATCTCCTGTGATCTCAGATGCCATAAGCAGCATCATCGCATGATTTGCGACACTCATATTGGAGCCCCAGGGATAGTTCTTCCCCAGCGTCATACTGTAGGCATCCTTCGAACTCTTTCTCGTCAGTTCATCCGCTTCCTTGGCAAATATAGCTGCACAGCTGTCGCACAATGCCGCGATCTCATCATCCATACCGCCGTCGCGGCCCGCCTTCCACAGATCCCAGTATGCGTAAGATATCATCTGGCTCCATCCAAGCCCCGGGCTGATATACGGATTAAATATCTCCAGAAGCTTTTCCCTGACATCCGTATGCCCTGCGCAAAGCAGTTCAACAGCAGCCCAGATGATCTCATCCTGGCTTGACCGGTCAGGATACTCGCCCGTCACAATCTCTTCCGGATTAGTGAATCCTTCATTATCCTCCATATCCTTCACATAATCCCAGGCGACGATCGACGCCTCTAAAGCCCTGTCAGCAAACTCCTCATCAAACGGACGGTAGATAACCGACGCCTTTGCCATGATCGCGGAAAAATCTCCTGTAGCAGCTGTGGAGACCGGTGCCAGAACCAGCTCATCCGTCTCATCCTGCGGCATTACTTCACCCGGAAATGAGCGGCATGTGACTTTGTGATACACACCACCTGTCTCAGGATCCTGCATCTTAAGCATCCAGTCCAGCTCATACCGTGCCTCATCCAGAATGTCAGGGATCTCGTTTCCGCTCTCAGGAATCCCGATATCATCCGCATCAAGTCCGCAGTCTTCATAAGCGAGCATCAGATCCATTACCGCCTTGGCACCCGCTACCACATACCTTCCGTAATCACCCGCGTCATGCCAGCCTCCGCTGACATCCTTCACCTTATTCGTTCCGTAGATCAGCGCCTCACCGGTATGACATTCGGGATGCGCAAACTCACCCGCATAATCCGCAGTCAACTCGCAGCCGCATCTTTGCAGATAGAGCATCTTAATCGCATCATAGAAAACCTGATCATAGACTCCATCCGCAATTCTGAACGGAGCAGAATCTTCCTTCAGGTCACCACTCTCGACATGAATGTGGTACTCTCCTTCATCCTTAAATGAAGAAAAATCTCCCCGCTTCACCCTTGTCTTCGTGGCCTCGTCATACATCGCCTTCTCAAAGATGCCCTCAAAGACATTCTCACCGGTTGCCTCATCGACGATATAGAATGCACCCTCTTCACTGTCTTCCTTTACCACGACCGTCTTACTGTCATCCGGGCGGTACCCCACCTGGTTCAGTACCACATTCGCATACTCCGGAAGCGCCTCCGTGCGGACAGCATTCGAATCATCCTTGACCGTCAGCTTAACATTATCGATAAATACATGATGAGGACCGGGATCCTCAGTCATATTCTCTGTCTTACCCATATTGAAAACAATCCTCGGAGCCGGATCCGAAGCTTCCGTCATCGTCCAGTCAACACTGAAATGAAGAAACTCAGGTCCTACATCGAGCCACTCACCCACATAGGCATGATAGTCACCGCCATTGAGCTGAAGACGGTACTCTACCTGGCGCTCAATATCGCATGCAATATCAAAGCTGTAGGTATAAACACAGTTCTGGTCCAGAGCAAAACCATCCCAGTAAACCTGGTTCGCATAATCAAGAGAACCACATTTACTGATCGCTACATCCAGTGCCCCGCCAGTGTTTGTAATCTCACATTCACCGCCATTGGTATAGATATTGAAGCCATCTGTCCCGCCGTCTTCAAAATCAATATTGACAAGTTCAGCGCCATCCGATGAATCCTGACTCTCAGTCTCCTGTGCCAGGGCTGTCATCCCGAAGCCAGTGGCAAGAGATACTGCCGGCCATGCTCCGCTGCTGCAAAGCATTGCAGCTATCACAGCCCCTGCAGTAAACCGCATCCTGATACTGTTCCTCATTCCATCTCCTCCCTGATCATCGCATCCAGACTTCGGTCCAGATCTTCATAAGTCTGTGCAAAATCTCCCGTAAACCATGGATCAGCAACCTCACGCTCAAGACCAATATAACTGAGCATCTTCCGGAACTTATGATTCGGATCACCACCCAGCATCCTGCGCATATTACTCATGTTCCAGTCATCCATCCCGATCAGCAGATCATATCTGTCATAGTCATCTCTGGTGATCTGTCTTGCCCTGTGATGTCCGAAAGGAATCCCCTTCTTCGTCAGCATCCTTTTCGCGGGAGGATATATCTCGTTACCAATCTCCTCCCGTGAAGTCGCTGCGGAATCAGCATAAAACTGATCCTCTATCCCAAGCTTTTTAATCTTGTCCTTAAACATATACTCCGCCATAACAGAACGGCAGATATTGCCGTGGCATACAAACAAGATATTCTTCACTTTTAATCCCCTTCCTGAAATGCCGTAACATGCCCCATTTTGCGCAGTTTTGCAGGCCCCTTTAGGCCATAGGTACATTGTTATAAAAATCACATTTTTGCCAAATCGAGGCAAATTGAGGCAAGTTTAGGACACCAATCGTAGTCAAATCGTAGTAAAAATCGGCCCTTCTTACTACCAGTAGTAAATCGCATCAAAACGGTGCAGATCGCTGCCGTAGCGACCACCCTGCAAGGCCCGGTTTTTTGCGCTATGCAGATAATGCCACGATAGATGAAGCCTGTGAGCAAATCGCGGCAAAATGTGTATGATCACGGCATATCCGCGCATGTATAAAAACACATTACTACGCTTCTACTACTATACAGCAGCCGGGGAATCTGCGCCATATCAAATCAATTGTGATGCCGGAATGCAATGCCGCGAATTGACGCGATCTGCCATCATGTGGTGTTCTGCCACAGAGATATTTGCACAGACGAAAAACGGCATCAGGATCTCTCCCAATGCCGTATGCGTGTCACTGCTTGTATCACTTTACTCTCACAGTCACCGTCACCTGCTTCGTGGCTGGCAGGTAGTTAGCGTTACCAGATGCCGTGACATCGATCGTAAGCGTGTATTTGCCTTTCTTCAGCCCCTTCTTGACCGTGATGTTCCCGTTCTTGGCGTTCACCTTGAAGAACTTCTTGAACTTCTTTTTGTTGACGCCGGTAAGCTTGTATGCCAGTTTGCCCCTGGCGTTACGGATGGTGAGGTACTTTGCTGGCTTGATGGTCTGCTTCTTCCTGGCAACCTTTGCCTTTTTGACCTTAACTGTCTTGCCCTGGGCGGTCATGGTGTTGGCTGCCTTATCTATCCGGAATGACCTGGTGATACTTCCAATAAAGCCTCCCTTTCCTGTGACAGTCAGGTATGCGGTACCGGCATTGATATTATTCTTATAGGAGACCGTATAATCCGTCCCTTCATCTATTCCGACACTTTGATAGAAAACCGAAATCGGCTGAGTCTGCGCCTTTCCGCTATACACCCTCGGTTCATTGCAGTCAAGAATATCACTATGTTTTGAAAGATCGACAACTATGGGAATTCCGTTTTTGCTTCGATACTCATATCCATCAATCTCAATAACAATCCAAAACACATCACCAGCCACATCCCTAGACTCTGGAATGTCCTTCCTGTAGAACCCATCAGGATCGATTGTGCAATATAACGACTCTATCAGACATTTATCATCTTCAATTGCGAGAACAAAATCTCCGATTTCGTTATAGCGGGCAATCATACTTTCATTGAACAGTGCTTCCGGATCAAACGAAATGGTTGTCCCGGTAACGGCCTTGCCTCCTTGCAGACCATGAATCAAGCCTTCCTTTACTTCAAATGTATAATCATCCGCATACGCCATCCCCGGCATCATCCCAAGCAGCATCGCCAGCACGATCAGCATCGTTGTAATTCTTCTCTTCATGCTCCTGACCTCCTTCCCAGAGTCCATGATTGTTTATACATCCATAGTACAGGATTATCCGTCCCTGCGCTATACCCCAATAAAAAAACGGCCCACCACCCGCAGGTGATGAGCCTAGCCGTATCTGCTTTACCCAAGCTTGATTACTTTCTCTGATTCCTTCGTTTTCCCTTCCAGCTGATCCTGCTCTGCCCTGGCGCTCTCCACCAGCTGCAGCCGGACCATTTCGTTCTGTGCATCGTCAAGTCCCAGGTGCGTGTAGGTGTTCATCGTCACGCCTATATCTGAGTGACCCATGAGGTACTGCAGTGTCTTCGGGTTCATCCCGGATCTGGCCATGTTTGAGCAGTAGGTGTGCCGGCATACGTGTGGCGTGATGTTCGGCATCCGCACTCTGTAAATCTCATTGTATATTTGCACTATTGAGCAGCAAAAGTAAGACAGCAAAGAGCCTTCTTTAACACGAAAAGTAAATAACTGAATAAAGGCGATAACATTTTTCTCAAAA
>CADCII010000005.1 GCA_902801515.1 uncultured Lachnospiraceae bacterium
TGCGCATATGCATGAGGCGGAACAGGCATCGGAATCCTTCAGGATGATGCTGGACGGCAGAGAGTATGAGGTCAGTCTTCTGAGGGGTGAGGCAGCCGGAGGAGGCAGCTATGTATATCCCTTCCTTTCCGGGCAGAATCTGGGCAAGATGGCATCTCTTGCATCAGAAAGTAAAGATGCTGCGCAGCTTGGAGATATATTCCGCGCTCTGTGGAATCTCATTCAGTGCAGTGCATGCGCAGAAGAGGCAACAGGCAAAGAGTTTGCCGAAGTATTCGGGACAGCCGGAAGAGATCTGGAATGGAAGATGGTCTGTCCTGCCAACATTGATCTGATCCTGGACAATATATTCCTGGATGATGAAACTGAGGGGAAGGCAGAAGCGCAGATAATCGACGGGGAATGGATATTTGATTTCCCGGTACCGGCTCATTTTATCCTGTGGCGGGCTGTAAATGAGTTTTATTCCGGACACAGGGAGGCGGAACAGATCCTTCCCCAGGAGACACTGCTTAAAGAGTATGGGATCGGGCCTGAATGGCGGCAGATCTTCTGGAAATGGGCGAGTTATTTTGAAAAAGAATATGTGGGGGCAAACAGGCTGTCTGCTTATGCGCAGCCCGTGCGCAGGGCAGATCTTAAGGACCTTCAGTGGTCCGGGGAAAATGTGCGCCTCACAGCGACTCTGTATATGGATACCGGCAGAGGGTACAATGAGACGGACGCAATTCACACGGATGTTGTGGTTACGGATGGCAGGTATGATGTTACCTTCGAAGTCAGCCGCCCGGAGAAGATCCGCTCCATGCGGTTTGATCCCCTGGAGGGGACTGCGTGCATCTGTGATCTTACATCGACAGATGTCGAATTGAAACCCGTCAATGCCTCAGCCAGATGCAAAGGCGGTTATGAGTTCCTGACGATGGATCCCGCTTACAGGGTGAAGTTTTCAAAGAAACAGTTGTCTGCGGAAAGTGACAGCATGCGGATCCGCATCAGCGGACACATAGAGACCAGAGACCTGTACTGGGCGCTGGCAAAGAGCCAGGAACTTGTGCACCGGTACCGCAGGGGACCTCTTGGCGCGGTCGCACGCAGACTGAAGAAATGAAGAAGGGACGGCAGACGATATGGACACCAGAGCGGTCGATATAGCGGTACCGGTCTATAACGGATACGACGATCTTGTAAAGTGTGTGGAGAGTCTGAAAAAATACACGGACCTGTCAAAGCACCGTGTCATTCTGATCGATGACTGCAGTCCGGATGAGAGAGTCCGCTCTTTCCTGCTGGATACCTGCCTGGAGCCGGAAGTTCCCGGCGCAGGTACTGAGGGGAAGGAATGCGGTCTGGTTGCCGTGTTCAATGAGAAGAACCAGGGGTTTTCCGCCAATGTCAATATCGGCCTTGGCTGGTCACAGCGGGATACGATTCTCCTGAATTCAGACACGGTCGTCACCAGAAACTGGGTCGAGAAGATACAGGCGTGTGCGTACCTCTCTGAGAGAACTGCAACGGTGACGCCCCTGTCCAACGCTGCGACACTTGCGTCGGTTCCGGTCTTTCTGAAAGACAATCCGCTTCCCGAAGGCTATACTGTCGATTCATTCGCTAAGCTGGTGGAGCGCGTGTCGCTGCGCCGGTATCCGAGAGTAACGGTGGCGGTCGGATTCTGCATGTATGTAAAGCAGGAGGCTTACAAGCTTGCGGGAGAATTTGACGCAAAGACCTTCGGCAGGGGGTATGGCGAGGAAAATGATTTCTGCTGCCGCTGCAGTATGCTGGGCTACACCCATGTGCTCTGCGACGACACATTCATTTATCACAGGGGAACCGCATCTTTTGCCACGGAAGAGAAGAAGGCGCTGATCGAAGAACATGACCGTATCCTGCGCAGGCGGTATCCGGATCTGATGAAGGCTAATGATGATTACTGCAGAGAGAATCCCGACCAGGAGATCAGGGATAATCTTCTGCTGCACATGTGCCTGGAAAACGGCAGGAAGAATCTTCTCTATTTCCTGCACCTGGACTTCCGTGAGATCGCGAAGAGCAGCATCGGCGGAACCCAGCTTCATGTCAAGGATCTGGTGCGCGGTGCGAAGGATGAATGGAATGTGTTTGTAGCTTCCAGGGACGGCAATGCCCTGCGCCTGACGGCCTATCTGAGGGAGGAGGAACATCTTCCGGACTGGAGGCTCCTGCAGGAGGAAGAGACTGCGTATAAGGGCGGACGGCTGGTCTCCCTGAAGTTTCCGGTCGGAGAGGAAGAACCGTTCCCGGTCTTTTATGATGAGAAGATGGCGGAACTTCTGAAGAAGATCCTTATCTCCTGTAATATTGACCTGGTCCATGTGCATCATACCCAGGGACTGTCGCTGGATATCTACCGTGTCTGCACTCAGCTTAAGATTCCTGTGACAGCCACACTGCATGATTATTTCTATACCTGTCCGACCACCAAACTGCTCAGAGAGGACGGGAGATTCTGTCCGGACGCAGGCTCTTATGAGCATATAAATGAGAAAGTCTGCGCGAAGTGCCTTCATGAAAACTGCGGGTACGGCAGGGTGCACGTGATACGGAAATGGCGGGAAATGTGCCATGAGGCTCTGCTTGGCTGCGACAGGATCCTGTTCCCCAGCCAGAGTGCGAAGGATCTTACGCTCCGGGTTTATCCGGATCTGGAAGAGCGCAGTATTGTTATTGAACACGGAACAGATGCAGTGGGTTCAGGAAGCACTCTGAACGAAGAGCGTTCAGAAGTGACACGTTCAGCAGCCATGCATTCCAGACTGGACCAGCAGCCCGGTGAGGAGGGCGGATTCCACTATATCGCGGGCTGGGCTTATCTGGAGGATGTGGACAGCCGCACTGCTTCCATTACCATTGAGATCAGGGACTGCGAGGGACGGCTGCACTATATGCAGGTGGGCAGGAACGCCCGGCCGGATGTTGCGGCAGCAGCAGCAAACGACCTGTATCTGTGGAGCGGATTCCATGCGGTATTTTATGTCCCGGAGATGCCGGACGGAAAGTACCAGGTCCGTCTTCTGATCCATTCGGAAGGCAGGACATATACAGACGGAAAAGTCTATAAGGGAACCTGGCGAAGAGGAGGGAAGAACTCTCACGGCAGTGCCGGAACGGGAGAAAAGGGCAGCCATCTGAACATAGCATTTCTCGGAGGCATCACGAAGGCGAAGGGGTCTGAACTTCTGTCGCAGGTGATCAGCAGCCCGGACCGGCGCTTTAACTTCTATGTGTTCGGAGAAGTCGGCGACAGCAGTGTCAGAGCCCTGAGCGGCGCGGACAATGTTCATTTTTCAGGGGTATACAGGAAGGATGACATCTTTGATCTGCTGAAGATCAGCCGGATCGATGTCGCCTGCATACTCTCGATCTGGGCGGAGACTTTCTGCTATACGCTGTCGGAGGCCTGGTCGTGCGGAATCCCTGTGATCGGGATCGACCTTGGAGCGGTGGGAGAGCGTATCAGAAAGACCGGCGCCGGATGGACGCTTCCGGCAGGAGCGTCAAAAGAGGATCTGCTGCAGCTGCTGGACCGTATCGCGAACAATCCGGAAGAACTGAGGGAGAAGAAAGACACTGCGGCAGCGCTTCAGCTGAAGAGTGTGGATGAGATGAACCGGGAGTACCGCTGCCTGTACGAAGAACTGATATCCTCCGGGCCGGGGGAAAGGGGCACTCTCTCCCAGTCTGAGGATCTGATGAACAGACCGGACATGCCGGATCCTGATTTTCTCTTCCAGGGACTGGCAATGGGCAACCCGTCTGTCACAGGCCGGGGCAGCGCCGCTTCCCTGAACCGTGTTCGGGAGGAAAACGATATGCTCCGCACGTCCATGGAGATGCTGAAGAACACGACGTCCTACCGGATCGCCAGAAAGATAGCAGATGCAAATATACCATTCAAGGAACCGCTGAAGAAAATATTCCGGAAGAACTGACAGGTTATCGCTTATGATCATTCGCAATCTATCCAGCTATATCAAAGACTACGGATTACACGCAGCTGCCGTGAGAGCGGCTGACCGTCTGCTGAAACGCAAGGCGGAGGAAATATCCTACGACAGATGGCTCCAGCGCAGCAGGAAGTCTTCCAGGGATTATGCCAGAATGGCAAAGGAAGAGTTTGTCTGGAATCCGGTGATCGGTATCAAAGCATTCATGGATTATGAAGACCGCACACCGTTTATGCAGTCTCTGAATCTGCAGATATACAGAAATGTGCGGTCATTCAGAAAATGTCCGGATTCGGAGTACCTGCTGATCGTCGGGGCAGGATGCATACTGGCTCCGGATATACTGTGGCAGGCTGTGAACATGCTCAATGACGAGGGACTGACGGAATCTGTCATAAGAGATGCCCCGGCGCTGATCTATTTTGACTCAGACAGGATCGGCCCTCAAGGCCGCAAGACTGATCCTGCCTTCCGCCCGGAATACGATGCCGATCTTCTGGACAGCGTCAATTACATGGGGGAAGTTGTGCTGGTGAGAACGGATCTTGCCATGGAGGCGGGACTTCCGTCGGACGGAGAAGAGAGCCTGCATTCATTTCTGAAGAAGGTCTGTGCTCTTACGGGTGAACAGCCGGGACAGGAAGGAACCGGCGCTGTGCGGCACATCCCTGAGATCCTCTACCATGAGACAGGGGATGCACATCTGAGTGAGGTCAGCATGCCGGAACCGGAAGAGCCTGAGATCAGCAGTGATCCTGACAGTGTGTCTGCTGCAGGAGAACAGCCGCTGGTATCGGTCCTGATCCCCAACAAGGATCACACGGAGGACCTGGAGCGGTGTATTGAGTCTCTGAGGAAGGTGAATACCTGGCAGAATCTGGAGATCCTCATACTGGAAAACAATTCGGAGGATCCCGCTACCTTTGCCTTTTATGACAGGCTCCGCAGAGAAGATAAAAGGATTAAGATCCTGGAGTATGGACTGCCGTTCAATTATTCGGCGGTGAATAACTTCGGCGCAGAGTATTCGGAAGGGGAATACCTTCTTCTTCTCAATAATGACACAGTTATCCTGAAGGGAGATTCGATCGCACAGCTTGTGCGGCTCGTCCGGAAAGAGGACACAGGAGCTGCGGGAGCCCTGCTCTATTATCCGGACGGCTCCATTCAGCATGCCGGGATCATACTGGGACACGGAGGAATCGCCGGACATGCATTTGCCGGTGAGAGATCCGGCAGAGATCTGGGCTTCTTCCCGGGCCTGGTATACACTCACACGCATAACGTCAGTGCTGTTACAGGCGCGTGTCTGATGGTCAGGAAACAGGTCTGGCAGGAGGCGGGCGGAATGGATGAAGACCTGGAGATCGCGTTTAACGATGTCGACTTCTGTATGCGGATTCGAAGAGACGGCAGGAAGATACTCATGTGTCCGCAGGCTCAGCTGTATCACAATGAGTCTGTTTCCAGAGGCGCCGAGGACTCACCGGAGAAGATCGCGAGATTCCACAGGGAGATCGGGATCATGGTATCACGCTGGGAAGCAGAACTGGAGGCGGGAGACCCATTCTATAATCCCAATCTTACACTGACCGGAAGGAGCTGGACTTGCAGGGATGAACTGCGTGAGGCGGCGAAACCCTACCTGAAATATCTGCACAGTATGTAATCAGACACGGAGGAGGAAAGATGGCGAATCAGGACCGGAATCAAAAAGGCGCCGCAGGAAAAGCGCTGCGCTATCTCCAGGACAGGGGAATGAGAGAGTTCGCTTCCCATGCCGTGGAGAAAGTGCGTGACAGGCGTTTTGACTATCAGCGGTGGATCCGGGCACAGGAACTGTCTTCCACAGCGAAGGGGTATCAGAAGAAACTGGTCTTTAAGCGGATGCCGGACATCATTGTGATGGTCCTGCGCCCGGAGGGGGTAGCGGAGCCGGATATGCAGACACTGCAGTCGGTCCGCAGGCAGACCTATCAGAAGACATCCTTATCAGACATCCTTACCACGCAGATCAGTGACGACGCCTTCCTTCTGTGTGTCAGGAACAAAAGCCTGCTGACAGAAGACGCGCTGTTCCGCATGGCAGAAGCGCTCGCAGGCGGGGCGGATGCGGTCTATGCGGACGAGGATTCCTATGAGCAGAAAAACAGGGAGAATCATTACAGTCTTCCCCTGTTCAAACCGGACTACAATCCGGACTACCTGAGGTCATGCAATTATATCGGAACGCCGTTCATGGTCCGGGCGGGACTGATCCGCAGCTTTTATAAAGAAGAAGGCGCGGTTCCAAGCGCATGGACTCTGGACGATCCGGCTGCCTATTATGAATATGTGCTCCGCTGCAGCCAGAGAGCGCAGCAGGAAGGCGGTATCGTTCATGTGCCGCGGGTATTGTGTCACGTACGGCGTGCTGCCGGGGTGAAGATGCCGGAGGGGACAGCTGTCTTTGGCTCATATGAGGGCGCCGCGGGTTTAAATGATATCGCGGATGTTCATAACAGGATGCGCTCTGTTCTTGAGAAGGATCTTATACGGAACGGATCTTCGGGAAGAGTTGAGGACGGACCGTGGAAGTACACTTTCCATGTAGCCTATGATCTGACTGAGAGGCCGCTGGTTTCTATTGTGATCCCGAATAAGGACAGTTATTCTGTTCTGGAAAACTGTATCTGGTCGATCACGAATAAAAGTACCTACTCCGATTATGAGATCATAATCGTTGAGAATAATTCAACCCAGAAAGAGACATTTGACTATTACAGGAAACTGGAAGAGGAAGGCACTGCGCGGATCGTGCGGTACGACCATCCGTTTCATTTTTCAAGAGTGGTCAATGAGGGCGTGAGGAACGCCCGCGGTGATTATGTCATATTGATGAATAACGATGTGACTGTGCGCACCGCAGACTGGATCGAGAGACTGCTTGCCCATTGCCAGAGGCAGGGCGTCGGGGCGGCAGGTCCCAAGCTCCTGTATCCGGACCTGAGAGTGCAGTCTGCAGGGATCGTCGCGGGTATCATGGGATACGCGGGATCCATGATGGTCCTGGAGGACGGTGATGATCCGGGATATATGGGAAGAGGAGCGCTCACGCAGAATATGAGCGCCGTGACTGCTGCGTGCATGATGGTGAAGAAGGATGTGTACCAGAAGGCAGGCGGGTTTGCGGATGATCTGCCTGTCGCTCTGAACGATGTGGACTTCTGCCTGAAACTGGTCCGGGATGGATACAGAAATGTGCTGGAGCCTGCAGCTGTGATGATTCATCATGAGTCCCTCAGCCGGGGGCATGAGGACACTCCTGAGAAGAAAAAAAGGTTTAATAAAGAGAAGGCTGTGTTCAGGAAGAGATGGGCGGAGTTTCTGAAAAAGGGTGATCCGGCCTATAATCCGAACCTGTCGCTCAGGCGCTGTGACTGGTCGCAGCAGACCTGAATTGAGAAGGGAGGCGGTGGAACTTGATGTACGATGTCATTATCATCGGTGCCGGTGTGAGCGGATGCGCAGCGGCAAGAGAATTGAGCCGGTATGACCTGAAAGTGCTTGTTGTTGAAAGCGCAGAGGATGTCTGCTGCGGAACGAGCAAGGCAAACAGTGCGATCGTTCATGCGGGTTATGACGCGAAGCCGGGTACACTGATGGCGAAGCTGAATGTGGAAGGCAACCGTATGATGGAGCAGGTATGCCAGGACCTGGATGTTCCGTTTGACCGGATAGGGTCGCTGGTCGTCTGCCGCTCGGATGAGGACAGATCTGTCCTGGATAAACTGCTGGAGCAGGGCAGACAGAATAATGTTCCGGGTCTTCGAATCGTAGACAGGGACGAGCTCAAAGAGATGGAGCCACATATCACGGATGAGACACAGTGGGCTCTGTATGCGCCTACCGGCGGTGTTGTCTGCCCGTTCACTCTGACTGTAGCTTATGCGGAGAATGCAGCCGCGAACGGTGTGCAGTTCATGTTTGATACCTGCGTGGATCAGGTGATACCGACGCAGAGTGATACCGGAAAGTTCTTTGTGCTGGAGACATCGAAGGGACAGCTGCAGGCTGAAGTCGTTGTCAATGCGGCAGGAGTTTATGCAGACCGTTTCCACAATCAGGTGAGTAAAGAGAAGATTCATATCACCCCAAGGCGCGGCAGCTATAATCTCATGGACAAGTCAGCCGGAAACCATGTGCGCCATGTCATTTTCCCGCTTCCGTCGGACAAGGGCAAAGGGACTTTAGTTACGCCGACCGTACATGGCAATCTCCTGATCGGTCCGACAGCAGTGGATATCGAAGATCCCGAAGGAACGAACACGACCGCTCAGGAACTGGATGCTGTAGTGCAGACCAGCGGTAAATATATCGCAGATATCCCGTACAGAGAGACGATTACTTCATTTGCAGGACTCCGCGCCCATGAAGACGGACATGAATTCAGGATCGGTGAAGTGGAGGACTGCCCCGGGTTTGTGGACTGTGCCGGGATCGAATCACCTGGCCTTACCAGCGCACCTGCCATAGGAGTGATGGTTGCTGAATGTGTATCGAAGATCCTGAACGCGGAAAAGAAGATGGACTTTGATCCTCTTCGTGAGGGAGTTCTCGATCCGAAGACGCTGACGCCGGAAGCATACATCGAACTGATCCGGCAGGAACCCGCT
The DNA here is from genome assembly GCA_902801515.1 of uncultured Lachnospiraceae bacterium. Classification (GTDB taxonomy): domain Bacteria; phylum Bacillota; class Clostridia; order Lachnospirales; family Lachnospiraceae; genus Porcincola. Next base: position 8,642 of record CADCII010000005.1, read on the forward strand.
TACGGCAACATCGTCTGCCGCTGTGAATCGATAACAGAGGGAGAGATCATTGATGCGATCCGGCGCACGCCCGGGGCAAAGAGCCTTGATGGAGTGAAGCGCCGTACGAGAGCCGGGATGGGCAGATGCCAGGCAGGCTTCTGCAGCCCCAGAGTCATGGAGATCCTCTCGAGAGAACTGGGTGTTCCTCTGGAAGAGATCACCAAGAGCGGAGGAGAATCAAGGATCATTGTCGGCAAAGATAAATTCGCCGGTTAAGCCGGAAGCAGAGGGATTGAGATGAACAGAACGAAGATCGCAGTTATCGGCGGCGGGCCTGCGGGTCTTGCAGCTGCCATAGAGGCAAAGAAAGCCGGAGAAGACAGTATTCTTGTTCTGGAGAGGGACCGCTGTCTGGGCGGGATCCTGAACCAGTGTATCCATAATGGTTTCGGACTGCATACGTTCAAAGAGGAACTGACCGGTCCGGAATATGCCCAGCGCTTTATTGACCAGGTCCGGGAACTGGAGATCCCCTGCCGTCTCGGCACCATGGTGATGAGTATTGCGATGGCGGAGGACGGCAGCAGCGACAAGATCGTAACGTACCTGAACCATGAAGAGGGACTGGTGCAGCTGAGGGCAGAAGCGGTAATCCTTGCCATGGGCTGCAGGGAAAGACCCAGAGGAGCCCTGAACATACCCGGATTCAGGCCGGCAGGGATCTACACTGCAGGGACTGCCCAGAAACTGGTCAATATCGACGGCTTCATGCCGGGCAGGAGTGTTGTGATCCTTGGCTCCGGAGATATCGGACTGATCATGGCAAGAAGAATGACCCTGGAAGGGGCGAAGGTACAGGCAGTCGCCGAACTGATGCCATACTCCGGCGGTCTGAAGCGGAATATCGTACAGTGTCTGGATGATTTTGGCATCCCGCTGAAACTCAGCCATACGGTAGTTAATATCGAAGGAAAAGAACGTGTGAAGGCAGTGACTATTGCGAAGGTAGATGAACGCAATAAGCCCATCCCCGGAACAGAGGAGAGGTTCGAGTGCGATACGCTCCTTCTTTCCTGCGGCCTGCTTCCGGAAAATGAACTGACGTCCGGTCTTGGCGCGGTGATCAGCCCTGTGACAAGAGGTCCGGAGGTAAATGAGAGTCTTGAAACTTCCATTCCGGGTGTGTTTGCCTGTGGTAATGTTCTCCATGTCCATGACCTGGTAGACTTTGTCTCGCAGGAAGCGGCACAGGCAGGAAGAAATGCTGCCCGCTTTGTGCAGGGCCAGGCGGGAGAGACGCCGACGCCGGATATCAGAGTGACTGCCGAGAACGGCGTGCGGTATACGGTTCCGGAGATCATCAACCCCGGCCGCATGGAAGATACGCTCACTCTGCGTTTCCGTGTGGGAGCGGTTTATCAGGATATCTACGAGAGTGTCTATGTAAATGACCGGCGGATCCTCCACAGAAAGAAGAAGATTGCAGCTCCCGGGGAGATGGAGACAGTGGTGATCAAAAAGGATTCATTTGACCAGGCCGGGGAAGTAAAGAGTATTACGGTCAGGCTTGAGGAGGAGTGACATGGAGAAGAGAGAACTTACCTGTATCGGATGTCCCATGGGATGTCAGATCACCGTCACTCTTGAGGACGGCGAAGTGAAGAGTGTTGAGGGCAACACCTGTCTGAAAGGGGATAAGTACGCCAGGGCTGAGGTGACCAATCCCGTAAGGGTGGTCACGAGTTCCGTGCCGGCTGTCGGCGGGGAGATCGGTCAGGTATCCGTCAAGACCGCAGGTGATATCCCGAAGGGCTGTATCTTTGATGTGATGGAAGCGCTGCGCGCGGTAAGCGTCCAGGCGCCGGTCCGGATCGGGGATGTAGTCCTGGCGGATGTATGCGGGACAGGAGTGGATGTCATAGCTACAAAAAATGTGGAGCTGAAAGCGCGGTGAAGCCGGGGAGAGGATGCTTCGTTATCTGAGCACTTTCACGGATAACCTGTATTACCTCACACAGGATGATCCGGATGACGGAAATGACCTGTATGGCGGCGTGACCGTTATGAAGAAGGATTATGAGCGCGGCGACCTGTACGGGATGGACTATGTGATCTCGGTTCTGAAGGACCAGGGAGTCAATGAAGATATCTATGTGACCTGCCGGACACTGGGAATCCGGGTCCACATCAGCACGGAGCCGAAACGGTGTGATTTCTTCCTGGGCGATCCAGACTGACCGCTTCATAGCCGCATTCAGAGGAAGGTACTTAGAACAGAACGCGGTCAGCACCGCGGTAAGAACGCTGATGGCGTTATTGCATGTATATACGGAGAGGACAGAATGCCTAAAGTTACGATCTACACAGACGGAGCGGCCAGGGGCAACCCCGACGGCCCCGGAGGGTACGGAGCGATCCTTGCTTATACGGATTCAAAAGGGGTGCTCCATGAGAGGGAACTGTCTCAGGGATACATCCGGACCACGAACAACCGGATGGAGCTGATGGCAGCAATCGCTGCCCTGGAGGCTCTGACAAAACCCTGCGAGGTTGATCTGTGGTCGGATTCCCAGTACCTTGTAAACGCGTTTAACCAGCACTGGATCGACAGCTGGATCGCGAAGGACTGGATGAGGACAAAGTCAGAGCCGGTGAAAAATACAGATCTGTGGAAGCGCCTGCTGGAAGCAGCCCGGCCTCACTCAATCTCCTGGAACTGGGTGAGGGGGCATAACGGTGATCTGATGAATGAGCGCTGCGACGCTCTTGCGACTGCTGCTGCGGACTCGGATGACCTGATTGAAGATCCCGGCATATCCATTATGTAAAAAGAAACGAAAACTCCCGGAGAGAGGTTCATTCAGTACTCTCCGGGAGTTCTTTACTGCTTTAAACAGGCAAATTTTCTCTTGCCATCCTAAGCGAATAAAGATATGATGTAGGAAGTTTGCGGAATTCATTTTTGCGGAACTGATTAAGGAAGAAAAGAGATACAGACTATGTCCATGCATTTTGAAAAAAAGCTGCCGATCCCGGCAGAGATCAAACACCAGAATCCTCTGTCCGATAAAGTGAAACGGATCAAGGAGGAGAGGGACAGAGAACTTCGGGATATCTTCACAGGGAAATCTGACCGGTTTGTCCTCATCATCGGTCCGTGCAGTTCGGATAATGAGGAAGCGGTCCTGGATTATCTCGGCCGTCTGGCTGCCGTCCAGGAGAAGGTGGCGGACAGGATCATGATCGTGCCGCGCATCTATACGAACAAACCCAGGACGACCGGAAAAGGATACAAGGGACTGCTGCATCAGCCTGATCTGTCAAAAAAGCCGGATCTTCTTGCAGGGATCATCGCAATCCGCAAGATGCATCAGCGCGCGATCGAGCAGACAGGACTTACGGCTGCCGATGAGATGCTCTATCCCGAGAATTACCGGTATCTCGACGACCTGCTTGCCTATGTCGCTGTAGGCGCGAGATCCGTAGAGGACCAGCAGCATCGCATGACAGCTTCGGGGATGGATATCCCGGTCGGAATGAAGAATCCCACCAGCGGCGACCTTACCGTCATGTTCAATTCCATCGTCGCAGCGCAGAGCCGCCACAACTTCATTTACAGAGGCTGGGATGTCAATACGGACGGAAATGACATGGCCCATGTGGTTCTGAGGGGCTCTGTGAACAAGCACGGAAACTGCATTCCGAATTACCATTATGAAGATCTCCTGCTGACAAGGAGGCTTTATGATGAGCATAAGCTGAAGAATCCGGCAATCGTTGTGGACTGTAATCACGCCAATTCCAACAAGCAGCATATTGAGCAGATCCGCATCGCGCATGAAGTCATGCACAGCCGTTCCTACAATGAGGACCTGAAACCGCTGGTCAAGGGCCTTATGATCGAGAGCTATCTTGTGTCCGGAAGGCAGGACATTGTGTCAGGCCCCGGTCACTGCTACGGACAGTCCATCACCGATCCGTGTCTGGGATGGGAGGAAAGTGAGAATCTGATCTACAGCATATATCATATGGTGTGACTTGATTTTTGGCCCTCTGGTTTGTATACTGGAGTCTGTTTGAAACTACGTGCAGGAACAGATCTGTGGGGTGCGCAGGGAGCGTGTTCTGAGGAGAAGACAATATAACCGGTTGACTGTGTGCACCGCGTCACCGGATCGGAGGATATGATATATGGGAGTTTATGAGGAACTGCAGGCACGCGGACTGCTTGCGCAGCTTACGGACCCGGTTATGATCCGGGAGATGATCAACGAAGGCAAGGCAACTTTCTACATCGGATTTGATCCGACCGCGGACAGCCTTCATGTAGGTCATTTTATGGCGCTGTGCCTGATGAAGAGACTGCAGATGGCAGGCAACAGGCCGATCGCCCTTCTTGGCGGCGGCACCGGCATGATCGGAGATCCGTCCGGAAGAACGGATTCCCGCCCGATGATGACGGTCGAGACCATCCAGCATAACTGCGAATGCTTCAAGAAGCAGATGAGCCGCTTCATTGAGTTCGGAGACCAGCCGGGACAGGCGATCACCGTCAACAATGCGGACTGGCTCATGGACCTGAACTATATCAGCATGCTGCGTGAAGTGGGAACCTGCTTTACCGTTAACGAGATGCTGGCAGCGAAGGCGTACAAGCTCCGCTGGGAGAAGGGTCTGACCTTCTTCGAGTTCAACTACATGATCATGCAGGCATATGATTTCTATATGCTCTATCAGAAATACGGCTGCCAGATGCAGTTCGGCGGAGACGATCAGTGGTCCAACATGCTTGCGGGCCGCGAACTGATCCGCAGAAAGATCCCGGGATCCAATTCCGAGGCGATGACCATCACGCTCCTCACCAATTCCGAGGGCAACAAGATGGGCAAGACTGCGAAGGGTGCCGTGTGGCTTGATCCGGACAAGACCAGCCCGTTTGACTTCTATCAGTACTGGAGAAATGTCGGCGACGCCGATGTGATCAAGTGCATGAAGCTGCTTACTTTCCTGCCGCTGGAAGAGATCGCCGAGTACGAGAAGAAGGAAGGCCAGGAACTGAACGCAGTCAAGGAAGTCCTTGCCTATGAGCTTACGAAGATGGTTCATGGAGACGAAGAGGCAAAGATGGCGCAGGATGGAGCCCGCAAGCTGTTCGCGGCAGGCGGAGCAGACACTGCGGACCTTGAAGCGATCAAACTTGACCTGAGCACTTTCCGCGATGAACAGGTTGACCTGATCGGAGCCCTGGTCGCAGCGAAACTTGCGACGAACCGTTCAGACGCCCGCAGAAACATTGAGCAGGGCGGAGTTCAGGTAGACGATGAGAAGGTGACTGATGTCCATGCAGTCCTGGATAAGGAGAAACTGCAGGGTGACGGCGTTGTCCTCCGCAAGGGCAAGAAGAAGTTCGCCAAGGTCGTTCTCTGAGAAGCAGCGGTTCCGCACATACTGTCGGAAATAAGATTCAGTGGCGGGATCCGTTCCGCCACTGATTTGCTGATTTACACAGAGCGGATGATAATGATATAGTTGTTAAAATTCTAGGAAAGGTCACAGAAACAGATGAAAAAGTATGGCGTAAATGAACTTCGCAGGATGTACCTGGAATATTTCGAGAGCAAGGATCATCTGGCGCTTCCGAGTTTCTCGCTTGTTCCGCACAATGACAACAGCCTTCTGCTGATCAATGCAGGAATGGCTCCGATGAAGCCCTGGTTTACAGGGGCGGAGACTCCCCCGAGAAAAAGGGTCACCACCTGTCAGAAGTGCATCCGTACCGGAGATATTGAGAACGTCGGCAAGACAGCCCGCCACGGAACATTCTTTGAGATGCTGGGCAATTTCTCTTTCGGAGATTACTTCAAGAGAGAAGCACTGAACTGGTCGTGGGAATTCCTGACCAAGGTCGTCGGACTGGATCCGGACAGACTGTATCCGTCTGTCTATCTGGAAGATGATGAGGCGTACGATATCTGGAACAAGGAGATCGGTATCCCTGCTGACCGTATCTACAGGTTCGGCAAGGAGGATAACTTCTGGGAGCATGGCGCAGGTCCGTGCGGCCCCTGCAGTGAGATCTACTATGACCGCGGAGAAAAATACGGCTGCGGAAAACCGGACTGCGCGCCGGGCTGTGACTGCGACCGCTATATGGAAGTATGGAACGACGTTTTCACCCAGTTTGAAAATGACGGACACGGCAACTATACCGAACTTTCACAGAAGAATATTGATACCGGAATGGGTCTTGAGAGACTTGCTGTCGCCTGCCAGGACGTGGATTCCATGTTCGACATCGACACCATCGTTGCCCTGAGAGACAAGGTCTGTGAATTTGCTCATACCGCGTATCATGATGACGAGAAGAAGGATGTCTCGATCCGCAGGATCGTGGACCATATCCGTTCCTCAACCTTCATGATCTCTGACGGCATCATGCCGACCAATGAAGGCAGAGGCTATGTACTGCGCCGCCTGATCCGCGGAGCTGCAAGACACGGAAGACTTCTGGGAATCGACGGAGCGTTCCTGTCAAAACTTTCCGCGACCGTTATCGAAACCTCGAAGGACGGCTATCCGGAGCTGGGCGAGAAGAGCGAGTTCATTTTCAAGGTCCTTGCGCAGGAAGAGGAAAATTTCGACCGCACCATCGACCAGGGACTGTCCATCCTGACAGATCTTGAGAAGAAGATGACAGAGAGCGGCACTACCGTCCTGGATGGACAGGAAGCGTTCACTCTGTATGACACTTACGGATTCCCGCTGGATCTGACAAAAGAGATCCTCGAGGAGAAGGGATACACGGTAGACCAGGACAGGTTTGATGCCTGCATGAAGGAGCAGAGAGAGAGGGCAAGAGCTGCCAGGAAGACCACGAACTATATGGGCGCGGACGCGACTGTATATGACAGGCTTCCGGTCGAACTTACCTCTGAATTCGATGGCTACGATCACCTGAGCGATACATCAAAGATCACAGCAATCGCCGGCGAGGAAGATATCACGGAAGCTCTGACTGACGGTGAGAAGGGTACCATCGTTGTCGACGTTACCCCGTTCTACGGAACCATGGGCGGCCAGGTCGGCGACAAGGGAACGATCACCGGTCCGGACGGAGAATTCCGGGTAGAAGATACGATCCATCTTCGCGGCGGCAAGATCGGCCACGTGGGAACCGTGGTCAGGGGCATGCTGAAGACAGGCGACAAAGTGACCCTGTGTGTCAGTGATGACCTGAGAAAAGCCACTGCAAGAAATCATTCCGCGACCCATCTGTGCCAGAAAGCTCTGAAGGAAGTCCTCGGCGCTCATGTCGAGCAGAAGGGTTCTTATGTGGATCCGTTCCGCCTGAGATTCGACTTCTCTCATTTCCAGGCAATGACTGCCGATGAGCTGAGACAGGTAGAGGATATGGTCAATCAGAAGATCGAGGAAGCGATTCCGGTCGTGACTGAGGTCATGTCCCTTGATGAAGCGAAGAAGACTGGCGCGATGGCACTGTTCGGCGAGAAGTACGGCGAAGAAGTGCGTGTTGTCGAGATGGGCGAGTTCTCGAAGGAACTGTGCGGCGGTACCCATGTATCCAACACAGCCCAGATCAAGAACTTTAAGATCCTCTCCGAGTCCGGCGTTGCCGCAGGCGTCAGAAGGATCGAGGCTCTCACGGGCGACAATGTTATCCGCTACTACCGCGATATGGAGCAGGAGGTCATAGCAGCAGCTTCCATGCTGAAGACTTCCAGAACCGATATCCTGGAGAAGATCACAGCTCTTCAGAATGAACTGAAGGAAGCACGCTCTGAGATCGATTCGCTGAAGAGCGAAGCTGCGAAGAGCGCGATGGGCGATGTGACTGACAATATCAGGGAGATCGCCGGAGTGAAGTTCATCGCTTCAAAGATGGAAGGCGTTGACGCCAATGGCCTGCGTGAACTGGGCGACAGCCTGAAGGATAAGATCGGAGAGGGCGTCATAGTTCTCGCGTCCGTCACTGACGGCAAGGTGCAGCTGATGGCGACCGCGACCGACGGTGTCATGAAGAAGGGAGCCCATGCGGGTAATCTGATCAAGGGAATCGCGAAGCTGGTCGGAGGCGGCGGAGGCGGCCGTCCGAACATGGCTATGGCCGGCGGAAAAGACGCGTCCGGCGTGGACGCGGCACTGGCTGAGGCAGAGAAGGTTCTTGAGCAGCAGCTGGGCTAAAAGACTGAAGATATCAGACTGAATAATTTGGCGGGGCGTCTCATCCTTTATGGAAGGGGCTGCCCCGTTTTCGACAGTTTTGAGAAATAAATGAACACCACTTGTAAATGTTACAATTCTGTGATAAGTTTGTTACAGGAGGTTAACGTTTCATGAGAAAGAGAAAGACATTATTCCTGTGCCTGCTCCTGCTGACCATGGTGATCCTGGCGGTTCCGGCACATGCCAAACAGAGAAAAATCGTAATGACGCCTGACAGTGTAAAAACTGCCGAAGCGACATATAATCCTTATTACGGGAAAAAACTGAAGATCATCAGCACGTTCAGGCTGAAGAATGTAAAGAACGATGACCGCTACAGCGTAACGGTCAGTATAAAGAATGACCAGGGCAAGACGGTCTTCAAAAAGTCCAAAACAATCAAGGGTAAGAAGATCCGCAGTGCAAAGGGTGTGCTCCGGTACAGCTTCAAGTGGAAGGGCAAGGCGTCAAAGGGCAATTCTGCGAAGATCAAAAAAGATTACGTTGTTCCGTCCGGACAGTATCAGGTAGTCGCTGTGCTCAAGTGTAAGAGAGCAAAAGGGGCTGTGAAACCGAAGAAGGTCTCTGTATCTGCACCTCTTACAGTCGACGGCACCACGATCTCTTACACGCCTGTAAAGACAAAAGTGGTCCAGATGTACACCGGAACTGCCGAGATCGACTACTCTGCTGAGCGGATGCTGCAGGAAGCCGGCGTCAGGCTGGATATGCCGGAAGAACTGCGTGTGCGCCTGATCTATAACTATATGACAGTTCATTTCAGGCACCTTCAGGAGACCGGCAATATCAAACCGATCTACAATCTGAAAGCACTTGCATCAGAAGTTTCGGCTTACAAGGCTCTGACCAAGAAGAGAGTGAAGGCTGGAGAGGTTACGCTGACCAATAAATGGTCCGGTGAACTCAATCATTTCCTGAAACAGGCAGGAACCTGCAACAACAATGCTGCCGCGTTTGCAATCCTGTGCAACCATGTCGGTATCAAATGCAAGAGGATCTGGGGAAAAGTCTACAACGGAAGCGCAACGATGAATCATTACTGGAACAGCGCTGTAGTGGACGGTGTCAGATGGTATTATGATATCGATGTGGAGATCCATCATTACAGCGGGAACGGCGTAAGTTCGTTCAAGCAGTATATGAAGACTCTGGAACAGTCCAAGAAAAGCCACGTCTACATGTAAATGAAACGTGTGCACGTTAACGAAATTTATTGTTGACGGTGGCTGAGGGCGGGTGCTATACTAGAGCACGTGCAGAATTTAACCTGACAGTTGGTGTGCACAATTCACAACTGGAGGGAGGGGAATATCAGGAATGTCAAACATAATCGTTCGTGAAAACGAATCACTGGACAGCGCTCTGCGCCGTTTTAAGAGAAGCTGCGCGAAGGCCGGCATCCAGCAGGAGATTCGTAAGAGAGAGCATTATGAGAAGCCGTCCGTCAGACGCAAGAAGAAGTCTGAGGCTGCTCGTAAGCGCAAGTACAATTGATCTGACCGATCACGACCCCGGCCTGTCAGGCCGGGGTTTTTTCTATATCAATATATGCGATGGGAAAATTAAAACTGTCACATTATAAGATACATCTGAGCAGATACGGCCTGAAAGCAGACAGGCCTTTTTGTGCTGCAGTGCTGGCGGATCTTCATAACCGGGTTTACGGCATGGATGTAGACCGGGTTGCGGATGCCGTGCGCAGCTGCGGCTGTGACCTGGTTCTCTCCGCAGGGGACCTGGTAGTGATGAAGGCAGGTCATTTTGCAACGGATAAAGCGCTGGAACTGGTCAGGATGCTGGCTGCGGACTATCCGGTATATACAGCGAACGGCAACCATGAGACACGCATGAAGCGGCTGTTTCCGGAGGAATACGACAAGTACACACAAAAGCTTGCCAGTCTCGGGGCAGTGAACCTGGTCAATGAATCCATACAGACCCGTATCTGTTCGGTTCCGTTCAATATAGCGGGGCTTGAACTTGAGAGGGCTTATTTTCACGGATCAGTCCGCAAGGTGCTGGACACGAAGTCTGTAACGGACAGAGTAGGGGAGAGACAGGCAGATGCGTTCAACATCCTTCTCGCCCACCATCCGCGTTATTTCGACGCTTATGCCGGATGGGGCGCAGACCTGACGCTTTCGGGACATCTGCACGGAGGCATCGTGAGACTTCCTGTTATCGGAGGGGTCATCAGCCCGGATCCATGCCTGTTTCCGCACTATGACCACGGGCGGTATACGAAAGGACGGTCCTCAATGATCGTCAGCGCGGGGCTCGGAACCCATACGATCAATCTCAGGATCAATAATCCCGCGGAACTGGTTCTGATCGACTTTGAGTAAATGCAGGCAGGCTGAGGATATATGGCGATTGAAGTGAAACTTCAGGCATTTGAAGGACCGCTGGACCTTCTTCTGCATCTGATCGATAAAAATAAAGTAAATATCTATGATATTCCGATCTCGCTTATCACGGAGCAGTATATGGCATATATTGACGCCATGACAGAAGCACAGATGCAGATGGATCTCATGAGCGAGTTTCTGGTCATGGCCGCGACGCTTCTGGATATCAAGTCCAGGATGCTGCTTCCGGCAGACAAGGACGAAGAGGGAGAGGAGATCGACCCCAGAGAGGAACTGGTACGTCAGCTGCTGGAGTATAAGACATACAAGTATATGTCTTTCGAACTGCGGGACCGTGAAACGAATGCCGCGGGCGTTTATTTCAGGAGACAGTCGATCCCTTCAGAGGTCAGGCAGTACAGGGAACCGGTCGACCCGGACAAGGTGCTGGACAGCGCGGGTGTGACACTGCAGGGTCTGTACAAGACCTTTCAGGAAGTCATGAGGAGAAGAGAGGATCTGAGGGATCCGATCAGAGCGAATTTCGGAAGGATCGAGAAAGAGCAGATCGACGCCGGGGAAACCATGCAGTTTGTTGAGCGGTATATCATGAACCGCCGCCGCTGCACCTTCCGCAAACTTCTGATGCTCAGAAGCGGCAGGATGTATGCGGTCGTGACTTTCCTGACGGTCCTGGAACTGATGAAGCGCGGCCACATCTATGTGGTGCAGGATGAGAATTTCGGTGAGATCGAGATTGAGGCAAACGACAGATCTCAGTGGAATGAGGACGAAGAGGATTACATGAGCGAATGGACAGAGGAGTCCGATTCGCCTGTACAGTGAGGCAGTTGAAATGGCACAGCTTAAACTGGAAACGAGAAACGGAGAGCTGACAACGGTCGAAGAGGGACCGGATCAGCTGCCCGGGGATATAACCGCACTGAAGGCAGCTGTTGAGGCGGTTTTATTTACCATGGGAGATTCGGTGGACCTGGATACGCTTTCCGCGGTTCTGAATCTGAAACCTGCGGACACTCAGACCGTTATCGACCAACTGGCAGAGGACTATGAGTCATCCGGCCGCGGCATCCGGATCATCCGTCTGGAAGACCGTTATCAGCTTGCGACCAAGAAGGAACTCTATCCGGTGCTTATACGGATGGTCAGGCAGCCGCAGAAGATCAATCTGACGGATGTAGTGATGGAGACTCTGTCGATCATTGCCTACAAGCAGCCGGTGACCAGAGTCGAGATCGAGAAGATCAGAGGCGTGAAGTGTGACCATGCGATCAACCGCCTGATAGAGTTCGGGCTGATCCGCGAGGTCGGGCGGCTGGATGCGCCCGGGCGTCCGATCATGTTCGGAACGACGGAAGAATTTCTTCGTCATTTCGGGACGGATTCGCTGGACGAGCTTCCCAGGATCAATCCGGTGAAGGTAGAGGACTTCAAGGCAGAAGCAGAGCAGGAGGCCAAACTGAAACTGGAGGTATGACTCTGAGAGACAGGAGCATACCGTTGTCCCGGATGCGGTCCGGGATTATGAGGAGGATCAGGGATATGCGGGAATTCTATGAAAGACTGGAAAAGCTGGATTACGACAGGGACAATGAAGTGATCACGGTGGTCCGGGGTGAGCATACAGGGGCAAAGGTCCTGCTGACAGACGGACAGGTGGTATACACCTCTTCGGCGGATCTGGAGACAGTTCTGAAGAAACTTCCGGAGGATTCCGTCTACAGGGAAAAACTCGGACACATACAGACCCTTGTGGTATGCGGGGCAGGTTTTGTCGGACAGTCTGTGATACGGCTCGGAAAGTTCCTTGGCTGGAGAGTGCTGTCGGTTGAAGACCGTCCTGAGTATGCGAAGGAAGCGCAGACTGCCGGCGCGGACGAAGTTCTGTGCGGCTCATTTTCCGATGTGCTCTCCGGGATCTCTTATGACGAAGACATCTTTTTTGTGATCGTCACACGTGAGCACAGTTATGACAAAGCCTGCCTGGATGAGATACTGAAGCATCCCTTCGGATACCTGGGGATGATGGGAAGCCATAAGAGAGCCGCCGGGATGAAGAAGACGCTTAAAGAGGCGAACTGGCCAGAGGATGTGATCGCGAAACTCCATGCTCCCATCGGGATATCCGTCGGTGCGCAGACGCCGGAGGAGATTGCTGTTTCCATCGCTGCCGAGATGATCTGCGAAAAGCAGAAACAGAATGGGAGATATCATTTTCCGGATGATATCATGCACGGGATCCGCGGCGTATACGGTAAACAGGAAGGCGGAGAGACGCACGCAGTGCTTGCTACGATCATCCGCCAGATTGGATCCACTCCGCGCAAGGCCGGCGCGAGGATGCTGGTATACCCGGACGGGTCTGCAACCGGTACGATCGGCGGAGGATCCATGGAAGGTGCAGTGATCCGCAGGGCTGTGGAGGCACTGCGCGATCCGTCATCCTTTGAGCCGTCACTTCTGACAGTGGACCTTACAGGACGGTACGGCGAATACGCGGATATGATGTGCGGCGGGATCACAGAGATCTTTGTGGAACTTATTTAATCGACGTAACAAATCTTAAGAATTTATTCATGTTCTTTTTAGAGTCAGACTTATATAATTAATATATATAATTATGCATTTAATATTAAGGGAGGGGCACAAAGACATGAAACATCGGGTATGGAAGCATGTAGCAGTCGTTGCAATGACTCTTGCGCTCACATTTGCAGAGTTCGCGGGTGTAGCGTCGGCAAAGCCGGCTGATGAAGTATGGAAAAACAGGGCTGTTACAATTCAGGCTAAGAACCCTGGCACTCAGTTAGTCAGAACCGTTTACTGGACGGCTAAAGTGAAAAGGGGGCTCAAGGGTAGGGTTGTCAGAAATACAAAGAACACCAGAGATGCAAAGATTGGCAAGAAAGTCAAGATCAAAAGTGGTACAAAGGTTACTATTATTCAGAGAGACTACCACGAGAAAAAGGGCGTAAGCCAGTGCATGCTGAAAAATGGCAGGGAAATCTACATCAAGAACAAATATCTGAAGATGATCAAACCGCTCTGCACAGGCAAGTCCGGTGATTACAGTGTGGCAACGAAGGAAGCGTATGTTAATGGAACTGCGAATGATGCAGGTACCGGAAAGATTTCGAGCCAGACACCATATCTGATCTGGATCAGCCTTGACAAACAGAGGGTGAATGTGTTCACTCGTTCCAATGGCAGGTGGGTTCTTAATACTGATAAAGTATGGAAAACCTCTACCGGTAAGGTGGATTCACCAACTTTTGATCAGTCATTTAAATCGATATTCAGGGTTCAGAAGAGAGATAAGAGTGTTCTGGGACTTAAGTGGTACACATTCGTTTATGGCTACGGTATCCATAAGTTCCCGGGCAGCGGCATGAACAAGGTTATCGGAATCAAACCGGTCTCCCACAGTTGCATACGTATTCCGGAAGCCGGCGCAATCTGGATCTTCAATAATATCCCGGATAAGACTCGCGTGTGGGTCTGGTAATCTGAAAACGATTTAAATAAGGCGAAGGCAAGTCCTTTTGGACTTGCCTTTTTTGCGTTTTTCACGTACTATATCATATGGCGATTTTTGATTTCTAATTGATGGAGGTCTTGGTATGAGCAATACAGCACAGAGCAAGGCAGCAGACAGAATTGCTGCACTGCTTGATGACAACAGTTTCGTTGAGATTGGCTCGCTTGTTACGGCAAGAAGCACCGATTTCAACCTGTCAGACGAGAAGGCTCCTTCGGATGGCGTCATCACGGGATATGGCCTGATCGATGACAGCCTGGTCTACGTCTACAGTCAGGACGCGTCGGTCCTTGGCGGCAGCATCGGCGAGATGCACGCAAGGAAGATCGCCCGTCTGTATGACCTGGCCATGAAGATGGGGGCACCGGTGATCGGGCTTCTCGATAGCGCAGGTATGAGACTTCAGGAGTCTACGGACGCACTGAACGCATTCGGCGCTCTGTACAGGAAGATGGCCCTTGCCAGCGGAGTGATCCCTCAGATCACCGCTGTACTGGGCAACTGCGGCGGCGGTCTTGCGGTTGCTGCAGGAATGAGCGATTTCGTGTTCATGGAAGGAAGCAGTGCAAAACTCTTCGTGAATTCTCCGAACGCTCTCGCAGGCAACAAGGAAGAAGATACTGCATCCGCACAGTTCCAGAGTGAGATGAGCGGCCTGGCAGACTTCGTAGGTACAGAGGAGGATATCCTGGCACAGATCCGTACCCTGGTATCCATTCTCCCGGCCAACAATGCAGACGAGGCTCCGCTTACCGAAGCCGGCGATGATCTGAACAGAGTATGTGAAGGCCTGGAAGGTGCTGTCGGCGACACTTCGATCCTGCTCAGCCAGATTTCAGACGGCAACCTGCTGTGCGAAGTCAAGGCAGCTTCCGCCAGAGAGATGGTTACCGGTTTCATTAAGATGAATGGAACTACGGTCGGTGCTGTTGCAAACCGTACTGAAGTTTACAGTGCGGATGGAGAGAAGGAGGCTGATTTCCAGCCCCAGCTCACTGCCAAAGGATGTGAGAAGGCAGCAAGATTCGTGGAATTTTGCGATGCTTTCGACATTCCGGTACTGACACTGACCAACGCCACCGGCTTCCGTGCGGACAAGCACAATGAGTTCCGCATTGCCAGAGCGGCGGCAAAGTTGACCGCAGCACTCGCAGAAGCGACGGTTCCGAAGGTTAATGTAATCGTCGGCAAGGCATTCGGATCTGCATATACGATCATGAATAGCCAGGCACTCGGCGCAGATCTGACCTTCGCATGGGACACTGCGCAGATCGGAATGATGGATGCCAAACTTGCTGCCGGCATCATGTATGACGGCAAGGATGCGGATACGCTTGCGACGAAGGCTGCGGAGTACGCACAGCTCCAGGAGAGCGTCAGTGCAGCGGCGCAGCGCGGATATGTTGATACCGTGATCAAGGCGGAAGATACACGCAAGATGGTGATCGGCGCATTCGAGATGCTTTATACCAAGTCTGAGGAGCGTCCTGACAAGAAGCACGGAACGGTTTGAGTGAGGTGACATGCAGATGAGAAAGAGAATATACGCGATTCTGCTTGCCACGGTGCTCGCGGGCTCCCTCGCATCCGGATGCATGACAGCTTTTGCATCTGAAACTGAGGCGGTCGTAAGCGGGACCGAAGCGGAAGGAAGCGAAGCCCTTCAGGCGAATGAGACGGAGGCAGAGACTGAAGCCGAAGCGGCGACAGCACCTGCCGGTCTTGAGCCGAAGGAAACCACCGGCGATCCCGGCTGGGAAGCGCAGTACCCTGCGCTTGAGGCACAGGTGGAGCAGCAGCTGACAACGCTGTCTTCCATGAGCGCGGAGCAGATTGAACAGCTGATCACAAACTACAATAGAGAAATTAACCTTGGGGTCAGAGATATTGCGAATTCCATGAAGGATTCCTCCACTCTGACGGATCAGGACGATACCACTATGGCTACCGTCAAGATGCTCCGCAACTGGTATGGAATGATGGATTCCTGCGGAGAGTACCAGGGCGTCGAAGAATATACAGCAGATATGACGGATAACGTCATCACCCTGGATCTGGTGACAAAATATGCGCAGGCAGAGAAAGACAATGCCACCGTTGATGTAAAGTTCACCTACGATCTGAACAAAAATATATCTCTTATGAGATGGGATCTGACGGATTCCTTCCAGACCTCTATCAAGAGAGCAGCAATGAATACTCTGATCGGTCTGGGAACGGTCTTTGTTGTTCTTATGTTCCTGTCCTTTGTGATCAGCCAGATCCACTGGGTACCGGATATCCTGGAAGGAAAGAAGAAGAGCAAAGAGGCAGCTGAGGCGGCAGCCAGGGCGGCAGTACCTGCGCCCGCAGCGGCACCGGCTGTGCAGGAAGTTGTTGAAGAAGCGGCAGAAGAGACGGATGATCTTGAACTGGTGGCAGTTATCACCGCAGCAATCGCGGCAAGTGAACAGGCTCCGGCAGATGGATTTGTAGTCCGTTCGATCCGCAGAAGAGGCAGAAAGAGTAACTGGAGAGCATAAGAGAGCTCTATAGACCGCTGCCTGTCAGCGGAATTGATCATAACTACATAAAGGAGAATGTTTGAGATGAAGAATTTTACCATCACCGTTAACGGCAATGTATATGATGTCACAGTAGAAGAAGGCGGCGCAGGCGCAGCAGCACCGGTCGCAGCAGCTCCGAAGGCAGCCCCGAAGGCAGCAGCTCCGAAGGCAGCTCCGGCAGCTCCGAAGGCAGCAGCACCCTCCGCAGGAGCAGGAGCGGTCAAGGTTACCGCATCTGTACCGGGCAAGGTGTTCAAGGTAAATGCAACTGCAGGCCAGGCTGTAAAGAGCGGTGATCCGATCATCACCCTTGAAGCAATGAAGATGGAGATCCCGGTTGTCGCTCCGCAGGACGGCACCATCGCTTCCATTGATGTTGCAGCAGGCGACGCAGTTGAGAACGGACAGGTTCTCGCGACTATGAACTGAACTGCCCGGACCTATAAGTCCTGACGTTAGGAGGTTATTCAATGGAATACGTTGCAAATACATTGTCAAATCTTCTGCATCAGACCGCGTTCCTGAACCTGACCTGGGGCAACTACGTCATGATGATCGTCGCCTTTGTATTTCTGTATCTGGCGATCCGGCATGACTTTGAACCGCTCCTGCTGGTACCGATCGCGTTTGGTATGCTGCTGGTCAACATCTATCCGGATATCATTACAGATCTGTCGACGGATATCCTCGGTGTTGAACATGCCGGCGGACTGATGCACTACTTCTACATACTTGATGAGGCCGCGATCCTCCCATCCCTGATCTTCATGGGAGTCGGAGCGATGACAGACTTCGGACCTCTGATCGCGAACCCGATCTCATTTATCATGGGTGCCGCTGCACAGCTGGGTATCTATATTGCTTATTTCCTGGCAATCGCTTTTGGCTTCAATGGCAAGGCTGCAGCCGCGATCTCCATTATCGGCGGCGCTGATGGCCCGACCTCCATCTTCCTTGCCGGTAAGCTTGGCCAGACTACTCTGATGGGACCGATCGCAGTCGCTGCATATTCCTATATGTCGCTGGTTCCGATCATCCAGCCGCCCATCATGAAACTGTTTACCAGCGAGAAGGACAGAAAGATCAAGATGGAACAGCTTCGTCCTGTCACCCAGCTTGAGAAGATCCTGTTCCCGATCATTATAACGGTTGTTGTCTGCATGATCCTTCCGACAACAGCTCCGCTGGTCGGTATGCTGATGCTCGGTAACCTGTTCCGTGAATGCGGCGTTACACGTCAGCTTACCGAAACGGCTTCAAACGCAATGATGTACATCGTTGTCATCCTGCTCGGAACTTCTGTCGGCGCATCCACGTCCGCGGAGGCATTCCTGAATGTCCAGACACTGAAGATCGTTGTCCTTGGTCTGGTTGCATTTGCCTTCGGTACGATGGGAGGTGTATGGCTTGGACAGTTCTTTAAGAAGATATCCGGAGGAAAGATCAATCCGCTGATCGGCTCCGCAGGCGTGTCCGCTGTTCCGATGGCGGCGCGCGTCTCGCAGAAAGTCGGTGCGCAGGCGGATCCTACAAACTTCCTTCTGATGCATGCTATGGGACCGAACGTTGCAGGTGTTATCGGTACCGCTGTCGCAGCCGGTACCTTCATGGCAATCTATGGTGTATAACCGCCAGCCAGATTACAATTAATCAGGAAAGGATATAAGACAATGGCAGCAGAAAAAAAGCCGATTAAAATTACTGAAACCGTGCTGCGTGACGCGCATCAGTCCCTGATCGCGACCCGTATGCCGACAGAAGAGATGCTCCCGATCATCGACAAGATGGATCAGGTCGGTTATCACTCCGTAGAGTGCTGGGGCGGCGCGACTTTTGACGCAGCGCTCCGCTTCCTGAAGGAAGACCCGTGGATCAGACTGAGAAAACTTCGTGATGGCTTTAAGAACACGAAGCTGCAGATGCTCTTCCGCGGACAGAACATCCTTGGCTACAAGCCGTATGCAGATGACGTCGTTGAGTACTTTGTCCAGAAGTCCATCGCGAACGGCATCGATATCATAAGGATCTTTGACTGCTTCAATGACCTGAGAAATCTTGAGACCTGCGTCAAGGCAGCAAACAAGGAAAAGGGCCATGCCCAGATCGCGCTGTCCTATACGCTTGGCGATGCGTACACCCTCGATTACTGGGTTGACATCTCCAAGAGAATCCAGGACATGGGCGCAGATTCTATCTGCATCAAGGATATGGCAGGCCTGCTTCTTCCCTACACGGCTACCGAACTGATCGCAGCCATGAAGGATGCAGTGGATCTTCCGATCCAGCTTCACACTCACTATACTTCCGGCGCAGCTTCCATGACTTACCTCAAGGCAGTCGAAGCCGGCGTAGACGTGATCGACTGCGCAATGAGCCCGTTCGCACTGGGTACCTCTCAGCCGGCGACTGAGGTTATGGTCAAGACCTTCGAGGGTACTCCGTACGATTCCGGTCTGGATATGAAGCTTCTGGAGCAGATTGCAGATTATTTCCGTCCGTACAGAGACGAGTGCCTGGAGAGCGGTCTGCTGAATCCGAAGAACATGGGCGTCAACATCAAGACGCTGGTCTATCAGGTACCGGGCGGTATGCTTTCGAACCTGACCTCGCAGCTTGACAAACTCGGCGCAGCTGACAAGTACTATGAGGTGCTTGAGGAAGTTCCGAACGTACGTAAGGATCTTGGTGAGCCGCCTCTGGTAACCCCGTCCTCACAGATCGTCGGAACGCAGGCTGTTATGAATATCATCGCAGGCGAGCGCTACAAGATGGTCCCGCAGGAGACCAAGGATGTTCTGTGCGGAAAGTACGGCGAGACCGTTAAGCCGTTCAACAAGGAAGTCCAGAAGAAGTGCATCGGCGATGCCAAGGTCATCACCTATCGTCCGGCAGACGATATCGAGCCGATGCTTCCGGGATACGAGAAAGAGATCGCGCAGTATAAGGAGATGGACGAGGATGTCCTTACCTATGCACTGTTCCCGCAGGTCGCAATCGACTACTTCAAGTATCGTCAGGCACAGGAGACCGGCGTAGATCCGACAGTCGGCGATACCGCGAACAAAGCATACCCTGTATAATAGTAAAGAGACCGGTCACGGTTGAATTCAAAGACGCCCTGCCTTGTCATGCATTTATGTATGAAAGAGGCAGGGCGTCTTTGAATTTGAACCCGCGAAGCAGGCTCTTTGGGTTGACTTCTAACTATAGTTTTCTTATACTAACTGATGAAGGCGCATGTATGTCGTATTCTCAGAAGAGTTTATTTTGGAATACTGTGGCGTGAAGGAGAAGGTGATTAATATGGTAGCGACTGAATCTGCTGAAAATTATCTTGAGGCAATCCTTGTTCTCAGTAAGGAGAAACCCGTTGTAAGAAGTGTTGACGTATCGAATCATACCGGATTTCGCAAGTCCAGTATTTCGATTGCCATGAAGAACCTGAAGGCAGAAGGCTATATCACAATAAGTCCGGAGGGATATATCTATCTTACAGAGAGCGGCATGGAGATCGCTTCCATGATCTATGAGCGACATACGGTTCTGTCAAAATGGTTCATGCATCTCGGAGTTGATGAGAAGATCGCTGTTGAGGACGCCTGCAGGATAGAGCATGATATCAGCGCAGAGAGTTTTGAAGCGATCAAGAATTATATCAGCAGGCATTCATGAAGAATACAGATTCAGAAGTTAAAGCTGGAAAGAGAAGATATACCGAGGTCGATATCGCTAGAGGCATCGGTATTCTTTTTGTTGTCCTGGGACACTCTATTAAACAGACGGAAGTTTCCGCCGGGTGGATCCGTGTCCTGACGTATATCATATACAGTTTTCATATGCCCCTGTTTTTCTGCCTGTCAGGGTTTGTGTCCCACAGGATACTGACCATGGACAGGAAACAGCGAATGAATTATATAGGGGGCAGGGCGTGGAGGCTCCTGATTCCATATTTTACGATCGGACTGATCTACATTCCTGTCAAATTAAAGCTCAGTTCTGCGGCGGTAAAGCCATTTACGGTATCTGACATTCCGAAACTGCTGATCGGTAAGAATCCGGATGTGTCCCTGTGGTTCCTGTATGTTCTGTTCATTATTGAACTGTGCTGCGCACTGGTGATCAACACTTATAATTTCAGGTCCATCTGGTACGGCAGTTTCTTCCTGAGTGTTGCCATCTACTGGGCGAACCTGGATATCCGTACTCTGAAATATCTGTTCTTCTTTCTTGCCGGAATCTGGGTCAGGCTTAAGTTTGAAGACTGCCGGAAGGAAGGGATAGAAGACGCGATGGGGGGACAGGCGCTGCTGGCGTTCCTGGCGCTTGTGGCAGACATCGCCGCGATCATTTTCCTGTACAGGACCACTATTACTGTCACGATGATGCTGACAAGCCTGTGCGGGATCTACCTGACGATATGGATCGCGTCAAGACTGGTATACAATATTGACGGAGAGCCGATCAGGCCCGGGCGCCTGGGCAGCATCCTGCTGACACTTGGTCTCTTTTCAATGGACATCTACATACTGCACGAACCGATCATGACAGCCCTGAAACTGCTTCTGTGGAACCGGCTTGGGTGGAATTACATTTTGTGCACGCTGATCATATTCCTTGCAGCACTGTGTATTCCGATCCCGCTGTCAAAATGGATCATAAGAAAAATAAAACTGCTGCGTATACTGCTTCTCGGAGAACGTGAATAATTGAAGACGAAGGAAAACAGAAAAATATTCTATATCACATGGTTCTGCGTGATCGTAACTGCGATCCTGATCGTCGCTACGCTGATCCGGTCTCACAGACCCAGCAAAGGAAGACCGTATGAGCGTCTGTCTGTGGAAGAAGCACGTCTTTATATGAGTTATGAAGCAGAGTATCTGATCCTGGATGTGCGCAGCAGGGAAGCTTATGAGAAGGGACATCTGGATAAGGCCGTCAATATCGAGTATGACAGTCTGGTAGAAAAAGCGGATGATGTGCTGAGAAACCGGGGCATTACGGTATATGTATACGGCAAGGATTCTTCCCAGAGCTGCGCGGCCGCGCAGAAACTGAGCGACATCGGGTATAATTCTGTATCTGAGATAGGGAGTTATTCAGACTGGACATCATATCTGTCGGAACCGGAAACAGAAAGTCTGCTTGCTGACGATCTGGGCTGATAACAGCTCTCTGACAGCACCAGTTCAATTAAATACGGGTTATTATCAGGCGTCTTCGTGCAGGCGCCTGGAACCTTTTTGTAATAAAGGACTGCTCCGGGCAGTTTTTTTTTATTAAGATATAGACAGGTCTTCTGTTAATATGTTACATTTATATTTAATAAATGTTACAATACGCTAATAATGTTTGCCGGGGTGTCAGAGAAGATGGAGAAGAGCTTATGAGAAGAGAAGGAAGGAGAAGCATCAGGCTAGTACTGGTCATGATCCTTTTTGCAGGAATCCTGTGCCTTGCAGGTTCTATTCGGACGCCGGCTGCTTCGGTCAAGAAGCTCACTATGATGAAAGGACAGGTCCGGAGACTGAATAAAAATGGCGCAACGTGGTCTTCAAGCAGAAAGAAGGTCGCTGTTGTCGACGCCGGCGGGAATGTTACTGCTCTGAAAAAGGGGACAGCTGTCATTACTGCGAAGGTCGGAAAGAAGAAAACCCGCTATCGTGTAAAGGTTCAGGCACCGAAACTGGGTAAGACTTCCAGGAAGGTAAAAGTTGGCAAGTCGTTCTCACTGAAGATAAAGGGAACTAACAGGAAGTTCAAATGGAGTTCTTCCAATCCTTCCGTCGCCCAGGTCACTCAGAAGAAGTCATGGAAATATAAATGCAAGGTAACCGGAAAACGGAACGGTGTCGCCAGGATCAGTGCTGCTTACAAGGGAGTGACTCTGACATGCGCAGTCACTGTGGGTACCGGACAGCCGGGTAAGGTCTTCAGGATGTACCTGTCCAACGGGGATCTGCTCAAGACTCTCACCTATGATCGTACGGATACCGCGAAATATGTCAGTTCCATCAGCCGGTACGGACAGAGTGCACCACTGTATATCTCTGCAGACGGCGGAGACGGCCTGGAGAATATATGGTCCGAAGACAATAACGGTGCCATCGGTGTACCGGGGGCAAAACTCTCTGACGCGGCAGTGAAGGGAACTATCAAGAAAGCCTGCCTGTGGGCAAGAGCAGTCTGTGACAGTCCTTATCACGGATATGACAACGGACACAACTATGACGGTTCCCAGGACTGCTGGGCATGGGGACAGGCTAAACCGAATGCGCTTGGAACAGGTGATTACTGCTGCTACAGCATTCCGCTGTGTGCGTATTATTTTGCGGGCGTCAATGTACTTGGAGAAAGCCTGGGAGGACCGGACGCAAAATATGTGCCGCATTCAACCCTGCTGATGCATCACAGCGATGTCTCATTTTATGGGGTGACCAAGAAGCCGGTAGTCAGTACCGGACCGTATGACAGCATGTATCTCTATCCGAGATGCGGCTTCAAGGATATGATATCTTCATTTAAGAACAACAGAAGTACCTTTGTTTTCAAGGCTGGTGATGTGGCAACATACGGAAGTCATGCGCAGCTGATCATTGAAGACGGTACGAAAGGAAAATGCAGTGTAGCGCAGGCGTTCGGACCGACTAATAAAAAGCAGTCGAAGGAAATAGGCGGAGACCAGAGCTATGAGCTTGGAGTCGGAAGTCTGCACCGTGCCAGCGACATTGCTCATATCTGGAGATTTACCGGTGAAGGCGTGCGGCTTAATACAGTTGGTCTGATAGACTGAGAGAGGAGATAAAGATGACAGAAAAGAGATCGTTATCCGGCGGAATACTGGTACTGATCCTCGGGATCATGATGTGCCTTGCTTTTTCGGGCAGAGCGTACGCATGGCATTCCCCTGTAGGGCGGCCTGCCTCCAGCACCTATGTGAAGAATACTGACAAACGTCAGGTAATCATCTATGTCGGGGATTCCCGTGTCATGTATATGACCTGCGGACCGAAGAAGTCTTCAAGGCGGGCTAATTTTGCCTTTGCCTATATCAATGGCGGAAATGTAACATCCATCAATAAAAACGGCAGCCTGACTCCTTATGTGACAAAACTCATCAACAAGTACAGAATGCGTAATCCAGTAATCGTATTCAACTTCGGACTGAACGGTAACGGCAACGTGAAGAAGAACGCCAAACGAGTCATCCGGATCTACAGGTGGTGGATGAAGCAGTATCCGGATCTGCGTTTTGTAGTAGAGAGTGTTAACCCGACGAGACTGACCAAGGGTTCTTATTCCGACAAGAAGGTGGTGAAGCTGAACAAACGCCTTCGCGCGGCATTTGAGCCTGAGGGAATCTGGATGGACAATTATACTGTCATGCTGAATCAGAAGATTATCAAAAAGAGCGGATATGGTTTTAAAGACAATTACCATTATAAATGGAAAACCAGCAAAAAGATGCTCCGCATCGTCCGCAATTGGGTAGAGGAGAATGTAAAATGAGGTCAGTCGTAGACTGGTATGACCGGAACAGGAGAAGCATCTGGCTGTGCATTGTGTTGAATCTGCTTCTTCTTCTGATCTATCTTCTGCTGATGAGACCGGTGTTCGATTCAAACGACGATATGAACATAGCGTTCTTCGTCAACATGGCCCGCCCGATCCAGGATCCGTATCTGTTGTTTGAAAATGTGCTGCTTGGTCATATATGCTCTTTTCTGTACCGTGTCACAAACATGCTGCCGTGGTATGGACTGCTTCAGTATTTCGGGCTGTTTTGTGCTTTTACCGGAATGACCTGGGTGATACAGCAGCTGTTTTCCACAGGAAGCGCTGCAGTACTGTCCCTTGTCTTTCTGAACTTTTTCGCAGCGGATGCCTATATCCAGATGCAGTTCACAAAGACAGCCGGAGTGTGCGCGGCCTGCGGACTGTGCCTGGTGGTATACGCGATGACAAGGCGGCATGTCCACAGAATCGCTCTTCTGGCAGGCGTACTGATCACTCTGTACGGGTACCTGTACCGTGACAGGGAAGCCTATGTCATGATCGCGTTGTGGTGTGTACTGGGGTTCACCCTGCTGCTCAGACTGAATGAGGTAAAACCAGGAAGGAGACTCCATCGCGCGCAGGCGTATTTTGGCTGCCTGTTCCTGGTTGTTGTGCTGTGTGGAGGCGCATGGACTTTTAACAAAGTTTCCTACAGGCTGAATCCGGAGGCTTCTGCATATAAGGCAATCAACGATGTCCGTTCAGATATTACAGATTACGGTTTCCCGGATTATGCGCAGAACAGGGAGTTGTTTGATTCGCTTGGAATCTCTGCAAATGCGTACAAACTGTTCTCAAAATGGAATTTTTATGATCCGGATGTGTATACGCTGAAAGTACAGGAGAAGATTCTCGAAGCGCAGCCAGACAGAGAACTGAATATGCAGCTTGTGAAGGATTTTCTGGACAAATACCCTTACAAGTGGTTTGAGAATCCGATGTTCTACTGTTTCCTGACTATGGCTGTGCTGGCACTGCTGTACGGGAAGAGAGACTGGAAGATGTGGCTGACGCTAGTGCTGCTCATCCTGGCTCTGACAGGCGTTTTCTTCATCATGTACTGGAACGGCAGATATAACCTTCAGCGTGTGGACAGTCCGATCTGGCTGTGTGCGAGCCTTATCCTGCTGTTCCTGACAGATCCGGAAAAGTTTGTGCTACCTGCGCGATTCGCGCTCACTCTGGTTCTGGTTCTGCTTGTCCTGAATCAGGATAACTGGAGAGCGAACTGGAGGCACAATACCCGCAGGGATGCTGAAAAGATGGCAAGCAATGCGAATCTTGCTGCGCAGACCAGTCTGGATAAGGAGCATTTGTACCTGACCAAGGTGGGACTCTATACTCTGTCTGTCGGGTACGGACCGCTGTCACTGGTTCCGGTCGGAGTCGGGGCCAATACCTGCACCCTGGGCGGCTGGCCGGCAGGAAGTCCGTCGTACTGTGCCGTTCTTAAGTCTTATGGTATCGAGAATCCGTACCGTGATTGTATCAACAATGACAAAGTGTATCTGATCGATAATCATATAGACTGGACAATGAATTATATCCATGAATATTATGATCCGGACGCACAGGAGGAAGTCATAGGGACTTTTGGAGAAGATACGGTATACAGAATCGTATCAAATAAGGTGCCTTAAGCCTAATCCTTAAAGGAAACTTAAAAAATCAATTTGTCATTCATTAGAACTTTTCATTAACGGATGCTTTTGATATTATTAGTTTAGGAAGATAGCGGATAAATACGCAGAAAGCTGTTTACTGCAGTGAGGGAGGAATCATGAAAGCGTTGCAGAGAATACGGGGAATCTTATTATTGCTTGTCCTTACCATGGGCTTTGCGGTATTTGCGCAGATGCCGGCGCAGGCTGCGAGGATTCAGAAGGTACATACGATCTACTGGAGTGCAAAACTCACTGACACAGTCAAGGTGAAGATTAATGGGAAAAAGAGAAAGCTGCAGCCCGGAACAGATGTTGTAGTAATAAACCGCAATTATCTGCAGAGAGGGAAGAGCAAAGTCCTGTATAAAGGGAAGAAGTTCAAGGTTAAGAATACAAAGCTGCATTTTATAGCGGACCTGTGCACCGCAGTATCAGAAGGCGACTACAACCTTGATACAAAACTTCATTTTGTAAACAAAGCTCACAGGTTCAAATCCAAAACGCCTTATCTGGTATGGATCTGTCTGGACAAACAACGGATCAATGTATTCAAAGGAAGTATGGGGAACTGGGTGCTGGTCAAGAGGATGAAGTGTTCATCGGGTCTCGCGGATTCACCTACTAAAGTGAGATGGAACGGCAGGATCGGTTTCAAAGAAAGAGTGTACAGTTATTCGAACCCGACGTTCTCTGCCACAGTTCAGTATTTCAATGAATTCGGCGGCAGCGGCATCCATAAATGGTCCGGCCCCGGAAAAGAGCAGCTGATTGGAAAGCACACGGCTTCGCACAGCTGTGTGAGACTTGGAAAGGCACATGCGATCTGGTTCTACAACACAGTACCGATCGGAACAAGAGTTGTAATTTATTAAAATCAACTGATATCCGGCCTTCGGGCCGGATTTTTTTTACTTGAACAGACGGCCGATCTGAGCTTTAATAATGAGATATAGTCACTGGCAGTACTGTATTCCTGATTCAGAGAGATAATGTAGAAATGATAGAACCGATACTGACAAAGACACCTCTGCAGCGTGCGGACTTCCTCGATAATGCTGCCGGAAACCGATTCTGGATAAAACGTGATGACCTGCTTCCGTTCTCTTTCGGGGGAAACAAGGTGCGGATCGGTCTTGCTTTTCTAGAGGACTGCCTGAAGAAAGGCTGTGACGCAATGATCATCTACGGAGACCGCCGCTCAAATCTGTGCCGCGTTCTGAGCGCACTGTGCGCCTCTGTCGGCATTGAGTGTCTGATGGTTTCTACAGACGCGGAGGAGGATACAGGCGGCTTCATGCCGATGAATGAGCGCATGATTCGAACTCTCGGCGTGCGGATCCTCTCCTGTGCGAAAGACCGGATCGCCGATACGGTGGATGAGGCATTCAGAACCCTTGAAGAGGAAGGGAAGAAAGCTTATTATATCTACGGAAACCGTCTGGGTGAAGGAAATGAGCATACGGCGGTTTCTGCCTATGTGAAGGCATGCACAGAACTGCTGGAGCAGGAAGCACTGCTGAATGCTCCTATTCAGTATGTCTATACAGCATGCGGAACAGGAAGTACTCTGTCCGGCCTTGCGGCAGGCCTGTGCGAGGGTAGGAGCGAAGCTCAGGTAACAGGCATCTCTATTTCCTCGCGCAGTGATGAGCGGGCGAAGATGTGTGTGGAGAAGGCGGTACGCTCCTGGTATGAGTCACAGGGCAGGGGAGTCCCGGAAAGACTGTGGGAGCACCTGCGTCTGGAGACCCGGTATAACTGCGGCGGCTACGGCGTTCCCGACAGGAGAGTGCAGGAACTGATCGATCATGTCTTCCGTGTAAGTTCGATCCCGCTGGATCCCACATACACCGGAAAAGCAATGCGGGGCATGCTGGATGACCTGGAGCGCAGAGGCGTGAGAGATTCCAATGTACTGTTCCTCCATACCGGAGGGACACCGCTTTATTTTGACACCCTGGCCAGGGATTCTGAGTGAATAACGGAAAATGACAGGAGAGAGATATGCTGGTTTCGGTAGTAATACCCTGCTATAATTCTGAACGGTCGATCCGCGAGGTAGTGGAACTGACGATGGAACAGTTTCAGACTCTGGATGATTATGATGTGGAGTTTGTTCTTGTAAATGACAACTCCTCCGACGGTACATTTGAACAGATCCGGCTGCTTGCCGAAGAGTATCCGAATGTACACGGGATCAGCCTCATGCGCAATTTCGGACAGCATAACGCCCTGATGTGTGCCATGAATTATACCCATGGAGACCTGATTCTGGGGATGGACGACGATCTGCAGACACATCCTTCCCAGATTCCGATCATCCTCGGGAAACAGAGAGAAGGCTATGATCTTGTGTACGGTGTATATGAGAAGAGCACCAACTCTGCCGGCAAGAATCTGACCAGCTGGTTTAACCGGGTGTCCTCCCGGATGCTTCTGGGCAGACCCAAGGAGATCCGCTCCAGCAATTTCTGGCTGATCACGGATAAAGTGAGGCGGGAAGTGATCAAGTACCGCAACTATAATCCCTATGTAGACGGTCTGTTTTTCCGCACAACGCATAACATCGGAAATGTGACGATCCAGCATCATAAGAGGGAATTCGGCTCCAGCAACTATACGCTGCGGAAGATGATGAAGCTCTGGATGGCATACTGGAATTATTCTGTGCTTCCGCTGCGCGCAGCTTCTGTGCTCGGCTCGGTCACATCACTGATCGGGTTTATAGCTGCTATCGCGACGGTGATCCATAAACTGGTGGACCCGACCACGACAGTCGGCTGGTCCAGCACACTGAGCATCATGCTGATCTTCTTCGGATTTACGCTTTTGATGCTGGGAATCATTGGAGAATATATAGGAGAGATTGTACTCTCCATTAACAGTACACCGCAGTTTGTGATAAGGGACATGGTGAATGTCCCGGATGAGGACAGATTAGTTTGAAGCGTGTAATGATACTTGGAGCGGGACTGTACCAGGTTCCGCTGATTGAAACCGCGAAGCGGATGGGACTGGAGACTGTCGTTGTCAGTGTGCCGGGTCCTTATAAAGGATTTTCTATTGCTGACCGGAGTTATTATGTGGATACGAGGGACCGGGAACAGATTCTGGAGATTGCCCACAGTGAGCAGATAAGCGGTATCTGTACTACCGGGACCGACGTGGCAGTCAGGTCTGTAGGATATGTCTGTGAGAAGATGGGCCTGAATGGGATCAGCCTGGCAGCAGCGGATGTTCTCTGTGACAAGGCGCTGATGAAGGAAGCCTTCCTGAAGGGAGGTGTCTCATGTGCGTCCGGCGGCCGTGCTTTCACTGCAGAGCAGGTGAAAGAGATTGCGGAGCAGATCGGATATCCTGTCGTTGTCAAGCGCGTGGACAGCTCCGGAAGCAGGGGCATAACGGTCGTCTACAGTGAATCTGAACTGGAAGATGCATATCAGTATGCCTGCAGGAAGACAACACAGGACTATGTTGTTGTCGAGAGGTTTCTGAAAGGGACCGAGATTGGAGTCGACGGTTTTATCCGGAACGGCAGAGTGGTGTTCTGCGCTCCTCACGCCAAGTTCCTCTACCGCGGACAGAAGACTACGGTACCTATGGGGCATGGGTTCCCTCTCGTATGCAGCAGACAGCTGGAAGAGGATATCGTGAATCAGATGCAGCTGGCGGCGGACGCGACAGGTGCGGATAACTGCTGTTTCAATGCTGATGTCATGACAGACGGCGACAGGGCATTCCTGATCGAAATGGGCGGAAGGTGCGGGGCAACCTGCATTCCGGAACTGATCAGTACCTATTACGGAATCGATTACTATGAGGCAATGCTTACAGAGGCAATGGGCTCAGCCGCTGACTTCTCCGGGCAGGTGCAGCGCAGGCCATGCATGGCGAAGCTTCTCTGCAGTCCGAAGGAAGGCATCGTGACCGATATTGATGAGGAGCTGCTTGACGAAATAAGAAAAGAAAATGTCCGCATAACGATCGACCCGGAGGTAGGCGGACACGTGTTTGCCATGTCGGACGGGACAGACCGGATCGGCAGTGTGCTCCTTGAGACACAGAGTGAAAATGAACTGGATGACATCTGCCAGAGAGTACGCAGCGCAATCCGGATCGACGGAAGGAGGCTTTCTGAGTTATGGAAAGGCTGAAGCGGTTTATCCCCCTCCACCTGACGATCCTGCTGTTCTCCCTGACCAGTGTGTTCTCCAAAGCTGCGTCTATCCGTTACAACTCGGGAGGACTTCACGATCCGTATCTGTGGCTGTTCCTCTTTCTGATGATGGCAAATTGCGGTGTGTATGCAATTGCCTGGCAGAGAGTGATACGGAAGTTTGATCTGAATGTGGCTTATGCGAACCGGACAGTATATCTGGTCTGGGTGCAGGTATGGGCCGTCATGATCTTCAAAGAGAATCTGTGTCTGTCAAATATTGCCGGCCTTCTGCTGGTGATAACAGGTGTACTGGTGGTGGTATTCCATGAATAAATATATTCTTCTGATGTTCATACTGACCTTTTTCTCGGCGCTGTCCCAGCTTCTGCTGAAACTGAGTGCGAACGAGAAGCATGAGAGTATGCTGCGGGAATATCTGAATGTCAAGGTTATCAGCGCATACTTCATATTTGCTGTGGTACTCCTGCTCAATACCTGGGCATACACCAAGGTCAACCTGAAGTACGGCCCGGTGATTGATACCTTCACCTATGTGTTTGTGCTGCTTCTGTCTGTGTTCGCGCTGAAGGAGAAACTGACCGGATGGAAGGCGGCAGGCAACCTGCTGATCATCGCCGGAGTGCTGCTGTATACCCTTGAGCCTTTCTGATTAAACTGAGGGATAGTATCTTGAGTACGGTTAAAAATAAAACAGCCCGGCTCAGCCGGACCTATATAATCCGCTATTCTCTGCTGTTCCTGGGAATCTCAGTCTTTGTATTTCTCCCGTTTATCCGGTACAGCAGATCGTTTGTGAACAAGGTGGACGGAATGCCGCAGTATATCGTGTATCTCAGATATATGGGGCAGTATCTTCGCCTGTGCGCAAAGAACATCTTTCACGGTAATTTTTCAATCCCACTGTATGATTTCTCTATAGGAATGGGCGATGATATCGGACAGATCGTACGGTTTCATCCGCTGGATTTCCTGTCTGCCCTGGTGCCATCCGCATATACAGAACAGCTCTATGCAGTTATCCTGCTCCTGAGGTTCTATCTGGCGGGACTGGCTTTTTCCGCGTTCGCGTTCTACTTTAACACTGTGCCCCTGACCGGGGAGAGTGAGCCGCAGGAAGTGATACATCCTGTAAATGTTCTGTCCGGTGCCCTGGTATATGTGTTCTGCGGATTCATGCTGATCCGTGTGGTGAACCATCCGATCTACGCAGCGCCATTCATCGTTCTGCCTATGCTTCTTCTCGGAGCGGAGAAGGTCACGAGACGGCAGGGCAGCGCTTTGTTTGTATTTTCGGTATTCCTTGGCTTCTGGAGCAATTACTATTTCATGTACATCATGTCGGCCGCACTTTTTGTCTACATGCTGGTGCGGTATTTTGATGTGGTGCGTCCCCTGGGGATCCGTACATTTTCAGTGCTGTTTGTCAGAATGACCGGCCTGTTTATCCTTGGCCTTGCCATGTCCATGATGACCCTGCTTCCGACGATGCAGCGCTATCTGTCCAGTGCAAGACAGTCCATGACCAGTGAAACATTCAATATGCTGGTCTATGCGGACAAGAGGCGTTACGCCGCCTGGTTCCTGAATCTGATCACGCCATTCAAAAGTTCCGGCAACGGGACTGACCTGAACTTCGCAGTGATCGTCCTGCCCTGTCTTGCTGTACTGTTTTTCTGCGGGAAGAAGCGCTTCAGGTCTCTGAAAAAGTACCTGATCGCAGACCTTATTATGCTGCTGGTCCCGTTTTTCGGATATGTCCTTGCGGTATTCAACAATGAAAATAACCGGTGGATGTTTCTGATCGCAATCTGTCTGGGCATGACGGTGGTGTTCACCGCGGATTCATTTGCATCTCTTACAAAGCGCCAGGCAGTGGCCTGCGCTGCGGCAGCTGTTCTGTTCCTCGCTGCCGCAGTCTTACAGTGCGTGTCAGAGGGCGTGAATGCCTTTCATGCAGCAGCTGCTGCACAGCTGATCCTGTGCACAGTGATTCTGCTTGCCTGCAGCGCCCGGAATGTGTCTGTGAAGAGAGTCCGCCTGGCTGTCCTTGCGATAACCTGCGTCTCTGTCGCAGTGAACGGGTATATGACCTACTCGCCGCGTTTTGGCGCGGTGGCAGATGACTATGTGCCGGCTGGCAGGACAACCGGCAGCTATGACAGTTTCTGGCGCAGCGTGGGAGCCTCTCTTACAAAAGAGGATGAATCCTTCTTCCGCGTCGAAGGATACGGGGTGAAGCACGGAAGAGAGAACAGTTCCCAGTACTCGGACTATAACAGCACTTCTGAGTACAACAGTATCCTGAATGCGGACATGCTTGAGACCATGATCGCCCAGAATAATATCGGTCAGGACGCAGTTACGATACTGAAGGGATTGGATGCGCGTCCTGTATGCATGAATCTTGCCCATGTGAAATACTTCATCGCAAGGAAGAAGGACAGCGGAAGTGTGCCGTATGGTTACAGCAGGGAGCCTGTCGCCGGGACGGGGAAGATCCTGGTCTATGAAAATGAATGCCCCCTGTCTTTCGGATACAGTTACGGTTCATTTATCACCAGAGACAGTTATGATGCGCTGTCGCCTCTGGAAAAAGAACTGGTACAGCTGGATGCGGTTGTCCTTCCCTCTTCTGACATGGGAGGAAATGAACTTGCGGATGAGCTTCGGGACGCAGGGCTTCGTGAGGTTGCGCAGCCGTCCTGCCGGCTTGAAAGTGAAGGGATCACTCTTGCCCGGGAAGGTGCAGGGTATACCTGGAAAGACGGTATTCTGAGCGTCGACAAAGGCGCCGTCATAGAACTTGAATATAAAAAGAGAGAAGGATATGATGCATACCTTCAGCTTGAAGGACTCAGGTATGACGGCCAGTTGGCCTCTCTGAGGGTGCTGGGAGAAGATTATTCCATAAAGACCCTTATCAGAGGGAGTACACAGGTGTACAACATAGGGCGGGAGGATTATCTTTTCCATCTTGGGTACGCTGCTTCAGATGCAGTTGCTAAGTTCGGACTGAAGTTCAGGGGAGGCACCTACGAACTGGGATCTGTAAAAGTGATCTATGTCCCAATGGACGGATATGAGAAGAAGATCGCTGCTCTTAATGAGAACCCGCTGCTTGATGAGTATGTTGCAGAACAGAGCGCAGGCGGACATGTCAGTCTTCCGGAACCGAAGATGATGGTATTCTCTGTACCTGCCGCGAAGGGATGGACCCTGAGAGTAGACGGAGTGAAGACAGATATCATTACCGCAAACCAGATGTACCAGGGAGTATTCCTCCAGGCGGGAGACCATGAGATCGAACTGACTTATCATACGCCCGGGCTGACAGCAGGAATATGTATCGCAGTTCCTGCCATTGTCTGTTGGGTGCTGCTTGCTGCGTATGAGAAGAAACGCAGGAAGCGCGGAAGGCAGGAGAAAAAAGAGAAGGAAGAGAGAGCATAGCGGAGGAGCGCTGATGCGTGAGACGAAGATCAACAGAAAATACATACTGATCTATACAGCTGTGTTTGCTGTGCTGTGCCTTGGGGTCTTTTTTCCGTTCATAACAGGGAATAAGTCCCTGGTCGGAAAGGGAGACGGACAGTCACAGTATATACTTCAGCTTCGCTATATGGGACAGTGGCTCAGACATACTGTGCGGGATTTCCTGCACGGGGATTTTGTGCTGCGCTCCTATGACTTTACCATAGGGATGGGAGAGGATATAGGATCAGTTATCCGTTTCCATCCGCTGGACTATCTGTCGGTGTTCGTGCCCTCATCCTGCACAGAGATACTGTACGACTTTATCATTTTCCTCAGACTGTACCTGGCGGGACTTGCATTTTCCGTGTTTGCGTTCTACTGGAGCTGTGCGGGCAGCTCAGTCCTTGCGGGAAGCATTGTGTATCTGTTCTGCGGATACGTGTTTGAACTGGGGATCGTTCATCCGATCTATATCTCTACGATGATCGTCATGCCGCTCCTGCTTCTGGGGGCGGAATATATGATGGACCGGGACAGGAAGCACAGTTTTGTGCTTTTCACCGTGATGGTGTACCTGGGATTCACATCGAATTATTACTTCATGTACATCAATTCAGTGGCACTTCTGATCTATGTGCTGATCCGTTTTGGTGCAGTGTACAGGGAGAACAGGGTGAAGAATTTCTTCCTTCTGTTTTTGCGTATGGTCAGTGCCTACATGGTGGGACTCATGATGGCCATGATCACACTGCTGCCTACGCTGAAGAGGTTTTTCGGAAGCTACCGTTCCCAGAGTATGGCGCAGAGCAGCAGCCTGCTGGTCTATGAGGATCTTCGCAGGTATTTTGCCTGGTTTATCAATCTGATCAGTCCTCTGGAAGCATCGGGCAACGGGACGCACCTGAACTTTGCCGTGATCGCCCTTCCCTGCATTGTGATCCTGGTACTCTCGGGAAGACAGGCCTGGAAAGGGATGAAGAAACTTCTTCTTGTAAACCTGGTCTTCCTGCTGCTTCCGCTGGGCGGCTATATTATGGCCGTCATGCATACAGAAAACAACCGCTGGGTCTATCTGATCAGCCTGAGCGTGGCCATGACGGTATCATTTGCAGTCCCGAAGATCGGCAGCCTTTCTTCTCTGCAGAAGAAGGGGCTGATATTAGTGACGGCTGTTTTTGATGCAGGTGTCGCGGTTCTGACTGTCCTCTGGGGAATGGATGTCTATCACCTGCTGGCGGCAGCGGAACTGACGGTGTGTACCCTGCTGATCCTGGGATATGAAAAAAGCAGGGGTAGCTTCAGCGTGGAAGCATCTTCACAGAAGGCAGCTTCGCGGGCGATGAGTTTAGTGCTGTGTGTCACTGTAGTGTCGACCGTGCTGAACGGTTATTTCACATTCGGAAGACCGTTCGGGAATCTGACCCGCTTCTATGCTCCGGCAGGGACAACAGCATCTTATTTCTCCGATTCCAGATACGCGAATTACAGCCGCGTCGGCTCCGGGATCGGCGGCGAAGCTGAAAACGCTCCCAGAGAATGGACGGACGGATTCTACAGAGTGGACGGCTATTGGAGAAGATCCAATGAAGATAATGCTTCGCTCCAGCTGGCGTATCCCGGAGTACAGATCTACAACAGCGTCCTGAACGCAGCACAGATCAGTTATCTGATGGACACTGACAATATCGGGCTGACCACTATGCTGCATATCCAGACACTGGATGGCAGGGCAGCCTCAGAAGCCGTTGCGGGGGTGAGGTATTTCCAGACTCCGCGCAAAAACCTGCGCCAGCTTCCCTACGGATTTGATCAGGAAGCGTGGTCCGGAAAGAAGATGGTGATCTGTGAAAATAAGTATCCTGTGAATTTCGGATTCACTGTAGATACGCTTATCTCTGCGTCAGATTATGAGAAACTGAGCGCAGCTGCGAGAGAGGAAATAATGCTTCGTGCAGCTGTTGTGGATGATGATATTCCCGGCAGCACAGGCAGCGCCAAAGACCTGAAACAGACCGACGGCAGAGAAGAGACATCTTCGATCGAGACCGTGGAGATCCCGCTTCCTTCCGGGACAGATCAGATCGAGCCGACAGATGGAGGATACAGAGTCAGGAAAGACAAGTCTTCCGTATCGCTTTCATTTACCAGGAAAGCCGGATGCGATACGCTGGTCGAACTGGCAGGTCTTGTTCCCCATGGCATAGGGACAAGTCTTCGCGTTGATGCTGACGGTATCTCAAAGAAAGTGACGCTCCTGTCAGACCAGCAGACCTATACACTGCTGCGCAGGGATTATCTGGTGAACCTCGGGTACTCAGATGTGGAGGAAGAAGATACTCTGACGCTGACCTTCAGGGATGCCGGAGAGTACGATCTTGACGCCATCCGTATGGTTTATGTTCCGCGCGCTCATTACAGTGAGCACATAGAGGAACTGAACAGACACAGCCTGCAGAATGCGACGTTCGGGAAGAATACGGTCACCGGATCCGTATCGCTGGATGCGCCGCGGTATATGGTCTTCCAGATCCCGTGGAGCGCGGGCTGGAGTCTTCGGGTGAACGGCGAAGAGAAGGAATTGATACAGACAGACCAGTGTTATATGGGAACCGTCCTGGAGAGCGGGACAAATGAGATCCGGCTTACGTACCGGACTCCGGGTTCCGGTACAGGGACACTGCTGAGCCTTGCGGGACTGCTGATACTTATGGGTGCCGCTGTGCTTTGCAGGATACGCCGCTTCCGCGCTTCGAAGGATACGCGGATGGAATAATCTGTGAATCTGTGGTACACTGGTTGGAATATAGAATATATCAGGAGCTGATGCTAATATGCTTCATTCAGTGGTAATACCCTGCTACAAGTCTTCGTTGACGATCCGCAAGGTGGTTGAGGAGACGATGGAGCAGTTCAGAAATATGAACAGAGGGGATGTGGAGTTTGTCCTGGTGGATGACTGCAGCCCCGATGAAGGTGCGACAGTCAGAGAACTGCGCAGCCTTGTGAAAGAATATCCAAATGTCAGAGCCGTGGAACTGGCCAAAAACGGAGGCCAGCATAACGCTTCCATGGCAGGACTTAATTATGCGAAGGGAGACCTGATCGTCTCGATGGATGACGACGGACAGACCAGTCCTACACAGCTCCCGAAGCTGCTTGATGAGATAGAGAAGGGGTATGATATCGTATATGGATACTATCCCCACAAACAGCACAGTGGTATGCGCAATCTGGGGAGCCGGTTCAACCAGTGGAGCACCAGAGTCCTTCTGGATAAGCCGAAGAATATGAATACCAGCTCATTCTGGGTGATCCGGAGATTTGTGAGAGATTACGCGATACAGTACCGCAGTGCCTATACCCATCTTCAGGGAGTGTTCCTGCGGGTCACGCGCAATGTAAGCTGCATTCCCGTAGAGCATTTCAAACGCGAGGTGGGTCAGAGCGGATATACTTACAAAAAACTGATTAAGCTCTGGGCGAACATTATCGGGTTTTCCATCGTACCGCTGCGAGCGGCGACATTGCTCGGGAATATATTCGCAGTCGCGGGACTGATCGGGATCATAGCGGTCATCATCCGCAAGATCGTGCGTCCGGTCACTGCGATCGGCTGGCCGAGTATGATGGTTTCCATATTCTTCTTCTCAGGACTGATCCTGATGTTTATGGGACTGATCGGCGAGTATATCGGAAGAATCTTTCTGGGGATGTGCAACAATCCACAGTATGTAGTCCGTCAGATCGATGAACATGACAATGTTCCTTATCTGGAAAATGAAGACGGCACTCGGTTTTATGCTGCCGCGGAAAATGATGAAAAGGA
This sequence comes from uncultured Lachnospiraceae bacterium, assembly GCA_902801515.1. Lineage (GTDB taxonomy): Bacteria > Bacillota > Clostridia > Lachnospirales > Lachnospiraceae > Porcincola. The sequence goes on from CADCII010000005.1 coordinate 46,022, forward strand.
GGCTGGATCATGAAGAAACTGATGATTATGGGTGCGGGAATCTATCAGGTTCCGCTGATCAAGGCTGCGAAAGAGATGGGGATCTATACCATTGCAGTCTCGATTCCGGGAAAATATCCGGGATTTGCCTATGCGGATGAGGTGCTTCATATCAACACTGTGGATGCCGAAGCAGTGCTGAAGGCCGCGAAAGAGAGGAAGATCGACGGTATCTGCACGGCGGGTACTGATGTCGCTGTCATGACGATCGGACGCGTCAATGATGCGCTTGGACTGTCGGGAATCTCCTACAATGCTGCAAAAATTGCATGCGACAAGGTCCTGATGAAACAGTGCTACGAGGAGCACGGGGTACGGACTGCCCGCTACCGCAAGGTTTATTTCAACGAGAATGTAGAAGAAAAGATCAAAGACCTGCAGTATCCACTGATCATCAAGATCGTAGACTCCTCGGGAAGCCGCGGCATCACCAGAGTGGACAGACCGGATCAGGTCCAGGCTGCGATTACGAACGCGCAGGCATTTACCAGGAAAGATTACTATATCGTTGAAGAGTTTATCATCGGCCGCGAGTTCGGAGCCCAGGCCTTTGTCATGGACGGAAAGGTGCAGTTCATCCTTCCGCACGGAGACTATATCTTCATGGGAAGCACAGGTGTGCCGGCAGGTCATTTCGCACCTTATGAACTCAGCGAAGAGGCACAGCAGGACTGCTGCGAGACCTGTGAGAAGGCGATCCTCGCAATGGGGCTGGACAACTGTGCGGTCAACTGCGACTTCATCATGAGAGACGGCAAGACTTATGTCCTCGAGATTGGCGGAAGGTCCGGGGCAACCTGCCTTGCGGAACTGGTATCCATCTACTACGGATACGATTATTATAAAAAGATCATAGAGGTCGCTCTGGGAATGAAACCTGATTTCCCGAAGGACAAGGCAGTGCCCAACGCATCCAAACTGCTCATGAGCGATAAGGACGGAGAGATCATAGCACTGGCTAACCGCAATCCGAAGAGTGACAAGGGAATCTACGAGGTATGCTTCGACTACACCGTAGGCGACCAGGTTAAGAAATTCCATGTCGGTCCGAACCGGATCGGCCATGTCGTAACAAAGGGAAGAACCCTGGCAGAGGCGACCGCAGCCCTGGACAGAGCGCTGAAGAATATCGAGATCGAGGTCGTGTGACAGTGATGTCTCGCTGCGCAGCAAAGACTGGCTGCCAGAGGGAACATTAGGAGACGACTGAGTTCACAAGAAATGTGACGGTGCGAAGCGACCACGCGTCTATAGGAGCGGGAGCACCGTCAGATATTTCGCAGCGAACGAAGGTAGTCGACGAGTGAATGCCGGCAGCCAGTCCGTGCTGCGCGGCGGAATATTTTACGATCAGGACAGGAGCTTCACAGAATGCAGGCAAAATTACAGAAGAAACTGATGAACGGCTATATCCTTATGGATCTGCCGAAGATGCTGCACAAGGTACCCAAGAACTTTTCCAGAGCGATCGAACTGCAGAACCAGAGAGTGCAGAAACTGGCGCGGTGCGCCTATGAGATCCCGTTCTACAGAGAGCGCTTTGACAGAGCCGGTGTGAAGCCGGAGGACATCCGTACAGGAGATGACCTTACAAAACTGCCGGTCCTGACCAAGGATGAACTGAGGGAATGGATGGCCGGCCTGAAGGACAGACCGGAGTACAAAGACTGGATCTGCGATACTACGTCAGGCTCGACCGGGAAACCGGTATCGATCCTGTTTTCTCCGCGTGAGAAAGCATACATGAAGGCAAACTGGTACAGAGTCATGCTCTGCGCGGGTCACAACCCGCTGACCGGAAAGACGATGAGCCGGATCAACATGCATGATGTCAATCCGGGCGGGCAGGATACTGCGCTCCAGAAGCTGGGTCTGTTCCGTCATGCGTTTGTGGACCAGTACGCGCCGGAGAGTGAAGTGATCGACAGGATCAACGAATACAGGCCTGACTGGCTGTACATGAACAAGACGGAGCTGATGAGGCTTGTACTCTATGCGAAGCGCACAGGGAAAGAGATCTTCCATCCGAAGTTCTATGATCCGATCTCTGAGAAGGTTACGGAAAATGACCGTGCGCTGTTTATCGAACAGCTGGGACCCGGTATCATTGATTCCTACGGAAGTGCCGAGACAGGAGCCTGCATGCTGCGGCTTCCGGACAAAGACTATTATGTGGTTCACAATGATTCATTTGTTGTGAACGTTGTTGATGACGACGGACAGCTGACCCGCCGGGGAAGGGTGATCATCACCCCGCTCTACAAGACGGACCTGCCCCTGATCAATTACGAGGTTGGAGACAGGGCGGTCATGCGGACAAGCCAGGGAGTTCATTTCATAACGAATATGGAAGGACGACTGAACGATTACTTCCGTTATGAAGACGGAAGAGTGACCAGCTTTTTCGAGGTCACGCCGGTGATAGCGCACTGCCCGGATATCCTCCAGATCCGCTTTATCCAGAAGACATGGGACCTGATCCATGTGCAGATTGTTCGGGACGAGAAAGCGAATATGACGCAGGAAGAACTGGAGGAGTATCTGACGACATCCTTAAATGAGATCTTCAAGAGACCATTCTCTTTCGAGTTCGAGTGGATGAAGGTCATCCCACCGGACAAGAACGGAAAACTTCGGATGATCGTATGTGAATGCGGCGGTAGTGTATGAGGGAACAGGGGATGAGAAAAGACAACAAGGCAGTTGCTGTGAAAAAAACTCTGCTGGCAGCAGGCGTATTTCTGCTGCTTACCCTGGCACCGCTTCCAGGACAGGGAACCTTGGCGAAGACCACGCCGAAGAAGACTGTATCAAAAACATCGCCCGGGAAAGTGCATTCTCTGTACTGGAAGGCTTCCATGCGCAAGAGCGTAAAAGTGAAAGGCGTGAAGATCAAGAGTGGTACCAGTGTGGTAGTGACCTGGCGCAGTGCCCGCTACGGATCGAAGAGTACTGTCAGGTACAAAAACATAACATTCAGCGCGCCGAATTCATGGCTTTCCTTTAAGAAAGACCTTGCTACAGGAGCCTCCGGCGATTACAGCACAGCGCAGAAAGAGTCATACATCAATCGTAATAAAAAGGCGTCCAGCAAGACATCCTGGCTGGTATGGATCAGCCTGGATAAGCAGAGGGTCAATGTTTTCAAGGGCAAAAAGGGAAGATGGAAGCTTCAGAAAACATTCAAGTGTTCTACAGGTGCAAAGCAGACGCCGACCCCGGTCGGATGGATGAGAGTTGATTTCAAGCGCATGTACGTTGAAGGACTGAAGTATTATACGGAAGTGTGCGGAAGCGGGATGCACAGATGGCCGGGAAGCGGAAAGTCTGCCTACCTGGGCAAGCATACGGCGTCTCATGGATGTATCCGTTTGGCTGAGAACAGTGCGAAATGGATCTATAAAAATGTCCCGGTGAGATCGACGGTGTATTGTTACTGATGGCCGGGGTGTGTTTCTGTGCAGGGTTGTGCGTCTGTTTTCTGCTATGGATTTGAGTGCGCCGGTATGGTATGATGTTGAAATACGGATACATGAGAACTGACGAGGTGATATGATATGAAGAGAGTTCTGCTGAAGCTGAGTGGCGAAGCCCTTGCCGGGGATAAGAAGACCGGGTTTGATGAAGCAACGGTGATGGGGATTGCCAAACAGGTCAGAAGCCTGTCAGAAAAGGGAATACAGATCGCAGTGGTGACCGGAGGCGGAAACTTCTGGAGAGGACGTACCAGCGGCAATATGGACCGCACGAAGGCAGACCAGATCGGAATGCTCGCTACAGTGATGAACTGCATCTATGTTGCGGATATCTTCCGCGCGGCGGGGATGAAGACGAGAGTCATGACTCCGTTTGTATGCGGAAGCTTCACCCAGCTGTTCTCAAAAGACGCGGCAGTGAGCGCGCTTGAAGACGGTGAGATCGTATTTTTTGCAGGCGGGATCGGACATCCTTATTTCTCGACAGATACCGCGACACTTCTGCGGGCGATCGAGACAGAGGCGGATGTGATCCTTCTGGCAAAGGCAGTCGACGGAGTATATGACGACGATCCGAAGGATAATCCTGATGCCAGAAAGTACGACAGCGTCACGATCGATGAAGTTATTGAGAAGAATCTTAAGGTTGTGGATATGACGGCATCCATTCTTGCGAGAGACAATAAGATGCCGATGTATGTTTTCGGACTGAATGAGGAGAACAGTATCCTCAGAGCGGTTGAGGGAACGATAGACGGGACTTCTGTCACAGTATAAAAAAGAAAGGGGTATGGCAATGGATAACAGACTGACACCTTATGTGGAGAAGATGGGCAAAACGCTTTCCAACCTTGAGGAAGAGTTCAAGACGATCCGCGCAGGACGCGCGAACCCTGCTATCCTTAACAAAGTGCGTGTTGATTACTATGGATCTCCGGTACCGATCTCCCAGGTCGGGAATATTACCGTTCCGGAGGCAAGGATCCTTCAGATCGCACCATGGGAGCCCAACATGATCAAAGAGATCGTCAAGGCAATCAACATTGCCGATATCGGCATCAACCCGAATACAGACGGCAAGGTCATCCGTCTGATCTTCCCGGAACTTACCGAGGAGAGAAGAAAAGAACTGACCAAAGAGGTCAAAAAGAAGGGCGAGGAGGCTAAGGTAGCTGTGCGCAATATCCGCCGTGACGCCGATAAGTCTTTCAAAAAGCTGAAAGATGAGATCTCAGAGGATGAGGTTGCCGATCTTCAGGATGAGCTTCAGAAGGAGACCGATAAGAAGGTCAAAGAGGTCGACAAGATGGTCGAGGAGAAGTCGAAAGATATCCTTACCGTATGACAGAAGATCTATAGAGATGAGCCGGGGGCTGTCGGAACGGGGATCCGTGCGGCAGCCTTCTATCAGTAAATTTATGCAGAATGAGTAGTGACATATTCTGATAAAAGGAGTATATATGGACATACCGCGTCATGTTGCGATCATACTTGACGGAAACGGCCGATGGGCCAAGGCAAGGATGATGCCCCGCAATTACGGTCACGTAAAGGGGGCAGCGAATGTTGAGGTCATCTGCAGGGCCGCTGATGAACTGGGGATCAAGTACCTGACGGTATATCTGTTTTCCACCGAGAACTGGCGCAGGAACCAGGATGAAGTCAGAGCTCTGATGAACCTGTTCCACAGTTATACCAGGACAGCCATACGGCAGGCAAGAGAAAATAATATGAGATGCCGGGTGCTCGGGGATCCGTCCGCTCTTGATGCGACTCTTCAGAAGAATCTCCGGGAACTGGTGGAGAGTTCCAGGGACAATACCGGACTGAATTTTCAGCTTGCGATCAACTACGGGAGCAGGGATGAGATTGTCCGTGCTGTCCGTAAGGTCGCTGCGGATGTCGGAGACGGCCGGATCAGTGATCCGTCACAGATCACTGAGGATATGTTTGCATCTTACCTGGATACGGGGGACATCCCGGACCCGGATCTGCTGATCCGGACGAGCGGAGAGCAGCGTCTGAGCAATTACCTCATGTGGCAGCTTGCCTATGCGGAACTGTATTTCACACAGACACCGTGGCCCGCATTCTCAAAGAAGGATCTGGAACTTGCCATAGAGGCGTATAATCAGAGAACAAGACGGTTCGGCGGCCTTAAGAAAGGCGAAGAAGACAGGGAGGAACACTGAAGCATGTTTGTCACAAGACTTATCAGCGGGATTGTACTGCTGGCAATACTGATCACAACGATCTGTCTCAGCGGACCGGTTCTGTTTATTTTCCTTCTTGCAATCTCGCTGATCGGTATGTTTGAATTATACAGAGCGACCGGGATCGGGAAGGGAAGCGTGAATCTGCTGACCGCAGTTTCGTTTCTCGGTGCGGCAGTCTACTATGTATTTGTGTTCCTGCACATGCAGGATTATCTTCTGCCGGTTCTTGCCGCAGCGATGATAGCCGGCCTGTTTGTCTATGTGTTTACGTTTCCGCGCTATCATGCAGATGAAGTGATGACAGCATTTTTCGGCATCGTATATGTTGCGGTCTGCCTCAGTTTTATTTATCAGACAAGGGAACTGCCTGACGGCGAATATACAGTGTGGCTTATCGTGATATGTTCCTGGGGCTGTGATACAATGGCATATGTGTTTGGCAGGCTGTTCGGGAAACATAAGATGGCTCCGGTCCTCAGCCCGAAAAAGTCTGTTGAAGGCGCGGTCGGCGGTGTCGCGAGCGCTGCGGTGTTCGGCGCGATATATGCAGCTGTCATCGGAAGATTCATGCAGAATGGCGGCAACAAGATTGCCGTATTTGCCCTGATCGGTGCAGTCGGCGCACTGATCTCCATGGTGGGAGATCTTGCAGCATCGGCAATCAAGAGAAACCATGACATCAAGGATTACGGAAAACTGATCCCCGGACATGGAGGGATCCTTGACAGGTTTGACTCCGTGATCATCACTGCCCCTGTCATCTACCTGCTGGCTTATGCATTTGGATAATACACGGACTGCCGGAGACTGAGCAGTTCAGGATAATGAGAGACAATGAAGAAGATATCAATTCTTGGAAGTACCGGTTCCATAGGAACCCAGACAATAGACGTAGTCAGAAATAATCCGGACCTGAAGATCACTGCCCTTGCGGCAGGCAGCAACTCTGAGATGCTTGAGGAGCAGATCAGGGAGTTCAGACCATCTGTTGCTGCTGTCTGGGATGAGAAGGCTGCGGAAGACCTCAGGGTCCGTGTGAAGGACCTGGATGTCCGTGTCCTGTCAGGGATGGACGGACTGATCGAAGCAGCAGCCGGGACGGATGCTGAGATCACAGTGACTGCGATCGTCGGCATGATAGGCATCTGTCCGACCATAGAAGCGATCAAGGCAGGCAAGAGCATCGCACTTGCAAATAAGGAGACTCTTGTCACAGCAGGACATATTATCATGCCCATGGCAAAAAAGTATGGCGTCCGGATCCTTCCAGTCGACTCGGAGCACTGCGCTATCTTCCAGTCTCTGAACGGAGAGCCGGAGGAGAGGGTTGAAAAGATCCTCCTGACCTGTTCCGGAGGCCCGTTCCATGGATATACTACTTCGCAGCTGGAAGCGGTGACTCCTGAGGACGCGCTGAGACATCCGATCTGGAATATGGGTGAGAAGATCACGATTGATTCTGCCACTCTGGTCAACAAGGGAATGGAGGTCATGGAGGCAGGCTGGCTGTTCGGCGTAGATGCGAACCGCATACAGGTTGTGATCCATCCGCAGAGCGTCCTTCACTCTGCAGTCCAGTTCACAGACGGAGCCGTTATCGGACAGATGGGGACTCCGGATATGAGACTTCCGATCCAGTACGCCCTGTTCTGGCCTGACAGAAGAGCGATGCATACAGAACGTCTGGATCTGTTCGCGCTCAAGAGTCTTACTTTTGAGAGACCGGACATGGAGACATTCCGCGCTCTTCCCCTCGCATACAGAGCCATGAGGGAAGGCGGTTCCATGCCTACGGTGTTTAACGCGGCAAATGAGTGTGCCGTTGAACAGTTCCTCTCCCATAAGATCGGGTTTACGGATATCTGGAAGATCATCGAGAACTGCATGGATGATCATACAGCTATCCCAGATCCTTCTGTTGAGGAGATCCTTGAGGTTGAAAAGGAGATCCGCGGGCGGATCGGACACAGGAATTTAGAACATTAACGAATGAAGATTATTATTGCCATCATCCTGTTCAGTATCATCATCCTGTTTCATGAAACAGGCCATTTTATCATGGCCCGTTCATGCGGGGTGGCAGTGGTCGAGTTCTCTCTAGGGATGGGGCCGCGCATTCTCAGCCATGTAAGTAAGCGAAGCGGCACCCGGTACAGTCTCAAGGCACTTCCCTTCGGGGGGTCCTGCCAGATGCAGGGAGAAGATGAAGACGATACGGAGGAAGGATCGTTCGGCTCAAAAAAAGTATGGCAGCGGATCCTGATCGTAGCAGCAGGGCCGCTGTTTAATTTTCTGCTTGCATTTCTGTTTGCTGCAGTGATAATCGGCTCTGTAGGTTATGATCCGCCTGTTATTGAATACCTGTCCGCGGGTTATCCGTTGGAGCAGGCCGGGGTGAAAGTCGGAGATGTCCTGACTTCCATCGGCGGTGAAAAGATTAAAGTATACAGAGACATTTCCAACTACCTGTCATTTCACCAGAAAGAGATGGCGCAGCAGCATCCGGTTACCATTACCTGGCTCAGCCAGAATGAAGAGAAGAGCGCTGAGATCGTCCCGAAACTCAATGAGAGCGGAACACGTTATATTTTCGGGTTTTACGGCGGCTCCAGATATCCTGCGGGCGGCAATATCGGAAAGATCATTGAGTACAGTCTCTATGAGGTGCGGTTCTGGATCAGGACAACGATCGGGAGCCTGAGGATGATCGGACAGGGAGAGGTATCTCTGGATGATGTTTCCGGACCGGTAGGCGTTGTGGAAGTGGTCAGCAATACCGTGGAAGAGACGAAGAGTGAAGGCGCGTTCATCGTATTTCTGAACCTGCTGAACCTGGGCATCCTTCTGTCTGCCAATCTGGGAGTCATGAACCTGATCCCGTTCCCTGCCCTTGACGGGGGCAGGATCTTCCTGTTGCTCATAGAGGGTGTGCGGCGGAAAAAACTGGGCGAAAACATTGAGGGCTACATTAATCTCGCAGGCTTTGTGGTATTGATGATTCTGATGGTCATCATAATGTTCAATGATATCAGAAAACTGTTCTGAGCAGTTTTTACAATTCTCATATGCATTAGAGACTGCGCTCTGAAACCCTTGACCCGGGATGCGAAGAGCGTTATACCAGTCATGACACCGGCATGCAGTGCCGGATTATCAATCCGCCGGTTCCGGATCCGGAACCGTATCCAGACAGAGAATACAGCTCATTTCATTGAAAATGACCTTGACAGCCGGGCAGTATTCCTGTACTATAAGCATCGAACATCCGTTCGCATTTACGGCGAACCATTAATATTGAAGAACATGATACCGGAAGGAGAATAACAGTATGGCAAAGAAGGCAGCAGGTACAGCACCGGTCCAGACCAGCCTGAACAATGAAGATAAGATGAGAGCGCTGGACGCTGCGCTGTCGCAGATCGAGAAGCAGTACGGCAAGGGTTCGGTCATGCGTCTTGGCGAGCACAGCAATGATATGAATGTCGAGACCATCCCGACAGGTTCCCTGAGCCTGGATATCGCACTGGGACAGGGCGGAATACCGAAGGGAAGGATCGTGGAGATCTACGGGCCGGAATCCTCCGGCAAGACTACCGTGGCACTCCATATGGTGGCAGAGACACAGAAGAGAGGCGGGATCGCAGGATTCATTGACGCTGAGCATGCGCTGGATCCTGTCTATGCGAAGAATATCGGCGTAGACATCGACAACCTGTACATCTCACAGCCAGACAACGGTGAGCAGGCGCTGGAGATCTGCGAGACCATGGTCCGTTCAGGCGCAGTGGATATCATCATCGTGGACTCTGTTGCGGCGCTGGTTCCCAAGGCAGAGATAGACGGAGACATGGGTGACTCCCACGTGGGCCTCCAGGCAAGGCTGATGAGCCAGGCATTGAGGAAACTGACAGGCGTCATCAGCAAGTCGAACTGCATCGTTATCTTTATCAACCAGCTTCGTGAGAAAGTCGGGATCATGTTCGGGAATCCCGAGACGACTACGGGCGGCAGAGCGCTCAAGTTCTACTCATCTGTGCGTATGGACGTGCGCAGGATCGAATCGATCCGGCAGCAGGGTGAGGTGATCGGAAACCGCACCAGGATCAAGGTTGTCAAGAACAAGATCGCTCCTCCGTTCAAAGAGGCTGAGTTCGATATCATGTTCGGCAAAGGAATTTCCAGGGAAGGTGATGTCCTCGACCTGGCAGCGAACCTGAATATCATTGTCAAGAGCGGTGCATGGTATGCCTACGAAGGCAGTAAGATCGGCCAGGGACGCGAGAACGCGAAGCTTTATCTCGAACAGAATCCGGATGTGATGGATGAGATCATCCACAAGGTCCGTGTCCATTACGGCCTGGATGAGGATGACAGCACGCAGGATGTGCAGGCAGAGACAGGAACGGAGACGGATACAGATGCGGGTAACCCGGCTGCAGAAGATAACTGACCGCAGATATAAAGTCTATCTGGAAGACGGAATGTCATTTCCCCTCTATTCAGGAGAGGTAAGAAAGTATCACATCGATGAGGGAGAGGAGATAGCGGACGGTATCCTGCGGGAGATCCTGGATGAAGTGCTGACCAGGCGCGCGAAACTCCGGTGCCTGAATCTTCTGAAGTCCATGGACCGGACAGAAGGACAGCTTCGAAGCCGGCTCTCTCAGGACGGGTACCCTGACTGGATCACTGACAGGGCGATCGAATATGCTTCGTCTTACCACTATATTGATGACAGCCGTTATGCACAGAACTATGTGAGACAGATGTCGGGACGCAGAAGCCGCAGACAGATTGAATCAGACCTTATGAATAAGGGACTTGACAGAGAACAGGTCAGGTCGGCTTTTGAGGAACTGGCGCAGGAGAATATGCCGGGAGAAGAAGCAGAAGATCCAGACATTACCGCAATCAAGGCTCTTGCGCTTAAGAGGGGATTCGAACCCGGGACTGCTGACAGGGATTCCTGCGAGAAGTTTATCCGGTACCTGCTTCGGAAGGGATTTGGATATTCTTCCATCAGGCAGGCTCTCGGGAACCTGCCAATACAATTCAACTGAAAACAACACGGGTCATGTTACTGGACTGTACCCCCGGATATAATCATAATATATGACTATATTCGGGGGTATTTCTATGCGATACGGACATTTTGACAATCAGGCGAGGGAATATGTAATCGACCGTGTGGACATCCCGGTCTCATGGACAAACTATCTGGGAGTAGAGGATACCTGCTCCGTAGTCAACCATACGGCAGGCGGCTATATGTTCCATAAGTCGCCGGAGTACCACCGGGTCACCCGGTTCAGGGGCAACGCAGTTCCGATGGACCGTCCGGGATATTATGTATATATCAGAGACAATGAGACCGGGGACTTTTTCAGCATCTCCTGGCAGCCGGTCGGCAAACCTCTGGACCGGGCACAGTACAGGTGCAGACACGGGCTGTCGTATTCTGTCTATGAATGCAGCTGCGACGGCATACACGCATCCCAGCGTCTGAGCATCCCGCTGGGTGATGCCGTACAGCTGTGGGACGTGACTGTAGAGAACACATCCGGGAGGACGAGAGATCTCAGCCTGTTTTCCTATCTTGAATTTTCATTTCACCATATCTCGATCGACAACCAGAATTTTCAGATGAGTCTGTACTGCGCCGGATCTTCCTGCGTGGACGGGATCATTGAGCATGACCTGTTCTATGAAGAATTCGGTTATCAGTTTTTTACCGCAAGTTTTGAACCGGACGGATATGACTGTCTGCGTGATGCTTTCCTCGGAACATACGGCAGCGAGAGCGCTCCCGCGGCTGTGGTGCGGGGAATGTGCAGCGGGTCTTCTGAGAAGGGCGGCAATCACTGCGGCAGCCTGCAGAAGAATATTACTCTAGTGCCGGGGGAAAAGATCCGTGTGATCTTCATGCTGGGTGAGGGTGACAGAGAGCAGGGGAGAAAGATCAGAGAGAAATACAGTGATCTTGCCAGAGTGGATGCTTCTTACAGCAGGATGGCGTCTTACTGGGAAGACAAGATGAGCAGGCTTCAGGTACGCACTCCAAGCGAGGCTATGAATACCATGCTCAATATCTGGACTCTGTATCAGTCAGAGATCAATGTAATGTTTTCGCGCTTCGCGTCGTTTATAGAGGTTGGTGGCAGGACAGGCCTCGGATACAGGGATACGGCGCAGGATTCCATGACGATCCCGCATTCCAATCCTGCAAAATGCAGAGAGAGGATCATACAGCTTCTCAAGGGACTGACCTCTCATGGGTACGGACTGCATCTGTTCGAGCCGCGCTGGTTTGAACCGAAGAAAGAGGGGGAGAAGGAACCCTTCCGCTCGCCTACTGTCATACCCGGGATAAACAAGAAGGATATCATTCACGGAATTGAGGATGCGTGTGCGGATGATGCTCTTTGGCTCATCCCGGCAATTACTGAATATATCATGGAGACCGGGGATATGGAATTTGCCGGTTATTCAGTCTCCTATGCAGACGGCGGAGAGGACAGTGTCTATGATCACATGAAACGGATCCTGGAATTTTCCGCTGCCCAGGTCGGGCAGACAGGTATATGCAAAGGACTTCGCGCAGACTGGAATGACTGCCTGAATCTCGGAGGCGGGGAGAGTGCCCTGGTCTCCTTCCTTCATTACTGGGCGCTGGGTCATTTTATCGAACTTGCGCAGCGTCTTGGAAGAAAACAGGATGCGGATCATTTTAAAGAGATGGCACGGGGCGTGAAAAAAGTCTGTGAGGAGATTCTGTGGGACGGAGAGTGGTATATCCGCGGCATCACCAGGAATGGAAAGAAGATTGGTACCTCCGCGGATACGGAGGGGAGGATTCACCTTGAGAGTAATGCCTGGGCGGTGCTGTCAGGCGCAGCATCGCCGGACAGAGGCGAAAGAGCGATGAACAGTGTGTACAGATATCTGGTCACTCCCTATGGCATAAGACTCAATGCGCCTTCCTATACAAGACCGGATGATGACATCGGGTTTATAACGAGGGTCTACCCGGGCGTGAAGGAGAACGGTTCGATCTTCTCCCATCCGAATCCATGGGCGTGGGCTGCTGAATGTGTACTGGGCAGAGGCGACAGGGCGATGGAATTTTATGATGCTTTGTGTCCGTTTAATCAGAATGACAGCATCCAGATCCGGCAGTCGGAACCGTATTCTTACTGTCAGTTTATCATGGGACCGGACCATACAGCTTACGGACGGGCAAGACATCCATTTATGACAGGATCAGGCGGCTGGGCTTATTTCTCGGCGACACGGTATATGCTCGGAATCAGACCGGGCTATGATGAACTGACTGTCGATCCCTGCATCCCGCGCGGATGGGACGGATTTTATGTACAGCGTGTATGGCGCGGCGGGACATACTGTATAACCGTGACCAATCCGGACCATGTTTCCAAAGGGGTGAAGGAGATTACTGTGAACGGAGAGAAGACGGACAGGATCCTTCCGGTACCGGAGGGGACACGTGCTGAGGTGAGAGTAGTCATGGGATGACGGATCTGCACTCAGTTACAGGATGACGGCTGCGTTCCGGCTCTTCACAGAGGCTGCAGGAAATGCTATGTTGGAGACAGCCGGGTTAACTTGCAGAATGGGAGGGAAGGTTATGATCAGGTTTGGAACAGGCGGATGGAGAGCAGTGATCGGAGATGAATTCATCAGGTCGAATATCCAGCTTCTGGCTAAGGCGCTGAGCGTGAAGATGAAACGGGAAGGAAAGGCGCAGGAGGGGATCGTTCTTGGTTATGACCGGCGTTTCCTGTCCAAGGAGTCGATGCGCTGGTGCGGTGAAGTGTTTGCCGCGGAAGGAATCCATTCATTTATGGTAAATAAGTCTTCCCCGACACCGCTTATCATGTTCTATGTGATGACACATTCCCTCTCCTATGGCCTGATGGTTACAGCCAGTCACAATCCGGCGATCTACAACGGGATCAAGGTGTTTACCGCCGGGGGACGTGACGCGGACCGCGAGACCACGCAGGAGATCGAGCAGATTGCGGAAGGCATAACGCCAGAAAGCATTCAGACCATACCTTATGAACAGGCACTGGAGGAAGGACTGATCGAGGAGATCTATCCCCTGAATGAGTATCTGGATGATATTATCGGAAAGATCGATATGGACGCTATCAAAAGAGCGAGGCTTCGCGTTGCTCTGGATCCTATGTACGGCGTGTCGGAGATCCCTCTCAAGACGCTGCTGCTGACAGCGCGCTGTGATGTGGAGACGATCCATGACAGTCATGACACTCTCTTCGGCGGAAGGATGCCGGCGCCAAACGCAGGCACCATGCGCCAGCTGATCACCAGGGTGATGGATTACGGATTTAACATCGGGATCGCAACAGACGGAGACGCAGACCGGCTGGGCGTGATCGACGATACCGGCAGGTACCTGCGGGCAAATGACGTGCTGGTCCTGCTCTATTATTACCTGATCCGTTATAAGGGAATGCACGGAGCTGTCGTGCGAAATGTCGCAACAACTCACATGCTTGACCGGATCGCGGAGAGGTTCTCGGAAAAATGCTATGAAGTGCCGGTCGGCTTCAAGTACATTTCTGCGAAAATGAGAGAGACGGATGCTCTGCTCGGGGGTGAATCCTCAGGCGGACTGACCGTCCGCGGGCACATAAACGGAAAAGACGGGATCTATGCGGCCATGCTTCTGATTGAGATGATCGCAGTGACCGGGAGGAATATCTCCGGGATCTACAATGAGATTGAAAAAGAGTGCGGGAGCATCTATATGGAAGAGAGAGATTACCGCATGACGCAGGAGAGAAAAGAGTACCTTAAGGAAGTACTGTACGAGAAGAAAGAACTTCCTGAGTTCCCGTTTGAATGCGATCATCTGTCTTATATGGACGGCGTAAAAGTTTATTTCAGAAACGGCGGCTGGGCCGTGGTAAGATTCTCAGGTACGGAGCCGCTGCTGCGCGTATTCTGTGAGATGCCCCGGCAGGAGGATGCTGTGTCGGTCTGCGGGATAATCGAGGATTATCTTGAACTTCAGGCAGGCAGATAAGAAGGCACGAAGAAGAGTCAGTTTCGGGAGAACTGTATTCTATGAAAAGCAGAAGACTGAAAACAGGTCTGATCAGGCTGATCCTTATCTGCTGGATCATACCATATATCCTGGTATCTTCCGTGCTGATCTGGCTGCACAGCAAGAACACCAGGGAGCAGATCACCCATACGGTGTGCACCGCCCTGGAGAATGCAGGCCTGATCACAGCGGATAAGATCTATGCTGCTATTGAGATGTCGAGGGAAGCATCCTACGACGGAGTCATCAAGAAGAGTTATGAGCAGTATCTGAAGGATGGCGATGAAAATGCAATGCACCGGGAGGTCATGGAGTATCTGAACAGGACCTACAAATACAGCAAGACCATCTCCAATACGATCCTGCTCTACGATCCGCCGGTGTCCATGGAATACTATACCTACAGCAATGTTGCCGGCGCGACCTATGCCAGTATTGATGAATTCAGGAACGCGGCGGATGAGGCTGTACGCCTGGCGGCCAGGGATCTTGACACTGCGATCCGCCTGATCGAGATCTCAGGCCATCTGTACGCGGTGCGAAATATCGTGCTGAGTAATTATGAACCCTTTGCCACACTGGTGATGGAAGTGAATAAGGACCGCATGTTCGAAAGCACCGACAGCATGATCTGGAAGAGCAGCGGAGTAATTCTGCTTGACGGTGTCCCTATCCGCAAAGATCCTGAAGATCTGGACGAGGAGAAGACAGAGCAGTTTGCCAGGGAAGCAGAGGCGGTGTCCGAAGGAGCTGTGATCCGCGAAGGTTCTCCTGCTGCTTTTTATGACCAGAAGCGTGCAGCAGCTGTGCTGGCGCTGAAAGTCAACGGCCAGATGCTCTACTATGTAAATGAACTTGACAGAAAGCAGATGTTCATGGACAGCGCCGCTTATCTGTCTGTCTATATCGTGGCCCTGATCCTTCTGATCCCGCTTCTTGCCGCCACAATCTACTTCCTGAACCGCAATATAGACAAGCCTGTCGGAGCTTTGGTCCGGGGGTCGGACAAGATACGTGAAGGCGAGTACGGATACCGTATCGAACCGTTTTCCGGAAATGAAGAGATGGGGCAGCTGATCGACACCTTCAATCACATGTCTGTCAGCCTGGAGGATTCTTTCAAACGGATCTATGTGGAAGAGATTGCGGAGCGTGACGCTACTCTTAAAGCACTTCAGTCACAGATCAATCCCCATTTTCTGAACAACACCCTGGAGATCATTAACTGGAAGGCAAGGCTGTCCGGCAATGAGGACGTCAGCAAGATGATCGAAGCTCTCAGTGTGATGATGAATGCCACCCTCAACCGGAGCGGTGAGATGTTCATTTCTCTGTCTGAGGAACTCTCCTATGTGGATGCGTACCTGTATATCATAAGAGAGCGTTTCGGGGACAAGTTCCGGTTTGCTAAGGAGGTAGACGAATCGCTTCTCGGGGTCAGCATTCCGCGGCTGATCATACAGCCTCTGGTGGAGAATGCGGTTGAACACGGAGGCGACAGGCATGGGAACATCGTTGGATCGCTGAAAGTGGAAGGCGATGGAAATACCCTGCTGATCACTGTTGAGAATAATGGCTCCCTTTCGAATCAAGACAGGGATAGGATCGAAGTACTCCTGTCTGATGACAGGCTGGGCGATACAGAGCGTTTCGACCGGATGAGCATCGGAATCCGTAATGTCCACCTGCGTCTGCGCCTGCTGTACGGAGAGTGCAGCGGACTTACTATCGAAGACGATGGGAACGGAAAAACCGTCAGTACACTGCGTATCAGCCCCGGACCTGTATAAAGTGCACAGAGTCCCGGACAACTATGTGCAAACTCAGGCAAGTGCAGACAAAACTTATTGTCAAAAACAGCAACAGAGAGCAAACTCTATACAATTGTGTTCATTCACTTTTCTCATGAATCAGATTACCATCAGGCTATCATAACAAATATGTGAAACCGCCTGATACGGAGGTGTTCACTGTAGTCAAGGGAGGATCTGAAAATGAAAAAGAGACTGGCTGCCACACTGGCAGGAATCATGGCTGCTGCTGTATGTGCATCCCCTGCGCTTGCTGAAGGCGTAACCATCAATGTAACAACCACCTACGCTGGTGAAGACAGCAACGCACAGAACTTCAAGGACAGCGTTGCGGCGTGGGAAGAAGAGAGCGGAAACAAGGTCGAGGACAGCTCCGCTACTTCAGATGAGTCATTTAAATCCCGCATCATCACAGACTTTGAAGCAGGAAGCGAACCGGATGTTCTGTTCTTCTTCAACGGAGTAGACGCCAACCAGTTCGTGGAGCAGGGCAAGGTTGTCTCCATCGATGAGATCAGAGAAGAGTATCCGGATTACGCATCCAACATGAAGGATGACATGCTTGGAGCATCTCCGGCAGACGGGGTCAACTACTCGGTGCCGGTAAACGGTTACTGGGAAGGCATGTTCGTAAACAAAGAAGTCCTGGAAGAGGCAGGTGTGGAAGTTCCAGGAAATGAAACGACCTGGGATGAATTCCTGGAGATGTGCGGCAAGATCAAGGATGCGGGCTATACCCCGATCGCAGCTTCGCTGCAGGAGATCCCGCACTACTGGTTTGAGTATGCGATCTACAACTTCCAGAGTGCAGCTACCCACAATACTATGCCTGAGAGTGTGGATGACGAATACGGACAGGCATGGGTCGACGGCCTGAACGATATCAAGGCTCTGTATGAAGCAGGCTATTTCCCGGAGAATACCCTCACAGCGACGGATGCAGAGACATTCCAGCTGTTCACTTCCGACAAGGCAGCATTCCTGATCGACGGCTCCTGGAAGATCGGTGGAATTGCCGAGGCAGTTGATGACATCGAAAACTACACCGTCACTCATGTACCCGGCAAGGGCGACAGAAAGACAACGGATGAGATCGGCGGCCTGTCGATGGGATACTATATCACCAGAAAGGCATGGGACGACGATGAGAAGAGAGACGCAGCGGTCAGCTTTGTATCATTCATGACTTCCGATGATGTTGTCTCCAAATTCGCAGGCGTGTCCGCCACCGCACTCAAAGAAGGTGCGTCACCGGATGTGAGCGAGTTCAATTCTCTTCAGAATGACGCTCTGGCATACACGGCATCCTTCACCGGAATCTCACCGGCTGTACAGGACAATCTCTCCGCTGCGGCGCGCGAGCCGATCTTCGCAGATATGGCTTCCATCGTGAACGGTGATGTGGACGCGGCAGACGCAGTCGCAGCAGTTCTGGAAGCCAATGCAGAATAAGAATAAATCACAGTACTCCAAGATGCTGACATTAATATGATATCAACCGGGGAGCTGCCGGATCCGGCGGCTCCCCGAACCTGTCCGGGGGATCAAATTATGGGAGCTCAAATCTACAAGAACAAAAAACTGATCTGGATCTTTCTTCTGCCGGCATTTCTTTTTATGTTCGTCTATCTGTACTATCCGTTCGTCCGGAATATCCTGAACAGTTTTATGCATATCAAGTATATGGGGACAGCCGGCGGAGAATGGAATTCCCCCTGGTATAAGAATTACCTGGCACTGTTGTCTGATCCGAAAATGAAGATCGCTCTGAAGAATACCGCCATCACGATCGCGGCGACGATCATCGGGCAGGTGGGCATAGCTCTTATCCTGGCGCTTCTGGTAAGCAATATCAAAAGAGGATCAGGGTTCTTCAGGACCGTGTTCTTTTTCCCGATCGTGATATCAGCGACCGCTCTCGGCCTTCTGTTCAATCTGATCTTTCTGTATGACAAGGGGATGATCAATCAGTTCCTGCAGTTTGCGGGCATCCTTAACAGGGAGGCAAATGAACTGATTGACTGGAAAGCAAAACATGCCATGTTCACCATGCTTACTCCCGTGATCTGGCAGTATGTGGGTTTTTATTTTGTGATCCTGCTCACAGGGCTTGCGGGAATTCCCGACGACCTGTATGAGTCCGCGACGATCGACGGTGCAACCAGGTGGCAGAGTGTCCGCTACATCACACTTCCCCTGCTGCGCAACAGCATCGGCACATGTGTGATCCTGGCAGTGACCGGAGCGCTCAAGGTCTTCGACCTTCCCTGGACAATGTTTGTCAATGGCATGTCGAATACATGGCTGACCGGTACCTATATGTATTCCAAGGTTTACAGCGACGTTGACTACGCGTCTGCCATAGCGGTGGTGATCGTGGTGATCGGCGTGATGCTGTCAGCTGCAGTCAATCGTATATTCAGGCAGAATGTGGACTACCAGGCATAGAGGAGGGATGAGGATGAATAAGAAAACAGGAAGAACCGTATCCCCCGCATACTTTGTTGTCTATCTGCTGCTGATCCTGTGGTCGCTGACAACGATCTTTCCGCTTGCCTGGTCTGTAATGAATTCCTTCAAGAACAAGAAAGTGATATACAGCAACTCCTTTACACTGCCTTTCGGAGATGCATTTTCACTGGAAAACTACAGGAATATTATTGCAAATTACGATATCCTTCGCGCGTACAGGAACAGTTTCATCATCTCAGGAACGGTAGCTGCGGCAGTCATACTGTTCGCCGGAATGGCAGCGTATATCATGTGCAGGTATCAGTTCAGAGGCAAGAACCTGCTCACCCTTCTGCTGTATGCAGGCATGATGTTCCCGATCTATTCAACGATCATTCCGGTACTGCAGATGCAGGCGTCATGGGGCATCGTCAACTCTCCTTCGGTAGGGAAGAATCTTCTCTCCGTCATTCTGCCGCAGATTGCGGGAAATATGTCCTTCGCAATCATAGTGCTGACAGGCTATATCCGCTCACTGCCGGTAGAACTGGAAGAAGCTGCCTACATGGAAGGCTGCAATATGTTCCAGACTTATTTCAGGGTCGTGTTTCCGCTCTGCAAACCGTCGATGGTGACGGTCGGGATCTTCAGTTTTCTGTGGAGCTACAATGACCTGTTCACGCAGATGTTCTTCCTGCGCACCAAAGAAAACTGGGCGATCACGATCCTGCTGAACAATATCGCCGCTAAAGAGGGAGTCAATTACGGAGCTCTGTTTGCCTCTGTCACACTGATCGTAATTCCCGTACTGATCGTATACCTGTTCCTGAACAAATACATCATCAAAGGAATGACAGTCGGCGCCGTGAAGGGCTGAAACAGTTCGTGCCATGCCGGCTGCGGGAGTTTCCCGGCACCGGCCGGGATGATATAATAAATGAGAATATACCGTTAATGAATGCGGCAATGCGGCGGGCATGGCGGATGAAGGCTCTTTCGTTACAGGAAGGGCATACAGGATGGGAGAGCGGGATGTATAAAGTGCTGATCGTTGATGATGAACCGATCATCTGCGAGGGATTGAAAAAGAGCGTGCGCTGGGCAGACTTTAACTGTGAAGTGGCAGGGACGGCGTCCAATGGTCTGGAAGGCCTTGATCTGATGAGAGAACTGGAGCCGGATATCCTGATATCGGATATTGCCATGAATAATATGGATGGTCTTGCCATGGTCGCGGCGATCCGTTCTGAGTACCCGGAAGTGGAAGTCTGCCTGCTGACAGGCTACAGGAATTTTGAATACGCCCAGAGAGCGATCAAACTCGGGGTCACGAGATTCCTTCTGAAACCATCGAAGATGGATGAGATCGAAGAAGCCATCATGGCCATGACGGACAATCTGCGCAGCAGGGGAAATCTGGGAGCGCAGATCATCGATCATATCTGGGATATGAGCATGGAGACAGACCGATACCTTTATGAGACCTTTCTCAAAGACCGTCGTGATGAAGAAGGTCAGACCCGCGCGCATGGCTCGGAGGCAAACAGTTTTGTCCTGAAAAAAGCGCTGGTATATATGCTGGAACATTTTACCAGCAAACTGACCCTTGGGGACGTGGCGCAGCAGTGCTATGTCAGCAGCTGGCATCTGAGCAAACTGCTCAACCAGTATACGGGCAGGGGCTTTTTCGAGATCGTCAATATCATACGGCTCGGCCGCGCGAGGACACTTCTGGAGGAGACCGGAAGAAAAGTACAGGACATATCAGAAGAAGTCGGATTCCAGGATGTGGCTCATTTTTCAAGGATATTCAAGACCTACACAGGATGCTCGCCGAAGGAGTACAGAGAACGGCACACGCTTTCTGGCAATCCCTGATGAGGGAGATTTCTGATTGACAGTCACAACAATTTTATTTATGATAGATGCGTTGTAATTTTTACAACGAGACAACTACATACACGTTTAAGGAGGTGCTCCTGTTGTGACTACAGTAATTGCGGTTCTGATTGCTGTTGTTGCTACACTGATCATCGCGATCCCGGTTTCGTCCAAGGTTGCTGTCAGCCGTAAGGTGAGAGAAGACCAGGCAAAGATCGGAAGTGCCGAGGAGAAGGCAAGACAGATCATCGATGATGCACTGAAGGGCGCAGAGACTAAGAAACGCGAAGCTTTGCTCGAAGCGAAAGAGGAATCTCTGAAGATCAAGAATGAATCTGAAAAAGAGGCCAAGGATCGCAGGGCGGAAGTTGCGCGGCTTGAGAAGCGGGTCATGCAGAAAGAAGAAACTGCTGACAAGAAGCTGGAAGCTCTGGAACGCCGTGAGGCAGGTGTGGCACAGAAGGAAGAAGAGCTAAGGAAGAAGCAGTCCTCAGCAGACAAACTGCTCGGACAGCGGCAGCAGGAACTGGAACGGATCTCCGGATTAACCTCCGAACAGGCAAAAGAATATCTTTTAAAATCTGTTGAAGACGAAGTAAAAACGGACGCTGCAAAGTTGTATAAGGAACTGGAGAATGAAGCCAGAGAATCCGCAGCCAAGAAGGCTCAGGAATTCGTGGTTACAGCGATCCAGCGCTGCGCAGCAGACAACATCGCGGAAGCTGCGATCTCCGTAGTCCAGCTGCCCAGCGATGAGATGAAGGGCCGCATCATCGGCCGTGAGGGCCGCAATATCCGGGCAATCGAGACACTGACCGGTGTGGACCTTATCATTGACGATACACCTGAAGCAGTAGTGTTATCCAGTTTTGATCCGATTCGCCGTGAGGTGGCAAGGGTCGCACTGGAGAAACTGATTGTCGATGGCCGTATTCATCCGGCAAGGATCGAGGAGACGGTCGACAAGGCGAAGAAAGAAGTCGAAAATGAGATCCGTGAGGCAGGAGACGAGGCTTGTCTCCAGGTAGGCGTTCACGGTATCCATCCGGAACTGGTCAAACTTCTCGGAAGAATGAAGTTCCGTACCAGTTACGGACAGAATGCGCTTAATCATTCAATCGAGGTAGCGCATCTCGCAGGTCTTCTTGCATCCGAGTGCGGAGTAGACGTCCGTATTGCGAAGCGTGCCGGACTTCTCCATGATATCGGCAAGTCCATTGACCATGATGTGGAGGGCACCCATGTACAGATCGGCGCACAGCTGTGCCGGAAGTATAAAGAATCCAACACTGTCATCAACGCCGTGGAGTCTCACCATGGCGACGTAGAGCCTGAGTCGCTCATTGCATGCCTTGTACAGGCGGCTGATACAATCTCAGCGGCCCGCCCCGGCGCCAGAAGAGAGACTCTGGAAACTTATACCAACAGATTAAAACAGTTAGAAGATATCGCCAATTCCTTCAAGGGAGTTGACAAATCCTTTGCCATTCAGGCAGGTCGGGAGATTCGTGTAATGGTGGTTCCTGAGCAGATCAGTGATGCTGATATGACCTTCCTGGCGAGAGATGTCGCCAGGCAGATAGAGTCTGAACTGGAATATCCGGGACAGGTCAAGGTAAGTCTGATCCGTGAGTCGAGAGTGGTCGACTACGCGAAATGAGTATGAAGAAAACAGGCTGCCGCAGTAATACTGCGGCAGCCTGCTCTTTTATCTCAGCGGTAGATTCAGTTGTGTGCCCTGAGGGATAGAACCTTCGAAAGAAGAAGGGAGAAGATTTTGAAGCAGAAATATGAGAAACTGGAACAGATACTGAAGGACTGCGGCAGTGTTGCCGTTGCCTATTCCGGGGGCGTGGACTCGGCTCTTCTGCTGTATGCTGCCCGCAGCGTTCTGGGAGAGCGGGCATGCGCCGTGACGGCGAAGGCTGAGGCAGTGCCGGAGGATGAGATCCGGGAAGCGGTTGAATACTGCAGGGAAAACGGGATCACGCACGCCGTGGTGGAAGTATCCCAGATGGACATCCCCGGGTTTGCAGAGAATACGGAGGAGCGGTGTTATTACTGCAAGAAAAGAATCTTCGGAAAACTTGCGCAGGCAGCCGCGGCGATGCAGTGCAGTGTTGTGGCGGAAGGAACCAACGCAGACGACGTTCAGGATTTCCGCCCCGGAATGCGCGCAGTAAGGGAACTGGGTGTGATATCGCCTCTTAAGGAAGCAGGGCTGACCAAAGCCGATATCCGCTCTCTGAGCCGGGAATTCGGGCTGAAGGCTTCTTCCAGGCCGTCTTCTGCATGTCTTGCGACAAGGATTCCTTACGGAGACAGGATCACAGCGGAGAAGATAAATATGGCAGGCCGTTCTGAAGAGTATCTCCGGGAGCTGGGATTTGAACAGGTCCGGGTGCGTGTGCACGGATCACTTGCCAGGATAGAGGTGACCGCGGAAAACATTTCCCGTTTTGCGGATCCTTCTCTCAGGGAGAGGATCTGCCGCAGACTGAAAGAGTATGGTTTTTCATATGTATCTCTGGACCTGACAGGTTACCGGACAGGCAGTATGAATGAGGTGCTCGACAAGTCTCTCATGAAAGAACTGATGAAAACGGATAAAAGCAATAATTAATAATGCAGCCAAGCAACTTTTGAGTCGACTTGAGCAAGATAAAGTGATAAACTGATAACGTATGTATTTAAGGGGTCTGCTTTTACATGCAGAATGTGATTACACAAACTGAAAGGAGAAGTACCTAGATGAAAAAGAATCTCAGAAACAGGCTTCTTGCGCTGGCGGCGGTCTCTGTTTCCTCAATCATGCTGCTGTCAGGTTTTGATTCCTCAATGACGGTTGAGGATATCATGTCCAAGGCTCAGGAGGCCAATGCCAGCCTGTCACAGTTCTCAGCACATGCTGTGGGCAGAGCATGCCGATGAGCGGTAATATGGACATGGATATGCAGTATACACTTGACCCGATCGAATATTCAGCAACTGCAACCATGTCGGGAGACGCTTCCGCAATGGGAATGGCAGGAGAAGCCGCCATGGAGATGTACATGGTCAATGCTGATGACGGCGGACTTACTATGTACGTCAAAGTGTCCGGACTGGGCGAAGGTGAAGAATGGCAGGCAGTCAAGGTTCCGGAAGAATCAGCTCAGATGATGAACGATCTTATGGCAAAGTCCATGGCGGGAGATTACTCTGCGATCGAAGAATCGCTTGGCATCGATATCAAGGCGCTCCAGGATGAGTATATGAGCAAGGCTGTGCTTGCTCCGGAAGCAGTGAATGTCAACGGAAAAGACTGCTATGAGATCACCATGACTCTTACCGGCGAGGATATCAGCAGCCTTCTTACGACTCTGTCCGAAGCAAAGCCGGAGATCATGGATCCGTCTGCCGTACAGATGATCCAGATGTTCACCGGTTCTCTTCAGTTCAATATTGTTGAAGATATTGATGTGGAGACCTTCAGACCTGTATATGTCGGCTGCGACCTGACGGGAAGCGACTTCAGCATGATCAGCCAGCTGATCGCATCCATGATGTTCAGCTCCACATCTTCAGATGGCGAGGCTGAGACACCGGAGATCAATCTGACAGTGAATGATCTGAGCATGAAGATCAATTATGATTATGAGAGCCCGGTTTCTATCGAAGTTCCGGAAGAAGCTCTCGGAGCTGATGTGACTGAGGTCGATCCGGAAGCTCTTGCTGACGCGGCAGTAGAACCCGCAGCATAATGGATATTTCAGAAGGATAACGCATCGTTTGCAGATGCGAAGGCAGGGAGCCCCTTCCCGGCGGATGGATGATCCTCCGGGAAGGGGCTTCTTCCTGCTTTCTGTGCTTCTGTTTTCCGGATTCAGGGCGTTTGTATATCCAGTGCCATTTGTGAATAAATACTGTATATGACCGCCATAAATATTTCGATTTTTTTTAATTTTTAGGAAAAATCGCCAAATAAAGATAGACATATCCTGCCCTGCGTAATAAAATATACGGAAATGTTGCTCTGGAGGAGGTATAAGAGATGAAAGGTGTTGTAGATTTTATTAATAATCTGGACGGCTTTGTATGGGGCTGGTGGATGATCATCCTGCTTCTCGGAACGCATATTTTTATGACGATCCGGACGGGTTTCATTCAGAGAAAAACGATCAGCAAAGGTATTAAGCTTTCCGTTTCAAAGGATCCGGACGCAGAAGGTGAAGTTTCTTCATTCGGCGCGCTGACAACCGCGCTTGCCGCAACGATCGGTACCGGTAATATCATTGGTGTCGGAACGGCAGTCGCCCTTGGCGGCCCCGGTGCTGTTCTGTGGTGCTGGCTTACCGGCGTATTCGGTATTGCCACAAAATATGCGGAGTCCCTTATCGCTGTCAAGTACCGCGTGAAGACCAGAGACGGACGTATGCAGGGCGGCGCTATGTATGCCCTGGAAAGAGGCCTTAACATGAAATGGCTGGGCTTCCTGTTCGCACTCTTTGGCGGTATTGCTTCCTTTGGCATCGGCTGCGCTACGCAGGTCAATGCAATTGCAACTGTAGCGCAGGAGAATTTCCACTGTCCGCCCTGGGTTGTCGGAGTCGTGATCGGAATCCTGGTCGCTGTCGTTATCTTCGGCGGGATCAAGTCTATTGCAAGCGTCTGCGAGAGATTAGTTCCCTTTATGGCGATCTTCTATGTGATCGGATGTATCGTTATCCTCTGTATCAACTATGATTTTATCATCCCGGCGATCGGAGCGATCTGCAGACTTGCGTTCACGAAGGGTGCTGTTGCCGGCGGGCTTGTCGGAACCGGTATCCGTGCTGCGATCCAGTATGGTGTTGCCCGCGGTCTGTTCTCCAATGAATCCGGTATGGGTTCCGCACCTATCGCTGCTGCTGCAGCTCAGTCACGCAATCCGGTCCGCCAGGCACTGATCGCATCTACCGGAACATTCTGGGATACGGTTGTTGTCTGCCTGATGACAGGTCTTGTCCTGGTTACTTCCATCATGAAGAATCCGGGCATTGACGTCAGCCTGGTTGATAACGGTGGAAAGCTGACGAGCCTTGCATTCGGACAGATTCCGTATGTCGGCCCGATCCTGCTTACCATCGGAATTATTACATTCGCATTCTCAACAGTCCTCGGCTGGGCATATTACGGCGAGCGCTGCGTAGAGTATATCGGCGGCAAGAAAGTGCTTATCGTATACCGCATCATCTATATTGCAGTTGCTGTCATAGCTCCGGTCAGCGCACTTAATCTCGTCTGGACCATCGCGGATATCCTGAATGCGCTGATGAGTATCCCGAACCTGATCGCGGTCCTGCTTCTGTCAGGAATCATTGTCAGCGATACCAGGAAATACATCGACAACCTGGATGCCTGGGACGAGGAGCCGGTTCCGGTTGTTGATGATCATGGGAATGAAATTAATGTACCGGTTGACACGACACTGATGAAGTAATGTCAGATTCTTGAATAAAATGTCTGAACATGATAAAATATGCTCTGCTTTTTTATATGGATTCGGCATCTGCTGTTGTATAGGCTGAGGTGGGAATGAGTACAAAAAAGACAGACTCTTTTGAGGCAGAGAAGAGAAACAAAGATCTGGCACAGCGTGCGGAGACTCTGGTCAAGGATGCGGAAAAGAAAAAGAACGCGCTGGAATTCCAGGAAGTCATTGATTATTTTTCCGATCTGAAACCAAGTCAGGATGAACTGAATGATATAGCGGATTTTCTGGCAGACCGGGGAGTCGATGTTCTCCTTCCGGAGGACTGCACAGATGACAACCTGTTTATCCTGAATGACGATGATGAATCTCTTGAGGAGGAAGCCTCTGAAGCAGAATTTGTCCCCGGCCCTGTGAAGGGTGTTGAGACAGACAGCGGAAATGTTTCAGATCCGATCCACATGTATCTGAAGGAGATAGGACAGGTCCCGCTGCTGTCACCGGAACAGGAAGTTGAGCTGGCCAGAAGGGTTGCTGAAGGAGATGAACAAGCCAAGAGACAGCTGGAAGAGGCCAATCTGAGGCTTGTCGTCTCCATTGCCAAACATTATACCGGACACGACATGAGCCTGATGGACCTGATCCAGGAAGGAAACCTGGGCCTGATCCGGGCAGTCGAGAAATATGACTATAAAAAAGGCTTCAGGTTCTCCACTTACGCAACCTGGTGGATAAGGCAGTCGATCACAAGGGCGATCGCCGATCAGGGGCGCACGATCCGCATTCCGGTCCACATGGTTGAAAACATCAACAAAGTGAACAGGGCCTCCCGGGACCTGATGCAGGAACTGGGCAGGGATGCGACTCCCGAGGAGATCGCGAAGCGGATACATATGACTCCGGAGAGGGTAAGAGAAATCCAGAAGATCTCCAGGGAACCGGTATCCATGGAGACGCCGGTAGGCGATGAGGAAGACAGTTCTCTGGGAGATTTCATCCGGGATGACACGACTCCGGTTCCGGCTGATGAAGCCGCCAGAGTCATGCTGAAGGAACAGATCCGGCAGATATTGACGGACCTGTCCGACAGAGAGCAGCAGGTACTGCACCTTCGGTACGGGCTGGATGACGACAGACCCAGAACGCTGGAAGAGGTCGGCAAACAGCTGAATGTTACCAGGGAGAGGATACGTCAGATCGAGGCGAAAGCTCTCCGCAAACTGAAAAGAAAGAATATTCGCATGAAGGACTACCTGGAGTAGGATCATGCGGCGTACGGATGCTGCTCTCGTATATTGAGAGCAGCTTTCTGAACATTTTCAGAACAGAAGGATAGAAGTATCGGATCAAAGAGGAGAGAGGGAGTATGAAACTGTCAGAAATGAGATGTGCATGGAAGCGGCTGGCCGCGGCAGTCCTGTCTGCAGTTCTGTTGTGTCAGAGCGCCGTATACGCTGCAGAGTACAATTTTGCGTATCCCACTGCACCGACCAAGAAGGGGGTCCATGTTGCTCCGGGAATGGAAGAGGATGCCCTGGAACTGGGCATAAAACATACTACGATCAATCTGAGCGTGGGTGATTTCATGCCTTCCAGAGGATACCGGAACTCTACGCATTGTGTGAGCTTCAAGTTTGAAGGCAAGACCTTCTGGTTTGCGAAGAATGCGCTTGCCAGATATGACAGAGAACTGAACCGGCTGGCCAGGAACAATGTAATTGTTACAGCAATCCTTCTGCTGCCGAACCGGACGGATGACCTTCAGTATCTGATCTATCCCAAGGCAAGGGGAAGGAGCGCCAATTACTATCAGTGGAATATGACTGATTCTTCCGCTGTGCAGATGCTCCGTGCCATTGTCACTTTTTTCCAGAGGCGTTACAGCAAGAAGAGCGGAGCACGCATTGTAGGCTGGATCGTAGGAAATGAAGTCAACAATTCCAGTGTCTGGAACTGGGCGGGCAGCATCGGTGTGGATACGTATGTCGATCTGTACGCCGCTCAGGTTGCCGAAGTTTACAAGGCAGCGAAAAAGGTGTACGCCAATGCGCGCATCTATATGTGTCTGGATCATTACTGGAGTGTGGGGAACGGCAGCTACTGGTACGCAGGAAAAACGATCCTGACCAAGTTTGCGTCACGTGCCGCGGCAAAGGGTCTGAAGAAAGGGACCTGGTGCGTCGCTTACCACCCATATAACATCAGTCAGTATGTGGTCGATATCATGAGCAGCAGCGCATCGGTCACAAACAGTGAGAGCACCCGCATCATTACAATGAAGAATCTCAGTGTTCTTACTAATTTCCTCAAGAAGCATTATACGAAAAACTGCCGTGTGATTCTGAGTGAGCAGGGTTATTCCTCAATCACTTCAGGAAAGGACACTTCGGCTGCCCAGGCGAAGAACATCGCGCTTGCGTACTATATAGCGCAGCAGAACAGCATGGTGGACTCCATCATCCTGCACAGACAGGTCGATCACACGGCAGAAGATGAGAGATATGGCCTCTATACAAGCTGGGGCGGAGAGAACGCTGCGTGGAAGAAACTGGCCTGGACCGCGTACAAGTATGCCGATACGACGATTAAGAATGCCTATACATCGTATGCGGCCAAAATGGCGAAGAAACTCCTGGGGAAGAAAGTCACCAAAGTAGTTAAGGTCAAGGGTGGAAAACTGAAACTGTCGAAACCCCTGAAATGGAGTAAGCATTACACAAACCGGTTCAGCCCCTACGGTTCCTATGCCGGATTCTATCATAGCGGGGACACTTATACCGTAAAACATGACGGCAGCCGTAATGCAAATGTTCCCATGGGATTCATCCGCGGCGGCAAGATCAACTGCAAGTCGCGCAAGAAACTTGGATTCAGTATCAATGCTTCCGGCATTAAGAAGGGGAAGGCATATGTAACGCTCCGCCTGTGGTCAGGCACGAAGAAATACTATGAAGCCAGGAGAGTGATCACCTGCGGAAAATGGGTCAATCTGTATGCCAATCTGGAAAAATGGAAATACAGGAAGAAGATTACAAGAGTGGATATCGTTGTCAGCTCGGAGGGAGAGGGCTGGTCTGACGGAGCATCCGTGTCAGTCAGAAGGCTCGGCACGAAGAAATGAGATCCGGCAAAGGTTTCTATGAATAAAAATGAACTTATTATCATAGAGGGAAGATCTGTGGCCGACATGGCGCTGGAACTCTGCCGCAGGGGAGACCTTGCGGATATGATCCGGGAAAAATGCGGGGACGGTGATCCGCTGATCGCTCTGAAGCCTAACCTGGTAGGACCGATTCCGGCCTCGGACGGAGCGACAACCCATCCTGAGATCGCAGAGGCGGTCCTGTCTTACCTGAAAAAGAACGGATTTAAAAGAATTGTTGTGATGGAAAGTTCCTGGGTGGGGGACAGGACTTCGGATTCCCTGCTTGTAACAGGATTCGGTGAAATGTGCCGGCGGATGGATATTCCTTTCTGGGATCTTCAGGAAGACAGAGGATCCGCTGTCGACGCGGCAGGCCTTGAACTGAATATCTGCGAGAGAGTACGGGAGGTGGACTACCTGATCAACCTTCCGGTTCTCAAAGGACACTGCCAGACAAGGATGACCTGTGCGCTGAAAAATATGAAGGGATGCATTCCCTCGTCGGAAAAGCGCAGATTCCACCGTATGGGGCTTCACGATCCGATCGGCCATCTGGCAGCAGCGGTTCACCAGGATTTTATCATAGCAGACGTAATCTGTCCGGACCTGCTGTTTGAGGACGGAGGAAATCCGGTTCAGCTGGACAGGATGATCTGTGCAGCGGATCCTGTCCTGATGGATGCGTATGGTTCAAAGATACTTGCTCTTGAGCAGGAAGAAGTGAGCTATATCCGTATAGCTGCCGCTCTTGGAGCAGGCTGCCCTGATACATCACAGGCGGAAGTGTCCTTTTACCTGGAGAAAAGGGGGCATGAGCATGGCACTAAGATCCGGTACGTAAGGGCAGAAGTTCCCTCTCTGCCGTGGAACAGGGACCCGGGCGGCATGCTTATCCGTCTGAGAGAACATGTGGATGAGGTCGATTCATGCTCTGCGTGCTGCGGGACGCTCATTCCGGTCCTGCAAAAGCTGGAGCAGGAAGGAAAGCTGGATCAGATCCCGGATAAGATCTGCATAGGGCAGGGATACAGAGGCAAGACAGGAAACCTGGGAATCGGCAATTGTACATCCCGGTTCTGCCACACTCTGAAGGGCTGCCCGCCCACTGCGGATGAGATGTACCGGTTTTTGTCACAACTTGACGTATGAGTCATCATTGCCTATAATAAATCTGCGAAAATATTACGAAAATGTTACAAAACAGGCAATGGGGGAGTAAACAGTGAATAAGAGGAAGCTGACACTTCTGTTTAGTCTGCTGATCCTGCTGACTTTGATGCTTGCTGTTCCGACTTGCGCAGACTGGGCTCAGAATAAAAAGGGGACAAAGATCTGGTACACGGACAGCACGGGCCAGAAGGTTACCGGACTTCAGAAAATAGGAAGTTATACTTACTGTTTCGATGAGACAGGACTTCTTCAGACCGGATGGATCCGGACAGAGGAAGGACTGCGGTACTTTGACAAAGAAGGTAAGGCGGGAAAGAAACTCGGAAGCATGCTGCATAGCGGCATCCGGACTGTCGGAAAGTACCGCTACGGATTTGAAACGGTGTTGTTCTGAAGGGCCTGAACAAGATCGGGAACGCCTGGTACTGTTTCAACACTTCCGGGCAGACAGGCAAAGCCGGGCGAATGCTGACGGATAAGTTTGTCAATCTTGCTGACGGGACGCGGGCTTATTTCCGTGAAAACGGGAAGAGGGCTTTCAAGAGATGGGTCAGAGATAAAAAATACTATATAGACGCAACGGGCAATCTTCTTCGCAGCAGTGTGGCTCCGGGAGGATATCTTGTCAATGCCAAAGGAAAAGTCGTAAAGAAACTCAGTACAGAGTTCTTTAAGATGGGAGGCAAGACTTATTTCTATAAGAAGAATAAAATCCTGAAGAATAAGGTGTTCCGTTACGATGGCTATTACTACTATGTCGATCAGGACGGAATCCGAAGGAAAGGCTGGATCAACTGGAAGGGGCACAGGTACTACTTCGGGAAGAAAGGAAGAGCCGCGACCGGAAAAGTAAAGATCGGAGGCGTCTTCTATACGTTCACCAGCAAGGGCCGCCTGGATGAAGATGGGGGATCTTATTCAACAGGAACAAAGGCCAAAACAGGAAAGGCGAGTATTCTGATCCTGTGCGGACACGGTCAGGGTGACCCCGGGGCGGCAGGCTATAACAGCTGCGGTACATTCAAAGAGAGCCAGCTCACACGTGAATTCGGCAAGCTGGTATATCATGACCTGAAAGCAAGCGGCAAAGTCAACGCATATCTGTTTGACACCAAGTATGACATGTTTCAGCAGATGAGAAGCAGACTGAATGCCGATATGAGCACTTCATCGATTACAGGTACCGGAAGTAAAAGGAAGAAAGTTCTGAAATCCATCAGAAAGAGTTCCGTCATTCCGGATCCGACCATGTACGATTTTGTGCTGGAGATTCATTTCAACGCGACCATGCCTGCTTCGAAGGATCCTTCCGGAAACGGATCGATAAAGGGAACAGGAATCTGCGTCAATGTCCACAAGTCTTCATCTGACAGGGCAATAGACGAGAAGATCATAAAGTATTTAAATAGCTGTGGGATGAGAACCAGCAGTTTAGGGATAAACAGAGGCAGCGGCCTTCTCAATGCGAAGGTCTACCAGGAAGTCGGCGTGAATTATACGCTTCTTGAGACTTGCCATATTGATGATAATGATGATATGAAGTTTTACAAGAAGCACAAGGAGCAGATGTCGAAACAGGTTGCACAGGCGGTCATTGACTACTTTAAATAACAAGAACCACGGACACAGACAACAGTTTTTGGAGGATGAATGTGAATAATCGGACTCTTTCACTTCTGGTTGACAATACACCCGGCCTTCTGAGCCGTGTCGCAGGCCTGTTTACCCGCCGCGGTTACAATATTAGCCAGCATAACTGCAGGCGTTACGACTGATCCCCGGTTTACAAGGATCACGATCGTAACCGAAGGCGATGATGATATCATAGAGCAGATCGTAAAACAGCTTCGCAAGCTGGTGGACGTGATCGATATAAAAGTGCTTGAGGATGCGACCAGTGTCAGCCGTGAACTGGTCCTGGTCAAGGTGCGCGTGGAAGAGAACCAGCGGCAGGGAGTGATCTCCATGGCGGATGTTTTCCGGGGGAAGATCGTGGACGTAGGGACGGACTCACTGATCATTGAACTGACAGGTAAACAGGATAAGGTGGATGCATTTATCCGGCTGCTTGGGGGATATGAGATCCTGGAACTTGCAAGGACGGGGATCACCAGTCTGGAGAGAGGCTCCGACGGAGTGCTCTATCTGTAAGGAACGGTATTTCGGCAGCGTTTGAGGCTGCTTTTAAATACAGATACATATGTTGAATTATTAAAGAGAGGTATACACGTATGGCAGCAAAAATCTTTTACCAGGAAGACTGCAATCTTTCCCTTCTTGAGGGC
>CADCII010000006.1 GCA_902801515.1 uncultured Lachnospiraceae bacterium
ATGCCCGACAATCCGGCTGCCGCTGAAAAAGTGCAAAGGCGCTGTGAAGAGGATGCTTTCTATACAGACAATGTGGTGGGGCTGTCGCTGAGTTCTGTGGTTGACGGAAAGTGTTCGAAACAGGGAATCGATTACAGACAGTATATGACGCAGTTTGCGGACTGGCTGACAGAAGAGGGATATCATGTCCTGATCATAGCAAATGCAGCACGTCTCGGAAGCGAAAAACCGAGGAACAATGATCTACAGGTCTGTGACGATGTATACGGCAGGATCTGGAAGAAAGAAATGGTGCGGTGGTATCATGAGGAGATGGATGCCGAAGAGATACGTGAATACATCTCTCGCTGCCGTTTCCTGGTCGCGTCCCGGTTCCATGCGATGGTCGGAGCATTGGAGAAAGAAGTTCCGGTCCTGCTGATCGGGTGGAGCCATAAGTACCAGGAGGTCCTTGACTTCTTTGATCTGGGAACTTATGCGGCGGATTATTCCGATCTGAATCCGGATGCGCTCAGAGAGGCATTCTGCGCTTTCCGCGGAGCAGAGAAAGAAATCCGCGGAAAACTCCGGCAACATCACGACGAAGTATTTGCTTCCTCAAAGCGCAATATAGAGGAGATAGCAGTTGTCCTGGATAAGCTTGTTTCTGTGAAGCCGAAAGGCAGACAGCTGCTGCAGTGGGATCGTCCGGAACGGTATACCGGGGATTACATCTGCATGAGAATGGGATATGCGGCGGATGAATCGATCCGGCAGAATGCTGCATCCGGCGGCATGGTGACAGCTCTTCTCGAACATATGCTCCGCACCGGAGAGATCGACGGGGCCTGGGTGACAGGACTTAAGGTCGAAAACGGTCATTTGGGATATCGAAGCTTTATCGCGACGACTCCGGAAGAGATCCGGAGCTGTTCCTCCAGTACATACATGCAGCTTCCGATTTTGAAGCATGTGGAGGCACTCAGGAGTTTTGACGGACGCGTTGCCGTGGTGATGACGCCCTGCCAGATGAAGGCTTTCTCAAAGCTTCTGGAGAGGGACAGTGAACTGAAGAAGAAAGTTGTTCTGAAGCTGGGGCTGTTCTGCAGCGGGAACCCTGGAAGGGAAGTGACCGAGCTGTCGCTGCGCAAGGCAGGGATCTCTCTGGAAGGCGCCTGCGGCATGTACTATCGCAGAGGACACTGGCGCGGAACGTCCTCGGTCCAGTATTTGGACGGGACCGAGAAGACCTTCTCATATAAGAAACTATTTTGTACTTATAAGAATGCATACTTTTTTGAGAGAAAGAGCTGTACCTACTGCCAGGATCATTTTTCCAGCTGTGCAGATATCAGTTTTGGAGATATCTGGCTGAAGTCCATGAAAAAGGATCCCGTAAAGCATACCTGCTGTGTGATCCGGTCGGAGACTGCGCTTAAGCTGTATCAGAATGCAGTGAGAGACGGAGTCCTGGTTGACTGCCATATTTCCGGAAAGGACATGATCCGGGGACAGAAACGAGCACTGGTATATAAATTCTGCACGGCTGAAGCAAAAGCGAAACGCACAGATGTGAAGTTGGATACAGAAGACCGCTGCAAGTGGAATCATCGTCTGGCGTACAGGCTTGCAGATGCAAATACGAGATTCTCGGAAAAGCACCCGGATAAGCTGGAGAAGATTCCATCCACCATTCTGTATGGATACATGTGTGTGATCCGTGCACTCCTCAGCTTTTGAGAGGGAGGACTATGAAGAAAAGCAACCGTATGAAGATCCTGCGTGGAGTCTTTCTGATACTCGTGGCCATATTTCTGGTTCGTTATTTCTACAGGAATATGGACGATATTCTGGCGCTGGATCTTACGCTCAGGCCGCTGCCGTTTGTTGTGTCAATTCTGTTTTTTTGTATTTACAAGCTGGCTGAGGCTTCGCTCTGGCATTATATTACCTGCATCAATAATGCCTCGATCGGATATCTAAAGGCAGTCAAGACGTATATGTATTCTATTCTCGGGAAATATATTCCCGGCAAGGTATTTATGCTGCTGGCAAGGATCCCTCCGTATAAGGAAGAAGGAGTGTCTGCGGACAAGGTTACAGTCTGCTTTCTGCTTGAGAACGGCTGCACGATACTTGGCGCAGCGCTGTTGTTTGTAGTATCGATCCTGTTCTTTCCCAACGAGGTGCTCGGTGGATATAAATGGATGACCTTCATTCTGATTGGTGTCTTTTTCGTGTGCATTCACCCGAAGATACTGAACTTTTTCCTGGCTCTGTTAGAAAAGGTTTCCAGAAAAAAAATCATGCGGATACCCATGTCGTATCCTCAGATCCTGAAGGTCGTTCTGCTGTTTATGCTGAACTGGATGGCCTATGGCTTTGGCTTCTATATGCTAATATGCTCGATCTGTCCGGTGCCGCTTTCAAGGTGTCTGTATGTCAGCGGTCTCTATGGGCTTTCCTGTATCGCCGGCATCCTGGCAGTGTTTTCTCCATCCGGGATCGGGGTGAGAGAAGGGATTCTGGCTGTGGGACTGGGACTTATCATGGATACGAATTATGCGATGATCATATCGATTGTCGCAAGGCTGTGGGCGGTATTGCTGGAGCTTGTTTTGACTGGCACCATATTTCTCGCCGACACTATTATGAGGAGCAGAAAAGTTGGATAAGGAAACGAGGAATAACAGCAAAAGGTGGGTCGCAGGTTTTCTTGCACTGGTTCTGCTGTGTGTTGCGGCTTACATGGCGGTCTGCTATCGTATGAACCCGGAAGGATATTTTACGAATGTACAGGGACAGCCATATTATTTTAAAGATGATTTTTCCCGGGCAATAAAAGCCAGGTATATACTGGAGCACCGGGATGAGATCGAGGGGGTTGTCATCGGTGGTTCGAAATGCGGGGCGGTTGACACAGATCGGATGACAGAATACACTGGTCTGCGCTATTATAATATGTATC
The DNA here is from genome assembly GCA_902801515.1 of uncultured Lachnospiraceae bacterium. GTDB lineage: Bacteria > Bacillota > Clostridia > Lachnospirales > Lachnospiraceae > Porcincola. The sequence goes on from CADCII010000006.1 coordinate 2,948, forward strand.
TGAATCTGGGGAATTTTAAAGACTATCTGTCATTTACGAAGTTTCTGGCAGAAGTAGTTGGAGTGAAGGAGATCACTCTGATCCTGAGCAATTATGAAGTTCTGTGCTACGACCGGGAATACCGTGGAAACAATTATCATACCCCGGCACTCTTTTCCGGGAAGTGGACCAGCCAGGCAGCAGAGTTTCTCAGCTGGATGATCGTGGATCCGAAGACGATTCTTAATTCTAAAGAACGGCAGAATAAGAATCCTGCGTTTGCAGACTCTCTGGTGGACGGGCGCAGGTCGCGTATGAGCGACATACGGAAATATAATGAGGATCCGGACGCCTTTGCCCAGAGGATCCTGAATCAGTACGATGAACGTCTGGGGCTGCTCTTTTCCGGAGAGATCGAAGACTATACTGATGTAATGAAGCTGAATCTTGAAGCACTGAAACAGATTAAAGAGATCTGTGCGGATAATGAAGTGAATCTTCGGGTCGTCATAGGACCGAGCGTTATGACGGAACGGTACCGTTATGAGACAGAAGATTTCTATGAATACTGCAGGGAGATAGTCAATATAATAGGTCAAGTTTGGGACTTTAGCGACTATAATGACATTAATATGAACCTGTATAACTATTCGGATCACCTTCATTATGATCTGGAAGTTGCTGATCTGATGGTAGATACCATATTCGGGAAGGACAGTTATGAAGGATTCGGACAGATCCTGACACCGAAGAATGTGGAAGTTTATCTTGAACGGAAGAGAGCTGATTTTGCAGAGCTGAAACAGGAATATGAAGAGACCGGGACCGTAGCCCTGATGGGCAGGGATGATCCGAGCTATCTTCCATGGAGAACGGAGTGGATCAGCTCCGAGGCGGCAAAGGAACAGATGCAGCAATACTGGGATATGGCTGACGGAGTAGAGCAGGAGGATGACTCCATGGATGAGGCATCCTGAGGATGGCGCCAGAGGGAAGAGACCTATGAGAGACTGCAGAAAGAACAGATTTGACATCAGGCGGAGAGCAGCTGTGCTGCTTCTTGTTTTGCTGCACTGTTTCGGAGCGGGAGCTGTTATGGCATCAGACACTGCCTTTATTTCGGCAGAGCAATCCGTACAGTCAGACGGGGAGGATCCCGGATCTTTGTCAGGAAATATACAGCAGGGTGAAGGTTCAGAGAACGGCGGTTCAGAGAACAGTGGTCTGGAGAACGGTGACTTAGAGAACAGTGGTCTGGAGAACGGCGGTTCAGAGAACAGTGGTCTGGAGACCGATGGCTCAGAGGACGAGAGTCTGCTTATTGATGACACGGACTCATTTTTCCAGGACGACGATGATGAAGAGGCAGTCGATAAGCCAGAGAACAATGTTGTTAAAATTGCGTACAGAACAGTCCGACCGAAGGGAAAGCTGACCCGAAAGGGCAAAAAGTACTGCTATATCCTGAGTAACGGCTCCAGACTGAAAAACAAATGGCTTAAGATCGGGAAATATATCTATTATTTCGGAAATGACGGCAATGCGTGGACCGGATCGCACCGCTATAAGGGGAAGCAGTACTTTTTTGACAAAAAAGGACACCTGTATATCCGCAAACTCAGAAAGCAAGGGAAGGACCGGTATTTCTACGGAAAAGACGGGGCAATGGTCCGCGGCCGGTGGCAGTCAGTTCGAGGCCATTATTACTATTTCTCCCATTCCGGGAAGATGGCAAGATCCAAATGGGTGATGGGCTGCTATCTGAAGGCCAACGGGAGAATGGACTATACGAAAGGAAGAGGTTCTACAAAGCGGTATAAGAGCTCTGGAGGGAAGGACAAGCTGGTTATTATCGGCGCATCCCGTGTCTGGCAGATGAGCAAGGCAGTGGAGACGGACAGCAATGTGATCTATATTGCAAAGAGTGGAGAAGGACTGTCCTGGTTCAAGAGGACGGCGCTCAAGAAACTGAAGAAAACACTGAAGAAGTATCCGAAGAGCAAGGTCGTGATCCAGATGGGAAATAATGACCTGACACGGAAGAATGCTGAAGTGCTTGCGGGGAAATATGCTTCGATCTATAAGTCATTGATCCGGAAGTATCCGAAGGCGTCGTTCTACTTTATGGATATCCTTCCAAAGAAACCGGTAAACAGCGCCAAGAACAGCTGTGCCAAAAAGTTTAATGCATGTCTGGCAAAGAGGTTTCCGAAACAGTATATCGGCGGTTATTCCTATATGGTCAGCGAAGGCTTCATAACCAGCTACAACAAATCTCACTATTCAGTGAAGACCAGTCGGGATATCTTTAACTATATTCTCAAAAAAGTGAAGAAGTGAGAGGACAGTGGCCCCGCGGGAGTAGACAATGATTTTTTCAACCTATAAGTTTATATTTCTGTTTCTACCGATTACGTTTTCCGTATATTTTATACTGAACCGCATCAAGTTTTATTCCATTGGAAAGATATGGCTGGTTGTCTGTTCTTTGTACTTTTATGCGCAGGGAAGTCCGGCATTTTTCCCATTCTTCCTGGCCAGCATCACTGGCAACTATATTGTCGGTACTAAGATGCTGCTGACAGATGGGGAGAGCAGCTCACAGCGCAAGTGGCTACTGGCAATCGGACTGATCGGAAACATCGCCCTCCTGGGGTATTACAAATATACGGATTTTTTTATTGAGAATTACAACCTGCTGACAGGCAGTGACAAAGCACTTAAGCACATTGTGCTTCCCATAGGAATCTCTTTTTTCACTTTCCAGCTGATTGCGTTTCTTGTGGACTGTTACCGTACCGAGATGAGGCAGTATGATTTCGTGAATTATCTGCTGTTTATCACGTTCTTTCCACAGCTGATCGTCGGACCTATCATCCATCACTCAGAGGTGGTTCCTCAGTTTGAAAATGAAGCGAATCTGAAGCTCTCGACGGATCATATCGCGCTGGGGCTGTTTCTTTTCTCGATCGGCTGTGCCAAGAAGACTCTGCTTGCAGATCCTATGACCACGGATGCGGAGAAGTTTTTCAACTCGGTCAGCGCGAATTCGAACCTGCTCTATTCATGGTTTTCCTCTCTGGAATATACAGTGTCCTATTATTTTGACTTGTCAGGATATGCGGACATGGCGATCGGATTGGGATGGATGTTCAACATTTCCATCCCTCACAACTTTGATTCTCCATACAAAGCGAGGAACTTCCAGGATTACTGGAGAAGATGGCATATGACTCTTTCCAGGTTTTTGAGCTCCTACATCTTTCGGTCAGTCTATAATCGGGATATTGCCTGGAGAAACTACTATGTGGCGACCATGGTTACTTTCCTGGTGTCAGGTTTCTGGCACGGAGCCGGGTGGACCTTCGTCGTGTGGGGGATAGTCAATGGGATGCTGGTCTGCATTGCATCCTGGATGAAGCGTGCAAACATGTCGCTGCCAGCATGGGTGGCGTATCCGCTTACGGTGTTGGGCGTCGTTCTGTGCAGAGTTCTGTTTGTATCCGGAAGCTTTACGGACGCATGGAATGTGTACAGAGGGATGGTGAATTTCTCATCACTCGGTACATCGCTGCGGGAAGCGGCAGACAGCATATGGTATTTCGTCAGTTGGCACCGGTCCACCGGCCTTCGGCTTGTCATCGGTACTGCCATCTGCTGGTTCCTTCCAAATTCCAAGCATATGGGAGAGACATTTCGGCCGACCTGGAAGAACATGCTGTTTGCGGCAACACTCATGGTGTTATGCCTGATCAACATGAACAAGGTTGTTCAGTTCCTGTATTTCCAGTTTTGACGAATGCCACTGCCTGCGGGAGAGATAGACCATGAGATTGACATCAGCGGCGAACACACTTGTACGCGATATTTACAGAAAAGCGACCCTGAAGCGCCTGTACCCGGACCGGTACCGCGCTGCGGCCAGACAGGATGTCCGGCCGGGGAGCGTGGTGTTTCTGGAGATCCGCAGCAAGACTCTGTCTGACAATTTCCGGCTGATTCGTTCTGCGCTGGAGCACAGAAACGCTGCCGGAACGCAGGAAGAGTCTGCTGTGCGGTACCACATCTCTGTTATTTCCATTCAGGAAGGGATGGAAAACCGGGCGGTGGTGGTTCAGAACTGTCTGGACGCGATACCGACGCTTGCCCAGGCACAGTTTATTTTTGTCAATGAGAGCTCTTATTTTCTCAGCTGCCTTCCGATACGTTCCGAAACCACGGTCATTCAGACCTGGCATGCCTGCGGCGCATTTAAAAAGTTCGGATTCAGTGCGGTTGGAAAAGGCTTCGGAACCACACGGCATGACCTTGAGCAGTATCCGGTGCATGGTAACTTCTCTTACGTGACGGTTTCCAGCCCGGAGGTCGTCTGGGCATACGCAGAAGCATTCCATATGGAAGATCGCAGGGACCGGATTCTTCCGATCGGGGTGAGCCGCACGGATCTTTTTTTCAGCCGAAAGTACAGAGAGAGGGCATGCGAAAAAGTAACATGGATCCTTCGAAGGATGGCACCGGGACTGTTTCTTTCCAATAGCGCTGCACAGACAGCGACTTCTCTTAGCAATAAACATGCCTATGCGGGGCTTCAGGATGTCTACACGGACCGTGCAGAAGGTAAGAATGATTCCTTGTGGCAAGAGATTGTCCCGGGCAGGAAAGTGCTTCTGTATGCACCGACCTTCCGCGGAAAAGTTGGATCTGCTTCCTCACCTGACCGGCTGGATATCCCCATGATGAAGAGAGTGCTGGGAGACAGGTATATACTGCTGGTTAATCATCATCCGTTTGTAAAGGAGAAGGACCGTCCGAAGATTCCGGAGAACTGCAGGGACTTCGCTTTCGATGTTACAGACCGGCTGTCAATCGAAGAACTGCTGACAGCGGCTGATGTCTGTATCACGGATTACTCGTCTCTGGTGTTTGAGTATTCACTGTTTGAGAAGCCAATACTGTTTTTCACCTATGATATGCAGGAATATCTGGATGAGAGAGGATTCTATTATCCGATCAGAGAGATGATGCCCGGACCGGTCTGTTCCACGACCCAGGAACTCACAGAAGTTCTCAAAACACCGGACGCAGAGTTTAATCTTCTTCGTGTAAGGGAATTTAAGTACCGTTTTATGAGCGGGTGCGACGGTCATGCAACAGCAAGGATCCTTCAGTTAATGGACCGTGTTGCGAAAGAAAAGAACCCCAAGAGATAAAGCTCGATTAAAAGATATGAAATATGCCCTCTAAAAGAGGAGAAACGGTTTTGAAGATCAAATACAGAACAGTTCTGTGTATTATTCTTACGACCGCAGTTGCGGTGTCTGGTGCCCTGCCTTATCCCGGCAGGGAGCTTTTGGCTGAAGAAGAGTTTTTCATTGTGGAGGAGAACGGGGAAAAGGACCAGGAAAATGTGGCATCGGATACAGCAGATGATCCGGATGACGGGCCTCAGCAGCAGGATGGCGAATGGTTCCTTCCCGGCGAATCCGGACAGGATATGAATACTCCGGCAAGTCCGTTTGATCCTGAGGAATCAGAAACTCTCTATTCTCCGGAAGAGACTGAAGCTGAAACAGATACAGGAACAGAAGCCGATCCTTCCCGAAATCCTGAAGCAGAGGATGAGCTTATCAATCCGGATGCAGGCGAGTCCGGTACGGGTGAAGAGGGATCTGAAGAGACAGAAACTGAGTTGCTGGAGAGCGCGGAAGAGGTGACGGACAGCGCACCTGTCTATATAACCGTGAAGCTCGGACAGCAAAACAGCAAATATACCCTGTACTGTGTTTTTCACCTTAGAAAAGACGGGGAGAAAGGCTGGTCAGATCTTAAATTCGATCAGGCAGGCAATCCTTACCAGGCCGGGGTACAGAGTACAATAAGCGGACTGGAATACGGTACAGATTACTGGATCAAGGTATCTGTTCCTCACTATACGGACAGTAAGGAATATAAGATCAGTGTCAGTGAAGATGGGACAGTGCAGATTGACGGTAATGAAACAGAGTATCTGACATTGACCTTAAGTGTTGCCCGGTACATGGAAAAGAGCGACCTGACAAAGATTTCTCTGACCGGTCTGAATAAAATATCCGGCACTACCGTACTGGAGGGAGGGACAGCCACGAAGTCGTTTCTGCTGTCTGCGTTTCTTGCCAGGGGGAATGCGCTGAACAAGCTCGTTCTTCTGAGATTGAACGATTATTCTGTGATCAGGACGGAAGCTGCCCAATACGCACTCGAACATGCCAATGACATGACATATATAGCATCCCAGGACAGGGTCTATGTCATGCCGATGGATAATACAAACAGGGTCATCTTCCTGAACGGGACAACCCTCGCATTTGAAGGAGAGCAGGTTCTCGGACAGAATTATCATGCAGTTGCGTGGGATGAGGCGTCCGGCTGCTTCTTCTGTGTTTATGAAGGGCCTGAAGGGATCATATGCGATGTCCTTAACTCAGATATGTCTGAGGTTATACGATCCTTCCCAATCCATACAAACCTGACATACCAGGGTGCGGCTGCGTATAATTTCATGCTTTACTACACCTGCTGGGAGCGCGGATCGACCAGTGCCTATCAGGCAGTATATGACGGTGTGCTGAAGGCAAATGACAATGTCATATATGTCTATGACATCTACGGCAATCTGTGCAAGACTTATTACATTGAGGGCGGGAGCAGCAAGTCAGAGCTGGAGACACTATCATTTGTTAACGGGCGGATGATTCTGCAGTTTAATGAGAAGCCTTATATAGCAGGCTATTACCGGGTGGATCCCATCCCGGCCTATGTGAATCTGTCTGTACCCGTAACACAGAACGGAAAACCAGCGGCGGAAGGTGCGTATACAGCGGTACTGAAGAGAAACGGAAAAACGGAGAAGGAACTGAAGTGCAGCGGCGGCGCATTTACAGCGTCAAAGGTGTCCATAACAGAACCCGGCTCCTACACATTTACGATCAGTGAGAAGAGTGGTTCTTCACCCGACAATTATGTCTATGATACAGCTGACGTAAACTTCACAGTTACAGCACTATACGATCCGTACACAAATGCGCTGACCACGAAGGTATCTGCTCCGTCAAGATCTCAGGTCACCAATACAAAACTGACAAAGGCAGAGCGTAAGAAGATCAGGGAGCTTAAGAAACAGCGTGTAACAGTCGTGAAAGCGAAAGCGAAATCCTCTGGGCTGAAACTGAAATGGAGGAAGATCCGTTTTGGAAAAGGAAAGGTATCCGGATACAGGGTCCAGATCTGCAGGAATAAGAAGTTCCGGGGCGGGACACTGCAGACGATCAATACAGCCGGAACAAGCCTGACAATCCGGAATCTTGCAGCGGGAAAAACCTACTATGTCCGTATCCGGGCATGCAGGAAAGTGGGGGTAAAAACCTTCTGCTCAAAGTGGTCTGCAAAGAAGAAAGTGCGTATCCGCTGAAGCGGATGTTATATCATGACTGTTCTTGCCTTTACAGTGTTAAAGTGCTATAATGCGAAACATGTAGTCCACGTGTATTCCCAGGAGAAGGAGGGGTACTATTATGAAGAAACTGGTTGCTTTGACATGTGTTCTTGCAATGGCTCTGTCCGGAGCGGCAATGGCTGACACCATCACGATCGGTGTATTCGAGCCGGCATCAGGCGACAACGGCGCAGGCGGAAAGCAGGAAGTTCTTGGTATGCAGTATGCCAATTCCGTACAGCCGACCGTTGAGGTTGACGGCGTCGAGTATGATGTGGCACTGAACATCGTTGATAATGAGTCTTCAACGGACAAGGCTACTTCCGCTGCAACAGCAGCTGCTGAAGGCGCAAGCGTAGTTCTCGGCTCCTATGGTTCCGCAGTATCTATCGCAGCAGGCGATATCTTCAAGAGCGCAGGCGTAGGTGCGATCGGTGTTACCTGCACAAACCCGCAGGTCACAGAAGGAAATGACAACTACTTCCGTATCTGCTTCCTGGATCCGTTCCAGGGCACAGTCCTCGCGAACTATGCGAATGATGCCATCGGTGCCAAGAAGGCATATGTCCTCACCAAGCTCGGTGACGACTATTCCGCAGGCCTTGGCCATTACTTCAGCGCAGCCTTCAAGGATCTGGGCGGCGAAGTAATCGAGGAGACATTCCCGCCTGAAACTGCTGACTTCACTTCCTACATCGCGACCGCGAAGAACGAAGGCGTTGATGTTATCATGGCTCCGACCTCTACCGAGGCTGCTCAGCTGATCATCGAAGCTGCTTCCACACAGGGCGTTACCGTTCCGCTGCTGGCAGGCGATACCTGGGATTCCAACGTTATCCTGAGCGCGGCTGAGGGCAAGGACATCCAGGTCTATGTCACCACATTCTATCAGGAAGGCGCAGACGAAGACTTTGACGCAGGAATCAAAGAGTATATCAACGGCGATTCCACCGCTCTGGCAAACAACGGCGGCGACGATACCATCGCAGCTGTTTCCGCAATGGGATACGATGCATACTTTGTAGCACTTGAGTGCATCAAGAATGCAGGATCCACCGATCCGGCAGATGTTCTTGCAGCGATCGCGGATACTACTTATGACGGCGTTACCGGCCACATCGAGTTCGGTGAGAACGGCGATGCAGTCCGCAGTGAAGCAGTCGTCAAGCAGGCAAACAACGAGACAGGCACATGGGAATTCGTAGCGACACAGGGTGTCAGCGAGTAATCAGGGCCTGAATCAGTCTGGTCAACAGAACCAAGAAGAGGCTGCATGATCAAGTGCAGCCTCTTTTGAACTTAGTAACCGGCAGAACTGCCGGCAGAATCAGAAGGATTAGAGTATGGATTTCCTGTCAAAGAATTTACCTTATCTGCTCGCGGGAATCTCAGTGGGCGGCCAGTATGCGCTGATCGCTATCGGTTATACGATGGTGTACGGCATTCTGCGTCTGATCAACTTTGCCCATGGTGACATCTTTATGGTCGCCGGACTGGTAACGATCTATTCCACAACGGTCTTTCCACTGTATATTTCCATCCCGCTGACAATCATTGTGACGGTTATACTCGGTATGTCAATCGAGAAGATCGCATACAGGCCGCTTCGCAATTCACCCAGAATGTCGGTTATGATCTCGGCCATCGGCGTTTCCTATCTGCTCCAGAATCTGGCGCTGTATATCACAGGCGGTCTGGCGCAGGTCTATCCGACGATCCCGTTTATCTCAAGCCCGATCACGATTGGTCCGGCGACGACCAAGGTCGTTACGATCCTTACACCGATCCTGATGATCATTCTTGTTATTGCACTGATGCAGCTGATCAACCATACGAAGATAGGTATGGCCATGCGTTCCGTTTCGACTGACTTTGAGACAAGCCGTCTGATGGGCATCAACGTCAATAACGTCATTTCCATGACATTTATCATCGGATCTTTCCTTGCCGCGATCGGATCGCTTCTGTATTTCTCGAACTATCCGTCGGTAATTCCGACATCCGGAGCCATGCCGGGACTCAAGGCTTTCGTCGCGGCTGTATTCGGAGGAATCGGGTCTATACCCGGCGCCGTTCTCGGAGCTATGCTGATCGGTATCGTAGAGAACCTGATCAAGGGTGTGGGATGGACGACCTTCTCGGATGCATTTACCTTTGTATTGCTGATTCTTGTACTGCTGTTCAAGCCGACCGGTCTGTTCGGTGAAGCAGCGACAGATAAGGTCTGAGAAAGGAGGACAGTCATGACGAAGAAAAAAGACACAATCGCTGCAATAGTCCTCCTGGCAGCTGCGTTCGCGCTGGTAGCGCTGCTTGACAAGGTACTTCCTGCCACGGGGATCATCATGACGGTACTCAAGAAGGGCTGCATCTATTCTCTGGTGGCGGTCTCTATGAACCTTCTGAATGGTTTCACCGGACTGTTCAGTCTGGGGCAGGCAGGCTTTATGCTGATCGGCGGTTATACTTATGCGATTCTGACGATCCCTCCTGCAGACAGGGCATCCGTGTACCAGTACTTTGACGGCGGTATCATCCAGTTTGCAATTCCGTTCTGGGCCGGCCTGATCGCTGCCGGACTGGTGGCTGCGTTCCTTGCATGGCTGATCGGTCTTCCGGTCCTGCGCCTCAAGAGCGATTATCTTGCCATCGCGACGCTCGGTTTTGCCGAGATCATGCGTGCGATCTTCCAGTGGGATAAACTCGGCCCGCTGACAAACGGCTCCAACATGCTCAGGAAATATCCCAGCTTCTCGACACTGATGTTCCCGTTTGCGGTAGCGGTGATCTGTATTGCAGTGATCGTACTGCTGATCAATTCTTCCTTCGGAAGAGCCTTCAAGGCGATCAGGGATGATGAAGTGGCGGCCGAAGCCATGGGTATCAATCTGGCGCATCATAAACGGATGAGTTTCTGCATCTCCAGCTTTTTTGCCGGAGTCGGCGGAGCTCTGCTGGCAATGTACCAGACAACCATCCAGGCACAGGCATTCAAGTCCAACATGACCTATGAGATCCTTCTGATCGTAGTTATCGGAGGACTTGGCTCTGTGACAGGATCTGTCCTTGCAACATTCCTGTTCTATGCGGCATCCGAGTGGTGGCTGAGATTCCTGGATTCTCCGCTGATGATCGGCTCTTTCCAGGTTCCGCTGCTCCGTTCCGGATTCCGCAAGGTCGTATTCTCCGTCGTCATCATGCTGATCGTGCTGTTCGCACGTCAGGGTATCATGGGCGACCATGAATTTTCGCTCTCGGGATTGATGAAACTGTTTGGACGCAAGGGAAAGGAGGCTTCCGCAAATGAGTGATTCTAATGCGAATGTGCTCCGCCTGGAACATATCACCATGCAGTTTGGCGGTGTTGTTGCTGTAAATGATTTCTCCATGGAAGTCAATCAGGGCGAGATCGTCGCGCTGATCGGTCCTAACGGTGCAGGAAAGACGACTGCGTTCAACGTGATCACGGGCGTCTATGAGCCGACAAACGGGATCGTGTACTTCAATGGTGAACCGATCGTCGAGAACTATCCGAGAGGCAAGATGAAGAAGCTTTATCTCGGAGACCAGGCGATGGCCTGTGACAAGGTCATTTCCAAAACTCCCGACAAGATCACAAAGCTCGGGATTGCCCGGACTTTCCAGAATATCAGGCTGTTCAAAAAGATGACGGTCTTTGAAAATGTTCTGATCGCGCGGCATATGCGTTCGAAGGCGAATTTCATGTCCGCCACCTTGCGGCTGAATGCCCAGGAGGAACAGGCAAACCGTGAGAAGACGCTGGAACTGCTTAAACTTGTCGGTCTGGAGAGCCTGAAGGATGATCTCGCGACCTCTCTTCCCTATGGTAAGCAGAGGAGACTGGAGATTGCGAGAGCTCTTGCCACGGAGCCGACGCTGCTGCTGCTCGATGAGCCTGCAGCCGGAATGAATCCGCAGGAGACTCTTGAACTGGCATCTTTCATCCGGGAGATCAAAGACAAGTTCAACCTGACAGTATTTGTCATTGAGCATCATATGGATCTGGTCATGGAGATCTCGGACCGTATTTACGTTCTTGATTTCGGTAAGATGATCGCCAGCGGAACTCCTGAAGAGATCCAGAGTAACCAGCATGTAATCGACGCGTATCTGGGGGTGCAGGAAGATGAGTGATAAGAATATAAATGTTGCATCCACGGGTAATACCGTCGGAAAAGTCACGTCGGCAGGCGGTCCGGGATTCGGAAATAAACGCTCGGAAGGACTGTCCGGCAAGATTCTCCTGAAGGTCAGCGACCTGAAGGTATCCTACGGCGGAATTGAGGCTGTCCGCGGCATCAGCTTTGACGTCCCGGAGGGAGAGATCGTGACGCTGATCGGCGCGAACGGCGCCGGCAAGAGTTCAACCCTCCGTTCTATAGTCGGTCTGGAGAAGCCGGCGTCGGGGAGTATTACATTCAATGGAATGGAACTGACCTCGATGGGTACTGAACAGATCGTGAAAAACGGAATTACGCTGGTACCGGAAGGGCGCCGTGTGTTCGTCAATCTGTCGGTCTATGAGAATCTGCGTATGGGCGCTTATCTTCGCAACGACGATCTGGCCAAGGATCTGGACTGGGTCTATTCCCTGTTCCCGAGGCTGAAGGAGAGACACTGGCAGGCGGCAGGCACGCTGTCAGGCGGTGAACAGCAGATGCTCGCGATCGCCCGCGCTCTGATGAGCCGTCCGCAGATGATCATGATGGACGAGCCCTCACTGGGACTTGCACCGATCATCGTGCAGGAAGTGTTCGATATTATCCGTGAGATCAACCATCAGGGTATGACGATCCTGCTGGTTGAGCAGAATGCGAACATGGCGCTGAAGGCTGCCGATAAGGGGTATGTCATGGAGACCGGCCGCATTACGCTGAGCGGAACCGGCAAGGATCTGGCGGAGAACCAGGAGGTCAAGGAGGCTTATCTGGGTAAGTCGCGCAAGTAGATTCGAATAAAATGTATAATGGAGACATAACAGGGGTACCCTTCGCGCTTAGTCTAAAATGCGCGCGGCCGGGTACCCCTGTTATGTCTCTCGCCACTCAGCTTAGCCTCACACGTATGATTATTGCTATCGACGTCCTAACAGGGGTATCCTCCGTGCTTAGTCTGAATGCGCACATCCGGATACCCCCTGTGTCGTTCGTCTCCGAAGCGACGCACTAATCAACGTCGTTACAGGGGTTCCCAAACACGCGCATTTTAGACTAAGCGCGGTGGGAACCCCTGTAAAAGACGTCTCTGTTGAGTCGCCAGAAAACAGACACACGTCTAGGAACTCTGTCTGTTTTCTGTGCCTTAGCGGAGTGTTACTTGGAGGTCTTGGAGATCTCCAGCAGTTTTGCTTTCAGTTCGTTCTCCATCTTTGCCATCTCGGCTTCGGCGGCGGCTCTCTTTGAGCGGCCTTCTTCCTGGATCTTCAGGACGTCGTCCAGGGTGGAGATGAGTTCGGAGTTGGTCTTCTTCAGTGTTTCGATATCCACAATACCTCTCTCTGATTCTTTTGCTGTTTCGACGGATGCGGTGTGGAGCTGTTCTGCGTTCTTTTTGAGCAGGCTGTTGGTCAGCTCGGATACTTCGTGCTGTGCTTTGGCTGCCTGGTTGGAATGTTCCACGCCCATGGCGATGACCATCTGGTTCTTCCACAGCGGGATGGTGTTGACGATCGTTGACTGGATCTTCTCGGCCATCAGTGTGTCGGAATCCTGGACGAGGCGGATCTGCGGTCCGGTCTGGATCGCGATCTGGCGTGTCAGTTCCAGGTCATGCAGTTTTTTCTCGAAGCGGTCGCAGAGTGCGCCGAAGTCTTTAGCGTTCTGGGCGTCCTGTGCGTCGCCGGTCTGTGCTGCTTTTTCCTGCAGCTCTTTCAGCTCACCGTTTCTGACTTCTTCCAGGCGTTTTTTGCCGGCTGCAATGTACATGGACAGTTCTTTGAAGTAGGTCAGGTTGAGGTCGTACATTTTGTCGAGGGTCGCTACGTCTTTGAGCAGCTGGATCTGATGGTTCTCGAGGACCTGTACGATATCGTCGACGGACTCTTCGGTCTTGTCGTATTTTGCCTTCATGGCGATGAGTTTGTTGCCCTGTTTTTTGAAGAATTTGAAGAAGCCTTTGTCTTCTTCTTCGATATCAAAGTCTTTCAGCTCGGTGACCAGTCCGGATATGAGTTTGCCGACTTCGCCCATGTCTTTGTTCTTGACGTTTTCAAGGGCAAGATCTGAGAAATCGGACATCTTTTTCTGGGTGCCTGCTCCGTACTGCATGATTGCGTTGGAGTTGTGGAGGTCGATTCTTTCTGCGAAGGCGTCGACCTGTGCCTGTTCTTCCGGTGTCAGTGCAATCTCGGGAGCTATGGCTGCAGCGGCGTCTGCGGCAGCGTTTCCGGTGGCTCCGGATGTGCTCTGGACTTCTGAGAGGATGTCTTTTGCCTCCTGCAGTGCGACGGCGGCTTCGGCAGCTGCCGCATTGGCATCCTGTGTTTCCTGGGCGGAAGGAGTTTCTTCGTGAATCTCAGGGGAGCCTTCTTCTCCGAAGGTCAGTGTGATGGGGGTCGGAGCCGGTGCATTTACATCAAACAGGTTATTGTTATCTTCAGCCATTTGGAATACCTCCTATTGCTATTTCTCAGTCAGGAGCAACAGCTCCTAAGCGTTATTGTTTTTATTTTAATCTGATGAAGCAGTATGTACAAGTGTCAATTGCGCTTAACAGGGAATTGATGCATAATACAAAGATAGGGTTATCTGGCAATATGAAGCGGATTGAGTGCACAGAGCACTTTTCGCAGAATGGGAGATATATGGGAAAGAAAGACAGTTTTGACGGATTTGAGGCCGTCGGACATATTGCTGATCTGGTCAATGAGGCTATCAGCAGCGGCGACTACAGTTCTCTGAACCGGCAGATTACGGAAGCTCTGAATGAAGCTGCGGATGCGGTTCATGACAGTCTGACCGGCGCTGTACTGGGTGATAAGAAGAAACAGCCGTATTACCGTACAGAGGGCGGAAAGACTTACCGCGCTGAGTCTGCCAGCAGTTACGCAGATGCGCAGTCCAAAGTGCGGCATACGGACAGTTACAATGATGCGAAGGCAGCTATACTCGGAGGAGATGGAGTTGTCAGCGCGGCAGGTTCTTATGTCCGGGCAATCCTGGGCGGTGTACTCGGCATCAGCTTTATGGTTCCTCTTATTGCGGGAATTGCTCTGTCCTTCAGTGATCCGACCATGTTTCCTTTTGCACTCTTTTTGGGTGCCATTACGGGTCTGGCAGGCTGGAATCTGTTCAAGGGCATCAAGAAGATCGGCCTGATCAGGAGAGCGCGCAAAGTTCTTAAGATGATGGAGAACCGTGACACCGTCACGATCAAGGAGGTCGCGGCTGCGTTTGGCAGGACTGAAAAAGAGGTCGCGGATGATCTGCAGGACATGATCCGGGAAAATGTGTTTACCGGTAAAGCCTATATGGATAAGGAGCAGACTGCCTTTATGACCAGTCATACTGCTTATGAGCAGTATCTGGAGACTATGAAGCAGTATGAGCTTCGGAAGAAGGAAGAGAAGAGCGTATTCAAGGATTCTGACCTGAAGGAATACCGTAAGATGGAGGAAGCCATTGACGCCCGCCAGAAGAGTGACGCTAAGAAGGCGGCCCGCCTGAGCAAAGAGATGATGGAGATGGTGGAGGAGGGCAAGGCGTTTATCGCCCATATCCATCAGAAAAATGAGGAGATCCCCGGTGAGGAGTTTACGGGGAAGCTGAACCGGCTTGAGAAGATTGTGACAAACATCTTTGACCGCGTGATGGAGGCGCCGGAGAGTGCGCCGGATATGCACCGCCTGATGAAGTACTATCTGCCGACGACGCAGAAACTGGTTGATACTTACGCGACTCTGGACCGCCAGAGCGTGCAGGGCGAGAATATTGAAAATGCAAAGAGGGAGATTGAGGATTCTCTGGATACGATCAATGACGCGTTTGAGAAATTCCTTGATTCTTTCTATCAGACGACTGCATGGGATGTTTCCAGTGATATTTCCGTAATGGGCCAGATGATGGCGCAGGATGGTCTTACGGGCGGAAATGAATTTGCCAGGGCTGGCAGTAAGCCTGCAAGGCCGGCATCCTCTGAATCAGCGGCTTCAGAAGCATTTTCTGCGGATGCAGCTCCGGCTGCGGAAGAACCTTCTTCAGAGGCTGCGCCGGCAGGAGGATCTTTCACATCCTCCTACTCATCCTGGGGCGGCTCAGCCGCCGCCGCAGCTCCGGCTGAGGAAGCTGAAGAAAAGATTTGATTGAATCGTGGTTTCGCAGTATAATAGCGCGTAGTATGTAATAATCCCGGGAGATAGATTATGAAGAGATGTATGTATTGCGGACATGAGAATGAAGATGCGGCAGCAACCTGTTCCGTCTGCGGTAATAAACTGGGGGTTTCGATCCCGACTGTTGACAGCGTAGTTGAAGAAGTCTCGCTTGACGAGGCAGCGGATGCACCTGCCCAGGAAGATGCGGCAGCTGATCAGGCAGCCAATGTCACTGAGAATGCAGAGGCTGACATCAATGCTGCAGCAGACGACGAGGCTATGGTGACACAGGAACCTGCGTTTGCCGGCCAGACTCCGGTAAATGAACAGTTTGCGGATACAACGCCGGGCGGACAGTTCTCCGAAGAAGAGCGCAATCCGTCCCAGCCGGATGATACGCCGGGCTATGGTGAAGACTGGCGTCAGGATGTCGGCAGAGGCCAGACTTATGGCGCGCGCAGACAGTACGAAGCGAAGAGGGATTCCGGAGCAGAGGGAAGGCCTGTCCGTGAGCAGTATGGAAGTGCGGGCTACGGATATCGTCAGGGCCAGAGTCAGGCTCCCCAGACAAGAGATTACGGAAGACGGGAAAGCTCGGGCGGAAGCAAGGCATTTATGGTGCGTGCCCGTAAGAGAGTCAAGTCGGTTTCATTTTTCCTGATGTCTCTGTCATTTACCGCAATGCTGGCATTGAATGTTTACAACATTTACTGCGGCAATGCGCTCCGCAACATCAAAGAAGCGGACACGATGCTGGCGAATATTCTCGGCGGTACCGGAAGAAGCTTTATCACGCAGATGATCTCTGAGCTGGCTTCCCAGCTGGTATCGATGGTGGTCAATGTTCAGGGCATTGTAACGCAGCTCGGACAGACGGTCGAACTTGGGATCGTTGTTGTGGTCCTGGTGCCGAATGTGCTGTTCTGCCTGGGACTGTGGCTGATGTTCTTCCGGACTGATACCAAGCGCAGACAGTTTGCGATGGGCGGATATACACTGGCAAGAGTCATGATGGTCCTCAAGTTCATCGTTGCATGTCTGGTGCTGGCGATCGGACTTGTGATCGCGGTCTATTTCGTTGTAGTGAGTGCGCAGGGTTCGTCGTCAACTGTTGATTCATCTCTGGTGCAGGGCATTATCGTGCTGGTTGTGATGATCATCATCTCGGTACTTGTAGTGATGTATTATATCCAGTGGATGTTCTGCCTGAAGGTCGTCAAGGTTAATTCGAAGACCGGCGCTGATCCCGGAAGAATGCCCGGATTCCTTGTATTCCTGTCATTGCTGTGTGTGGCGGCATGCGTACTTCTGATGATTCCGATGGCTTCGAATGACTATGTCGGACTGGCAGCGCGCGGAGCGGCCGCGGCGTATTTCCTGTTCTCAGGACTGTGGGTACTGCTCTACAAGATTCTGGTAAAGCGCGGCTGATCCGGATTACAGTACTGCATTATACGGCAGAAGACAGTAATAAAGATACACAGCAGGAACGCTGAGGGTGTTCCTGAATATGACGAGAAGCCGGGGTGGTTGCCCCGGCTTCTCAATTCCTCAGAAAGTCTTAACAAAGAATTCCATTCATTCAACGGTGACTCACAGGATGAATGATGATATAGTGTACCTGCCGGTATTTCGCGGGCAATGACAGCGAACCTGAAAGACCGGTATGAAGCAGAATAATTATAGAATACAGGAGACAGAAAGTTGGGTAAGGTTTTAAAGTGGTGCTTTGGCATCCTGGCTGTACTGATATTGGCAATCATTGTCCTTGGCTGCGTATATCTCGGCAAAGAATGGAATCGCACGACTTATTTTCAGAAGACGACCATTGACGGATTTGATGTATCGGAAATGACTTCGGAAGAAGTTGTTCCGATTCTTAAGAATGCGTTTACAGCGGCATCTGTTCGTCTGAAAGAGGGCGATAAAGAGGAAGCTGTATGGTCTCTGGCTGATCTGGGTTATACCATTGATGAAGCTGCGCTGAAAACTGCCGCAGAGGAAGCTCTGGCGAAGCAGAAGAGTTCTATTCCGGTTCTGATCGATTCCATGATGAACGGCAATTCTTTTGAGATAGACGTGCCTTTTGTCAAAAATGCGGAGACGCTTGCGTCAGCGGTCACGGTTTCTGCTATGGCCGATGAACGTGTCAAGAACGTGAATGCGGAGATGTCTTACGATGAGAAGACAAAAACCTATTCGATCATTCCGGAAGTGCAGGGAACGGAACTGAACGATCCGGATATTCAGCATCTGGTACAGACGGCGGTTGATGATGCGATTGGCGGCGCAGCGCCGTCGGCAGACATTGAAGTCCAGATCCCCTCTGAGCTGTATATCGTACCGGATGTTCTGTCTACCAATGAAGAACTGAACCTTAAGGTGAACACCTACAATTCATATGATAAGGCTGTAATCACATATGTATATGGCGACGAGAAGGAGACGATTGACTGGGGAACCATTTCCAACTGGATCGTGTTTGAGAATGGAGAAGGATATCTGAGTGAACAGCTGATCCGTGAGTATGTTATGTCGATCGGCCAGAAGTATAATACGATCTATTACAACAGGTCGTTTAATACCAGTCTCGGAACCACTATTCAGTTTGGAGAGAGTGAAAATAACTACGGCTACCTTGTTGACGAAGAGGGTGAATATCAGCAGCTTCTTGCCGACATCCGCGCCAATACTGAGACGGAGAGAGAACCGGTCTATGCATATACCGGTATCGACAGATCTGGAACTGATGATATGAGAACATATGTAGAAGTGTCGATCTCAACACAGCATGCATGGTTCTATAAAGAACATACCCTGATTATCGAGGGAGATGTTGTAACAGGGTGTGTCGCCAAGAAGGCAGAGACGCAGACGGGAATTTATCCGATTGCATACAAGGAGAGTCCTGCAACTCTGATTCCGTCCAATGAGACCAACGGAACACCTGTAACCTACTGGATGCCGTTCTTTGACGGGCAGGGACTGCACGATGCGACCTGGCGCCAGGCGTTCGGCGGTCAGATCTATCAGACCAACGGTTCTCACGGTTGTGTCAATATGCCGTATTATCTTGCCGAGACGATCTTTAACGAGGCGCCTACGGGAACCCCGGTCGTCCTGTATAAATAACACTGGGGAAAAAACGGGGAAAACAGGGGAAAACCTGTGTAAAACTGGTGCATAAGTTTTTTGAAAAACTTGGTTTGAGTGCATTGAATTTCTGCCTTGTTTCGATATAATAAATATGTATCATGCTGACGGGGAGCTGATCTGACTGTAAGGGCGGTCGGATCAGAGAGCATATTATTAAGGGGCAGTAGATGAATAGGGGCAGCTTGGCGGAAGACCCGAGGGAAGGTCTGTCGTCGTCGAGCCGTTATTCTCGTATGGGAGGAGAGAAGAATTCTCTTCTTTATGTTGACAGCAGTTCCGTAAGGAAAGCAAGAAAAGCTGCTGAAAACAAGATGCGGGCATCTGGCGGTGCGGCTAAGGGTAATCATAATTTAACATCAAAAAAGAGCGTCGGGCGCGGTCTTATCAACAGTCATATGGACAGACTGGAAGTAGGCAGCGACGGACGCTTGTTCCATGTTAAAGAGAATACCACACCGCAGTCGCAGCACGGGAATACAACATCCACATCAAACTCACAGCAAAGTGACGCCCGTCCCGATACCGAACTCAGGAAGAAAGAACTATCCGGCACGGTATCCAGGACTCAGGCATCTGCACAGGAAACATCTCAAAACGCAGAATCCTCAGCGGGTACTGTTGCTGTCATGCTCCCGGCCGTTCAGGGCATCAAGCCTGTCAGGTCGTATCTTGCAGAGGACTATCACAATCCGCTTCTCACCGTCACAACTGCAAAATCGAATACTGTCTCTGCCGGAGGTTTCTTCCGCAGATACAGGGTCCAGATCATAGCCGCGATCGCGGCAGTGTCTGCGGCGGTGTATGGCTACACCGCATGGCATTATCACAACAGGTTTTATCCAGGGACACACTTCTTCGGAATCAAAGCAGCCGGGATGTCAGTTTACGACGTAAAGGCAGCTGTAAAGTCGAAGGTGGATTCTTATACCCTGGAGCTGGCAGGAAGAGACCAGTCCGGGGCCGAAGGATCACAAAGTGCAGCAAAAACGGGAGCGGAGCAGAAGAATGTGATCACTGCCCAGGATATAAACCTTCAGTATGTGGATGATGGTTCGATCTCGCATGCGATGGATACGCAGAAGAGCTGGGCCTGGCCGGTCATGATGATCGCGCGTGCTGTCTCGGGACAGGGACAGAGTCTGGAAACTTCATTTGACACAGAGAGTGTCCCGGAAGTACTGAAGACCCTGCCTTGTTTCCAGGAAGAAAATGTCATCCTTCCCCAGAATGCAAAGATCCTGCTGACGGATGACGGTGCGATGGTCTCTCCGGAGATTTACGGAACAAAACTGAAGTTTGACAAGACACTGGAAGCTGTTACGGAAGCTCTGGAAACCGGAATGGGGCGGATCAATCTGGATCAGATGGGTCTGTATGAGTCGCCGACCGTATTTAGCGGTGACATTCTCCTTATGACCGAAGCGCAGGCACTCAATAAAGTTCTGGGTGCCAGGATCACACTCACTTTCGGTGATACGCAGGAAGTCATTAACTCCGAAGTGATCCGTACATTCCTTTCCAAAAGAGACGGGTCTTACTATGTAAATGAAGACAAGGTTCGTGCCTACGTCGCAAGACTTGCCGAAAAATATGATACATACCAGTGCGCGAGGTCCTTCTACACCAGTCTGGGAACAAAAGTGGAACTTGAAGAAGGCCGCGGTGACTACGGCTGGCAGCTGGATCAGGAGAGTACGTACCAGAGGATCCTGGATTCAGTGCGCACGCAGAAACAGGTCACACTGGCTCCTGTATGGAATCATGAAGCATACAACGGAATCGGTAAGGATCTGAGCGACACGTATGTAGAGATCTGCCTGACGACTCAGACCATGTGGTTCTACAAAGACGGCAGGCTGGTGGTGAAGACGCCTGTGGTCACCGGTAATCCCTATGCCGGAAATGAAACTCCTTCAGGAGGAGTGTGGGCATTGAAAGATCATATGCGCAATGCTCTTCTGTCGGGAGAGGGCTATACCTCTTCTGTGGATTACTGGATGCCTTTTAATGGCGGCATCGGAATCCATGATATGCAGAGCAGGTATTGGTTCGGCGGCAATGTCTATCTTGGCTCCGGCAGTCACGGCTGCATCAACACTCCGCTGCAGGCTGTGAAACTGATCTATAAGTCTATTGAGATCGGAGTCCCGGTAGTGGTCTATAAAGATGAATCCGAGACCGCGATGAGCATGGCTGAAGGTCCTTTCGACAGCGCGTCGCTGAAGACACAGATCGAAGAGACTTACGGCAGCGTGGAAGACGACGGTGCAGGTTCGATCGTTTACTGGACAGCGCAGAAAAAGGCACAGGCATCCGCAGCCGCATCCAATGCTGCTGCTTCAGGAGCAGCGACTGGAGCATCTACGGCATCAGGTACAACGGCTGCAGCATCCGGCGGCGTATGGTGACAGTCCGGTCAGAGCGGATACTGCTGATCGGAATGGCCAATGCCTGGCAGGCATTGCCGCCTGTAAAGGAAGAAAAGAAATCAAACAAACAGATCGACAAATCGTTAAATATCGATATATAAAACGAGTCGACAAAGATCGATATGAAGAGGCGGGCTGCTTTGAGGGACGCTGCCTGCCGCACAGATGATAATAAAAAACAGACAAATAGAAGATAATTGTCCCTGCGGGGGCATGGCAATATATAAGGGGAGCATAGATATGAATAACAGGGTGAGCAATGCAGGCGGCGTAACTTTTGACCAGATCTTCAGGGCGATCGGTGATCCGCATCGTCTGCAGATACTAATGCTGTTGCTTGAAAATGAACTGAGCGCGGGTGAGATTCTCAAAGCGCTTGATGTTGTACAGTCTACGCTCTCCCATCATATGAAAAGCCTGGTGGATACGGGAGTAGTGACCGCGACGCGCCATGGAAAATGGACTTATTATTCTCTGAATACTGAGATTCTGGAAGAAACCGTCAGCTATCTTAACCAGTTTACAGCCGGGACAAAAGTCCGTGCACAGTTCACGGATGATACCGCCGCAGGTGTGTCTCCTGCTGCCTCGTCTGCACCGTCTGCGGTTTCTGCTGCGTCAGGCACACCGGAGACTAAGATCAGCAGAAAGAGTGTAAAGCCTGTTAAGGAGAAAGCAGTAAAAGACGATGTCCCAGTGTCTGTTGAACGGGAGGAGAAGAAAAAGTCCAAGAAGGGCAAGAAGGGAAAAAAGAATAAAAAATAATGGCAAAGTCAAAAGAGATTAAGACCAATGCTATGCGTATGCTCGACCGCGCGAAGGTGGACTATAAGGTTCACACATATGAATGTGATGAGTTTATAGATGCACAGCACATTGCGGATCAGCTGGGACAGGATCACCGGACGATGTACAAGACTCTTGTGACAAGAGGGAAAACCGGTGCGTACTATGTGTTCGTGATCCCGATCGACGCGGAACTTGACCGGAAGAAGGCCGCACAGTCTGTAGGCGAGAAGGCGGTCGACATGATCCATGTCAAGGAGATCAATGCAGTGACGGGATATATCCGCGGCGGGTGTACACCCATAGGTATGAAAAAACAGTATGTAACCAGAATTGATCAATCTGCCCGAGACCTTGCGATAGTCTATGTGAGCGGCGGCAGGGTCGGTGCACAGATTGAACTCAGACCGGAGGATCTGCTGTCTGTATCGAAAGCAGAGTATGCCGACCTTCTGGAGTAAGATCCGGAAGATCAGACGGCAGCAGTCCGCGCCCGGTTAATACTCGGGGGAGAGTGTCGGCGAATCGCCATACTCTCCCCCGAAGTATTCCGGCACTTCGCAGTATTTTCTCATAAAAGTATTGAAGAGCTCTTTAATACACTGCATTGATAAATCGTTTTGATTGACATGCCGTCCGACCTGTTATAATCTAATTCCATACGTGAAAAGATATGAATGGAGGCAGCTTCATGCTGAATGAACAAGAGAAACAGTTGCGTGATGAGCGTCTGGAACAGATGACAGAAGATGCATTTAATGCAAATAAAATGGATCTTGGTCTGTATCAGAAGTTTGATGTTAAGAGAGGTCTGCGTGAATCCAACGGGCGGGGCGTCCTTACCGGTCTTACCGAGATATCGGATGTTAATGGCCGCAGAGAGGTCGACGGAAAGCCTGTCCCGATTGAGGGTGAACTTTATTTTCAGGGATACAAGGTCAGCGAACTGATCGAGGGAAACAAGAACAGAAAGTTCAACTTTGAGGAAGCAACTTATCTGCTGCTGTTCGGAAAACTTCCGAATAAAAATGAACTGCGTGAGTTCATCCATCTGCTGTCACAGTACAGAGAACTGCCGTCCAAGTTTGTCAGAGACGTTATCCTGAAGGCACCGAGCGCAAACATCATGAACGGAATGCAGCGTTCCGTACTGACTCTGTATTCTTATGACAAGGCACCGGACGATACTTCTATCACTAATGTACTCAGGCAGAGTCTTCTTCTGATCGGGGTTATGCCTCTGATTGCTGTATACAATTATCATGCATATCAGCACTACAATAATGAACGCTCGCTGATCATCCGTTATCCGAGTGAAGATCTGTCGACGGCGGAGAATATCCTGCGGATGCTGCGTGATGATGGCGCATATACGGACCTGGAGGCGAGAGTACTGGATGAATGCCTTGTGATCCATGCGGAGCACGGCGGCGGTAATAACTCGACCTTCACCAACCATGTCGTGTCTTCGACAGGCACGGATACCTATTCGGCGATCGCTGCATCTCTTGCTTCTCTTAAGGGACCCAAACACGGCGGTGCTAACCTGAAGGTTGAAAATATGTTCTCCGACATCAAGGCTCATATCAGCAACTGGCAGGATGAAGCAGCGATCCAGGACTATCTTGAAAAGATCATGCGCAGGGAGGCGTTTGACCGCTCAGGACTGATCTACGGAATGGGCCATGCGATCTATACACTGAGCGATCCGCGTGCCGTCATTCTGAAAGAAGCAGCGAAGAAACTGTCTGAGGCGAAGGGACTGGAGGAAGAATTTGGTCTGTACGAGTCAGTTGAGAAGATCTCTTCGAAACTGCTGTCAGAACGCAAACAGCTCTCAAAACCGATCTGCTGCAACGTAGACTTCTATTCCGGATTTGTGTATTCTATGTTAGGGATCCCGGTGCAGCTTTATACTCCGATCTTTGCGATCGCAAGGGTTGCGGGCTGGAGCGCGCACAGGATGGAGGAACTGATCAATGAAGGTAAGCTGATCCGTCCGGCTTATAAATATGTCGGCCATCACAGGGCTTACCGGAGGCTTGAGGAGAGGGACTGAGATCCTTCTGCCAGGCGCAGGATCAAGCGGAGGATAAAAACATGGCGTCAAAGATTAGTACGATCGGGGTGCTTACCAGCGGCGGAGACGCGCCGGGAATGAATGCTGCCATCAGAGCAGTAGTCCGCCGTGCGATCAGCCAGGGAATTAAAGTCAAGGGTATCTACCAGGGATATAAGGGTCTGCTGAATGAGGAGTTTACAGACCTCGACGCACGTTCGGTGTCAGATACTGTCGCGCAGGGCGGCACGTTTCTCTATACTGCCCGCAGCATGGAATTCAGGACGCCTGAAGGTCAGCAGAGAGGCGCTGAAGTCTGCCGTAAAAACGGGATAGAAGGACTTGTCGTTATCGGCGGCGACGGATCTTTTGCGGGAGCCGGAAAACTTGCGGAACTCGGGATCAATACCATCGGTGTTCCGGGAACGATCGATCTGGATATCGCATGTACGGAATATACGATCGGTTTTGATACTGCTGTCAATACAGCGATGGAGGCGATCGACAAGGTCCGTGACACTTCCACTTCACATGAGCGCTGTTCGATCATTGAGGTTATGGGACGCCGTGCGGGTTATATCGCTCTGTGGTGCGGGATCGCCAACGGAGCGGAAGATATCCTGCTTCCTGAAACCTATGATTACGATGAGCAGACACTGATCAATAATATTATTGAGTGCAGAAGGCGAGGCAAGAAACATCATATTATCATCAATGCCGAAGGCATCGGACATTCTGCTTCCATGGCACGCCGTATCGAGGCTGCGACAGGAGTGGAGACAAGAGCGACTATCCTCGGCCACATGCAGAGAGGCGGAAGCCCGACCTGCAAGGACAGGGTCTATGCGTCCATGATGGGCGCGATGGCTGTCGACCTGCTGGCAGAGGGAAAGAGCAACAGAGTCGTTGGCTACCGCAACGGAGACTGGGTAGATTTTGATATCGCGGAAGCTCTGAAGATGCAGAAGCATCTGCCGGATTATATGCTCAGGGTTGCGAAAGCGCTCTCGATCTGATGCAGCGCTGAAAAGAGTCGTGATCGTCTGAAAGAATACCTGCGGGCGGCTGCGCAACAGGCGCGGCCGTCCGTTGTTGTCTGCTGAAAGATCTTTCTGCAGTGCCATGCCGGAAGTGTAAAACCAATTAGTCTGAAAACAGGAGCGACGGATGATTACAAGTACCGCAAACAGCAGGATCAGAGAACTGGTAAAAATAAAAAAGAGCGCGAAAATGCGCGCGGAGAGAGATGTCTTTCTGGTGGAAGGCCCCAAGATGTTCAGGGAGATTCCAAAAGGAAAGCTGGCGGAGGCATATGTTTCAGAGAGCTTTCTGAACAGCGCATCAGGCAGAGAATTGCTTAAGGAGACGCAGATAAACGCTGAGGCAGTATCGGACAGTGTTTTTGAATATCTGTCAGACACCCGGTCTCCGCAGGGGATCCTGGCTGTTGTATCGCAGTTTCATTATTCTGCGAAGGATCTGATGGGAACACAGACGCCCGCCCTGCTCCTGGTGCTGGAGAACCTGCAGGATCCGGGCAATCTTGGGACGATAATACGTACTGCGGAGGCAGCCGGAGTAACGGGTATTATACTCAGCCGGGGAAGCGCAGACCTGACCAACCCCAAGGTGACACGCTCAACAATGGGAAGTATCTTCAGGGTGCCGTTTATCTACACGGACGACCTGGAAACGGAAATACTGGCGCTGAAAAAAGAGAATGTGCGCATATTTGCAGCACACCTTCAGGGCAGCGTTGAAGCTTATTCAGAGATATATACAGGACCGACAGCGTTCCTGATCGGAAATGAAAGCAGAGGACTCAGTGAAAATACTGCGAAGCTTGCAGACCAGGCGATCCGTATCCCGATGCACGGACAGGTAGAGTCTCTCAATGCGGCAGTCGCATCTTCGATCCTTCTGTATGAAGCGTGCAGGCAGCGTCTTTCTTAATCTGTATCCGCAGGACACTCTGTGACAGCGGTCCGGTTTTCTGAAGTGCTGCTGATTGTTGTATATTCTATCTTCACCGGTCTTCCGAGTTTGATCTCACAGCCTTTTACCATACGGCCATTTTTGTCAAATGCGAAGCAGTCGCCGTTTGGCATCATGAGAGTAAAGTTCACATCAAAAAACCCTTCTTCTTTCCTGAGTCACTTCCGAATTTCTTTTTTGCTTTTACTTTAGCGGCATCTCTCCCTTACCAGATAATGTAAACATAGTGACTTCCTTAACTATATATGGTTGTCTCAGCCTGAACTGAGTCAGAATTTTACAAAATATTACATACAATTAACATATCGTCTTTTTACCCACAGTGGAACAATATCCGTATATTATTTTAAGAAAAGCTGTTTGCTTCAGAAAAGGAGGAGACACATCAACTATTGACATGAAACAAAGAATGATGTATTATGCAACTAATTCTTAACAAATACGTAACAATTTCAGCTTTTATTTAATATTTTGCGGCTGGAATTGAGATGAGAGGTGTAAAGATGAAGAAGAATACAAATAAACTGGCTTCTGTCATGACAGCGACTCTGCTTGCAGGCGCTCTGAGCATTACGCCGGTTTATGCGGCTAATAATACATTTGGCATTGATGAGATCAATTGGACTTCCGAAGACTGGGCGAGCATTGCCATGACTAATGACGATACCGTCGATACCGGTGCTGTGATCCGCAAGGAAGCAAATGCAGACAGTGACGCGGCAGGATACCTGTACAGAGGCGCCGCTGCGAAGGTGGTCGAAAAAGGGGAAGAATGGACTTTGGTTGAATCCGGAAGGGTTACCGGTTATGTCAAAAATGAATTCCTCACATTTGGAGAAGAAGCCCGCGGCCTTGCAGCTCATTACGGTGAGCAGGGTGTTGTCGCGAACTGGAATGATGTCAGTGTCTTCTCGCAGGATACCGGAGATGCTTCTGTATCAGGTACTGTGAATGATGGTACTGTACTTGGAACAATCCAGGATAACGGACACTGGATCGCGGTCCAGCAAGGCGCTGAATCTGCGGGATATGTCTCTGAAGAGGATGTTACGCGCGTACTTCTTGTTGATACGGCTGTACCGGCAGAGGGAGAGGATGACGAGGATGTTGTGGTAACGATGTCCGCAGCAGATCTGGGCGCATCAGAGAGTACCGGTGCAGAGGAAGCATCCGCTGAGGCAGTTTATGAGGAAGAGTCTTATCAGGAGACAGATTCTGCGCAGGCTTATTCAAATGCTCCTGCAGAAGATTACAGTACCGTACAGAAAGTATCGGATGATCCCTATATCCAGGCTCTGTACGAGGCCTATCTGAAAGCGCAGGAAGCGGCAATGAACTGCACATCCGAGGAGGATGCGAGAGAGAAGGCTGCAGCAGCGACAGCTGCCTGGAATGCATATCTTGCAGCCTGCAATGGTACTTCCGCAGCAGATACGACAGCTGATAATACTTCTTCTGCAAGTGCTGATACCGGCGCGGATGACGAAGAGTACGACGATTCAGAAGATGATGAAGAGTATGACGATTCGGAAGAAGATGACGATATGACCTACGCAGCGGATGACGACACATATCTTGATGAGGATACTGCTGAGTACGGAGAGGATGACGCGGAAGAGGATACATCTGAAGAAGATACTTCTTCTGATGCGGTCACAGCAGCAAGCGCGAACAGTTCAGGCCTCTACGGCGGTGCCAGTGATCTGGATCTGCTGGCAGCGATTATCTGGTGCGAAGCCGGCAACCAGCCTTATGACGGTATGGTCGCAGTCGGGCAGGTTGTCATGAACCGTGTGAAGAGCGGAAGCTTCCCGAACACGATCGCAGAAGTTCTGAACTCTCCCGGACAGTTTACGCCGTCCAGTTCCG
Source organism: uncultured Lachnospiraceae bacterium (assembly GCA_902801515.1). Lineage (GTDB taxonomy): Bacteria > Bacillota > Clostridia > Lachnospirales > Lachnospiraceae > Porcincola. The sequence continues at coordinate 31,024 of CADCII010000006.1, forward strand.
GAGCCCTGCAGGCCGCGATCAACGCAGGCGTTAATTCCACCTGTTACTCAGCGGCGCAGGACGCTCTGAACGGAGCAGCTCCGGTTCCCGGATATCCGCTGTATTTCAATACTCACAGCGGCAGCTATAAGCTCGGAGCGCATTACTTCTCATGACAGGCAGCATCATTAAACTTTGGTAAGTCCCGGCTGGCGGGTAAAACCGCCTGCAGGATGTTACATTCAACAACTGGACGGAAAGAGGCCTTTCTTAACCGAAAGGCCTCTTTTCGCATGTTTCGTATGCTGAAAATATGAGATTGGAATATACGGCCGCTTTAGCGGCTTTCCACTTAGGTTATATGTCAGATGACCTGGCTGTCAGTGTCTCTCTCAAGCAGTTTGTCGATGTGATCCGGCTGGGTCAGGGTGTGTATGATATATGCGTACACATCCTGGCTCTTTTCTTTCCACTCTTTTGAGACGATCTTTGCCTGGGTCTCATTGGGAACCGTGAGTGTCAGGTCAATGAGTGCAGTAGTATGCTCCATTACCCGGCACCGGACGGCATAATCGCCTTCCGTTGTGCGGTAGTACTCGGCACGGGTCGCAAGTGCTTCGCGGAATTCCAGACGGTTCTCCCTGAGATATTCGTCGATATCACTGCGGATAGAGGCAGCGAGGCTGCTCTTCAGAGCTTCGATGCTTTCCCGGCCTTCATCGGTCAGTACATAGTACCGGTAATCGGGATAGATCTCTTCATGTACCAGCCTGGAACTGACAAGATCACCCAGCGTATACTGGACATTGAAATAATTCGTGTACCCCAGATCCAGAAAGACATTGGTAATCTGGCTGTTGGTCAGCGCAAAGTCCACTCTGCTGAGGGTGTACATCGTCATAAGTTTATATAGTGTTTTTAACTGTTCCGGCATAAGAATTTCCCTTCTTTCGGCTTCATGATACCATCCGGACTGCGCAGGCGCAACCGGACAGACAGCCATTCTTTTTTTACTGTAATGCAGAGGGGAAATATGATAAACTTATATTCAGCTTAAGGGGAGCTGATCATAGGGGGGCGTAACGGTGAGCAGAAGAGACTATTCCTATTCGGACAGAGATAACCGGTACAGAAGGGGAAGCCTTCTGATGAAGTGTCTTATCACAATTCTTATATTGGCTATTATTGCGCTTGCGGCACTTCTGGTCTATGAGATCCGGTTCAGAGAGTACCAGAATCCCTGGGCTCAGGCTCAGGCGCAGAAAGAATCCCAGGAGGCGGCAGAAGCTGCCCTCAGGGCGGAGTCTGAAAAGAAAGAACAGAACGCTGCAGACAGTGGGGTAGTACCGCTCATTTCTGATGAACAGGAAGATTCTCTGGAATCGCAGGCAAACCGGCTTGCGCTTCAGTATGATTATGACGGAGCGATCTCTCTTCTCCGTTCCCAGCCAGGGTATGACCGAAATGAGCGTTTTAAAAACCTTGTCTCTACTTATGAGTCGACTAAGGCCGGGTGCAGCCCGTATCCGATCGACCAGATCACACATGTGTTCTTCCATACGCTGGTCTGGGATGACGCGAAGGCTTTTGACGGAGATGAGAAGGAAGCCGGCTACAACCAGGTCATGACGACTGTCTCAGAGTTTGACTCGATCATAACGCAGATGTACAACCGCGGATATGTCATGGTGAGCCTGCATGATATGGCATCTGTCGCGGATGATGGCTCGCTGTCAACGAAGGAGATCCTTCTTCCTCCGGGTAAAATCCCATTTGTGCTGAGCATGGATGACTGCAGCTATTACCACTATATGGATGGAGACGGATTTGCACAGAAGCTGATCGTTACCGATGACGGTAAGGTCAAAAATACCTATGTAGAGGATGACGGTTCGATATCGGTCGGAGATTATGACCTGGTGCCGATCCTGGATACGTTTGTCGCGCAGCACCCCGACTTTGCATACCACGGACATAAAGGTGTCCTGGCATTGACGGGATATGAGGGGGTGCTGGGTTACCGGACAGACGAGGTCTACAAGACAAGAGAGGAAGGCCGCATCACCATGTACCAGAATGCTTTCTTCGAAGCCAATCCCGACTTTGATTTTGATAAGGAAGTGGCAGATGCGAAAGCGGTGGCGGATGCCATGAAGGCAGAAGGATGGGAATTCGCTTCCCATACATGGGGGCATATCAATCCGCGCCAGTATACGATCGAGCAGGTTCAGAAAGATTCACAGCGCTGGCATGACTGGGTTGTGCCGGTCGTGGGCGAGACCGATATACTGATCTTTGCGTTCGGAGCGGATATCGGAGACTGGCAGCCTTATACATACGATAACGAATATTATGCCCACTATAAATCGATGGGGTTCAATTTTTACTGCAACGTAGACTCCAGTGTCAAGGCATGGGTCCAGATCGGACCGGATTTCCTCAGACAGGGCCGCAGGAATCTGGACGGTTACCGAATGTACTACAGTCCGGAACTCATATCAGACCTGTATGATGTGGACACTGCGTGGGACTCCAACCGCCCGACACCCGTACCAAAGATGTGATCCAACAGTTCCACGCGTTCCACCGATTCAGGAACGCGTGATGCGGATTCATCCGCAGTCACACCCCGGAGGTGATTTGATGCAGATACTCATTAAGAACGGAAGACTTCTGGATCCGGAATCCGGAACCGACAAGGTGACGGACATCCTGATCGAGGACGGAAAGGTCACTGATATCGGAGAAGGCCTGAAACTGCCTGCGCCAAAGAAACGCAAAACAGGAATAGTTGTAGGCGCCGGGGATGACATCGTCTCTGATGAATCGGCAATCCTCGATGCCTCAGGCTGCTGGGTCGCTCCGGGTCTTGTGGATCTGCATGTACATCTTCGCGATCCGGGACTTACCTACAAGGAAGATATCGGGACGGGGGCTGAGGCTGCTGCGCAGGGTGGTTTTACAACAATCTGCGCAATGCCGAATACGAAGCCGGTTATCGATACGCCGGATAAGCTGAATTATGTACGCTTTAAGGCTGCCGCCCTGTCGCCAATCCATGTCATGCAGATCGGAGCCATTACCCGGGGGCAGAAAGGGGAAGAACTTGCTGATATCTCCGGGATGGTCGATGCAGGAGCGCCTGCTATCTCAGAAGACGGCAAAAGTGTTATGGATGCACGAGTCGCGCTGGAAGCATTCCGCCTTGCCGCATATCTCGGGATTCCGGTCTGCGCCCACTGTGAGGACAGGAATCTTGTTCACGGCGGAGTGGTCAACGAAGATGCCAACGCGATCCGCCTGAAGCTTCCCGGCATCTCAAACTGTGTGGAGGATGTGATCACAGCCCGCGATCTTGTGCTTGCGGCGGAGACGGGAGGTCATCTCCATCTCTGTCATGTGTCTACCGCAGGAGCCGTGGATATGATACGGATCGCGAAAGAGCGCGGGGTACACGTAACAGCGGAGGTCTGCCCGCATCATCTGACCATGACAAGCGATGATATCAGAACGGATAATCCGCAGTATAAGATGAATCCGCCCCTGAGAACTCCTGCTGACAGGGATGCGCTGATCCAGGGACTGAAGGAGGGCACAATCGACTGCATCGCGACGGACCATGCGCCTCATGCGGCAAATGAAAAGTTCGGTTCTATGCTGACGGCTGCCTTTGGGATCGTAGGGCTGGAAACAGCTCTCCCGCTTATGGTCACACGGCTGGTGGAGCCGGGGATCCTGAGTCCGCTGGAACTGATCCGGCGGATGAGTACAAATCCGGCAAAGGCATTTAACCTGATGGAAGAATACGGGGATGGCAGGATCGCTGTCGATAACCCGGCGGATATCGTCATTATTGATCCGGCAGAAGAGTGGATCATAGATAAGAAGAGATTTGCCTCAAAAGGGAGAAATACTCCTTTTGACGGATGGAAAGTCCGGGGAAGAGTAAAATGTACGATCTGTGACGGAGAGATAGTTTACAAGGACGGCGGTTTTGACTTTGCAAAGCCATGAGCTAAACAAGAAAGGATTGAGAAGATGATTGATCAGCTGGTTAAGGCAATCAAAAAGACCAAAGCACCGATCTGCGTGGGACTGGATCCGCAGATGAGCTTTATCCCGGATACGATAAAAGGCCGAGTATTTAATGAGACGGGCGAGACTCTCGAAGGGGCTGCGGAAGTGATCTGGCAGTTCAATAAGGAGATCATTGATGCCACTTATGATCTGATCCCTTCCGTGAAGCCGCAGATTGCGATGTATGAACAGTTCGGAATTCCGGGACTTGAGGCTTTTAAAAAGACCGTGGATTACTGCAAGTCGAAGGGACTTATCGTGATCGGAGACGTGAAGAGAGGCGATATCGGCTCCACGTCTGCCGCTTATGCAGCAGCGCATCTGGGAAGAGTCATGGCGGGCGACAGAGAGTATGCAGCCTTTGATGAAGACTTCTGTACCGTCAACCCCTACCTTGGTTCGGACGGTGTGGTACCGTTCCTGAAGGAGTGTGATGCGCAGGACAAGGGGATCTTCATACTGGTCAAGACTTCCAATCCCTCCAGCGGCGAGTTTCAGGACCGTCTGGTACTGGTTCCGGCAGAAGGGCTGGATGGAGCGTCTGCCCTCACGGTAAAAGAAGAGAAGGAAATGAACCTTCATAAGCTTGTGAAGGATGTCGATAAGGAGATTCTGAAACAGTACAGGGTACGTCCTCTGTACGAGATCGTCGGCGAGAAGGTTGCCGAGTGGGCGTCCGAGCCAAGGCTGATCGGCGAGTCCGGGTACAGTGAAGTCGGAGCCGTTGTCGGAGCAACTTACCCGGAGATGGGTAAGAAGCTCAGAAAGATCATGCCGAAGAGCTTCATTCTGGTTCCGGGGTACGGAGCACAGGGCGGAAAGGGCGACGATCTGGTTGCGTTCTTCAACAAAGACGGACTCGGAGCGGTAGTCAACTCCTCGCGCGGTATCATTGCTGCCTATACAAAGGCTCCCTATTCAGAGAAGTACGGGACTGATGGTTTTGCGGATGCTGCAAGAGCTGCGGTAAAAGACATGAAGAAGGACATTGCGCAGGCACTGGAGAAAGTATGAAATACAGAGAACAGGCAGCTGTACTGAATATCGAAGAGATCGGGAAAGACATCTTCAGTCTTGTCCTCCAGACAAGACTGATTGCGAAGGAAGCAGTTCCCGGCCAGTTCGTTTCCGTTTATTCGAACGATAAGAGCCGTCTTCTTCCAAGGCCGATCTCCATCTGTGAAGCAGACGAAGAGAGCGGATGCCTGAGACTGGTATTCCGGATCGCAGGAGAAGGGACCAGGGAATTCTCGCGTCTTGAGACCGGCGACAAGGTCGATCTTGTCGGTCCGCTTGGGAACGGTTTCCCGGCGGAAAGGGCGGAAGGCAGGAGAGTCTGGCTGATCGGAGGCGGCATAGGGATCCCCCCGATGCTCCAGCTGGATCATAATCTGGAGGAAATGGGAGCAGCTTCGGGCGTGACGGCCATCCTGGGATACAGGGATGAACAATTCCTTCTTGAGGACTTTTCCTGTGAATGCGTGATCGCGACAGAGGACGGGAGCGCAGGAACAAAAGGGAATGTACTGGATGCGATCCGGGAAAATGATCTGAAGGCAGATGTGATCTATGCCTGCGGCCCGACACCGATGCTCCGCGCCCTGAAGGAGTATGCGCTTAAGGAAGGAATCGAGTGCTGGCTGTCGCTGGAAGAAAAGATGGCCTGCGGAATCGGTGCATGCTTAAGCTGTGTGTGCAGGTCGACAGAGAAAGATGAGCACTCACAGGTTAACAACAAGAGGATCTGTACAGAGGGTCCGGTGTTCTTATCGACAGATATCGAATTGTAAATGAGGGAATAAATATGACGCCGAATCTAAGCGTGGACCTGTGCGGAGTTACATTAAAGAATCCGGTCATGGTGGCGTCCGGGACTTTCGGGTCCGGGGAAGAGTTCTCAGAGTTTCTGGATCTGAACCGTCTGGGAGCCGTTGTTACCAAGGGCGTGGCTTCCATACCCTGGCCTGGCAATCCGACACCCCGTATCTGCGAGACGCCTTCCGGCATGCTGAATGCCATCGGACTGCAGAATGCCGGATATGAAGTGTTTGCGAAACGTGACTTGAAGTTTCTGGAAAATTATGATACGAAGGTGATCGTTAATGTATGCGGTCACAGCCCTGAAGAATATATCGACTGTGTCGAAAAACTCTCAGCGGAAAGCAGACCCGATCTGCTGGAGATCAATATTTCCTGTCCGAATGTAAAAGAGGGCGGGATCGCTTTCGGAACCAGCCCGGCGGGAGTGGAGAAGATCACTGCAGCGGTGAAAAAGGCCGCAAGACAGCCTGTTATCATGAAGCTCAGCCCGAATGTCACAGACATAGCGGAGATTGCAAGGGCTGCCGAGGCAGGCGGGGCAGACGGACTGTCCATGATCAATACACTGACCGGGATGAAGATCGATATCCGGCGAAGGACATTTGCCCTTGCGAACAGGACAGGCGGCCTCAGCGGGCCGGCGATCCATCCTGTCGCAGTCCGTATGGTATGGCAGTGCGCGCAGGCTGTGAAGATTCCGATCATCGGTATGGGCGGGATCGCTTCCGCGGAGGATGCACTGGAGATGATCATGGCCGGAGCGAGCGCAGTTTCGGTCGGGACAGCCAATTTCCATGACCAGACCGTAACGATGCAGATAATCGACGGAATACAGCAGTATCTGGAAGAGAACAATATAAAAGGTATACGGGAACTGATTGGCTGCGTGAAGTAAGGAAAAGAGGTTATCGATGGAAAGATACAAGGAAGAATTTATAGACTTTATGGTAGAGTGCCAGGTCCTGCGTTTCGGTGACTTTGTCACGAAGAGCGGACGGAAAACGCCGTTCTTTGTCAATACCGGTTTCTACCGTACCGGCAGCCAGCTGGCAAAACTTGGCGAATACTATGCGCAGGCTATCGAGGCGAAGTTCGGAACGGATTTTGATGTTCTCTTCGGACCGGCCTACAAGGGAATTCCGCTCAGCACGGCAACGGTGATCGCGATCGCTTCAAAATACGGCAAGGAGATCCGTTACTGTTCAAACCGCAAGGAGATCAAGGACCATGGCGACAAGGGAATCCTGCTGGGAGGTCCTGTCAATGACGGAGATAAGGTTGTTATCATAGAGGACGTCACTACAGCGGGAACATCTATCCGTGAGACGCTCCCGATCGTCCAGGAGAGTGCAGGAGCGAAGGTCCTCGGACTGGTGGTCTCTGTTGACCGCTGTGAGAGAGGGACCGGCGAGAAGAGTGCCCTGGATGAGATCCGTGAGAATTATGGCATCGAGACAACAGCAATCGTTACCATGAAAGAAGTTGTAGAGCATCTCTGCGGAACCGTGATCGATGATGAACTGAAGGCAAGAATCGATGCATACTATGATGAGTATGGAGTAAAATAAACGAGGAGGATATTATGGAAAACGGTGAGAAGATCTATAAGACGATGAGTGTAACAGGAGTGATCGCGATGACTGCAGGGATCATTGTCGTGGTGGTAGGCGTTGTGACCGGCGTTATGGCAATCGTAAGCGGAGCCATGCTCATAAGCCAGAAGAAGAATGTTCTGTTCTGATGCGGAGAGAATCTGTTAAGAAGATCCGGATTCTCGGGACGGTTCTGTTTGCCGCATATCTGGTGCTTCTGGTCTATCTGCTGTTTTTTGCTGAGCGGTATGGACGCGGAGCGGATGCCGGGCGGCATATCAACCTTGCCCCGCTGCGGGAGATCCGCAGGTTTCTGAATAGCCGGGATACCCTGGGAGAGAGGGCAGTGTTCCTGAATGTTTACGGAAACGTGCTGCTCTTTGTTCCGTTTGGAGCGATCCTCCCGGTTCTGCACCGGCACTTCAGGTCATTTCCGGTAACATTTGCGTACGGGTTCGTGCTGTCAGTGACAGTAGAACTTATACAGTATGCAAGCTGCAGAGGCAGCTGTGACATTGACGACGTGCTCCTGAATACACTTGGGTGCACGGCAGGATATGTTATTTTCTCTCTTATAAAACACTTTGTGATGAGAAAGGGACCAAAGACGGGACAGACCTGACCAGCCTGAGACAGTGCTGCATCGTAAGACAGAAGGAAAGTTGAGAAGATACATGGCTAAGAAACCTAAAACATACAGATTTGAAGACAGAAACCGGTACGGGCGGGGGATCATATCCACCGTCGCGAGTGCGGTCTCTGTCGTCCTGTTTCTTTCAACGGCGTTCATCTGCATGGTCATGGCCGGAAACGCTCCGCAGTGGATCGGAGCGCTTGGATTCTCCGGTTTTGTGATGGGATTCTACGGCATGGTGGCCGGCCTTGAGAGCTTCCGGGAAAGAAATCAGTCCTATGCGCTGAGCAAAACAGGAACGCTGATGGGAGGTTTCATGGTCGCTGTGTGGTTTATCGTCTTCTGCGTCGGACTTGCAGGCTGATACGGCTGGGCTGCGCGCGGAAGATGGAGGAGGAAGATTCATTTTTTATGGGAAGTATCTGGGTTAAGGAAGAAGACAGGGCAATACTGAATGAAAGATATGATCTGGCTGTCGGCCGGGTCAGGGAGATCGAGCAGGAACCCGAGGTTCCTGCCTGTTTTGTTTCATATGTCAGAAAAACCGCGCAGTTCATACTGCTCATGGATGACATAAAGACGAAACTTGAAAGCGGGTATTTTGAGGATCATCCGGAAGAACTGGCGGCCTGCAACAGGAAGATGTACGAAGATATCCTGCCGGAGAATTATGGCAGCAGTTTTGCCAATCCGGAGTATGCTGCCAGGCAGCTGGGAGAGGCTCTCGGGAAACTGCTGTGCTTTTTGTACGCGCAGGTAAGGGGCCTGATCACATATGTCTATGAAGGGAAGGAAGAGGAGACCACAGCCCATGTGGAGCTGTTTGTGCAGGTCTGCGGGATCCTCAGACAGAGCGCTGAAGCCGGGCAGCAGAAGCCGGGAGATGAGGCGCAGGCTGCCCGCTCTGTGAGGGATGCGCTCTACTGGTTTGAAAGTGATTACGCGGACGTGATCATTGCCGGCCGGATCCGTGAGCAGATCGATCCTGACTGTGATTTTGCCGCGGATATCATCATGAACAGTGACCTGAATGACCTGAATTATCTGTATCGTTACGGTGAGTATATTACGGAGAGTGAGATCACTACGGCGAAGTATCTCAATTCCCTGCCGCAGGATGAGATCGACAGGATGGCTGATACCTGGAGCGAAGGTTACCGGATGGGATTCGTGTACGCAAAAAAGCCGCTGGAGAAGAAGCGCACAGTGAACCTGCACTATCACGTGGGTTTTGAGCGGGTGGTGCGAAAGGCGATTGAGAACTTTGAAAAAATGAATCTCCGTCCGACGATCTTCCGCTACGGCGCCAGTGCGCTGACGGTCAGCAGTGCTTACCGGAGCGGCCTTACCGGAGCGGCAGCAAATCCGCAGTATGACTATGACCACAGAGAAGACGCGGCGCTTATGATGGACGCGAAGTTCGCGGAGCGCCGGATCGAAGTAGCCCAGTCAGCCTACGAGGAGATGAAAGACCTGGCGGCAGCTCATGGGGGACCGGCTGTGATGGAGACATTCGGTGAAGATCCGTTTGAGCCTGTCAGCAGGAAAGAAGCCTGGACATACGATGATAAACAGCAGAAGATCCAGGTGAAAATGAGAATGAAGCTGTCCCAGATCGTCAATAAGTACATAATCGGAAGCGAGAGGAGCTTTACCATTATCGCATTTCCGCTCCCTGACATTGCCGCCTCGGGGACAGGGGCTGTCCGGCAGATCGACACGGACAGATATAAGAAGATCTTCGATGAGATCATCAAGGTCAACACGCTGGATGTGCCCAGATACACAAAGATCCAGGAGAGGCTTATCGATGCGCTGAATAAAGGGACCTGCGCACACATACTCGGAGCAGGATCAAACCGGACAGACCTGACGGTACAGTTCCATTCTCTGTCAGATCCTGAGAAAGAGACCATCTTCGAGAACTGCGGCGCAGACGTCAATATCCCCCTCGGCGAAGTGTTCACCAGCCCGGTGCTGAAGGGTACGAACGGGATCCTGCATGTGTCGCAGGTCTACCTGAACGGACTGAACTTCAGAGATCTGGAGATTCATTTCAAAGACGGGATGATCGAGAGCGCGTCCTGCTCGAACTTTGAGAAGCAGGAAGACAATGATGCATACATCAGGGACAATATTCTGTTCCATCATGATACTCTTCCCATGGGTGAATTTGCCATCGGAACCAATACCACGGCATATGCCGCGGCGAGGAAGTTTGGAATCGCCTCCAGGCTGCCGATCCTGATCGCAGAGAAGACCGGCCCTCATTTCGCAGTTGGCGATACCTGTTATTCCTGGGAAGAGGATGTCAGGGTCTTTAATCCGGACGGCAGGGAGATCGTTGCGAAAGACAATGAGATATCGATCCTCCGGAAAGAAGATCCCTCCAAAGCTTATTTCCAGTGCCACACGGACATCACGATCCCGTATGAGGAACTCGGACTGATCGAAGCGGCCGGCGAAAATGGGTACCGCGCGGAGCTGATCAGGGACGGCCGTTTTGTCCTTCCCGGCACCGAAGAACTGAATGAAGCGCTGGACAAGGTACATTGACAGCAGGGGTACATACGGTTAGAATCATGCAGAAAACAGAATATCTGACATGACAGAAAGGAGCACACATGGCAAAAGTCGGAATAGTAATGGGTTCGGACTCAGATCTGGAAGTTATGGCGAAAGCCGCAGATGTCCTTGAAGAGTTCGGAGTGGAGTATGAGATGACGATCATCTCTGCGCACAGAGAGCCGGATGTGTTCTTTGAATATGCGAAAGGTGCTGAGGAGAGAGGATTCAGTGTGATCATCGCGGGAGCCGGCATGGCAGCTCATCTGCCGGGAATGTGCGCGGCACTTTTCCCGCTGCCGGTCATCGGCGTTCCCATGCATACGTCTTCCCTCGGCGGGAGAGACAGTCTGTATTCGATCGTTCAGATGCCGCCCGGAATCCCGGTGGCGACAGTCGCGATCAACGGCGGAAAGAATGCAGGGCTTCTTGCTGTGAAGATGCTGGCTGTAAGCGATCCGGAACTTCTTGCGAAACTCAAAGAGTATTCTGCGAAGATGTCCGGAGAGGTTCAGGCAAAGGACAGGAAGCTGCAGGAAAAAGGATACCGGGAGTACAGAAAATAATATTTTATTTTGGAAGGAATATCTATGGATTACAAGAAAGCAGGCGTTGATATTGAGGCAGGATATGAATCCGTCAGACTGATGAAACAGTTTGTGGAACGCACGAACCGTCCGGAGGTCCTGACAGGTCTTGGCGGATTCTCAGGCGCATTCTCCGCGAACGCATTCAAGGATATGGAGGAGCCGACCCTGGTCTCCGGGACTGACGGAGTCGGGACAAAACTGAAACTGGCATTTCTTCTGGACAGGCATGATACGGTCGGCATCGACTGTGTCGCGATGTGTGTCAATGACATTGCCTGCGCAGGCGGAGAGCCGCTGTTTTTCCTGGATTATATCGCCTGCGGCAAGAACTATCCGGAGAAGATCGCACAGATCGTCAAGGGAGTCGCAGAGGGCTGCGTGCAGTCGCAAGCTGCGCTGATCGGCGGAGAGACTGCAGAGATGCCCGGATTCTATCCGGAAGATGAGTATGACCTTGCCGGTTTTGCCGTCGGCGTTGTCGATAAGAAGGATCTGATCACCGGCCAGTCAATCTGTCCGGGTGATGTGCTGGTGGGCATTGCTTCAAGCGGCGTACACAGCAACGGGTTTTCACTGGTCAGGAAGGTTTTCGATATGGACCGTGAGAGTCTGGATACTTATTATGATGAGCTCGGGGAGACACTGGGAGAAGCGCTGATCCGCCCGACCAAGATCTATGTGAAGGCGCTCAGGTCCGTGAAGGAAGCAGGCGTGACGATCAAGGGCTGCAGCCACATCACCGGCGGCGGGTTCTATGAGAATGTCCCGAGGATGCTCCCGGACGGTGTGAAGGCAGTGATCCGCAGAGACAGCTATGAAGTTCCTGTGATATTTAAGATGCTGCAGGCGAAGGGTGAGATTGACGATCATATGATGTACAACACGTACAACATGGGGATCGGTATGGTCATGGCACTGGATCCGAAGGATGTGGAAGCAGCGATCGGAGCTGTGGAGGCTGCCGGTGAGAAGGCCTTCGTGATCGGAACTGTAGAAAACGGCGAAAAGAGCGCGGAGCTGGTATGATGAAGATCGCAGTTCTTGTTTCAGGAGGCGGAACCAATCTGCAGGCGATCATTGACGCGGTCCGTGAGGGAAAGATCACGGACACTGAGATCTGTCTGGTTCTGTCCAACAATAAAAACGCATATGCGCTGGAGAGAGCAGAAAAGGCAGGGATACCGGCGCTTTCCATATCCCCGAAAGAGTATGATTCAAGGGATAAGTTCAACGACGCTATGCTGGAGGCAGTCCGCAGCTCCGAGGCTGAGCTGGTGGTGCTGGCAGGATTCTTATGCGTGATCCCGCCAAAGATGGTTGAAGCCTATCCGAACAGGATCATCAATATCCATCCGTCCCTTATCCCGTCTTTCTGCGGTACCGGATATTACGGTCTTAAGGTCCATGAGGCGGCGCTTGAACGCGGAGTCAGGGTGTCCGGCGCGACAGTTCATTTTGTGGACGCGGGAACGGACACAGGACCGATCATCCTGCAGAAGGCGGTGGAAGTGCTGGACGGCGACACCCCGAAAGATCTGCAGCTTCGTATCATGGAGCAGGCTGAGTGGAAGATACTGCCGGAAGCGATACAGCTGATCGTGCATGGAAGAGTTAAAACAGAAGGACGAAGAGTCATAATCGCGGAGGACTAAATGAAAATTCTTATTGTTGGAAGCGGCGGGAGAGAACATGTCATTGCGTGGAAATGCGCCAGGAGCCCGAAGGTAGAAAAGATCTACTGCGCTCCGGGCAATGCCGGCATTGCCGAGGTTGCGCAGCTGGTTCCCCTGAAGGCAGACCAGTTTGAAGAGCTGGCTGATTTTGCACAGAGCCATGAGATCGATCTTACTGTCATAGGAATGGACGATCCCCTGGTCGGAGGCATTGTCGATGTGTTTGAAGCGCGCGGACTGCGCGTGTTCGGTCCCAGAAAGAACGCAGCGATCCTGGAGGGAAGCAAGGCCTTTTCCAAGGATCTGATGAAGAAATACAATATTCCTACCGCGGCTTATGAGACCTTCACAGACAAGGAAAAAGCCATTGATTATCTGAAGAGCCAGGCGACATTCCCGATCGTGCTGAAGGCCAGCGGCCTTGCGCTGGGAAAGGGCGTACTGATCTGTGAGACGCTGGAGGAAGCGCTGGAAGGCACGGAAGAGATCATGGGCGTGAAAAAGTTCGGGTCTGCCGGCGACGAGATGGTCATTGAGGAGTTCATGACCGGACGAGAGGTTTCTGTCCTGAGCTTTGTTGACGGCACACATATCAAGGAGATGGCATCCGCGCAGGATCATAAGAGAGCCGGCGACGGAGACACCGGGCTGAACACAGGCGGCATGGGGAATTTCTCTCCCAGCCCGTTCTACACGGAAGAAGTACAGCAGTTCTGCCGGGAGAAGATCTTCCAGCCTACCGTAGATGCTATGAAGGCAGAAGGCAGAGAGTTCAAGGGAGTCATTTTCTTCGGACTGATGCTGACGGAAAACGGTCCCAAAGTCCTGGAGTACAACTGCCGTTTCGGCGATCCGGAGGCGCAGGTCGTTCTTCCCAGGATGGAAAATGATATCGTGGATGTTTTTGATGCCTGCATTGACGGGACTCTGGACCAGATCGACCTGAAGTTTTCCGATGATGCTTGCGTATGTGTCGTGCTTGCGTCGGACGGCTATCCGGTAGCTTATGAGAAGGGCAAGGAGATCCGGGGGCTGGAGAACTTTGCCGGAAAAGATGATTATTTCTGCTTCCATGCAGGAACGGCAGTAAAAGACGGCAGGATCGTCACAAACGGCGGCCGCGTACTTGGCATAACCGCGCTTGGCAAAGATCTGAAAGAAGCCAGGGCAAAGGCATATGAAGCAGTGGAATGGGTCGATTTTGACAATAAGTACTGCAGACATGATATCGCAAAAGCGATTGATGAGGTATAATCAGAGAAAAGTCGGTTTAACTGGAGGTTTCACAATGAAGACAACAAGACGGTTCACTTTTTTGGCCGTGCTCTGGCTGGCTGTGACGATGATGCTTTTATGCGCAGGGACAGCATTCGCGTCGGATGACAATTCGCTGTCAGATCTGGGGATCACAACACAGGGAGCAACGGTCTCCCCGGATTTCCGCTATGACATCTGGGAGTATTCGGTGCAGGTTCCGGCAGGGACGAAGGAACTGGAACTTACCCCCCGGGCAACGAATCCGGGTGCAACGATTAATTCTGTCAGCGGGACAACACTGAACGATGACGGGACCGGCAAAGTGGTGATCACAGTCACCAGCGAGAGCGGCAATGCGATCGAGTATGTGCTGAATGTTTCGTCTGCCCGCGGAGCAGTGGATCCGGCTGCAGCGATCGCTGCAAATGAGAGTTCCTCCAATGTTACCATGGACACAGAGGTGGTGCAGAGCGAGGTAGAGACCGAGGATCCGCGCTACGTGAAGGTCGACCGCAATTCGCTGGTTGATGCCGAGAATACGATCGAAAAGCTCCAGACAGAGATCACTGCCCAGAGAGAGCACATCCGTCTTCTGACCTATGTGCTGTACGGACTGATCGCAGTCTCAATCGTATTCCTGTTCATTCTGATCAGCCTGCTGCTGCGCAGAAGGGATCTGTCACACGAACTGCGTGAGTACCGGGCAAATGATCCCTACCGGACGAAGAACGGACCCGTTTCTGCTCCTGTAGCCGAAGACGGCTGGGGAGACTGGGGAGACGAGGAGGAGACCCCTTCTGCCGGGAAGGGTGCAAAGGCAAAGAAAAAGAAAAAGGGTAAAGGCGCGGATGCTGACGACGGATGGGGAGATGAACCAGCCAATGCGCAGACCAGCTGGACCGATACACATATCGGAACTCCGGTGCAGCCGTCCAGAAGACCCCCGCAGCATTCTGATGATACGAAGATGTACCGCACAGCTCCGCAGAACCGTGCTCAGAATGTCCCGAAGGACGTGACGAAGGATCTGAGCCGCGTCAATAAGGCAGAGGCGAAGGCGATGAAGAAAGCTGCCGCCGCCGAGGCAAAGGCAGAGCAGGATGCGCGCAAGGCAGCTGCTGCAAGGGCAGCGGAGGCAAAGAGACAGGCAGAGCAGGCGAGGAAGCTTGCGCAGCAGAATGAGGCGGCCAGAGAAGCTCAGGAGAGAGCTCTTGAGAAGGCTGAGCGTGAAAAAGCCGCTCAGGAAAAGGCTGCTCAGAAGAGGGCTGCACAGAACAAAGCTGCACAGGCAGAACCAGCGCCGGTCAAGGCAGAACCTGCAGCAGGCAAGGGTGTTGAGATCGATATGATCGATCTTTAAGCTATAAGGAAAATGAATGGAACTTCAGAATAAATATACGACAGCAGCTATGCGTGCACTGGAAATGGCGGCAGAAGCTGCGGCAGCAGAAGGGAGCGAATCAGTAGGAACTGAATATCTGCTCCTGGGGCTGACTGCAGTACCCGAAGGAACCGCCAGTGTGGTGCTGCGCGAATATGATGTTACACAGGAATCAGTCAATGCTCTGGTGAGGGAACTGATCGATCCCCGCCCGCAGGACGGCGAGGGCGGAAAGGGTGCGCGGAAGAGAGGCCGCAGGAAAGCTTCAGGGAAGGATCCCTTCTCAAAACTTACCCCCCGTTCCAGGATGGCCCTGCGCACAGCAGGAGAACAGGCAGTTTATTTCTTCTCCAAAGATGTAGGGACGGAGCATATCCTCCTGGCCCTTATGAGAGATGTGGACTGCAACGCGGCGAAACTGCTCCACACGAAACAGGTTGATTTCCAGGCGATGTACACCAAGATCCTGGATATCATAGGCGTGTCAGATGAACAGCTCTCGGAATATCTGCAGATGGTCATGCAGACTTCGGGAGGCGGCAGCGCCAGTCCGACCCCGATGCTGGATCAGTTTTCCAGGGATATGACCTATGCGGTAAAAGAGGGGAAGATCGATCCGATCATCGGCAGAAATGCCGAAACCGAACGTATCTGCCAGATTCTGTGCAGAAGGACCAAGAATAATCCCTGCCTGATAGGAGAGCCGGGCGTCGGCAAGACTGCCATCGTCGAAGGGCTTGCGGAGAGGATCGTCAGCGGAAGTGTTCCGGAGCCTCTTCAGAACAAGAGGATCGTCGCACTGGATATGGCCGCCATGGTAGCCGGATCCAAGTACAGGGGAGAATTTGAGGAGCGCATCAAGCGTGTTCTCGGCGAGGCAGCAGGCTCTCCGGATGTTCTTCTGTTTATCGATGAGCTCCATACAATCATCGGTGCCGGAGGATCGGAAGGCGCGCTTGACGCTGCGAATATCATGAAGCCCATGCTTTCCAGGGGCGAGATCCAGGTGATCGGCGCCACGACGGTCGATGAATACCGCAAGCATGTGGAGAAGGACGCAGCGCTTGCAAGAAGGTTCCAGCCGATCATGGTGGACGAACCGACGCAGGAAGAGAGTGTCGAGATCCTGAAAGGCCTGCGCGAAGTTTATGAGAAGCATCATGGCGTGAAACTCCCGGATGAGACACTGGAAGCGGCAGTCACTCTGTCCGCAAGATATATATCCGACCGGTTCCTTCCGGACAAGGCTATCGACCTGATGGATGAGGCCTGCTCCAAACGGCAGCTGGGTTATTACCAGGCAAGTCCGAAACTCTCCGGGATGGAGAAAGAACTTGCTGATCTGAAGGTAAGCCTGGAAGAAGCTCTCTCATCCGGGGATCTGGAGCTTTCCCGCAAACTTCATGAGAAGGCGGACAAGCTTCAGGCGAAGCTGGATGGAAAGAAGAGCTCTGAGCGGAGCAAGTCAGCTGCAAAGGCTATGACCGTTACGCCGGAAGATATCGCGCAGACGGTATCCGGATGGACCAAGATCCCGGTGCAGAAACTGACAGAAGATGAGAGCAGGCGCCTGATTCGGCTGGAGAAGACGCTTCACGGACGCATCATAGGCCAGGAAGAAGCTGTCAGCGCCGTAGCAAAGGCGATCCGCAGAGGACGTGCCGGACTGAAAGACCCGAAACGTCCGATCGGTTCATTTTTATTCCTGGGCCCCACCGGCGTCGGAAAAACTGAACTGTCCAAGGCACTTGCGGAAACTGTATTTGGCTCTGAAAGCTCCATGATCCGCGTGGACATGTCGGAGTACATGGAGAAATTCGACGTTTCGAAGCTGGTAGGCTCGCCTCCCGGATATGTCGGGTATGACGAAGGCGGGCAGCTTTCAGAGCAGGTCAGGAGACATCCCTACAGCGTAGTCCTGTTCGATGAGATCGAGAAGGCGCATCCGGATATCTTCAATATACTGCTCCAGGTTCTGGACGAAGGACACATCACGGATTCCCAGGGCCGCAGAGTAGACTTCAAGAATACGATCCTGATCATGACGTCCAACGCAGGCGCGCAGGCGATCCTGAACCCGAAACGTCTGGGATTCGGATCCGGAGATGATGCGAAGGCCAACTATGAGGCGATGAAGGAATCCGTCATGGGAGAGATCCGCCGGATCTTCAAGCCCGAGTTCCTGAACCGTATCGACGACACGATCGTATTCCATTCACTGTCGCGTGAAGAGATCAAAAAGATCGTTACACTTCTTCTCAAAGACCTGAAGAAGAGAGCAAAGGAGCAGATGGGGATCACTCTGAAAGTGAGAAATTCAGTGCGTGATCACATTGCCGAGAAGGGATTTGACGAGAAGTACGGCGCCAGACCGCTTAAGAGAGCCATCCAGAGCGATATCGAAGATGAGCTTGCAGAGAACATATTATCTGGTAATATTAAGGCAGGACAGACCGTAGTCTGTTCCATGAAAGCAAACAACATCGTGTTTCAATCGGAGGAGTAAAAGATGTCGGTTGTAAAGGATCTGATTGTAGCGGGAAATGACGGAAGCCTCAGTTTTGGCAATTATGAACTCCCGGAGAAGGCAAAAAAAAGCGGATTCGAAGTGAAGGGTGACAGCTATAAGGTCAAGACCTACAGCGCGTCCACAAGACTTGAGAAAAATGACTCACTGGTATATGAATCCGAGCCCGGAACAGCAGTGCAGGATTTTATCTGGAATGAAAACGGACTGTCCTTCACAGTGGAGTGCCCGGGCGACTGCCAGATCGTGCTGGGACTTGCGGACGATGCGACCTACCGTATCATTATTGACGGGAAGGACACCGGCATGATGGAGACCGGAATGGGCGGCAAGCTTGTCCTGTCTGTTGAGATGCCCGAGAGCGGCCTTGCGAAGGTCGAGGTTCAGAGAGCCTGACCAGAAGATCCATGTAAAACACGTATAAATGATAACCGGACCCGGAGAACGCTCAGCGCTCCGGGTCTGTTAGGCAGAAAGGAGAATATCATTATGATCACACAGATTTATTCCATTCAGACAGCAGAAGAAGCACTGGCATGTATCGAGGCAGGAGCAGACCGTATCGGACTGCTTGTAGGCGTCCACGGAGGCAAATTCCCGTGCGCGATCACACAGGATAAAGCGAAAGAGATCTTCGACGCGATCGAAGGCAAGGCAGTGCGTGTACTGATCTCAGTCGAATATACCGCAGACGCCGTACTTGCGCAGACCAAAGCACTTATGCCTGACGTCCTTCATCTGTGCGCAAACTTTGAAGGAAGCGCGGAATTTGCAGAGCGCCTTCGCAGAGAGATCCCTGGCGTGAAACTGATGGAAGCCGTAGGGATCACCGGACCTGAGAGCATTGAAGACGCAAGAGTAAAAGCAGGTTATGCAGACATCCTGATCCTGGACACGGTATCCAAGACCGTTCCGGGCGTAGGAGCAGCAGGAGAAGTCAACGACTGGAACATTGACAAAGCCATCGTTGACATGGTCGACATCCCGGTCATCCTTGCAGGCGGCCTGGGACCGGACAATGTTGCAG
Source organism: uncultured Lachnospiraceae bacterium (assembly GCA_902801515.1). Classification (GTDB taxonomy): domain Bacteria; phylum Bacillota; class Clostridia; order Lachnospirales; family Lachnospiraceae; genus Porcincola. The sequence continues at coordinate 50,147 of CADCII010000006.1, forward strand.
CAGCCATCGAAGCAGTCCATCCGGACGGCGTGGATTCCCTGACGAAGACGTCTGATAAGGAAAACGGAGAGCTCGTGCGCAAGAATATCGACAAGGTCCGCGAATTCTGCAGGATCGCGCATACATATTGAGAAGGGATGGCAACTGTGCAGATCATATGTGTTGGGGACTTGTGCTGCGACCTGATCGTGCCATTCGGAAAGATGCAGGAAGCGCTGAGAAGCGGAGACATCTCTAAAGAGGTGACAGACAGGCTGCAGGTAACCATGCAGTGCGGAGGCTCCGTCGGCAATGTCGCGCGGCATCTGGGCAGACTGAATACGCATCCCGTTTTTATCACACCGCTTAAAAAAGACAGTCTCGGGGAATACCTTTCCTCCGAGATGGAGAAGAATGGCGTGGACATGAGCTGGGCAGCGCCGTGCGAAAAATCTAACATGTACTGTGTCGCTGTCCTGGACCAGACCGGTGAGCGAACCATGTTCTGCTTTGTTCCGCCCTGGGCGGATTTTCCACGATTCAGCGAGAAGAGCTTTGAAGCGATTCCGGAAACTGCCTGCTGGAAGCAGGCAGATGAGGCACAGGCTTCGGAAGAGGAGATCCTCTTTACCAGCGGAATGGCAATCCTGGAGGATGTGGAAAATAATAAAGCAGTCCTGGATTTTTTCAAGCGAAGAAAAGCAGCCGGCGCGAAGGTCGTATTTGACCTGAACGTCAGGGCAGAATCCTACGGATATGAGGGCGAGAGGAAAAGGGCGATGGAGGAGATGATCGCGCTCAGTGATATCCTCCTGGGTTCCGGAAGAGAAGAGTTCAGCCAGGTGACCGGAAGAGATGATATCCGGGAAGCGGCCCGTTATCTGCTTAGCCGGGGAGCGGGCACGGTCATCGCCAGAGACGGTGGAAGAGAGATCCTGGTCCTTTCGGGGGAGAAAGGCTCAGAGACTGTCGATGCTCTCATACCGGTAAAGCCGGTGGTTCCGGTCTCAACGCTTGGCGCAGGCGACAGTTTTGACGCGAAATTCCTCGAGGCAGTCGCTGACGGTGAGAAGATCACGGAGGCAGTCAGGAAAGCCTCCGATTACGCCGGGGATTATATCTCAGGCAATATTCCGGCAGGAAATGAACAGGCATAAAAGGTAATCATTATGGCAAAAGCAAAGGCAACGGTATTCTTCTGTCAGAACTGCGGATATGAGTCGGCCAAATGGATGGGGCAGTGTCCTGCCTGCAGAGAGTGGAATACCTTTGTGGAAGAGCCCACGGCGGTGTCCTCTTCAGCTAAGAACGGGTCCAAACCGACCGCCGGCGTTGTGCGGTGGGGGAGTCTGGGACTGGATGCAAAAGACGGTTCAGCCGGTCCCGGCAAAGCGGGAAAAGGGCGCAATAAGAAAGCCCTCCCGCTGAAGGATATAGATGTCTCAGACGCAGACCGGATGAGTACGGGCATTGCCGAGATGGACAGGGTACTGGGAGGCGGTATCGTACAGGGCTCCCTGATCCTGGTGGGCGGTGATCCCGGAATCGGCAAGTCGACATTGCTCCTGCAGGTCTGCCGCAATCTGACAAACCGGGAACCGGCAAAACAGAAACCGGCAGAACAAAAAGCGACAGCACAGAAACCGGCAGAACAAAAAGCGGCAAAACAGAAACCGGCAGAACAAAAAGCGGCAGCACAGAATCCGGCAGAAGAACTGCAGCAAGGCGCTGACGGAAAGCAGGGCGGCATCAAAGTCCTCTACGTTTCCGGGGAGGAATCTCAGCAGCAGATCAAGCTTCGCGCAAACCGCATGGGAGCGTTCGGGGATTCTCTGCTTCTGCTGTGCGAGACAAACCTGGGAGAAGTGCAGGAGGCGATCGTATCCCTGCAGCCGCAGATCGTGATCATAGACTCCATCCAGACCATGTACAGTGAAGCCGTCTCTTCCGCACCCGGATCAGTCTCACAGGTAAGAGAGACGACAGGAGTCCTTCTCCAGCTGGCGAAAGGACTCGGTGTGACGATCTTCATAGTAGGCCATGTCACAAAGGAAGGAGCTGTCGCAGGACCGAGAGTGCTGGAGCACATGGTGGATACCGTGCTCTACTTCGAAGGCGACCGGCATGCCAGCTACCGGATCCTTCACGCAGTCAAGAACCGGTTCGGCTCAACCGATGAGATAGGCGTATTTGAGATGAAGCAGGACGGTCTTCGGGAAGTTCCGAATCCTTCTGAATTCATGCTGGACGGAAAGCCGGAAGGAACCTCAGGGTCTGTTGTAGCCTGTTCACTGGAGGGAACAAGACCGATTCTGATCGAGATACAGGCGCTGACAGCCTCAAGCAATCTTGCATATCCCAGACGTACGGCGGATGGAGCTGACGTTAACCGCGTCAATCTCCTGCTTGCCGTTCTGGAGCGCAGGCTGGGCATGCGTCTGTCACAGATGGATGTCTACGTCAACATAGCAGGAGGAGTCCGCCTGAGAGAACCAGCCGTCGATCTGGGGATCATCATTGCAGTTATTTCCTCATTCAAGGATATCGTGATCGATGACAAGACCCTGGTATTCGGGGAAGTCGGTCTCTCCGGAGAGATCCGCTCTGTCAGCCAGGCGCCTCTGAGGGTGAGAGAAGCTGTGAAACTCGGATTCGAGAAAGTGATCCTCCCGAAAGCCTGCATGAAAGCAGCAGGCGATATAAAAGGCGTGCAGCTGATCGGGGTGAGCAATGTGAGGGAACTTCTCAGCATACTGAACGGATCGTCATACTGAATGGATCAATATACAAAACGGACCGGCATACTGAACGGATCAGCTTGCCCGGGCAGCAGACTGCTGCCCGCCGGAAACAGTCTCCAGCAGTCTTCCAATATGCCGGTTCTCAAAAAACATATCTTTATTCATGATTACAATGATCGCCGCGGCCAGGATTACAACGATTGTCTCCACGCATTTCGTTTCCGGAGTCATGGCGATCTTTTCCTGCATAAAATTGACTACAAGGTGGAATATCATGCAGGCAAGAATGGAGCGGTCACTCACCAGATAGACCCAGGTGATAATGAATCCGAGCGGAATGCCGCTGATGAAGAAGTTCACTACATAGAGGGGATTGACCATCAGACCTGCCTGATAAGTTCCCTGGATAAAGATCAGCGGAAGATGCCAGAGGGACCACAGGATACCGAATAACATGGATTCCCAGAACCAGTTCATATAGTTCCCGATGGAATCCTCACAGTAGCCTTTCCAGCCGACCTCTTCTATGATCGACGCAAGGGTCACTGTGATCAGCGCACTTCCGATTCCGACTCCGGTAAATGAGAAGTCTTTTGTAAATGAAAACTGGTTAAGTGACTGTCCGAATACGGTTGAAAGCAGGATCGAACAGACTACGACCGCTGCGAAAACCAGGATCGCCAGCAGGACATTCAGCCACTTTACCTTATAAAAACCAATGATTTTATTTTTCAGATCCTGCTTCAGCCGGTCTGAGCCGGAAGTTAGGATAATCACAGTTGATACGACTGCCGGAGCGATCAGTCCAATCAGCATCAGCCCCGCGCCAAGGTTTCCCGGAACAAAGATAGCGGGGATCCAGAAGGTCCATGTAAAAAGATAGGCCAGGAAAAAGAACAGCACAGGTCTGTAATGATAGAAATTCACATCTGATTTCATCGTTTTCATTTCATATCTCCTCTGAATGATTCGTATATTCCAGTTTCCTAATACTCTTCGGCAGCAGGACCAGAGCTGAAGTCACTGCCAGGCATATTCCGGATATAAGTATCACCAGTGCAGCGCCTCTTCCGACGCCGCGGTCGTGAACCTTACCCAGAGCGTCTGCTGCCACGCCGGACAGAGCATAGGCTGCGACATATCCAAGCTGAGAGAGAAAACCGATCAAGCCCCAGGCTCTTCCCTGTGCGTCATCCGGGATATTCGTCCGCACCAGATAGTCAAGACAGTTGTTGGCAAAGGGAAGTGCCGCGAAAAACAGAAAGCCGAATATACAGATGGGCATAATACTTTCAAACAGCCCGAAACCGGACATGAACAGGCCGGCTGCCATCAAAGACAGTGCAAGCGTTCTGACGTAATGACTTCTCAGCCCTTTAACTCCGAGAAAGAGTCCGCTTACCAACATTCCGCAGGCACATATGGTCTCTGCCGCCCCAAGTGTTTTCGCGTCGGAAAAAGAGAGGATGAGAGGTTCTGCCAGAATCTGGAATACTCCCATAAAGAGTGTGATTCCGGAAGATACAGCAACAAGCATCAGCACACCTCTGTTTGCGCAGAGCACACGCCATCCTTCTTTCATACTCTGCAGAAATGCTTCCTTCTTCTCGGCAGCTTTACTTCCAATGCCTTTCCGGACCACTGCGGCGCTTACTATGGTCAGGAAAAATGTGCAGATATCAATGACGAGCAGGAACTTTACATCACTGACCGTGAGGAGGAATCCGGCAATGACCGGTGAGAAGAGGTATCTTGCGCTCCCTGCAAGGGATACAAGGCCGCTCGCCCTTGAGTATTCCTCCTTTGTCAGCAGGTCTGTGATCGTAGCACGGAAAGAGGGTTCAAGAAGCGAAGAGAAGACTGCACTTACGAATACTCCTGTACAGATCTGTGTCAGAGTGGCGCCGCCGCGCATCATGCAGATCAGGATGTAAAAGATGCCAAGTGCGGAACAGCCGTCTCCGATCATCATCAGGAGTCTTCTGTCATAGCGGTCTGCAAGAACACCGGCGGGAACCGACAGGAACAGTGTCGGAAGAAAACCCAGCAGCGTCACAAGCGCCAAACTGGCGGCACTGCCAGTTTGACGGAAGATATAGACACCAAGACCGAAACTCGTCAGACCTCCGCCGATGGAAGAGATCATCTCTCCTGACCACAGAAGCAGAAATCTCCGGAAGTTTTTATTGTCTTTCATTTTTCTTATCCCTTACCGGATCAGTTCTCTGATAAACTGCATGGTACCTGTCTCTGCACCGAGCAGCTTCTCTGCCATATCTATAAAGACGGCGATATCACCTTCTGAAAATTGCCCCTCATCAAAGGTTTCACTGCTGATAACGAGCAGCATTCTGACTCTCTCCGGAATATGGTCACAGGCAAATATGCCTTCGGCAATTCCTTCCTCTACCACTTTTGAAAGGAGAGGAGTCACTGACTCAATCAGTTTTTTCTGAATCTTGCCGTGCATAATTATGTTCTCGGGCTTCTTAAGCGCTTCTTCGATCGGGGATTCCGCCGTTGCCGGGCGCAGCGATGTGATGATTCCCACGATCTTCTGCGGTACCGGGAGATCCGTCTGCAGGATCTGTTCAGCCGCCTGCATTTCCTGCTCAATCATCATTCCGATCACTTCTTCCAGCATCTGCTCTTTGGTCTCAAAGTAATAGTAATAAGTGCCCTTGGCGATGCCTGCCTGCGATATGATCTCATCGACACTCGTCTCCTCATATCCTTTCTGGAGAAACATACGGTAAGCAATCTGCAGAAGTTCCTGTTTTCTTCTTTCTCCTTTTTTCATGGCGCACCTCCCATATTCGACTGCTGGTCGGTTTTATATTACCCCGCAGAAAGATGCCTGTCAAGCATTTTTCGACTAAGAGTCGAAAATTAAGCATTGACAGGCCAGAGTAATATGTGATATAAAAATTAAGTCGTCTGAAAGACGGCTGTAGGGGATTGGTCAAATGGTATGATAGGGGTCTCCAAAACCTTTGGTGGGAGTTCGATTCTCTCATCCCCTGCTGAAAAGAAGCTGAAAGTCCAGTAGAGTGTTATCCGGAGAAGAAATAACTGCATCCATTTCATGAGAGGAATAATTGAAAGGAGAAAGGCGGCTATCTCGTCATTTAGAAAAAGACAGATGGACTATTATCTTGTTCTTACGGTATTCTGCTTCGATGCTCCCACCCATCTTTTCCGTTAGTAGCTTTGCAATAGAAAGTCCCAATCCAGTGGAATTGCGGCCTGCTTCCACAGTATAGAATTTATCAAACAGCTTTCCCACCGTTACAGGATCCATATCTTTTGCTGTATTGGCAAATGTAATGCTTCCATTGTCTTCCATGCTGACAATGAAATCTCCGTCGGAATATTTCAGGGCATTACTGATGATGTTTGAAAAAATACGGCCCAGCGCACTGGCATCCAGTTCGCGGTAAACGGAGGATTCCGGCATATGAATTTCCGGCCGGATCCCTTTTTCCTGCATGCTGCCATAAAAAGAAAGCAGACTTTCCTCCAATGCCCTTACCATGTCCAGACGCTCCGGTCTTAACTCCCCGGCCGATGTGATCACGCTGTATCGGAACAGCTCTTCGGTCAGGGTCGACATCGCTTTTACCCGGTTTTCTATCTGAGACAGGTATCGATTTACCTGCTTGCTTTTCTCTTCCCGGTCGAGCAGGGAAAGATACCCATAAATAGCTGTCAGAGGCGTACGCAGGTCATGGGAAATGTTCATTACAGCCTCTTTCAGTTCCCGATCGCCCTGCTGATAACGGCGGCGTTCGTTTCTGAGCTTCCTGAGCTGTTCGTTTATGTCTGCCGCCAGAGAGCGCATATAAGGATCACGGGAGGAGATATCAATCAGGGTATTCGTATCTTCTGTCAATCTGTTCTGAAATGCTTCCCTGATCTCTTGGGCTGATCTGTGCAGAAGAAAAAACTTCGCTGTCAGGGCAAAGATGATCATAAGCAATATCCCGATGATGAAGAACAGAAGATAATCCATATAGTCTCCTTGTATTCATTGAAGGTCGCTCCTTCGGAAAGGAAGATATCCGGCTGCAGTAATTATTGCCAGCATGATCACAGACAGCAATGGCCACCGCAGGCAGCGGTCAAAATTCATATTATTGATCTGTATTGCCTGACCCGAAGGCAGCATATCAAAGACAAATTCCATGATTGTACGCGCAGTACCGCCTATATATGACGGATTGGGAACCTGTTCCCCCAGTTCCACTTCTTCCATAGTGACAGTAACACTGCTGTACGTCATTTCAGGCTCCTCCAATACACCTTCCAGATAAGATGCGAAGATCATTATCGCAAACATGACCAGAAGCGTTGCAACAAGGGCGGTGGATTTTCTATGGATATTCATTGTCAGCCAAACGCTGATGGCAGAGAACACCATCATACAAAGAATGCAGCAGAGAATTAGAAAAGTGATGCGGGTCCGGCTCAGCAGAAAATCACGAAAGAAAATATATCCTGCCACACCTGAAGAAAGCAGGCAGATAAGCAGCAGTGAAAGGGAGAAAGTTATACATGTCAGATAGTTGGCATAGTAAATCTCTTTTCTTGTATGGCCCACGCTCAGCTTGTTTCGGACAGTATTTTCATCAAACTCTGTTCCAAGGTACAGAACGATTAAAACAGCACACACGAAAGCAATCACAGGAAAAAGGTTGAACAGGACAGTTTCCACATATATCGGGTCGTGATCCTGGCCCAGATTACTCTGATAGCTTATAAAGCTTATAAAAACAGGCAAAGCCAACAGGCTCAGGAATGCACTCCAAAAAAATTTATCCTTCCTTAGACGATAGAAATTCGCACAAAGGATTTTTCGCATTTTCCTACCTCCTTATCCCCCTCGTCAGTATATGTCTTTGCGGCGAAACAACATACAGCATACAGCTGGCAGTCCAATTATCAATATACAATTAAAAAGAAGTTCACGAACCGGATGCCAGACCTCCCAGCCGGAGAGCTGTGCTGCCTGCCCGCAAGGATTCAGATCATGAAGAATGCCGCACAGCTCTCTTCGAAACCCACTTACATAACGGGGATTGGGAGCGCCATTTTTATACGCCGTCTGTACCAGTATTTCATTCGTGTGCAGGCACAGAAACAGCATTCCGAACGCCAGTCCCATACACCACAGGATGGCGGTCGTTTTACTGCCACAAAGCATTGTAATGACAGAAAATATACAGCCGGTGACGAGGCTCATACCTATGCCAAGAATGAAATAACGGAAGAAAACTGCCTGATTCACATTGTCCTCAAAGAAGAACCGTCCGACAACGGCGGTAAAGACTGTTATCGCGATATAGATAATAAGACAGCCCATGCAGCTGACGATGATCTGCGAAACAACCAGATTGCAGCGATGATCTGCAGTCAGCAGCTTGTTTCTGATGAACCCGTCACTGAAGTCCGTACCGACAAATACACTGATAAACGCTGCCATTGCGACTCCATACATACTCATTGGCAGAAAGATCACTCGGCTCAGGGGCACTGTATAATCCATCCCGGTCGCTTGCATGATCATAAAGAGTATGGAAAGTACCAGCATTCCAAGCAGCGAAAGACGAAAAGAAGTACTTTTCCGAAGCCGTGCCATATCGGCTCTCAAGATTCTGATCATTGCTTTGTACCTCCTACCAGAGAAATAAAAAAGCTCTCCAGACTCTCATCGTTTTCCTGTATGGACAGCACTTCGCAATTTTCTTTTGCCAGGGCAATTGTAAGCTGCGTCACATTGATCTTTGCAAATATATCTGCAGTCGTTTCCGAGTGGATACGGTACTCCAGGTTCATGGAATCCAGAACACGCGCAAGCACGGCCGTATCGGAAACCTCTATACAGACGCATTTACGGGATGCGGCATCAAGTTCCTGCGCACTGAGTTCTCTTACCATACGCCCATGGTCAATGATTCCGTAATGGGTAGCCAGGCGGGAAAGTTCATCGAGGATGTGGCTGGAGATCAGCACCGTGATCTGCCTCTCATGGTTTAGTTTCAGAATCAGCTCCCGTATTTCCACTATCCCTTGGGGATCAAGACCGTTGACAGGTTCGTCAAGGACAAGGAAATCCGGATCTCCGGCAAGGGAAACAGCAATGCCCAGGCGCTGTTTCATGCCCAGGGAAAAATGCTTTGCTTTCTTCTTGCCGGTGTTTTCAAGGCCCACTAGTTTCAAAAGCTCGGGAATACCATCATAGGATGGCAGGCCGAGGATCAGATACTGCTGTTTCAGATTTTCCTCTGCTGTCATATCCAGATAGATAGCCGGCGTTTCCACCACTGCGCCCATACGCCGGCGGGATTTCACAATATCTCTGCTATTGTTCTTTATGCCATATAGCGAAAATTCACCGGAGGTCGGTTCCTGCAGCCCGCAGATCAAGCGGATCAGTGTTGTTTTGCCCGCTCCGTTTTTTCCCACGAAGCCATAAATAGCCCCTTTGGGAACGTGCATGGAAAGTCCGTTCAAGGCCTGAAAATTTCTGTATTTTTTTGTCAGGTTGTCGGTTTGTAAAACATATTCCATAAGTGGTTACCTCCTTTCGACAACCCGAGTGTAACAGGAAAAGGTCAAGAAAACGGTCAGGAAAAGCGTCAGGATTTGGTCAAGATTTCTGCTCAGCCAGTTTAAAGCCGATCCCCCATACGGTTTCGATATAATCGGCCCCGCTGACATCCTGCAGCTTTTTACGAAGATTACTGATATGCTGTTTCAAAGATCGCTCCGTGCAGTCCGGCGTATCCAGACTGATCCGGTCAAGCAGGGCAGCTTTGGAGATCACCTGTCCAGGGTTATTCATCAGCAGCTTCAGAATGGCAAACTCAGTTCTGGTCAGCTTAACGGCAGTTCCATAGACCGACACGCTCTGAGACATCACATCAAGCGAAAGATCGCCGACGCTGATTGTTGAATCCGTTGTTGTCTTCTCGGTTTTGCGCAGCTGAACTATAATTCTTGCCAGAAGCTCCTCAATATCAAAGGGCTTGGTCATGTAATCTGCCGCACCGCTCAAAAGCAGGGTTACTTTATCCTGAACATCCACTTTGGCGCTAAGAACGATTACAGGTAGATCCTGAATGTGAGGAAGGATTTCCTCCCCGGACAGACCCGGCAGCATAAGGTCCAGCAGGACCAGATCCGGCTTGCTTTGTGAGAGGAGATATAAGGCTTCTGTGCCGGAATACGCTCTCAAAACATGGTATCCTTCCCGCATAAGCACTTCCGTCAGCATATCTCCTATGTAAACATCATCATCTATGATTGCTATTTTTTTCATCTTGCAATACTCCAGTGAAATTCAATTAATCGATCATTACATAGTATACATCGAGTCGAAGAAGAAACGAAATGAACAATAAAATACATTTTGGAAACGCCAGGAAACAAAAACCCTGAAATTGGAAACAAGGTGCCCTCAATCGGAAACACAAAAAAACATTTTCATGGGTATAATGGTATTATCGAAGCATTGCAATCCTTATTCTTTAGAAGAACTTGATGAAGAATTTTGGCAGTGGATCATCGATTTCTCTGAAACAAAGCTTCTCTAGATATATGGATTGCTGGAACAGTATAGCACAGGAAAAGAAATCCATATTTTCCGAGCAAGAGAAGATGCGAATAAGTATTTGGAGAGTAAAAAGATGGCAAAAACAGAAAATGTTGAATTGACCGTGCTTTGTCATTCAGGATGGAGACAAAATTCTGATGCAGAATAGAGTAAAAAAGGACTGGAAGGGATATACACTTCCGGGTGGTCATGTTGAACCGGGAGAATCTTTTGTCGATGCTGTGAAAAGAGAGATGAAGGAAGAAACCGGTCTGGATATTATCAATCCGAAGCTGGCTGGAATAAAGCAGTTCCCGATAGAAAACGGGAGGTATATTGTTTTTCTGTTTAAAACAGAGCAGTTTTCCGGGAAAGTTGTTTCATCGGAGGAAGGCCAGATGGAATGGATTGATTGCAGCCGTCTTTCGGAAATAGATGCAGTAGATGATTTGGATGAACTTTTGAGAGTTATCAATGATCCGGAATTAACAGAGTTTCAGTATTTGGTGAATGGTGATAACTGGACTGTTTCGATGAAATAACACAGTAATAACGAATCACTTGAGATAATAATCCATGAATCTAAAGTGAGTAAAGGGCTGAAGTGCACACCTGCTGGTGCCTGGAAGGCTGCGCCGTCTATTACTTATGCATCTCAGACAGTCGTCAGCCAAACATGATGAAACAAATTGAACACCAGAAAACTGTTTTGTGAACGCCATTGAACAAAAACCCCGATATTTGAACAGATATGCGTCAAGTGTGAACACAGAAAAACATTTTCATGGGTATAATGGTATTATGATATTCTATCTTTCGGAATCCTGTTTTGATTTTTTATTGTGACACGGTAGTGAAACACTATGAAACAAGAACCCAGAAAAATGAAACGGGATGAGCACGAACCCCTGAAAGTTGAAACACAATGACACCCTGTTTGGTGTAGAATTGTATTATGGAAATATGTCACCGGTTGGAGGAGATACACGCTCGATACATAGCGGATACACTTCCGATACATAGCGGATACATGATTACGCAAAAAAAATAAAAAAACAGGCCTGATAGTCGGCAAGTGGATACACCATTGCACATTTTTCAGCGTACAATAGTATTGTCGAAAACTGAATGAGCAGGGCAGATGGAATGAAGGATCGCTAAGCACAGCGGTCCTTTTTCTATGCCCTTCTGCCAGGAAGGAGGAACGGATGATCATAGACAAACAGGTTGAAAAGATGAAACAGGACGTAGCGGATCTGGAAGAAAAACTGGAATCGGTCGAAAGAAAAAACACAAAGTTACAGGCGCGCCGCTGGAAAAAGGAGAATGAGATCAGTTATCAGAACCGAAGACAGCGTGCACATCGCTTGATCGGCATTGGTGCTGAAGTCGAGTCTGTCATGGGAAGGCAGATTCCTAAGGAAGATCTTCCGGCTTTCCGGGAATACCTGAAAACAGCAGAGAGAAAAATAGGAGCTTTCAATGTGGTTGACGGCAGATGCTCCTTTATGCTGCCCTGATCGCTTCCCTGCAGATTATGTGAAAAATGCTCATTTCGAAGAAATGCGCACTTATAGACAACCAGAGGTCGTCCTGAATAAGTGCGCGCTTTCCGCGGGAGTTCTGCTCGGACTGCGGCCTTGCGCAGGCGGCGGGCAATCACGGTGAAAATCATATCGGAGCAGGCGGCGCTTGCCAGAAAGGAGGAGCCAGTATGGCAATCTATCATATGTCAGTCAAGATCCACAGCCGCAGTAAAGGAGAGTCGGCAGTAGCCTGTGCAGCGTACCGGGCCGGTGAACGGATCTACGATGAAGAACTGCAGAAGCTTTGTGATTACAGAAAAAAGAAGGAAGTTGTCTACAAAGAGATCATGCTCTGCAGGAACGCACCGGCTGAATACCGGGACAGGGAGACGCTCTGGAACAGCGTGATGAAGGTGGAAAAATCGAAGGACGCACAGTTTGCACGCGAGTTTGAGATCGCGCTGCCAAGGGAAGCTGACAGGGAATCACAGATAAAGATGCTGCATGAATTCCTTGAACCGCTTGTAGAGGAGGGGATGTGCATTGACTTCGCAATACATGACAAGGGCGATGGGAACCCGCACTGCCATTCTCTTGCGACGATGCGTCCGATCAGGGAGGACGGCGGCTGGGGCGATAAAGAGAAAAAAGGTTATTTACTGGACTTGAATGGAAACAGGATCCCTGTCATCGATCCGGGTACAGGAAAACAAAAGGTTGATGCAAGAAACTGGAAGCAGTGGAAACGCGGCCTGGTGGAATCAACAGGATGGAACCGGCGGGACCGGGTTGATGAGTGGAGAAAAAGCTGGGAGGTTTGCTGCAACAGATATCTTCAGAAGGAAGACCAGATTGACCACCGCAGTTATGCAGACCAGGGAAAACTGCAGGAGCCGACTGTCCACGAAGGATACCAGGCTAGGCAAATGGAAGCGATGGGATTCATTTCCGAGCGCTGTGAGGAAAACAGGGCGATTCGGATCTGGAACGCATTTCTGGAAAAAGCCAGAAAACAGCTGGATGAGCTGATCGGGAGTATTGCGTTGATCAGGGAAGAAATGAAAAAGCTTGCAGGTTTTATCCCTGGCAGGGAATTGTTGGAGAAAAGAACAGAAAGGGGAGATTATGGCAATGACGGAAGCGGTTATGGAATTGATGAACTGTATGATTTCGCTGCTCAGAAAGCAGCAGGCTTATCTGAAGGAGGCGATGGCACTCCTGCAGGATATTTGCCAGGACATGCATCAGCTGATGGACCAGTCCCAAAAGGACGAAGTGAAGATCCGGGAGCTGCAGGAACAGATCCGGAAATGGAAGATCTTTTGCAGCGATCTGTCAGAACAGAACGAAGTATTGGTGAAGCAGAATCAGGAATTGCAGGGATTAAAAGAGTTATGGATGCCGGGAAAAGAATTCGAAGCCAGTACGAACAGCTTAAGCAGGAAAGAGATCTCCGGCAAAGAAGCGGCAGCCTCGCAGGATATGACGAGGGAGGAACTATTGGCAGCATTAGCCAGAGGGAAGCAGGAAACCCGCTCCTTGTACACACAGAAGATTTCATTGAGACAATTGAGTGCCAGATTGAACGAAGAAAACGAGATGCTGCTTACGCTCTGGGAAGAGATGGAACAGAAGTACGAGAACGCGAAGTCCGCATACGATGATCTGTGGAAATCCTATGAGCAGATGAGAGGCCTGTATGAGAGTGCCAGAGAAAAGATCCGGGAATTACAAAAAGAGAAATGCACAGCTGCAGGCATGGGAGGATAAGGGATGGGATACAGGACAACCAATGGAAACAGCCGCTCTGTATTCCGGGCAGTGAAGGAAAGTATCAGAACAGATGATGCTGCGAGGCACTATGGTGTAAAAATCAACAGAGGCGGAATGGCCCGCTGCCCTTTTCATGATGACAGAGACCCAAGCATGAAGATCGACAGTCGGTATCATTGTTTTGGCTGTGGTGCGGATGGAGATGTGATTGACTTCACAGCGGGTCTACTGGGGATCAGTAAACTGGAGGCTGCTGCCAGGCTTGCTGATGATTTTGGAATATCATACAAACAGCGACGGCCTTCTGCAGGAAGGGTGGGAAAGAGAATAGTAAACAGGGGGCGTCCTGGACGCCTTCCTCCTAAAAAGAAAACGTTAACAGAGCGCTGCCTTGCGACACAGGAGCGCTTTTTTCGTGTGCTGGCGGATTACCATCATTTGCTGATGTCGTGGAAGGAAACGGAAGCGCCTTCCGGACCGGAAGATGAATGGAACGACCGCTTCTGTGAAGCGCTCCGGGAAATATCGACGGTTGAGTTCCTTATGGACGAAATTCTGAAGGGGACTCCGGAGAAAAAGATAGATCTGATGAATTGCTACAGGGAGAAGGTGAAGGAGTATGAAAGAAGACTGGACAGATTTACCACAGGAGAAAATGAAGGCGTTTGAAGAGACCATGGAGGCGTTTGGGCAGGCAGCAGATCCGGAGTGGTTCGATGGAAACAGGATCGATGAGGTCGCGTTCTGCGCCTGCCTTCTGGAGAAGCATCCCATGAGGTGTATCCGTGACCGTCTCTATGACATAGATGGCCGCATAAGTGATGACAGCGTGAAAAGTGAGATCTTTTCTTATGTCAGGCCATATATCAAAACAAACGTGGCCAAGAATGTGGAGAAGTATATGGGTGCACTGAAACTGATGGCCATGAGCGAAGAGCTCCCGATCGAGGCGGACAGGATCCATTTTCATAACGGGACTTATTTCCTGCGTGAGAGGAGGTTTACAACGGACCGGACATTCTGCATCAACCGTCTCCCGGTCAGTTACCGGACGGACGCACCTGTGCCTGCTACATGGATCTGGTTCCTGAATGAACTGCTTTATCCGGAGGATATCCCTACCCTGCAGGAATTCATCGGTTATTGCCTGATCCCAACGAATGCGGCGCAGAAGATGCTGCTTATTATCGGAAACGGTGGTGAGGGGAAATCGAGGCTTGGCAAGGTGCTCCGGGCGCTGCTTGGCAATAACATGACGACCAGCAGCATGCAGAAACTGGCGTCAGACCGCTTTGCGCGGGCAGATCAGGAAGGAATGCTCCTGATGCTGGATGACGACATGAAGATGGAAGCCTTGCCGGATACGAATACGCTGAAGGTCATCGTCACCCTGGAAGGGAAGATCGATCTTGAACGAAAAGGAAGGCAGAGCGTACAGGGTGATCTTTACTGCAGGCTGATGGGACTGGGCAATGGATCGCTTACCGCGCTGCATGACAGGTCTGATGGTTTTTACCGCCGGCAGATAGTCCTGCAGACCAGGGACAGGGATAAAAACCGTGTGGATGACTATGCCCTGGGAGACAAGCTTGCGGCTGAAGCAGAGGGCATCCTGCTATGGGCGCTGGAAGGGCTGCACCGCCTGATCGGGAACGGATACCGTTTTACGATCAGCGAACGCGCCAGAGGTAACCTTGAAGACGTCCGGAGAGATGATAACAATATCCTCTCTTTCCTGGAGTCGGAGGGATATGTTCGGTTTGAGGAAAGGACCCATGCAACATCCCGGCAGCTGTACGAGGCATATCGGAAGTGGTGCGCGGACAATGTAGAAAAGCCGCTGGCAGAGCGGACCTTCACCGGATACCTGAAAAAGAACGAGTCAAAGTTTGGCATCAGCTATTCGCAGAATATCAAAACACAGGGGGGAAAGACAGCCAGGGGTTATAACGGGATCCATGTGCAGACCAATACAGGCGGGTTTTGCTGGCCAGTATAATCTCCGAAAAGCAAAAGGAACAAGGAGGAGAAATCCGGTCAGCTGACTCATGCATGGAAATGCCTGGCAGGACCAGGGATGGCATCGCCAGACAGATAGACGGATATCAGGCCGGTTGTTCCTCTTATTTATATGAATCTTGAATACTTCTTCTTTTGAATTACTGAAATAAAAGTAAGTGTCTATATGTCTAAAACGTGCTGGGAAGCGGGGAATACAGTGTTTTGATATCCGTCTTCCAGACGTGTGGATGTGCAGAAGAAAAGGGGACAAGCACTGTGGGAATGCCCACAAATTTCCGAATAGACATTTGACGAATTGCAAAACGTCTGACGGGAAAGGAGGTGAGACCGTGGATGCTGAGACACAGATTCTCCAGGAGATGGATATACAGGACGTATTGAGAGAGGCTGTCAACAATGGTATACTCCGTGTTGACGAGATAGCTGCCAGTGTTGAGAGAATGAAGCGAGAACAGTTATTGTCACAGCATTCACGAGAAATCTGGCAAGATAAGAAAGGCATGTATCTGACTTATATTTACGACGAAAATGGAAAACGTAAGATCAGACGCAGAAAAACAAAGGAGGAACTGGAGAATTATCTGGTAAAGCATTATAAAGCCCAGGAAGATGCCATTTATCTGGAGGACATTTTTAATGCCTGGTCATCTGAAAAACTGCTGTATGGAGAGATCCAAAGGCAGTCCTATGATCGGTACAAAGACGATTATAAACGATTCTTTAGAAAGTCTCAGCCGATCTGCAGGAAGAAAGTGAAGAATATCACAGAAGATGATCTGGAGACGTTTATCAAGACAACGATCTCGGAACTGAAACTGACGCGCAGGGCGTATTCGGGATTGGCGATACTGATCAACGGGATGTTCAAGTATGCAAAGAAGCATGGATTTACCAATATCAGTATTACCCAGTTCATGGGAGATCTTGATATTTCCAGACACGCCTTCAGAACCGTGGTGCGCCATAAGGAATGTGAAACCTTTTCGGAAGCAGACACGCCCTTGATCCGGAATTATCTTCAGAACAATGAAGATATCTGGAATCTGGGATTGATGCTCATGTTCCAGACAGGCTTAAGAGTAGGTGAAGCAGTTGCCTTAAAGCCTTCTGACATTGGGCAGAATGTACTCCATGTATTCCGTACAGAGTACAAATATCGCGAGGAAGATGGCACCTGGAAACTTTCCATTAAAGAGCATGCAAAGACGGATGCCGGCTGCAGGGATATTGTACTGCCTCCGCAGGCACATGAGACCTTAAGAAAAATACAGGCACTGAATCCAAACGGTGAATATCTGTTGATGAATAAGGGAAAGCGGATCAGAGGCAATACGTTGAACAAACGGATCTCCGACATCTGTGATAAGCTTGGAATCGTACATCATTCGAGTCATAAAATCCGTAAAACATATGGAACGATGCTGCTTGATCATGATGTTGATGACAGTTTTGTTGCAGAGCAGATGGGCCACACAGATGTTTCTACTACCAGAAAACTCTATTATTACAGCAACAGGAGTGCAAAGACCAAGCAGGATCAGATCGCTCAGGCGGTGATGTTCTGAAAGTCATCACGAAGTCATCAGAAAGTCATCACCTGAAGGTTGGGCATCGTGTTGCTGAAACGCTGATAATTACTGGATATTTTGAGGAATGAGAGGATGAAAATTCCTTGTAACTACAAGGAAAATCGGGGTTTCTTTTTTGCCGGAAATGAGGCAGGAACCAATTTGGAACCAACAGGAACCAGCCGATGATATGTACGGGTCAGGAACTGAATGCTCGCTCGATCTGCAATTCCTTGTTTTTCTGGGACTTATTGCTGAAATAGTAGAACTTTTTTGTGGTTGTAATATCACGATGCCCCATTTGTTCCTGGATGAACTTTTCATCTACACCAGAATCGATCAGTGTGGTTCCATAGGTTTTGCGGATCTTATGCATCGACCGTTTCGGGATGCCTGCTTTTCGGCATACTGAAGTGAGCCGCTTGTTGAACGAATTTGCATTTAAGCGTTTTCCGTTTTCCTCAAACAGGTATTCCCCGTCCGGATTCAGCGCGGTGATTCTGCGAAAAGTCTCAGCCGCTCCGGACGGAATGATCAGATCTCTTGCACCAGCGTCGGTCTTAGCATGTTCCTGGACCTCAAAGAGCCACTTACTTCCAGATTCAGTACTGATACGGTGTTTTACTTCTGACCGGCGGATCCGGATCACCCTGCCATTCAGATCAGAGGCCCTCAATGCAGCTAGCTCGCCGACACGAAGTCCGGTCTCGAAGGTAAGTAGAATCCCCAGGTTGCGCAGATCCGGATTTTCCCGAAGATAACTGGTAATGACAGGGATCTCATCTTCATTGAAGACTTCTTTTTCCTTTTCGATAATCCTTCTCTCAAAGATGTTCCGCGGCAGTTCCAGATCCCCGAAGAACTCGGAGATGCTGAGATCTGTATATCTGCGGCGTTTCCCGTACTTGAAGGTTCCGCGAATAATCGTGCGAAGGCCGCCATATGCTTTCCGAGACAATCCTAACTCTTTGATTGCCGTTTTGATGAACACTTCAATGTCATCCGGGGTGATCAGACGGAACTTGCGATGAATCAGGTTATTTGGCCGGGCTATAAAGAAACGGTGGAAATCATCATTGTAGCGGTCATAGCTGGATTGCTGGATCTCACCGAAGTCAAGGCGCCGGTCATTATATTCTTTCCAGACCTTATCGATGTAGATCTCTTCCTCCAGCTTGCGATAGTATTCTACGATTGCTTCCTCAAGCTGTTCCAGAGTATCTCTTTTGCGAAACAGTCTTGCACCGCCTGCTTTTGGATTAGGCAGGTGCGTGCAGTAGTATTCTCGATCTCCTTTCTTACAGTGCGATATTGCGTACTTGTGCCGGGATAGTATTTCTTTTTTATTCATGTCATTGATCTCACCCAGCATAACGTCAATATCAATTTTACCGTTCTTAACAGCGTACTGCAAGAGATCAGCTTCGCTCAACGGAGCAGTCAGATTCGGATTATTCAGTTTTTCATGCAGCTCCAGGTGAAAACCTGGCGCGTTTGTTTTCTTTTTCATATGCTCTCCATACTAAAAATGGAGAAGGCCTTCTCACTTCGTGTTGTATGTAGTATTAACAGTTTCGATCCGGAGGCTCGCGATTCCACCGGAGTGATGCATTGACGGGTTTTCATGTCCGGGAGTCTATGAAAATGGAACTTCCTCCTCAGGATCCACTTCCACGAAATCATCTTCCTTAAAGTCGACGTTCATATAGAAGAATCCGGCACTGGTCTTTTTCAGTTGTATGTCTTTCATGCGGCGGAAGAAAACGGATTTGCCGTAAGGACGGCGGTCATTTTCCTCGCAGTAATTCTTGTAGGACTCGTACATGCTGCTTCGTGCAATCCTTGATCCTTCCTTTACCATGATCCGATCATAGAGAAAGGCCTGAATACTATCCGCTGACCGGCGTAGCTCTTCGATATGTGCCTGGCTGCTCCGGCTCTGTGTGAAGCGCCCCTGTGTATACAGCTGATGTAGGCCTTCCATTGCACGGAAGAGAAAATAGTCCCTTTCTCCATAGAGCTTTGACTTCAAGTCAAGATCGTTTTCCTCTGCGCTGACGACATGACTCATTTCGATAACCAGCATGCGTCGGTAGTAGGCATTCGTCCTGTCATCAAGATTGAGCGGCATCTCATTCGCAGAGAACAAGAGCTTGGCATAACTGTGGTAGAAACTGGGGTTCTCACCCTTGCGTTCATAGATCATCAAGTCCTCGCCAGTGGCCTTTTTCAGCCCGTCAACGTTCTCCATTGCAGTGCTTGGGATGTCCGCACAGGCGTTCAGAAGCATGCCGAACAGGCAGCTTGGATAAAACCGCTCGTTCAGATTCTGGAGAGTCACCGCAGAACAGTTTTCCGATCCGATGATGGATGTGATTAGATCAATTACGACCGATTTCCCGGTACCTCCCTTTCCGGTGATCATCAGGAATTTCTGCATACTTGTGTCAGCAGTGAAGCAGTAGCCACAATATTCCCAGAGCATCCGAAGGTTATCCGGATCCGAAATTGCTGTTTCCAGAAACCTGTCGATCAGGTGTGGCTTATGAAGTATAGGATTCTCCAAAGCTTTATCAGCTGACGCTGTATCCTCTGTACTTGCTGTATCCGGTGGATCCGGTCTGGGCCAGGAACCTGGGTCAAAACGCATAGGAATCTGATTGATGGTGAGATACTTCGGATCATGCTTGATCAATGTCCAGGATACTGGGTCAAAATACCCGTTCTGAAAGTTCACCCACCGCCGAGGCTGAAGATTTATCTCATTGATCGTCTTTTTCAAAAATGGCTGATCGATCAGCTGCCGATATATCCGGTTGATAATAGAACTGTTTCTGAATTCATCAAACAGGAGCTCGCGGATATGTGAACGAAGGGAAGATCCATCGGGATCTTTCCGGTATACGCCTTCGGCATACAGATAGGGTGTAGATCCGATAACGAACATCCGGATATGCGTCATGAGGTAGTCCACGACTTTTCCGTCATAAACGCCTTTCGGCACATCATTTTTCCCGTAAATATGAAAAACGGACCGGTCTATGCCGATCCCTTCTCCATCAGGCCCTTCCTGCCGGTCTATGTAGTTTTTTATGATTTCCCGGACCGTGTCTATATAGTTGGTTTTACCGCAGTATTCTTTGTTGCGGAACAGCTGCCATGCGTTCTTGAAATTCAGGTGGTTGTTCCGGCAGTATTCTTCTACCCTGTCATTGCGATTCCTGGTCGACAGGCAAAGCACATAGGTGAAGTCTATCTGGCTTGTCCCGGTGTTGCTGATAGACTCCATGTAGTTCAGGAATTCTTCGAGATTGAAGTATGCTGTCTCATCTTTACAGTCCAGGATTGCCTGTGCTGAACTGCCTACGAGGCAGATATTCAAAGCGATATCCTTATCTTCAACAAGGAACAGATATTTGGAACGGGTATCTGCTGGCCCATTTTTCATATACTGATACATTATGGTTTTATTCATAGTTCCCCTCTCTGATTCTGGAATACAGTGGTTTGCAGTTTTTCCCAGAGAATCATGATAAAATGACAGAAATGACAAAACGCAAAAGTCATAGGAGCACGGAAAAGAGAAACCCATAAATGAAAGACTTCTGAAATTTTGTCAGTTCTGCCATTAACAGTATGTTCTTAATTGATTACTCCCGAATCCGGTGCAGCACCCGCCGTACAACCGGAGAGAGAAGCAATCTAAGAAGCCAGAACACCGGCTGGACGATAATCAGCGCAAGTGCAGTGTTTACTCCCTGGTAATAGTCTGCAGCGCTCCAGGCCTGCCATGACGCTGCGCACAGCACGCTTGCAAGTAGAAACGCAAAGGCAGGGATCCTGTTTGCGGCGATGCTGAAATACCAGACTATGAATTGCGTTGTGAAGTAAACAACTGCTGCAAACACTGCGATGGGAACAAGAGCCATAAGCAGCCGCAGGATATATCCTGCAAAGTGATTCCATCCCATTGCCGGACCGGACAGTCTTTTGATCGTGCTGACGATCCACAGAAATACAGAGTATGCTGCTGACGCCGTCAGGCCGCTCAGGCGACTGCAGTCACGTAGAAAACTGCCACCGGGAACAAGAAGACAGGGAACTGAAGCACACAGGATAAAAACACCGCCAGTTCGGAACTGGAAAAGAGCTGCATTGGAAGCATCACAATCCTTTTTGGTCTGGGCCATAATGTATTCGGTTGACTCCGTTCTGCTCTCTGCCATACTGATATCCTGTTTATAACGACGCTGAAGTCTATCGTGCTCTTGAAGGAGGGTGATATATTGGCTGTTTACTCTCTGGTAGGTCTCGCTCAGAGACTGACGGCGTGATCTCTCCTTTTTGAGATCTTGTTCGAGTTTGTTCCGATTCTCTTTCAGCTTGCTGAGCGCGTCTTCGTTCTCTTTGCTCAAATTCGTGATAAATGCGTTCAACCTCTGGATCTCGGAGTCTTTCTCGCCATCCGTTTTCTTCAGTTGGAAAAGCTGGGTTTCCTGGTCCTCTATCAGGTCGTTTTTCTGCTCGATCTCGTTCTGCATCTCTTCCATCTGATCCAGCAGATCGTCGGCGCTGAAGTCTTGCATACCGTTCATTTAGCCTTTTCACCTCCCGGATTGATTCGCCAAGCGCAGCAATTCCTGATTCTGCCTGAGCAATGAGTTGTTTTCTGTGTTGAGTGTCTGTGATAATTCCTTCCATTTCTCCAGTTCTATCTTCGTTTCGTTGAGTTGTTGGGAAAGAAGCTTGTGTTCGCCCAGGATACTTTCGCTCTGGTCCTTCTGTTCCAGCAAGAGAGAAGATGCTTCCTCGATCAGACTCTGCTGCTGTGAGAGAAGTTCCAGAAGATCCAGGAACATAACTTCGATTTCTGTGTTGTCTATTAGTATCTTTTTGTTCATAGACGGACTCCTTGATCTCATAAAATGCTTTTTTGAGCTGTTTCAGTTTTTGTGTCAGGGTGCAGATCTTCTGTTTCAGTCTGCGAAGCAGAGAATTCAGATTCCGTATCTTTCGGTTTTCCTCGCACCGGTCAGAAAACTGGCCTTCCATTTCCATCTGTCTTGCCTCATAGCCTTCATGTTTTGTTGCGATCTGAGGGACGCCCTGCCGGAGGTAACTGCGATGGTCGACCTTGTCTTTATCCGGGAGAAACATGTTGCAGCATTCTTCCCATTCTTTTCTCCATCGCTCCGCATTCTCCTTTTTGTTCCATCCGGTCGTTTCGACCATGCCACGTTTCCACTGTCTGCGGTTTCTGCTGTCGACTTTCTGGAGTCCGGTTTCCGGATCGATAATAGGGATCCGTTCTCCAGTATCATCCAGCAGATATCCTTTGCGTTCCTTCAGGCCCCATGAGCCGTCTTCTTTGATCGGGCGCATGGTTGCCAAAGCATGGCAGTGGGGATTGCCGTCTCCTTTGTCATGAATGGAAAAATCAATGCACATCCCCTCGCGAACCAGCGGTTCCAGAAAATGGTGGAGCAAACGAATGTGTGTGCTCCGGTCAAGTTCTCTTGGAAGTGCGAGCTCAAACTCGCGGGCGAATTGTGCATCAGAGTTTTTCTCGCACCTCATAACGCTGTTCCAAAGTATTTCGCGATTCGAAAACTCCGGAGGGGCATGTTCGCAGAGAAGGATCTCACTGTATACAACACCTTGCTTTTTTCGGTAGTCACAGATCCTTCCGGTTTCTTCATCTTTCAGCTTTTCTCCGCTTCGATAAGCAGCGCAGGCAACGGCAGACTGCCCTTTGCTGCGGCTGTGAATTTTGATTGACATATGATAGATCGCCATTGTGAGTCTCCTTTCCATCGCAGCTCATGCATGCAGCGCATCCTGCTGGATGTCGGCACGTACAGGCAATGAAAAACCGCATCACGCGAAAGCGATGCGGTTTTGAGTGTGTGTCTTTGTTCCAGGCTTCCAGGAACATGCTCGCGTAAGCCGGATATAGAATATTGAGCTGGGATGGAGCCCTCCGCAGGAGTCCGCCGGAAGGCTCCTGTCCGGAAGGACCCCGCCCAGGGAGGGCTCCTGCTGAAGGCACGCGCGCAGTAGACGACCCTTCGGTTGTCTATAAGTGCGCCATTCTTGCGAACGGTAAGAACCATATATCAACGCCGACAATCATCTTCAGGACTCTTTTTTTGAGAAGAAAAGAACCGGCACAGATCCTCGAATGATTTATCTGCCAGCATATTACCGTATACATGTTCCACAGCAGCACCGAGCTGAATCAAGTAGTGCGTACGCGCTTTTCGGCTTGTATATTCATGACGCTTGCCAATCTGTCTAATCTGCGAGGTCAGTTTTTTCTGTCGCATTTCAATTTCCTGAATCTGGTTTT